>NZ_CALFBQ010000001.1 GCF_937951745.1 uncultured Chloroflexus sp.
CAATGCTACACACACAGAGGTGATTGATGAGCTGAATTTTGATAGTAACGCCTCAAAGTTAGAACCAGCAGATGCCGAGCGACTTGCCCGTAAGATCGGTGAAGCTATTGGGTGTTGATCGTAAGAGTTAGAAAAAAGAGAGAAAGCGTCCGTAAGATTGGCAAAGGCAACGCCTTCGCCCACCCGCCTACAGTACCCTTCACTCACCAAAGGAGTCCCTATGTCTCACAAGCGACTCATCGTTAGCACCGTAGGCATCTCGGTCTTCTTGAACATCCTCGACCCGTCGGAGGGCGCTTGGCGTCAGCAACTGAACCAAGCGGCTAACGCGCAGCAGTTGAGCAGCGATTTGGCAGCGTTTGCCGATGAGTTAATGCTGCGAGCGGCGGATCGCCTTCAGCAAGGCGACGTAGCCGAGCGCCGGCGCATCAGCGCCGAGCTGAACGGTATCTATGGCATCTACAACAACAACCTAGAAGCCGGGAAGGCCGACACGCACTGCCTCATCGCCACCGACACCGCATTGGGCCGCAAGGCTGCCGAGGTGATCGAAGACTTTCTCAGGGAATGTGACCTGAGCGTGTATGTCTACGTGCCTGAAAAGCTGTCCACGGCGACGCCGGCGGCATTCTCTAACGGTATGAAAGCGCTCATCTGTTGGTGCGAGGAGACTCTGCCCAGCCGCCGCGAGGAGGGCTACCGCGTGATCTTCAACCTCACCGCAGCATTCAAGAGCCTGCAAGGCTATCTCAGCGTCATGGGAATGTTCTACGCCGACGAGATGGTGTACATCTTTGAGGGCAGTGAACAGCTCGTGTCCATCCCAAGGCTTCCTATTCAGGTGGATTTCGCTGCCTTGCGCGACCATCGCGTGGAGCTGGCGATGATGGCCGAGGGCCACATCTTCCCCTGCGCGCAAGTGGCTACCATTCCTGACAGCTTGCTCGACATTGACGAAAAGGGCGATGCTTGTCTCTCAGGTTGGGGTCAGCTCATCTGGAGTCGCGTGCGGCATGAACTCTTGAGCAAAGCGCTTCTGCAGTTTCCGCGATTGCACTATGACGAATCCTTCCAGCGCGACTTTAAGCAGGCTGATCAGAAAGAGCGAGTAAAGCTGCAAGAAACCCTTGCGAAGGTTGCCCATCTGCTTGAATATCATGGTGGCAATACCGCTGCGCTCAAGCAAGATGGCGGCCTTCAGTATGACATTTATACTGGCAAGAAGACTAGCGATGGTCGGCCTATTGGTCATTTCAGAGTAAATCAAGGTCGGCGGGTCAGTTGTACGGCCAAAGATGGCATCTTATACCTGCGCCGCTACGGTGAACATTCGATCAACGACAATCCTTGAGGCTGCCTATGATCGCAATTGAAAAGGCCCGCGACCTGCTGGCCGCTCACGACTTCATCGAGTTCGCCCTTCTGTTCGGTTCCTTTGCGCGGGGGAAGCCGAAACCGTGGAGCGATGTGGATATTGCAATTTTTGTCGCGCGGCCCCTTGACCTCTTGGAGATCGGGCAGCTTACGGCAGCGCTCGAGTGCAGCCTCGGTCGGGCAGTGGATGTGCTCGTCTTGAACACTGCGCTCGAACGCCATCCTGCCCTCGCCTACAACGTCGTCGCCGAAGGCTCGTTGCTGTTCTGTCGCCGACGGGAAACGTTCGTAAATTGCAAGACTCATATCATACTGCGATATCTCGATACGGCGTTCCTGCGGTCAATGGTTGCACGCGCCTTTGAAGCGCGTCTGAACGCCGGCCGCTTCGGCGCCGGAGAGACTCATGCGTGAACGATTGTTGCGCCTCGAAGTGAATGTGCGCGAGCTGGCGCGTTTTCGCTAGACGTACACACGTGAGGACGTGCGGCGCGAGCCTCATTTGGAATGGGCGTTGCGGTATGGACTGCTGGAAGCCATTCAGATAGTCATTGATCTGAGTTGCCATATCGCTAGTGCGAGAAATCTGGATGCGTCTGCCACAGACGCCGAACGTGTCGAGCTATTGAGCCGAGCTGGATTAGTAAGCGGTGATGTGGCGAAAACGGTGGTGGGAATGGTTGGTTTGCGTAATATTCTCGTTCGCGAATACATTTCTGTAGACCGCAGTCGTTTGTACGATCTTCTTGAACGTCTGAACGACTTCGCATGTTTGCTGAACAAATTCGGCCCTATATGTAGTGGAGGTAACGTATGGGCGTCTACCATCTCATGGGCCTAGGCCGCTCGCCCGGCACCGTCATCGGGCCGTTGACCTATCTGGCGCATCGTTACACGCGCTGGAACGCCGACGACCAGCGGTTCTTCGCCCGCTCCGGCGAGGCCCGCCAGCGACAGGCGGGCGAGAAGGTCGGCGATGTGCAGGCCATTGTCCTTTTTACCACGCGCGAGGTATTGGACGGCAAGGTTCTGGCTTTTGACTATGTGGACAATCCGCCCGGCCGCATCGCCAAAGGGCCAGAGGTAAAGGGCGGCCCTATGAAAGAAGTGCTGCACGCGCTGCTCCGCCGCGAGTGGCCGGCTATCAGCGGTGGTCGCCGCGAGGGCACCCTCTTCTGGTGCGAGGTGGACCGCCGCGACATCCGCAGCACCTACGAGCGGGTGGTGCGGGTGGTGGCCGCGTTGGCCGGCGTCGGTGGGCAGGGCAAGGAGATGTGGGCCAACCTGACCGGCGGCAACAACGTCATCAATGCTGCCCTAGAACTGGCCGCTATGCTCTCCGGCAACGTGGCCCGGCTCTACTACGTCCAAGCTGAGAATCAGGACGCCGAGAAGTGCGTGCGCTACACCGCCGAAGATGGCTATTGGGTGGACCTGCCGGTAATGCCGCTGGCGATCAGCCGCGTGACTCGAGCCATTCTAGACCTGCTTGACCCTCCAAAGCCGATCTCCGCCAAGGAGCTATATGGCCGCTTGTTGGAGCATCCCGAACATTGGAATCTCATACAGGGTGTGGCCTTTGAGATCTTTGAGGAGGTTTACCTGAAACCGATGCGGAAGCAGGGCCTTATCGCCGAATCCGGCGGTGGCTACATTGTTGGCCCGCAGTGGGAGCTGGTTCAACCCTATCAGCAAATCTTGGAAAATGCGCGTCCAGCCGACCTTCCTATCGAGCCTATCGAGGCGTTGGCCAAGCAAGAGTCGTGGCTTGAGGAAGAGAAGGTACCGTTGAAGTTCTGAGATACGTGTGGCATACGGTTCGTCTCTTGTAATTAGGGCAGGAGTCTTTTCTGGGTGTTGAGAGTGGATACATTCGTGGCAAAAGGTTCTCTTCTCAGCTCCAAGGATCTTGGCGTCTTTACCCGTTGCTGCCCGCAGCTTGGTGGTTGACGCACGCGCAAGAAGCGTTGCAGGGATATGGTGTTCTCTCTGAACGTTTCTGTAACGGCTAAGGCGTGAAGTTCTTTTAGCAGTTGTGCAGTGCTGATCCTGCACGTATTGGTAACTCGCGCTCACACCCAAAGCGGCTGCTCTCGCGCACGCCACTGATCTCCCCTTTTCCGCTCGACAGCTAACTCATGCGCACAGAGATTTGGTCAACCGCCACAAAACACGTTATAATCGCCGGTAATGTCGCTTTTTCTGAAACGTAGCGATCAGGTATGCAAACCTCACCGACCCAACCAGTTGCCAGCACCGCATACCTTTTGTTTCGGGTCGCCGCCGAGCGCTATGCGCTGGCTAGTGCGTCGGTGCGCGAAATTATCCGCTGGCGATTGCCGACGCCGGTGCCGGGGGCGCCGCCGCTGCTGCCCGGTGTGATTAACCAGCGTGGGCAGATTTTGGCGATCATTGATCTGCGCTTGTTGCTGGGGCTGGTCGCCGCTGCGCCCGATCGCGCCACGCGCCTGATTTGGGTGCATCACAGCGGCATTGACGCTGCGTTGCTGGTTGATGCCGTGGATGATTTGATCGCGATCGAGCCATCGCAGATCGAGCCGCCACCGGTGCATGTAGCCGGCCCGGCGCAACGAGTGATCCATGCCCTCTATCGCCATCATGATCAGCCGGTGGCAATTCTTGATCCGGCTGCATTGTTTGCGCTGGTGCAGGAGGCAGCGTGATCTTGCTCATCGAAACCGTTGCTCGCCGGTACGTGTGCCGGCAGCACGACGTCGATAGCGTTGGTTTGGCCACTCAGGCCGATCACGACGAGCGTGGACGTCGCATTATTCGCCATCACCTAGGGCCGCTGCTTGATCCTGCTGATCCGCCGGCATTGAGCCGGTTGCATGCCCTCACGATTGGTTTGCGGCGGCGGGTGGTGGAATTCGTGGTGCCGCGGGTTGATCTGTTGGCTGAAACGCCGGTGATTATGCCGCTGGCGCCGTTTCTAGCGGCCCGGTTACGCTTGCCTTGGGCCAACGGGGTGGCTCTGCTTGATGATCAGCCGGTTATTGCCCTTGATCTGCGCCGGATGGCTGCCGATCTCGCTTTGGGTCTTCGTTTGGCTCATGCTTGAGGAAGCGTTATGAATTCGGGAATCTCCGTTGGTTCGTCTGCTGAACTCTCGGCCTTACGCGAAAATCGCGTGATGTTGCGCTGGTTAATCATCGTCAGCGTTGCGGTGCTGCTGGTCTTTTGGCTATTTGGGATGGTTTTGTGGTTCATGAGCCGCGTTGATCTGACCACCTTGGTGCTGGCTAGTCTGGTCACACTGGTTGGCCTTGCGATGTATGGTGTAGCAGCGTGGTTTGTCCGGCAACAGCAAACTATTTTAGGCCGGCGGTGGCTCTTTTTGGCGATGGTGGCCGGCGCGGCGATGGTGCCCTTGCTGTTTGGCGGCGCTGATGGGGCGCGGGTTGTGGTGCTGTTTGTGCCGATTGTCACCGCCGGCTTGCTCGGTAGCGGGCGAGATACGTTGCTGGTCAGCCTTGCCGGGGTGTTGGTGTATGTGGGGTTGCTGCTTGCTGAGCAGTTTTCGCAGGTGCAACCGTTTCTTGAAGATAATGTAGTCATTGATTCGTTCTTTTTGATTCTGACGATCAGTGCGATCGGGACGCTGGCATGGCTTAGTAGCCGCGATTTGAGCCGGGCGCTGGCCGAGTCGCATTCACGCGCTGAAGAGCTGCTGCGCAATACTGAAACGTTGATGGAGAAGAATATCCAGCAGGTTGAGTTGGGGAGTGAGCTAGCAGCAGCGGCAGCCGAGCTGCAAGCCAATTCGCAACAACAGGCCGGCGGCGCCAGCGAGCAGGCCAGTGCTGTCTCGGAAGTCTCGACGACAATTGAAGAGTTGGGCAGCACCGCTCGCCAAATTGCGCAAGCGGCCGAACATGTCTCGGAAGCGGCTCAGCAAACGCTTGAGCAACTGAGCAGTGGTCAAGAAGCAGTTGACCAAAGTATTCAGGCGATGGAACGCATCCGCCAGCGGGTGCAGGATATTTCGGCGCGCGTGCTTGGTCTGGGTGAGCGCTCGCAGCAGATCGGCGAGATTATCGATTTGATCGACGATATTTCGGATGAAACGCATCTGCTGGCGCTGAATGCAGCGATCGAGGCGGCTGGCGCCGGCGAATACGGTCGCCGCTTTGCTGTTGTCGCCGCTGAAGTCAAGAGTCTGGCTAATCGCACTTTGGCTGCCGCAAAAGAGGTGAAAGGAGTGATTGCCGAGATTCGGCAAGCCACCAGCGCCGCAGTGTTAGCGGCTGAAGAGGGCAGCAAAGAGGTTGAGCGTGGCGTTGAATTGGCCCATCGCGCTGGTCAAGTGATGGACAACATCGTGATGGTGGCTGAGCGTACTGCGCAGGCTGCCGCTGAGATTGGACTAGCGACGGCGCAGCAGCAGAGCGCTAGCGAGCAGGTGGTCGAGACGATGCGCGAGATTGCCGAGGTGGCCCGTCAGTCGGCGCTCAGCGCGCGCCAGATGGCCGAGTCTGCCGCAAAGCTGACTGCTATCGCGGCCCGTCTGCACGGGATTGCGAATATTGATAATGATCGTCCCGCGCAGTGGCGGGATCGCTGACAACGTATGGATCTGACAAGTTTCTACGCCCAATTTCGTGATGAGACGGCTGATAACCTGCGCGTCTTGAACGATGCATTGCTGGCGATCGAGGGGCAAGCTGGCGAAACGCTGCGTCGCAGCGAGTTAGATCGTGCCTTTCGCGCGGTACATACGATTAAGGGGGCGGCTCGCATGCTTGGTTTCGATCCGATCGCGCAGGTGGCGCATGCGATTGAACACGTGTTGGGTGAGATCCGTCAAGAACGGTGTACGCTGGATCGACCATTGGCTGATTTGCTGCTGCGCGGTGGCGACCTGATTGGACAGTTGGTGGCTGAGGCGCCCCAGATGCCGGCCCCGGCGCTGGCTGCCGTGCCTGAGATTGTGCAAGCGTTAGGCGCCGCTAGCCCGGCTGAGCCGGCAGCCGCGCCGTCATCACCACCGGCAGCCGCGCCGCAACCACCGCCGGCGCTGGCTGAACCGGCACCGCGTGCAGCTCGCCAGACCGTGCGGGTACGAGTTGACCGGCTCGACCGGCTGTTTAATCTGGCCGGCGAGTTGGCGGTTAATCAGCAGTGGTTAGGAGAGGTTGGGCAGGAGCTGTATCGGTTGCAAGAGGCGGTGGAGCGCCAACAGCGCGCGGTGCAGGCGCTGGAACGGGAATTGGCCCGGTTGCGGTTTTCACCCACCCAGCGTCAGGCGCTGGATGCGCGTTTGGCGACGTTGCGAGACGCGCAGGCTGCGCTGGCCGATCTTGCGCAACGCCAGAGCGACCGGCTCGATCGCCATCTGGCTCGCCAGCAGATGCTGGTCAAAGATCTTGAGCAAGAGGTCATGGCAGTACGGCTGTTGCCGATTGCGACGATCTTCAATTCCCTGCCGCGCCTTGTGCGTGATCTGGCAGCGGCGACGAACAAGCAGGCGACGATCGAGATCCGCGGCGAGACGACCGAACTCGACCGGAAGGTGCTGGAAGTGATCAGTGACCCGCTGGTGCATCTGGTGCGGAACGCGGTGGATCACGGGCTAGAAGCGCCGGATGAGCGGGTTGCCGCCGGGAAGCCGCCCGTCGGTTTGATTCAGATCAGCGCCGAGTCGGCTGGCAATGAGGTGCGCATCCAGATCCGCGATGATGGGCGTGGGATTGATCCCGAACGGGTGCGCCAGCGAGCGGTGGAGCTGGGGATGTTGGGCGCCGAACGGGCACGTCAACTTGATACGCAAGAAGCGCTGGATGTGATCTTCCAGCCGGGTTTTTCGACCGCCCGCACCGTGACCGAGATCTCAGGTCGCGGCGTTGGGATGGACATCGTCCGCGCCAATCTGATCGAACTCGGCGGGCAGGTACGGGTCGATTCAATCGTAGGCCAAGGCACGACCGTCACCCTGACCATCCCGCTCACGTTGATCACTAGCCGGGTGTTGTTGGTGCAGGCTGGTCGCCAAATGTTAGCATTGCCGGCAGCGACGATTCGGGGTATTCTGTGGGTGCGGCGCGATCAGGTACAGTTAATCGATGGCCAACCGACTATTGCCTATCAACAGCAGACCGTAGCGCTGCTGTCACTGGCCGAACTGTTGGGCATGAACGTCGACGCGCCGCTCGTGCGCCATCCGCGTGCGCCGGCGCTGTTACTCAATGCGCGCCAACGGCGCATTGCCCTGTTGGTGGATGATCTCCTCGACGAGCGCGAGGCGGTTGTCAAACCGCTTGGCCCGCTCTTCGCCCGCCGTCCGGCCTTAAGTGGCGCGGTGCAACTCGGTGATGGCGGTCTCGCCTTGCTGATCAATCCGCTCCAACTCATCGAAGGCGGCGCGCGGCGCGCGGCAGCGCTGCCAGTGCTCAGCCAGTCACTGCGCGATGAATCGCGGCGAGCACGCTTACTCGTGGTTGATGACTCGTTCACGACGCGCGAACTGCTACGCAGTATTCTGCAATCGGCCGGCTATGAGGTAACTGTGGCGATTGATGGGGCCGATGCGCTTGACAGGCTGCGTTCCACGACCTACGATCTGGTAGTAAGTGATATCGAGATGCCTCGTGTCGATGGATTTACCCTCACGACTCGGATCCGGCGCGAGTTAGCCCTCTCGGAGCTGCCGGTCGTACTAATTACCAGCCTTGCCTCTGAAGAACATCGTCGTCGCGGTCTTGAAGCAGGGGCGCAGGCCTACATCGTGAAGAGCCAGTTTAATCAAGACAGCTTGCTGAAAGTCATTCAGCAGTTGCTCGGCCACGAGGAGTAGCTATGCCAACCATTTTGGTCGTCGATGATAGCCGTCTCGTCACCGATATTGTCAAAATGCGGCTCGAAATGTACGGCTACACCGTTCAGCTTGCGCATAGCGGTGAAGAGGCACTCGAGGCAATTGCCGCCGAGCCGCCCGATCTACTGGTGCTCGATGTACAGATGCCCGGCATTGATGGCTACGAGGTGTGCCGGCGCATTCGCGAGAATCCGGCCCTTGACGATTTGCGCATCATTATGCTCACCTCGTCGGATGACAAACGGGCTGCGTTTGAGGCTGGCGTTGATGATTATTTGAACAAAGACATCGATCTCCTCAATCTGCCTAATCGGGTGCGGTTGGTATTAGATATGGAATAGCAGCGTAGCCAATCGGCGGCATACCCGGCGAGTAGATACCCATGACCAACCCGCTGCGCATCCTGATCGTTGATGACTCGGCGCTGATGCGGCGCTTGTTGCGCCAAATGCTGGAAAGCGATCCGGCTATTCGGGTTGTCGGTGAAGCTGGTGATGGCAAGACAGCGATCACGCTGACCGCCGAACTTCGCCCTGATCTGATCACGCTCGATGTGCGCATGCCGGTGCTCGATGGCGTCGAGACGACGCGCCAGATCATGGCTTACCATCCGACACCAATTCTGGTCTTATCGGCTGCGGTCAGCGGGAAAGACGCCAATACCTCATTTGAAGCGTTGGCCGCCGGCGCCCTTGAGGTCATGGAGAAGCCGAGCTTAACCGATAGTGGATCGCTTGACCATCTGCGCCGGATGTTGATCCGGCGCGTGAAGTTGCTAGCGCGGGTGAAGGTGGTCACTCATCTGCGCGGTCGCCGTCATCCACCGCCTGAAATCGGCAACGCGCTTGCTGACACGCCGCATCACGTGCGTAGGCCGCGGCTCGCTCCCGGTCAATTTCCAGTGATCGTGATTGGCGCTTCTACGGGAGGCCCCAAGGTTGTGCGCCAATTATTAGCTGGCTTGCCGGCGCAGTTTCCGGCGGCAGTGTTGGTTGTGCAGCATATTGCGCAAGGGTTTGGCGCCGGGATGGCCGAATGGCTTGCCGAAGCAAGTGCCATTCCGATCGAACTGGCTGCCGAGGGGAGGCCGGTACGCCCCGGCGTGGCCCTGCTTGCACCTGATCGGGCTGATATGTTGATTAAACCTGATGGGACGGTGCGGCTGAGCATGTCGCCGCTGCTGATCCAACGACCATCGATCGATATTACCATGACCGCAGTTGCCGAATTGTACGGCGCGAGTGCGGTAGGGGTCTTGCTCACCGGTATGGGGCGCGATGGCGCAGTGGGCATGCGCGCTATCCGGCGGGCTGGCGGGCTGACTATCGCCCAAGATGAGGCGAGTTGCACCATCTTCGGCATGCCGCGGGCGGCGATTGAATTAGGAGCGGCGGAACTAGTTTTGTCGCCCAATCAGATTCTTGCCGTGTTGCGTGAACGGTTCTCTGCTTCTGCGAGCATCGTATGACAGTGCCGCCTGAATCGCTGAGTACCTTGCGCGATGTGTTGGCGCGCTACTGCGGCGTGGTGCTTGACGATGCGCGGCTGATGACGTTACGCAGCGCGATCGAACGGCGCGCCGAGGTAGTGCGGCGCGCGCCGGCACAGTACGTGGCTGATCTGGTGCTGAGCGCCGACCGCGCTGAATTACAACAACTGTCCGAGCTGTTGCTCAATCACGAGACAGTGTTCTTTCGGAATCGGCCCCATATTGAGGCGCTGCGCAAAACCTTGTTGCCCGCCTTGCACGCCACCTTGCCGCCGGGAGCGCCGATCAAAATCTGGAGTGCCGGTTGTGCGACTGGCGAAGAACCTTATTCGATTGCGATCGCCGCGCTCGAGGCGCTAGGGGAACCGCTGCCGCGCCCGGTCGAGATTCTGGCCACTGATCTCAGCGCCACCGCGCTTGACAAGGCGCGCCACGGCGTGTATCGTGGACGCGCGCTTGCTAATGTGACGCCAGCGCAGCGCGCGCGCTTCTTTGTTCCTGCCGGAGATGGCTTGGCTGTCCACGAACGGGTGCGCCGGTTGGTGTCGTTGGTGCAGCATAACTTGCTGGAACCCTTCCCGCCGGCTACACGCGGGACGCACATTCTCTTTTGCCAAAATGTGACCATCTATTTCTCGCTTGATACCTGCCGCGCCCTGATGGCGCGCTTCTATGACATTCTGGCCGACGGCGGCACCCTCTGCCTCGGTTTTTCCGAAACGTTGTGGAATATCTTTGACCGATTGCGTCCGGTTGCGGTTAATGGCGCGTTTCTGTACCGGAAAGATCCGCCACGGCAACGCGCAACAGTTGTGCCGGCAGATAAACGGCCCATCCAGTCGCCTCGATCGGGGCGCTTACGCCCCGCGACGCAATCGGTGACAGGTGCGCCATTGTTTACCGATGAGACGGTAGTGAACGAGGGCCGGCGCTTGATCGACAGCGGACAGCTTGAGACGGCGCTCGACTTGTTTTCCCGCGTACCGTTGGCCGGACGCCACGCGCCGGCAGTGTTGGCATTAGCGGCGCAGGCCCATGCTAATCGGGGCGATCTCGATCTGGCGCTGGCCGAAGCGCGCCGCGCCCTCGAATTGAATCCATTGGTCACTGAGGCGCACATCTTGCTTGGGTTGATTTACGAGCGGCAGCAACAACTGCCGTTGGCCATTCGCCATTTTGAACGGGCGCGCTATTTGAGCACCGAGTCGCCGTTGGTGGCGTTTCACCTTGCCGAGTGCTACCGCCAAACGGGACGGATAACGGATGCAGTGCGTGAATACCGGAATGCGGAGCGATTGTTGGCCGCGTTACCGCCCGATCACCTGCTTGAAGGTGTGGCTGCCCATTGGCTGGTCGAGAGTTGCCGGCGTTGGATAGACCGGCTCGAGGGAGAGCGTTAAATGGCTGCCCGTAACGGTCGAGTGTTATCCGAACTCGTGATCCGGCGGCGGATGTGGCCGAGTCTCTTGGCACACCACCCGCGCAGCCTGATTACCGCACGGCGTAGCGCCGCGCCGCCCGATCCGCCACCGTCGCCGCCGATGCCAGCGCCGGTCATTGATGAAGCGGCCCAGCGGCGGGCGCGTGAGATCGAACAAGAATTGCAATTGGCCCGCGATATTCAACAGGGCTTGTTGTTAGAGGCGGCGCCGCATCTGCCCGGCTGGGAAGTAACGGCCATTTCGCTGCCGGCTCGCGATCTTGGCGGTGATTTGTACGACTTTTTGCCGTTGGCCAATGGGCGGCACGGCATCATGATCGGTGATGTCAGCGGTAAGGGCTTGCCCGCCGCATTGCGCATGGCCGTGGCCCGCACCGTTTTTCGGCACGAGGCGCGCCGTAACGCTGATCCGGCGACCACGTTGGCTGCTGTCAATCGCGGTGTGTTGAGCGAGATTCCGCATGGCATGGTGACCATGCTCTACTTGCAGCTCGAACCGCAGAGCGGTCTGATCTGTTGCGCTAACGCCGGGCATACCTTCCCACTGATAGTAACTGACGAGCTGCGTGAGCTGGAAGTCAGCGGGTTGCCGTTAGGAGTGGATCATGAGAGCGAATATGCCGAGTTAAGCGCCGCCCTTGCTCCCGGTGAGAGCCTGTTGCTCTATACCGATGGCCTGATCGAAGCCGAGCGCGCCGATGGCCAAATCTTAGGCTTCGAGCGGCTGGCCGCGTTAGTCATGGCCCAACCGCAGCGCAAACCGCGCGCGCTGGCTGCTGCGCTCGTGCATGAAGTGCGGGCGTGGACAAACGGCGTGCTGAGCGATGATGTGACTATGGTAATCTTGCGGCGGCGCTTGCTCGATCTCACTGCGGAAATCCGCAGTGTCATCGCGGATGTCGTCGGCAGTGATCGACTCGAACCGTTATGGGATACCCTCTTCGCCGGTGATGTTCCGGCTGACGCCGAGGCATGGCGCGAACTGTTGCCCCGCCTACAAGCGCCGGCACAGGCTACGTTGGGACGTGGCCTGGCGCGCGAGTTGATCCAACAGATCCGGTTGACGTTAGATGATTACCGCGAGGTTGCCTAATCGCCGGGATGGCGTGGTTGGGATAGGTGCGCGTGTTTGCCCCAACCACGCCAATCGTGAAGAAAACTATATACTGTCGTATACTTCTAAATGACGATTCTACAATATACGGAGGGCGAGGGGCATGTTATAGTAGAAATCAGCATCTATCTGGTCGCCAAGGTGAGCTATGGCATCAACGAACGAACTCCAATTTATGCCCCTTGACCTTGACACCTTTAGCGGTAGCGAGCGTTTCATGACCGGCACACGGCTGGGGGCGGCGTTTAGTCAGGGGATGCGTTCATACCTGCGCGCGGCCTATGCCGATGCAATCGAACATTTCAAAGCGGCGCTCATTGCCGCGTATGTTGATGGTGAAGAGCAGGCCCAAATCTACGAGCGGGAACGGGCCATCATCTACCTCTATATCGGCAATTCGCTCGCGTTTCAGGATCATTGGGAAGAGGCGTTGCGCGAGTATCTTGAGGCAGTGCAAACCGATCCGCAATTGGCTGAAGCGCACTACAACCTTGGGGTAGCGTTTGCCGCGCTCGGCCAGATCGATCGGGCGATTGCCGCGTTTAAAGAGACGCTCGAACACAACCCCAACCTCTACGAAGCTCATTTTGCGCTTGGCCGCTGCTACCAGCGGATTGACGACGCCGGGAGGGCGTACATTCACTTTAGCAGCGCCTGCAACGCTCGCCCGCAAGCCGCCGAGCCGCGCTACTACATGGGCTTGATGCACCAGAGTCACGGTGCGCATGAATTGGCTCAGCGTTGCTTTGCCGAGGCGTTACGGGTTGAGCCGACCTTCGTCTCGCCCGAGCCGGTGCCCGACGAGCCGCTGGTCAACCGCAGTGAAGAAGAGGTAGCGCAGTGGTACTATCGTCTCAGCCAAGCCCTTAAGCAACAAGGCTACGAAGAAGAGGCCGAGCGGATCTATCGTGCCCTCTTGCAATGGCGGCCACAAGAATACGCTGCCCGCTATCTGCTGGGCAACCTGCTTGCGCGTCAGCGCCGGTTTGAGGAAGCTTACGAAGAATACGAGCAGGTGCCGCCGCAACATCGCCACTATGTTGACGCGCGATTACGCATGAGCTCCATCTTGCGTTTGCAGAAGAAGCCGAAACAAGCCTACGAAATTCTCTTCGCCTGCGCCCGCCTCAATCCGCACCACGGCCAGCTCTTCTTGCAGATGGGCAAACTGCTCTACGACATGGGAATGAACGCGCAGGCGGCGCGCGCGTTCGAGCGGGCAGTACAACTGATGCCAACCGATGCGCAGGCTCACTACCTGCTTGGTTTCGTCTACAATTCGTTGGGGCGTGATACGTGGGCGCTGGCCGCGTGGCGCAAAGCCGTTCAATTAGCTCCTGATGCCCATTCGTTACGCTTCGATCTAGGTTACATGTACATCCGGCGCGGTCGCTACGATCTGGCCGCGCGTGAGTTTCAACAGGTGCTTGAGCAATGGCCCGACGATGTCGAAACCCAGTTTATGTTAGGGCTGTGCTATAAAGAATTGCTCGAACCAACCCGTGCCATCCCGTTGTTTGAGAAAGTCTTGCGTCGCAACCCGCGCCATGCACAAGCACTCTATTACCTTGGTGCGTGCTATTTGCAGGTTGGCAATACCTCGTTAGGCAAGGCCTATCTCCGCCGGTACGATCATTTGGTGCGCCAAACGTCAGCAATGAATGGGGCAAGCCGGTCACGATCTCCTGCTCCCCCGCGGCTGTCCTCGTAACAATGGCAATACTCTGGTTCGTGTCATTCGTTACACTACGCTGGGAAGCGAACCGAGCAACGTGCGTAGAGGCAAAAGCATGCAACGAGTAGAGCTGCGTATTCCATCAATTCCGATCTTTGAACGAGTCGTGCGTGCAAGTGCTGCTGAAATCGGTAGTGCTGCCGGGCTGAGCCCCGAACGGGTCGAAGATCTGAAACTCGCAGTGAGC
The DNA here is from genome assembly GCF_937951745.1 of uncultured Chloroflexus sp. Classification (GTDB taxonomy): domain Bacteria; phylum Chloroflexota; class Chloroflexia; order Chloroflexales; family Chloroflexaceae; genus Chloroflexus. Next base: position 14,176 of record NZ_CALFBQ010000001.1, read on the forward strand.
GAGGCGGTCAATAATGCGATTGATCACGGCAACCGCGGTGATACGGCCAAGCTGGTTGGCGTGATCTTTGATATTGATGGCGATAAGCTTGAAATCCGGATCAGCGATCAAGGTGGGGGGGTGGAACGGCTCGATTTCTCGCGGCATGTGATTGATGATGAACGGCTCGAGGCCGGCTACTTGCGCGGTTTCGGGATGTATCTGATTAGCGCGCTGGTGGACGATTACGAAGTGGATTCATCACAGCAAGGAACGGTGCTCACGCTCCGTCTGTATCGGAAGGATCGGCAACAATGAGCGACATTATTCGGCGCGAAGAGTTTGGTGATGTGGTGGTGCTGCACATCCTGACCACGAGCGTTGACGCAATCTCGGCTGCCGCCATTGCTGCTGAATGCCAAGAGATGCGTCCAATTACCGTGCTCGATTTTAGTGAAGTCTCGTTTATCAATTCAGCCGGTATTTCAGCATTGCTGAAATTTGTGGTGAATGCGCGCAAATCGGGGTATCAGCTTTTCGCAATGAACGTAACCCCTCATCACCAAAAGATCTTCAAGATGGTTGAAATGTCACGATATATGCCGACGATTGAAGAACGCGATCTAGCGGCGTACCGTTGAGGTACGGGCGGACGATTGTCCGCCGTTCCCCATATCTTCGCTCACCCCAGATAACAAATTGAAGACTCCTCCGGATTGTAATGCACTGCAACCGTTTCCTCATACGCGATCACCAATACGATATGGTATGATAATGGTGCAAACAATGAGGAGGCTTTGCATGAGTTTACGAAAACGCACCGGTAAAGTGGGCGTGGTTGGTACGGGCATGGTCGGTACGTCCTTCGCATATGCATTGATGCAGCGTAGCCTCGCCAACGAGTTGGTGCTGGTTGATATTGATCATGCCCGCGCCGAAGGTGAAGCGATGGATCTTAACCACGGCTTGCCCTTCGTTCGCCCGATGCGGATCTACGCCGGTACATACGCCGATCTAGCTGGCGCAGACCTGATCGTCATCGCTGCCGGTGCCAACCAGCGGCCCGGCGAAACCCGCCTCGACCTGCTTGGCCGCAATGCCGCCATTTTCCGCGAGATTATCCCGGCCATTCTTGCCGCCAATGATGATGGCATTATTGTGGTTGCCACCAACCCGGTTGACATTCTCACCACGATCGGCGCTCAGATCGCTGGCCCGGCAGCCAATCGGGTGATCGGGTCGGGCACGATCCTTGATACCGCCCGCTTCCGGTACTTGCTCGGCCAACATTACGGGGTTGATCCACGTTCGGTGCATGCCTATATCGTCGGTGAACACGGTGATAGCGAACTCGCCCTCTGGAGCCTAGCGAATATCGCCGGTGTCCGGCTGGTTGATTTTGTCGGCGCAAATGGGCAGGGGTACGATCAAGCGGCGCTCGATGCCATTCTCGAACAGACGCGCAATGCCGCCTATGAGATTATTAAGCGTAAACGGGCGACCTACTATGCCATTGGCTTGGGCTTGCTCGCGATTGCTGAAGCGGTGTTGCGCGATCAGCATACGGTGATGACCATTAGCAGTTTAATGACTGGCCAGTATGGCGTAACCGATATTGCGATTAGCTTGCCAACGATTGTCGGTCGCGATGGTGCGGAGGAGGTGCTCAATTTGCCCTTGTCGGAACAAGAAGTCGTGCTCTTCCAGCGTTCAGCCGCGATCTTGAAAGAGAATCTGGCTCACGTCAGTTAGGGCGAACCCAGCAGACGAGGAGAGTGCGCCGTGCCACCCACGATCATGGTTGTTGAAGATGATGCCGCAACGCGCCGATTGTACCGGTTTTTGTTGCGGAATAGCGGCTACAATGTCATCGAAGCCGAAGATGGGATTGATGCCCTTGAGAAGTTGGCGGTTCATGATTGTGATGTGATCATCACTGACATGAATATGCCGCGTATGGGGGGGATTGAGTTTGTGCGCACGCTTCGCCAGAATCGCTCGCAAGTCTATGTCATTATGGTGACGGCCTTCGGCACTCCCGACACCGAGAAGAATGCCTTTCGCACTGGTGTGAACGAATATTTAACCAAACCGTTCGATTTTGATGAGCTTGAGCGGCGGTTGCAAAATTACTTCGCTCGCCGTAATCAAGCAGAATCGTGAGCGTCGGCGTCGCCCACGGGATGATCAGCGGCACTTTCAAATCAGCATGTTAATGGCAATATTGTCATCAGCTACGTCGCTACTGTAGTCTTGGTGCAACGTTGGCATGGTTATACTACCCTTAGGGTAGTAACTGATCATGCACTGCGCCTGCTTATTGTCGAGCTGAGGAGCCTCTCGTATGGCGGATTATGCAAGTCCTGCTTCGATTACCCGCCCCCGGATCCTCATTGTGGAAGATGAGACCAATATCCGCGAGTTTTGCCGTCTCCTCCTGCGGCGTGCATATGACGTGGTTGTCGCCGAACACGGGCTGGCAGCAATCACGATTCTGCAACAGCAACCTTTTGATCTGGTAGTGACCGATCTGCAAATGCCTCACGTCGATGGCATTGCCTTGATCCATCATCTGCGCGCTCATTATCTCAATACCGATGTGATCGTCATGACGGCGAATGCAACGGTTGAAACGGCGCGTGAGGCGCTGAAGCTTGGTGCGCTTGATTACATCGCCAAGCCGGTTGATGCCGAGCAGTTGCAAAAAACGATCCGTACTGCGCTGGAGATACGCCGGATCCGGCACGAGAAAGAACGGCTGTCGGATCTCGTGTTGATGTACCAGTTTAGTCAAGCGATCACTACCTCACTTGATATTGAAGAGCAGACCGCTCGCTTGGTCGAGTTCGTAGGTCGGCGGTTTGCGCCAATCCATATCAGCTTGTCGCTCGTTGATGCCGATGATGAGACCTTAGTCGTGCTCATCGGTTCCACTGCGGGTAATAATCTGCCGTTGGTCAAGGTCGATGAACAGACGCTGTCCGCTGCTCATCGGCGCCTCGTCGCCTTACCTGCTACATCGCAGGGACGCTCGATCGAAGTGGTGTTGCGCAGTCGCGATCGGGTGATTGGCATGCTTGATCTGGCTCGCTCTGATGAACAACCGCCCTTTGATGCCGCCGAACGGCACCTGATCGAAGTCTTTGCGTCGCAGATCGCCGCCGCTCTTGACAATGCCCGCCTGTATCGCGCACTCAAAGATCAGCACGAGCAGATGATTGCGGCGCTGGCCGGCGCCATCGAGGCCCGCGATGCTTATACCTATGGCCATTCGCGCCAAGTCACGCGCTATGCAGTGCGGTTGGCAATGGAATTGGGGCTGAATGAGGCCGAGATTGAGCGCATTCGTTACGCCGGTTTGTTGCACGATATTGGTAAGATAGGTGTGCGTGATAACATCTTGCTTAAAGCAGGGCCACTCAATGCGACAGAGTTGATCCAAATGCGTCAGCATCCGCAGATTGGCGTTCGTATCCTCGAGCAGATCCGTGGATTGCGTGATGTGTTGCCGATCATCGCTGCTCACCACGAGCGGGTTGATGGCAATGGCTATCCGCTGGGGCTGCGGGGTGATGAAATTCCGCTCGGCGCGCGAATTTTGGCAGTGGCCGATACGTTCGAGGCGCTGACTGCCGATCGCGCCTATCGTGCCGCGATGGAACCGGAACAAGCGCTCCAAGTGTTGCTGCGGGGACGTGGTACGCAATGGGATGCAGCAGTGGTCGATGCGTTTGTGCGAATGATGAACCGTGAACGGCTGTGGGAACAGTCGCCTCGCCTGCGCCAAGTCACACGGGTGCAGGCGCCGATTGAGTCGTAGGCGGCGCTGTCAGATCACGGCCTCAATGATGCGCGCGATGATAGCGAAGAGGCCGAGTATGACCAACCCGAATGTCACGATTCCCCCAAAGAATTCGCCAATCGTCGGTTTGGCTACGGCGACAGTTTCGACGGTCTGCACTGGGCAGTCTGCTTGAGCGGGCTCCACGGTCTGATCACGCTGAATGAAGCCGTGGGCAAGGCAAGCAGTGCCGTTGCGGTCACTGCGCAGCACATGGCGAAAGGCGATCGGTAGCCCGACGGCGGTGAAGAAGTCGGCTCGATCTTGCAATTGAAAGTGCAGGTGCGGTTCGCTGGAATGGCCAGAGTTGCCGCAGGCGCCGATCGGTTGGCCGGCGCGCACGGGTGTGCCGGGAGCAACGCACACACTGCCCTGCTGCAAATGGGCGTAGAGGGAATAGGCGTGCTCGTGATGTTTGATCACGACGTAGTTGCCGCGTAAATCTGGCGTGGTGATATCGATCCAGCCCGTGCCGGCGCGGGGATCGTCGCGAATGTTGTTGCGCACAGCGACGACCACGCCATCGGCAGCGGCTAGCACCGGCTGCCCAAAAGCAAGGTAGTTGGCCGGTTGGCGCGGATCGCCGCGGTAGGTCAAACCGGTCGCTTCATCGACAATTACAAAATCATACGCATACCGCTGGCTAATAAGGCTCCAAGAATGGGATGTCTGGCGAGTGACTCCGCCGTTAAACACCTTCCAGCGTCCGTGAAACGGTAATTGCACGGCAAAGGTCTCATCATAGGCAACGCCGCGCCGGAGAGCACGCCATTGTGCCGCCACATGCCCGCTAGCTTGCCGGAGAGTAAGCGCGAAACCATGGATGTTGAAAAGGCTCCAAATCGTGATCGAAATGAAGTATGTAGCGATGACTCTGAGCGCCTGTAATGGGGTGTTCATACGATCTCCATTTCACTGCGGGGGCTGCTGATCGTGGTGTCCGGTACGTGTTGCCGTGACATTGTACGTTTAGGGCATAGGTTTTGTTGCACTAAGGCGGCGGATTTGCGCTTGCGCGGCAGAAAAGGGCTGTGGCGGAGGCATCTCTAGGCAGACTGTGCTGACGCTGGGAACTGATGCTGTGCGCTTGACGTTGAATCAGACAGGCGGGTATAATCGCCGTGGCTCTTCACCGAGTATCGTGTCAGCTTGCATGTGATTTGCCAGTCACGTATCAGGAAAAGCTCAGTTCGGTTTCGGTGAGGATTAGCTACTATGAACGAAGCAGGCTGATCACCGCGAGCCTGCCGCAATGGCGCGGAGTGATGAAGTAAGGGAGATTTTGCATGACACGACGGATCCTTACTGCGCTGGGGTTACTGGTACTGGCGGTTTCATTGCTGGCGTGGCCGCAGCCCGGCGCAGCGCAGGGCGGCGTGCCCGATACCTATCCGCCGTATCAGGCGCGTTATTTTCCCGAAACCGGGCATAGCGCGGTCAACTGGTTTCTAGAGGCATGGAAGAATACACCCAATGCGCTCTTCGTGCTCGGCTACCCGATCTCAGAGCCGTTTATCGAAGAGAGCTTTACCGAGCCGGGTAAGTTCTACCGCGTACAGTATTTCGAGCGTGCCATTCTTGAAGAGCACCCCGAGAATTTTGGCACGCAGAATAATCGCTACTACGTTCTGGGCCGATTACTAGGCAGCCGTTTGGTACAGGGGCGCGAGAATGAGCCGCCCTTCCAGCGCGTGCCCGATCCGGGTGACGGCACATGGTTTGCCCAGACCGGTCACACACTGCGCAATGATCCGGCGCCATTCCGTACATTCTGGCTCAACAACGGCGGCCTTGAGGTGTTTGGCTATCCGCTCTCAGAACAGTTCCAAGAGCGTAATCAGGCCACCGGCGAAGTTTACTGGGTGCAGTATTTCGAGCGTCAACGTATGGAGTGGCACCCCGATGAGCCTGACCCCCGCTACCGCATTCTGCTCGGCTTGTTGGGGAATGAGTATCGCGATCTGCGCCATCGCACCAATCCGGCGTTTAACTATCGCCCGGCTGACCAATCGCTACCGCGTCCGTTTATCTACGGTTTCAACGCTCATCTGTACGGGCAAGGTACTGCTTGGCAAGATCGCAATCGTGTCTTGCAGATGAGCCGCGACGCCGGTATCTATTGGATCCGCCAGCAGGTGCGCTGGATGGATTTGCATGATCGATCGGGTGCGATCTATTGGGCGGAACTTGACGATATTGTAGCTGATGCGAACCGGCAAGGGGTAAATTTGTTGCTCAGCGTGGTTGCTGCACCGAGTTGGGCCACTGCTAATGGCAGTAACGGCATGCCGCGGCGCGAGAACTTTAAGGATTTCGCCTACTTTATGGGCGAAATGGCGAAACGCTACAAGGGGCGGGTGCAGGCCTACCAAATCTGGAACGAGCAGAACCGCGCCTGTGAGAATGGTGGCGATTGTTCGCGCGATGGTGGCGTTGGCGGTCGAGTAGCCGATGCGAGCTATTACGTTGATCTGCTCGAAGTGGCGTACAAGGCGATTAAGGCTAACGATCCGATGGCGATTGTGGTCAGCGGTGCGCCGACCAGCACCGAGACCAACAATCCGAAAATCGCACTGAGCGACACGTCGTATATGGCGTCGATGGCCGCGAATCCTAAGTTCCGCGCTAACGTTGATGTGATCGGAGTTCACCCCGGTGGTCAATACAATCCGCCCGACACACTCTGGCCCGACCGCCCCGGCCCCGGCCCGCAGTGGCGCACCAGCCGCGAGTTCTACTTCCGGCGGGTGGAAGATATTCGCAATGTGCTGGTGCAAAACGGCTTAGGCGATAAGCAGATTTGGATCACCGAGTTTGGCTGGGCAACGCGCAACAATACCCCCGGTTACGAGTATGGTAACTCGATCTCGTTTGAACAGCAGGCCGAGTGGATTGTACGTGCATTCCAGATCGGTCGCCGCGAATATGCACCGTGGGTGGGGGCAATGTTCCTCTGGAACCTCAACTTTGCGGTGCCGTGGCGGGCGCAAGGGAATGAGTTGCACGAGCAGGCGTCGTTTGGTGTGATCAACGGCGACTGGAGTCCGCGTCCGGCTTGGTTTGCCATTCAGGCAATGCCGAAAGATTAAGTGATGACGGAGATGTGCAGCACGCTGCGCATCTCCGTTCCGTCCTAGCCAGAGGAAGTGTCCTCTTGGTCACTATGTGATCGATTGAGGTTTGTTATGAATACATTGTATGCACGGCGTTGGCAGATACTCATGCTTGTTTTCATGGTGGTGGCGGCGATCTTGGCTGCGTGTGGCAGTGAACCGGCTAGCCCGCCGGTGAGTAATGTGCCAACTGCGGCCATCGTTGCCACAACTGACACAGCAACGCTGCCGACCCCGGTACCAACGGCGGCGCCAACCAGCGTGCCGACCGCTGTAGCGGCTGAACCCACAGCGGCGCCGGTGGAACCGACGCCAGTGCCAATTAACCCCGATTATCTAGAATTCGGGATCGTCGGTCATCTTTACTACACTGACCGCGATCGCGTGTTGCAATTGGCGAAAAATGCTGGGTTTGACTGGTTCCGTCAGCAGGTGGTTTGGATGGATATCGAGGACCCTGTTAAGGGTATCTTCGGTTGGGATGAGCTAGATCGGATCGTTGACGCTGCCCACCGGTTTGGGATCAAGTTGTTGGTGAATGTCGTGCGTTCACCTACGGCCTACAATGCAACGAACGGCTTGCCCGATGATCCTGCAACCCTAGCCAATTTCCTCGAGCAGATGGTGCGCCGCTATGGCGACAAGATTCAAGCTTACGAAATCTGGAATGAGCCGAACCTTGCTGTGGAGAATGGCGGTGAGATTGTGCCAGAGGATGTGGGGCACTATGTTGAGATTCTGAAGGCGGCGTACACCCGGATTAAGTCGCTGAAGCCGGATGCGATCGTGCTCGCAGCCGCATCGTCGTCGAGTGGGGTGACGAATCCGGCTATTGCGCTTTCAGATCAAGAGTTCTACCGCCTGATGTACACCTACAACAATGGTGAAGTGCGCAACTACTTCGACGTGCAGGCGGTACATCCGGGTGGCGCAGCCAATCCGCCTGATACCCTCTGGCCTGATAATCCAAGCTTTATCCCCGGCTGCACACCGGCCCCCGATCGCTGCTGGAATGACCACGAGACGCACTATTTCCGCCACGTCGAGAATGTGCGCAAGTGGATGGAACAGTACGGGATGGGCGATAAGGAGATTTGGATTACCGAGTACGGTTGGGCGACACCGAATAACACGCCGGGCTATGAATTTGGTAACTACGTGACGCCTGAGCAGCAGGCGGAATACATCCGCGCGGCGATGTTGCGAGTCTACGAGAACTATCCGTTTGTCGGCAATATGTTCCTCTGGAATATTAACTTTGCCGTGCTCTGGGGCGAACAGGGGAATCCGAACCACGAGCAAGCCGCTTTCGCGATCCTCAACCCGGATTGGAGTCCGCGGTTGTCGTATTTGCGCGCGCAAGACACGATTGCGCAGATCAAGACGTGGCAGGGCCGGTTTGTCGCGCCGTAATGCGGCTAGGGGCGGTTCATAGGTTCATAGCCCTGCTCTGTCCCTATGTCACTCACTGTTTCAGGGGTGGTTCATTGAACCGCCCCTACCTTCACGCCTAATTTGGCTACTACCATTTCACCCCACTCACGCTCCAACTTACCGGCCAGCAGCCAGCCGGCGGGGTGGGGTTGCGCGATCATGTCGAGCACTTTGCGGTACGCCTCTGGTAGCGGGAGGTCAGGCAGTATCCAGCCTTCAGCGGTTGGAGCAAGGCGCAGTGTTGGCGGATCAGGCAATTGGCCATAAGCAGCCAAGATGGCTTCGTCGGCGGGCAGCGCCTGCCAGCCGGTGGCCGTGATGCGCAGATATTCAGCCGGCCCACGCCCGTGACGCCGGCGCACGATCTGGCCTTCTGGCAGTTCGAGCGCACCATCGGGAGTAGCTGGGAGGTTGCGCCAGCCGTTGGGGGCGGCTAGATCGAGCACGCTGAGTAGTTGCTTGGCGCTGATAGCGAGGCGGCGCAGCGGGCCAAGTTGGGTCGATGGCGGCGCGGGCAGGGCAGCGATCCGGTCGGGAATGGTCAGGGTGACGAAGCCACGGCTAGCGAGCCGGCCAAGCAGACCGGCGCGCCGCCAACTGGTGAGGTGAAAATGAAACCCCGCGCGCTCGCCTTCACCGCGCAAGACAGGGCCAAGCGCCGGGTTGTGGATGAGGAAAAGGTTAGGACGGATCTCTTCAAAATCGGCGGGAGCGCCGGGACGGCGACGAGAAGCCATAGCGGTGATTGGGAATAGCCACAAAGAGACGCAAAAAGTTAGTCTTAAACAAGTAATGTTCTCGTGCGTGTGATCGCGTGCATCGGCGAGAGACAAGCGCTGTGTTCCGGTGGCGGCCATCTCACGACGATAACCCGAACCGTTGCAGATTAGGCGCGGTATAAGCGTGACAAATCGCGATCGCGAGCGCATCGGCGGCATCATCCGGGCGGGGCACGGTGGTCAGGCCAAGGGTCAGGCGTACCATCTCTTGCATTTGACGTTTGTCAGCGCCGCCGTAGCCGGCCACCGCCTGCTTCACCGCCAGCGGCTTATATTCATACACCGGAATACCAGCTTGGGCGAGCGCCAGCAACGCCACCCCGCGTGCTTGACCAACGGTCAGCGCCGTATTGACATTCTTACCGAAGAAGAGTTCCTCTACGGCGGCGGTATCGGGGCGGAGGCGTTCGATAATAGCGCGTAGCCCGTTATAGAGCTGCAACAACCGTTCGGGCTGGGGCATACCGGCGGGGGTCGTGAGGGCGCCAGTCTCGATCAGGCGCAGATGACCGCCCGTGATCTCGACCATGCCCCATCCCATCGTTGCGGTACCCGGATCAATCCCAAGCGCGCGCACAATTCTCCTAGTTTGTGATCACTGCTGCTGACCGCGTGTTATGAGTCAAAGCGAGCCACCAACTCGGCGGTAATATCGAGGTTAGAATAGACCTTCTGCACATCGTCGAGGTCTTCGAGTTTCTCGATCAAGCGCAGAGCGGCCAGCGCATCCTTCTCATCGGGTTGGATGAGTGTCTTCGCGCGCATGATCTTCTCGGCATTGCTAATCGGCACCCCTTGATCGAGCAACGCTTGCCGGATGGCGTTGAGTTGCGTCCATTCGCAATAAATTTCGAGCGTCTCGTCATCAACCACGACATCATCGGCACCGGCGTCGATCGCAATCAATTGCAGCTCATCGGGATCGCGCTTGGTGGCGCTGAGGTCAACAGTAATCAAACCCTTCTGCTCAAACATCCACGACACCGAACCGGGTTCGCCGGGGTTACCGCCATTCTTGTTGAAGGTCGCACGCACCTCAGAATTGGTGCGGTTGCGGTTATCGGTCGCGGCTTCGATCAAAATGGCAACGCCGCCGGGACCATACCCTTCATAGAAAATCTCTTCGAGGGCGGCTTCGTTTGATTTGCCCAAGCCGCGGTCGATCGCGCGCTGAATATTCTCATTCGGCATATTATTGGCGCGCGCCTTTTCCACTGCCAGCCGCAAGCGGAAGTTCATATCGGGGTCACCGCTGCCGCCTTCGCGGGTAGCAATTGTAATATCGCGGGCCAATTTGGTAAAGAGCTGGCCGCGACGTTGATCATTCACGCCTTTGGTACGGCGAATGGTATGCCATTTCGAATGGCCGGACATAGGACCTAGCCTCCTCAGTCATAGAAGGTTATACTATACCCAATTATAGCATGGTCATTGAGTGACGCTGTGTGGGTGGATCAATTTGGCTGGCGGTGGTGTTTAAGTAGACAGAATGGCGCACGGTTGCCGGCAGGAGAACGGTATGAAACCTTTGATGACGGATCGGGTGCATTGTCTCCCCAACGACATCTACATTGTGACAACAGCAGCCGGCAATGTATTGGTCAACAGTCCGCCGGAGAGCCTGAAATTTCTGTTAGCGCAGGGTTTGCCGCTCCCGGCGTATGTTATCTTGCCGCCAGATGCGCCGGCGGGGAGCGAGCCCAGTTCGCGCGGATTTGTGCGGCGCGGGATCAACTACGCCAGTGTGGAATTTTTGATCTATGCCAACTTTTTTGGGCAGCAGCGCCGGATGACCTTGATTACGGTGACGGCGGCGCAGGCGCGGCGTTTGCGCACGTTGCTGAGCGAAACGATCAACGGCCCGGCAGCACTCGCCGAGTGGCCGGGGGCATGGTTGCAGCAAGAATGTGAGACGGTAGCGTTCTACCCGCCGCTCGGACGCGCGCCAACCGTTGATGATATGGTGTCGATTGTAGCATTGGAGACAGGTGGTGGTGATCTAGGGCCGGTGCAAATCGAGTATGACGGGAGCGATTTTTGCTTCCTTGAGCACGGCGTTGAGATTGCGCGCCTTCCCGCCGTGATCAATAGTGTGGCCCACCCCTTGGCGGTAGCGCCGCCGCGACCGTTGGTGCGGCAGACGATCACGTTACAGTTTATTGGCGGGAGCGACGGGTTTGACCCGACCGGAATCACTACCTGTTTTCTAGCCTATCTAGGAGCTGGCCAACCGTTATTATTCGATGCGGCGGCCTATCTCAACGTGCGATTGGCGCATTTGGGCCTGTCGCCGCGCCAACTTGATTTGGTCATCATCTCGCACCTGCACGAAGATCATATTGCCGGTCTGCCAGAACTTATTCTTACCGGCGGCAAGCGGGTGCAGTTAGTGACGGCGCAGCCGATCTATCGCTCGTTGTTGCGCGTGCTAGGGGCTATGCTCGATCTGCGGCCGGCGGACGTGGCCGAATTATTCGACTTCTACCCGCTTGATCCCGGCCAACCGTTGGACGTGCATGGCTACCGGTTTGAAGCGACCTATGCGGTGCATTCGATCCCGACCATTGCAGTGCGGGTAGGGGGGATCGGCTACTCGGGCGATATGCGCTACGACGAGGCGTGGTTAGAGCATCTGCATCAGAGCGGCCAGCTCAGCGCCGAGCGGCTGGCCGCTTTGCGCCAGTTTGCCGAAGGGGTAGAGGTGCTGGTGCATGATATGGGGGGCGGTGCCATTCACACGACGCCGACAGCGCAACTCTTGCGTGAGCTGAGTGCCAAGAGCCGGCGGTTAGTGTTGGCCCATACCAGTCGCCAAGATTGGGAAGTGGCTGATGAATTGGCTGGCCGGGTGGAAGTGGCGGTGAGCGGGCATGTGGTGGGGTTAGGAGAAGTTGTGGCCGATGACGAACAGCGCCAGCGGTTTGAGACCCTCACCATTTGCCCGATCTTTGCCCGCTTGCCGGCGGCTGAACGGGCGGAGCTGGCGGCGCAATGTGCAGTGCTCACCTATCCAGCAGGATGCACCATCGCCCACGAAGGCGATGGCTCAGACGGCAGTGCGTATGTGATCCATCACGGGATCGTCGAAATCTTGGTTGGTGGCGAACCGGTGCGGTTGTTGGGGCGCGGCAACAGCTTGGGTGAGCGGGGGGCCTTGATCGGCGAACCGCGCACGAGCACGATGCGCGCGCACAGCGAAGCGCAATTGCTGCATATTGCACCTGATCTGTTTACCGGCGTGGCGCGCCGGTTGGGGTTGCATGATGCGTTTGCCCGCGCCGAATGGTTGTGGCAACAACCGGCGTTGGCGCAGTTACCGTGGGCGACGTTACTCGATCTGGCGCTCGATGTTATGCCGCGTGCCATTCCGGCGGGGACAACCCTGTGCCGGCAGGGTGAGCTTGGCGCAACCGGCTATTTGCTGGTGTCAGGGCGATTAGCGTTTACCGGCACGACGACCGGCACCAGCGAGCGAAGCGGCGATTGCTTTGGGATGCGCGCGGCATTGCGGGGTGAACCGTACCGGATGACGGTGATGGCGCTGACCGACAGCATAGTGTGGATGATTGACGCGCCAGCATTGCAACGACACTATCTCATTTACCCCGACCTGTTGCTACACCTGCAAACGATCGATCGGTCGCAGGAGTGGTGAGGCGCGCCGTAGCAGCGTGCCAGAAGCGCATTACGCTGCAGTTAGCGCACTGCGGTGTTTGCGCCAATCATTTGACAAAGTAGGGGGAGCGTAGTATCATATGGTCGCGTCGGGAAACCGTGCCATGCCGAAGTGGCGGAACTGGCAGACGCGCTACGTTCAGGGCGTAGTGAGGGTGACCTCGTGTGGGTTCAAATCCCACCTTCGGCACCATAATGGGGGATAGTTTAAGGGTAGAACGCCTGGTTCTGGCCCAGGTAGTTGGGGTTCGAATCCCTGTCCCCCAGCCAATAATCTATACTATTGCCCCTTCTTCACAATGGTGTGAAGAAGGGGTTTTTCATGGAGTAGTGAGATAGGGGCTGGTTGTAACCTGCCCCTACTAGCCTACGCGGGTGCCGCAGCTTGGGCAAAAGATCGCGGTGGCCGGCATCTGAAACCCGCATTGCGGGCATATCTTGGGGCCGGCAGCGGTCGGTGAAGCTTCACTGATCGGTACCGATTGCACGGTAGGCGCTGGCGGCGGCGTTACTGGGGCAGGCTCGATGTACACCTCATTCTGCGCCTGTTTCAGCTCTTCCTCACGGGCTACTAACGTTGCTCGCAGTTGATCAAGCTTTGCCGCTAATTCAGCCAAGGTGGGGGCATGAATCTGGCCGGCCCGTTGCAGATCGTAGGCCCGCTGGCCTAATTCCAACAGCTTCTGATCGATCTGGCGTCGCAACTCGTTAATCTCCCCTTGCAAGCGGGTGGTCTTCTGAAACTTCTCGGCCTCGAATTTGGCCCGATCACCGACTTGCGAAATGGTTTTACTCAGTTGATCGAGCAATCCCATCACTATCTCCTTTCTATCGTTTGTCGCTAGCTTTAGTGTAGCATGCGGCGCAAAGCTCTTACCAGTTTGACGATCACGACGGCAATCTGGATGCGACGTAGCGCAACGACGACATGTAGTAGTCCTAGAGCAAAATCAACCCGTTGTACTATAGACGACGCGCGCAGCATGGCTCTACGATAACAGTGACGTAGCCATCGTCCTGAACGCCGTGAGGTCTGCCGTGACAGCGATTATGCTTCAAACCCCACCTATTGATCCCCTCAACCAAATCATCACGTTGCTCGATCAATTACGCCACCGGTTGCCATTTGCCGAAGAAGAGCTCGTACATCATACCCAGCTACAGGCAATCTTGGCTGAACAGCAAGAGCAAAGCGCGGCGGCACTTGCGGCGTGGCGGGCAGCATTAGCGGTGCGTTGGGAGTGTGAGGTGCGCGCGCAACGCTTGTATGCCCATGTGCGCCGGCAAGTGATCGAGGTGGTCGGCACTGATGCGTCGTACTTGCAACTCTTTGAACCTGACTCGGCGGCGGGGGCGTTGACAGCGACCGATCTGCTCAATAGTTTACGCCGGCTGGCTGCGGTACTAAGCTTGATGCATCCCCAACCGCCATTTGCTGAGCAGGCATTGGCAGATCTCACAGCGATGGCGGCTGAGTTGCAAGCAGCGATTATGCATACTGAACAGTGTGAAGCGGAGCGACGGCGGGTACAAGCCGAACAACGACTGTTGCTGGAATTGTGCCACCGCTCATACCGGCGCACGCGCCACCGGATCGCTGAACACTTGCGCGGGTAGGTCTACACTGCCGGCACCTCAGGGGCGAGTTGCGCAATCTCGCGGCGCAGTTGATTGATGCGGGCGATAGTGTTGCGATGATTGCCGACGCCGGTAGCGAGGTGGTGTTTCTTGTGGGCCAGTTCAGCGCATGCTTCATAGAAGCGGCGAGCAGTGGCGCTGCGCGTCCGGTTGCGAAGTTGGCCGCTGAATGATTTGGCTGCGAAATACTGCGATGGCGAGATAATTCCGGCAGAGACCTCTTCGGCCAAGTACGTTGCAATGTGATGCTGTTCGCGCCGGATTTCCCAGATCACTAACCCCAAAACGACCACCCACGTTGACCAGTCAACCAGCAGGGTGAGGCCGAGGCCGGTTAAGCCAAATTCACCGGCCAAAAAGACCGCCATGGTATTGTGCAAGGCGTGAAGGCAGACGGCGAGCAGCCAGCCGGCAAAGGGCGAGATGAGGCGCACGATGCGGTTGGGGTGCAGGCGAGACATCGCTAACCCTAAGCCGATCCATGCGGTATAGACGGCGTGACCCCAGCCGCCCAAAATCACTCTCAGGACAAAGAGCGTGATAAGACCGCCAAACCCATCCTCGGTATAGCCGAAAAAGTAGAGGTAGAGCAGATTTTCGGTGGCCGCAAAGCCGAGCGCTGTGATCGCCGCATAGAGCATGCCGTCGAGGCGTGAGTCGAACTCTTCGGGGAAGGCGAACATAATGATGACGACGGCAATGCCCTTCAAGCTCTCTTCGACAAGTGGCGCGAGCAAAGTTGTGCCGGCCACTTCGGCCGAGGCTTCGCCGATAAAGATGGCTAACGACGCTTGGACTATTCCCGTCCAGACAATTGCGCCTAAGGTGGCGACAAACGCTCCCCAGAGAAACGCACCGAATAGCAGGCGGCGCGGCTCTTTTTCAAACCGGTCGAGCCAATAGGCGATGCTGGCGTAGATGAAGGCCGGCACGAAGCTTAGTACAGCCGCAGTGACGAACCCAATCATAGCACCTCCTCAAGGGCAGGGTATCCAGTTGCATGGGTTAAGTGGGGGCAGCGACTCTCACCCCCAACCCCGCGCTTGGGCAGGGGAGCGGGTAGTGGTTGGGGAATGAGCGCTCGTGGGGGGTTGCGCCCACTATCGATGAACGGAATCTTACAAGACCCCCTTCGTGCTCGGTACCGCGCCGCCGAGACGCGGATCGATGCGGGTGGCGGCATCAAGCGCGCGCCCGCAGGCTTTAAACAGCGCCTCGATCTTGTGGTGGTCGTTGCGCCCGTACAAGATCTGCGCGTGCAGGTTGAAACGGCCATGAAAGGCGATGCTCTCGAAGAGGTGCGCGATCAGGTCGGTGCCGAGCTGGCCCACGCGCGGCGTAACAAAATCGGCTTGCACCACGCAGTAGGGCCGCCCGCCCAGATCGATCGCTACCAACGCTAGCGCTTCATCCATCGGCACGAAGCTATGGGCGGTGCGGACAATGCCAGCGCGCGCGCCAAGGGCTTGATCGATGGCGCGACCCAAACAGATACACACATCTTCGGCGGTATGGTGCTCGTCAACATGCAGATCACCGTGGGCGCGGACGGTGAGGTCAAACAGACCGTGGCGTGCCCACAAGGTAAGCATATGGTCGAGGAACCCGATCCCGGTTTGCACATCAGCCTGCCCGCTGCCGTCGATCGTTAGGGTCAGCGAGATACTCGTCTCGCCGGTGATGCGATCGATGGTGGTGCGACGGATCTCACTCACTGCGCTGTTGGCTTCGCTCACTGCTGAATCCTTCCGGGTAGCGGCGGCGCAACTTCTCGATATTGGCCGCCATCACTGTGCCGAGCGATATGTCAAGGGTATCGCAGGCCAGCGCCACATACCACAACACATCGCCCAATTCTTTAGTCAGGGCGTCGCGGTCGAGCGGGTGGCCGTGGAAGAGGTATTTTTTCACCGTGTCGGCAAACTCGCCGGCTTCGCCATTGAGGCCAAGCGCAGCGTTCACCAGCCGCTCTTGGGGTGACAGGCCGGCGGCCAAGGTGCGCATGGCCAAGCGCTGATAGTCGTCGGCGTTCATACTACTCCTCACCAGTAATCAACGCTAAGAGTTCGGGCAAGACGTGGCGGTTGCTGCCAATGCCTTCGTGATGGTAGATCGTTGGCACGCCTTGCCAATCGGTATATGCACCGCCAGCCTCGGTCAGAATCGGCAAGAGCGCGGCGGCGTCCCACACATTCATTTGCGGATCGAGCGCGACTTCGGCGCGACCGGTGGCCACCAGCACATAGCCATAGCAATCGCCCCACGTGCGGAACAGACCGGCGCGGCGCACGATGCGCTGGAAGGCTTCGGCGCGGCCATACTGCTCGTAGCCGTGGGCAATTGTGCCGACGACCAGACTCTCGCGCAGCGACGAGACGTTGGAAACGCGGCATGGCCGGCCATTCCACGTACATCCCAAACCCTGCGCCGCCGTGACCATTTCGCCGAGGACGGGAATATGGATCACGCCGAGCACCGGCTCGCCATCGCGGAGCAGGCCGATCAGGACGCCGTACAACGGCACACCGCGGACAAAACTCTTGGTGCCGTCGATCGGGTCGAGCACCCAGCGAAAAGTGGCATGTTCGCTGCCGCTCAGACCATCTTCTTCGCCGAGCACCGCGTGATCGGGGTAGGCAGTGGTAATGGCTGCACGCAGGTAACGTTCGGCCTCGCGGTCGGCAATCGTCACCGGTGATTCGTCGGCTTTGCGTTCAATCGTGACACCCTGCTGGAAATAGCGCAGGGTAATCTGACCGGCTTCGTGGGCGATCTGACGGGCAAACACCAGCATAGATTCGAGCGATGCAGTCATTGCGACACCTCGGCGAGGGTAGCGAGCAGAGCATCAGTTTGGGCGGGGGTGCCAACGCTGATGCGGATATACCCATTGAGCAGCGGGGTGCGGTAATGGCGCACCAGCACGCCGCGCCGTTCGAGCGCGAGCTTGAGTTCGCGGGCATCGCGCCCCTCAACCCGGCAGAGGATAAAGTTGGCAGCGCTGGGAAAGGGGGTAAGGAAGGGGAAGGCTTGCAAACGGGTAGCGAGCCGTTCGCGTTCGGCGACGATGGCTTGCACGCGCTGGTGCAATTCGGCGACCGATTCGAGCGAAGCGATGGCAGCAGCTTGGGCAGCCACCGAGACGTTATACGGCTGCTTAATCTTCCAGAGCTGCTCGATCAGCCAGCGGGGGAAGAGGCCATAGCCAACGCGCAAACCGGCCAAGCCGGCCCACTTGCTGAAGGTGCGCAGAATTGCCAGATTCGGATAATGGTCGAGCAGATCACTCGCACCGATCGGTAGCCTGCCCGGTTCGGCAAACTCGACATACGCTTCATCAACCACCACTAGCAAGGGCAATTCGAGGATGCGCAACAAATCGACGCGCGGCAGCGGGTTGCCGGTAGGGTTGTTGGGAGCGGTGAGGAAAATCGCCTTAGCACCTTGGGCAGCCGCCCGCTCGATCGCCGGTAGATCGAGGCTAAAGTCAGGCTGGCGGGGGACGGTGATCACCCGCCCGCCGCAGATCCCGGCGTCAAAGCGGTACATACCGAAGGTGGGCGGGCAATCGATGATCGCGTCGCCGGGGCTGATAATCAAACGCAATACGAGATCGATTAACTCATCGGCGCCGGCCCCGCAGAGAATCTCTTCAGGAGGGCGGCCCGTGTAGCCGGCTAGCGCCGCGCGCAGCGCAGTGTGTTCAGGGTCGGGATAGATATGGTACGTTGCGGTATGTTGCAACGCTGCTAACGCCGCCGGCACAGGGCCATACGGATTCTCGTTCGCGTCAAGCTTAACAATCTGCTCAACCGGCAAGCTGAGGCGAGCAGCGAGCACTTCGAGCGGCACTATCGGCGTATACGCTTCGAGATCGGCAATTTCAGGACGAATAAGGCCGGGCAAAACGGGCGTCATAATGATTGCTTTTGGTGAATGTGCTGAACTCGTCTTCGGCGAGTATGATACCACAGGCGCGGCGGCTGCGTGGTATAATTCAGACCTTGAATAATTGCATTGAGGGAGGGACGCCATGACCCCGCGAGCACTGGATCGGCGCGCAGCGTTGCGGGCCGAGCTGCTCGGTCTCGTGCGCGAGCATGTGCCAGATGAAGCGATTGAAGCACAGATCGAGGCGCTGCTAGCCGAGGTGCTGGCCAACGAACCGGCGGTGGAACCGCAGACAGGAGCGAACGATCAGCAGCCGCCTGATCAACGGATTGTGGTGACCGGGATAGGGGTCGTCTCGCCGTTTGGGGTCGGCGTCGAGCCATTTTGGGCCGGATTAGCGGCTGGACGGAGCGCAATCGGGCGGATCACCTTTTTCGATCCGAGCGGGTATCCGTGCCAGCTCGCCGGGCAAGCCAACGACTTTCAGCCGCAGGCATTTATGGATGTGAAAGAGGCGCGGCGGATGTCGCGTGCCAGCCAGATGGCGGTGGCGGCGGCGCGCATGGCGGTGGAGCATGCTCGGTTGCCGCTAGAGCGGATGGCACGCGATGAGATCGGCGTCTTGATCGCGAGCGGTACAACATCAATGCCTGATGTCGAGCAAGCGGCAGCAACGCTCGTCCAGCGCGGGGGCATGAAGATCAGTCCGTTCTTTATTCCAGCAGCACTACCCAATATGCCGTCGAGCCAAGTTGCGATCCAGCTCGGGTTGCGCGGCTACACCACCTCGATTTGTACGGCTTGCGCAGCAGGGGCGCAAGCGATCGGCGAGGCGGCGGAAGTGATCCGGCGCGGCGATGCCGAGGTGATGCTGGCCGGTGGGGCTGAAGCGCCGATCACGGCGCTAAGTTTGGGGGCCTTCTGCGTGTTGCGGGCCTTGAGCACGCGCAGCAATGATATGCCGGAGCGGGCCTCGCGCCCGTTTGACGCGCTGCGCGATGGGTTTGTGCCGGGGGAAGGTGCGGCGGTGCTGGTGCTGGAACGGCTGAGCAGTGCGCAGCGGCGTGGCGCGCCGATCCTCGCCGAGCTGATCGGGTATGGCGTCTCGGCGGATGCTTATCATGTGACTGCCCCCGATCCCGATGGCGAAGGGGCTGCGTTGGCGATGCGACGGGCCTTGCGGCATGCCCGGCTAGCACCGCAGCAAGTTGACTACATCAATGCCCATGCCACGAGCACACCGACTGGCGACATCGCCGAGACGCGAGCGATTAAGCACGTGTTTGGCGAATATGCCTACAGTGTGCCGATCAGCTCGATCAAGTCGATGATCGGCCATCTGACCGGCGCGGCGGGTGCGGTCGAGGCGGCGGCAACGATCCTCGCTTTGCACCACGGCCTGATTCCACCGACAATTAACCTCGAACACCCCGACCCGGAATGCGATTTGGATTATGTACCGAACGTAGCCCGCCCGGCGGCATTGCAGGTGGCGATTTCCAATTCGTTTGGGTTTGGCGGGGTGAATGCCGTGTTGGCCTTCCGCAAGCTGCTGTGATCTAACATCGGTTGGATCACAGCAGCCAGAGATCCGGGCCGCCGTGGATAGAGAGCCGTACCACCGTGCGGCTCTAGCCAATCAAATGCCATGTGGGATATTTACGGTCACGAATGGGCTATTGAGCAGTTGCGCAGCAACATCCGGTCGAACCGGGTGGCGCATGCGTACTTGTTTGCTGGGCCGCCGGGAATCGGCAAATCGCTGTTGGCGTTGCGCATGGCGCAGGCGTTGAACTGCGAGCGGCAGATGGGCGATCCCTGTTTACAATGCCGGACGTGCCGGCGGATCGAGCGTGGCAGCCATCCTGATGTGCGAGTGGCTGGAATGGCGACGCAAGCGGCGGCGGCAAAGGCTGATGAGGCGGCGCGGCAGAAAGAGCTGAAGATTGCAACGATTCGGGAATGGCAGCGCGATATTGCCTTGCGGCCTTACGAAGCGGCGTGGCGGGTGTTGATCTTGCACGATGCCGAACGGCTGAGCGAAGAGGCGGCTAACGCGATGCTGAAGACGCTGGAAGAGCCGCCCGATTACGCGACGTTGTTGTTAGTGGCCCACAGCAGCGAACTACTGCCGACAATCGTCTCGCGTTGCCGGGTGCTGCGGTTGCGTCCGCTGCCGCGCGAGCAAGTAGCAGCGGCGCTGCAAGCGCGTGGCGCGGCGCCGGAGTTGGCCATAGAGCTCGCGGCATGGAGCGGGGGCCGGGTCGGGTGGGCGATCAGTGTATTGGCCGATCCGGCAGCGCAGGCAGCGCGGCGCGAGCAGTTGGCGGAATTGATCGGGTTGGCTGAGCAAGATCTGAGCGCGGGTTTGCGCTGGGCCGAGCAGCGGGCGAAAGAGTACCGCGCCGGCGAGCAAGAGACGGCGCTGGCATGGCTGGAATTGTGGCAGAGCTGGTGGCGCGATGTGGTATACGTCGCCGCTGGGTGTGACGAAGCGGTGACGAACGTTGATCGGCGGGCCGAACTAGCGGCAGCGGCCCGGCGGGTCACGCCAGCGACGGCGCTGGCCTTCTTGCAGCAGATCATTGCTGCTGCCCAACAACTGCGCGAGAACGTCAACCCGCAATTGGCGCTTGAGCATCTTGTCTTGCATCTTCCGCGGGCGAAATGAAGGTTGCGGTTGGGCGCTTATAAGTGATACCGCAACCGTTGCGACGCACCTTCTTCGAGTGAGATCAGGCGATTGGTGAACAGCATCGTCGTGAGCGCCTCGGTTTCGGCGGCGGTGAGTTGTTGTTTAGTCAACGAGGGCAGATGGTTGCGCAGCTTATCGAGCGTGCTGGGGCGTGAGGGCGTATGGTGTTTTAATCGTTCAATCACCACCTCGTACAGCTCGTTTAATGACGGTTTTGCGCCGTTGGCAGCGAGCAGCGATGATGATTCAGGTGCGGCAGGCATCGCCGGAATTAATTGCTGGTCGTTGGCTGCGGTGTTCTTGCGCAAGAAGGGGAGATCATCAATGCTGGCCGAGCGATATACCTTTAGGCGCTTTTCGCGCAGATGCTGGATGAGCGGGTCGAAGCCGGTATCGTTTGAGACAATGTGAAAATAGGCGTTTGCGCCGCGTTTCACCAGTATGCCGAGATAAAACGCGATATGAAAATCCAGTGCATTTGCGCCGCTCGCGCCGATCTTTACGTACATCGCGCGATTACCCAGTCGCTGCATCGCATCGGCAAACTCGAACGGGATATGTTTCTGGTTTGCGCCAACAAAGGTGATGACGCGCACAAAGGAAAGGTTTGTGAGGGCGACGAGATTGGGTTGGACATTCTCGTAGTCGATAAGAATGTAGTTTACCGGTTGCATGAGAACGTTTCCTTACTGGTGTGAATGCTATACTTAGATTATAAGGATCACAATTGCCAGACTATTACACGAGTGAAAACTACAGCCACATCTATGCGACCCTTGCTCAGCGTGCGCGATCTCCATATCGTCTTTGCCGCTAAGCCGATCCTCAGCGGGATCAATGTTGAGCTGCACCCCGGCGACATCTTGGGGGTGGTAGGTCTGCGCAGCGCCGGCAAGTCGGTGCTCTTGCAGGCGCTGGCCGGGATCTATCCGCCTACAGCGGGTGAGATACAGGTTGATGGCATCCCTTTGACGTGGGCAGCACAAACGGCGCAGCGACGCGGGATCGAGTTTGTGCCGCAAGCGCCGCTGCTGGTCGAAGTGATGCCGGTGCTAGATAATATCTTTTTAGGGCGTGAACTGGGCAAATGGCGGCTCGATCCGGCGGCAATGGTGACTACGGCATACCAGTGGATCGAGCGGTTTGGTTTGCCGGGCAGCCTTGCCCACCAGCGCGCCAGCGATCTGACCGAAGAGGAGCGGCAGTTGGTGGCGTTGATCCGGGCCTTTGTGCGGCCAGCGCGGCTGCTGATCCTCGATGAGGCACTCTCGGCGTTGAGTTTTGCCTGCCAGCAGGCCGTCTTGCAGCACTTGCGCGAGCTGGCAGCGGCGCAGGCCGGCATGATCCTCAGTAGCGACGACCTCAATCTCATCTTTGCCATCACCAACCGAGTGCTGGTGCTGTACCAAGGCCGGCAAGCGGCGTTGCGCGCCACTGCCAGCACGACACCGCGCGAGATCGTCGAGCTGATGGTGGGGTCGGTGCGGCAAGAGCGGGTCACGCCGTTGATTTGGGCCTTTGAGAACTACTATCAGGCGCAGCAACAAGCAGAACAGTTACGGCAACAGCAACTGCAACTGCAAAACAACCTCGCCGCGCAAGACTCGCTCAACCGTGAGCTAGTGCAACGGCTGCACGAGCAAATGGTGGCGCTCGATCAACTCAATCAGGCGTTGCAAGAGGCCCATCACCGTTTGATGCTCGAACGCGAAGCCGAGCGCAAGGTGTTGGCGCGTGAATTGCACGATCAAGTGATTCAAGACCTGCTCAGTTTCAACTACCAGCTCGAACACGTCGAAGAGGAGATCGAGCAGGATGCAGCCTTGAGCGAACTGCAGAACATCCGGCGCGGGATTCGCGAGGTGGTGGCAGTGTTGCGCCAGATGTGCAGCGATCTGCGCCCGCCCACGCTCGATAGCCATGGCTTGGCGGCGGCATTGCGTTCGTTGGCAAGCCAGTGGAGCGATCAGACCGGGATTCAGGTCGAGTTGCTACTGGCCGAGCCGCTGGAACGTTGGCCGGAGACGATTGAATTGGCGGTGTTTCGGATTGTGCAAGAGGGCTTCAACAACGTGCGCAAGCATGCCGGCGCTACGCGCGTATTGCTTGAGGTGCGGCGCACCTCGGCAGCGGGGGTGATGGTGCGGTTGGCCGATAATGGGAGGGGAATGGTGACGCCGCCCGATTTGCAACGCCTCGCGGAACGGAAGCATTTTGGCTTGATCGGGATCAGCGAGCGGGTGTCGCTCTTGCGCGGTACCTTGCAGATTGGGCCATCAGTGTGGGGCGGGTTAGAATTGCAGATCGAGATACCCAATCCGGCACCGTTTCCGGCGGAAGGTATTGGCGTGAAGTAACGCGAAGGCGCGAAGGGTAAAACGTAAAGGCGCGAAGAACGCCGAGGACGCAAAAGTTATGATGCGGGGTATCAGGGGGTCTTAAGCCAAGCAGATGATATTCTTTGCGTCTTTGCGTTTTTGTATCTTTGCGTCCTTGCGGTATGGTGGTATCACGACCGCTTGCGTCGCAACGCATCCTCTACCACCTGCCGCACGGTGGCCGCATCGAGGTCTTTTTTGTCGAGAAAAGCCAGCGCGCCGGCTTCCAACCCCAACCGGCGAAACTCGCGGTCAGGGTAGGCGCTGATCAAGATCGCCCGGATGTTGGGGGCAATATTTTTCACCCGGCGCAGGCATTGAATCCCATCGCCATCGTTCAAGATCACATCAATGAAAGCTAGATCGGGCGTGATCTGGCGGAGCAAGTGAGTCGCTGCATGGCAATCCTCGGCCTCGTAAAGCTGCGCTTCGGCGCAGGCCTTGCCGACCATGCGCTTGAGTTGGGCACGGTAGCGTTCGTTATCGTCGATAATCAGCACGGTCAGCGGGCTAGGGCCGGCTGGCAGTTCGCGGTTTTGGGCTGCTTCGTGGCCCGATTCGGCTAGCAATTCGGGATGGCGCAATGCAAACTGGTAGGCTTCGAGCCGGCTGCTCACGCGGATGGTGCGGTAGAGTGCGGTGAGGTGATTTTCAATTGTCTTGACGCTTAGATCCATCTCTTGGGCCATGCGGCGGTTGTCGTAACCTTGGGCGATAAGGCGGAGGAGATCGCGTTGGCGTTTGGTGAGGCTGATCGGCGAAGGGTGTGCCAACTGCGGCGCTGCTTGGATGAGACGGCTGAGGAGCGGGCTAGAGATCCAGTTGCCGCCGGCCATAATCCGTTGCACGGCTAGTTGTAGATCGCTGAGGGGTTGGTCTTTGAGGTGGTAACCGTTGACGCCGGCGGCGAGCAGGCCAACGACGTAAGATTGATCATCGTAGGCGCTGACGACTAAAATCTTCATCGCCGGATAATCGGCATGAATCTGGCGGATGGCGTTAATCGGATCAAATTCCGGCATGGCCACATCTACCACCAGCAGATCGGGGTGATGCTGGGCTAGCGCAGCGAGTAGTTGTGGGCCGGTGGCCGCCTCACCGACCACCTCAAAGTCAGGCAAGCCGGCAAGTGCAGTGCGCAAACCAGCTCGTACAACGGCATGATCATCGGCCAATACGACGCGGGTTGTTCCCATCGCCCATTCCCCACCATGGTTGACGTACCGGCGTGATGACGCCAAGGGATACAAATTATTATCGCCGAAGAAACGGCTGGGGGCAAATGGGCGGATGCGGGAGGGGGCGGAGCGGCGCGGGGGGCGGGCTATCGTAGAGCCGCGCAGCCGTGCGGCTCTACGATGGCATGTTTACCGCAGTCTATTATCCCGCACGACCACGGCGGCGGGTGGTCACGTCGAACACCACGGCGGCGACCAATACCAAACCGCGCACGATGTACTGGTAGGCAATATCAATGCCCATCAGGTTCATACCGCTGGTCAGCGACACATACACCAGCGCGCCGATGATCGATCCGATCACATTGCCGACGCCGCCAGCGGCGGACACACCGCCAATGTACGCCGCAGCAATCGCGTCAAGCTCAAACAGGGTGCCGGCGGTGGTGGTGGCCGAGCGTAACCGCGAAGCAAACAAGATGCCCGACAAGGCCGAAAGTACTCCCATCGACGCGAAAACGATATAGGTCATGCGCTTGACGCTGATACCGCTCAGCTCAGCCGCTTCGGGGTTGCCGCCGACTGCATAAATATGCCGGCCCAGCACAGTTTGGGTGGTAATGAAGTGGTAAATCGCCACCACTACCAACACGATCACCATCGTCCACGAGAGGCCGTTATAGCCGGCCATAATCCACGCCAGCAAGCCGATCAAGGCCGAGATAAAGACCAGCTTGAGCACAAACATATCGGTGGGCAAGACCTCGAAATTGTAGGCCAGCTTCTTGTTGCGGCTGCGGATTTCGCTGATGACAAAGGCAACGATGGCGAGCACGCCGAGGAAGAGGGTGAGGGTATGGTAGCCGGGCACAATGCTCAACGGCACATCAGGAATAAAGCCATTGCCAATCGCGTTGAAGGTCTCATCTTCGATAATAATCGTACCGGTGCCGGCGGTGACCAGTTGCAATGCGCCGCGATAGATGAGCCAGCCGGCCAGTGAAGCGACAAACGAGGGAATCTTCAACTCGGCGACCGGAAACGCCGTCAATAGACCGGCCAACCCGCCGAGAACCAGCACCATTGGCACCACCACAATCGTTGGCAGATCCCAGAAGCGGAGGGCGATCGCGGCGACTGCGCCAAGGAAACCGGCTAAAAAACCGACCGAGAGATCAATATGGCGAATGACAATGACCAATGTCATCCCAACCCCCAGCACCGCAATGTAGCCAGTCTGGTTGATCAGATTGCTGAGGTTCCGCGACGAGATAAAAATGCCGTTGGTTGTGATCGAAAAGATGATCATAATGACAAAAAGGGCGATGAACATGCCGTATTGGCGGATATTCTGCCCCAACGCCCGTTGCAAGTTCGCGACAAATGCTGCTCGAGTCGTCATTGTCTCCTCCGCCGCGTTGTACTCTAATAGTCAACCGCCAGCTCCATAATCTTTTCTTGGGTGGCTGCCGCAACCGGCAGTTCACCTTTCATTCTCCCGCCAGAGACGACGTAGATTCGGTCACTCATACCCAACACTTCGGGTAGTTCCGACGAAATCATAATGATGCTCATCCCCTCTTCGACCAGCCGGTTCATCAACTGATAGATCTCGTATTTTGCGCCAACATCGATCCCGCGGGTCGGCTCATCAAGGATAAGTACATCGGGCCGCACAAACAGCCATTTGCCGAGGCACACCTTCTGCTGGTTGCCGCCGCTGAGATTGACGACCTGTTGTTCGATGGTGGGTGTTTTGATATTGAGCGATTTGCGATAGCCTTCGGCGACCTGAATCTCGGCATTGCGATCGATGACGCCATTTTTCGCTAACGCTTGCAGGTTGGCAAGAGTAATATTTTGGCGCACATCTTGGATCAAGACCAGCCCTTTGGCTTTGCGATCTTCGGAAACGTAGGCCAAACCGGCGGCGATCGCTTCGCGAGGATGGCGGAACACGCGCTTGCGGCCCTTCAGCCACAACTCACCGCTAAGCCGATAGCCGGGTGCATTACCAAACAGACTGAGCGCCAGCTCGGTGCGACCGGCACCCATCAGGCCGGCCAATCCGACAATTTCACCCTTACGCACTTGGAGATTGACATCGCGTAGCAAGTAGCGGCCCAACTCAGGCGCATAGACCGTCCAGTTCCGCAATTCCAGCATCACCTCATCACTGATCTGATGGTTGCGGGGGGGATAGATATTGGTAATCTCGCGCCCGACCATATTGCGGATGAGCGCTTGCTCGCTCACCTCGCCGCTGTGCCCATCGAGGGTGCAAACTGTCTTGCCGTCGCGAAGGACGGTCACGGTATCAGCGACCGCCAACACCTCTTTCAGCTTGTGTGAAATCAGAATGCAGGTTACGCCATGATCGCGCAATTCACGTAACAGATTCAGTAAATTCTCGCTGTCGTTCTCGTTGAGGGCGGCGGTCGGTTCGTCGAGAATCAGAAGCTTGACTTCACGGCTAAGCGCCTTAGCAATTTCGACCAGTTGCTGCTTGCCGACGCCGAGATCGCGGATTTTAGCGGCGGGATTGACATCTAAGCGCACTTTGCGCAACATCTCATTGGCGCGGCGGATGGTCTCGTTCCAATCGATCACACCGTTGCGACTAATTTCGTGACCAAGAAAGATATTTTCGTAGACGGTCAATTCGGGCACAAGGGCCAATTCTTGATAGATAATGCCGATGCCGACTCGTTCGCTATCGGCGATGCCAAAAAAGCGTTGGGGCTGGCCATCGATCAAGATTTCGCCGCTGTAGGAGCCATACGGATACACACCGCTCAGCACCTTCATCAAGGTTGATTTACCAGCGCCATTTTCACCGACCAGACAGTGGATTTCGCCGCGCTTGACGCTAAAGGTGACGTTATCGAGCGCGCGCACACCGGGGAATTCCTTGGTGATCTGGCGCATTTCGAGGATAGGGGGTTCCATACACGCACCGCCTCATCATATGGATATGCCGTGAGGTGAGGAGAGGGGTTATCCTCTTGCGAATAGGCGTCATCGTTGGCTCAGATCGGGATGCGGCCATCCCGATCTGAGCGGAACAATTGCGGTTTACGGCAGATTGGTGAAGTCGCTGGCGCTATAGTAGCCGGAGTCGATCAGAGCAGCGCGCACGTTGTCGCGGGTGACGGTCACGACCGGCGACTGGATGGCAGGCACGTCGATCTTACCGTTATTGTAGGAACCGCGTGACGTAGGTTGCTTGTTCTCAAGCAGAGCGACCGCGGCGCTAATCGCATCCTTCACCAGCGTGCGCACATCTTTGAAGACGGTCATCGACTGGCGGCCATCGATGATGTACTGCACCGACGCCTTTTCGGCATCTTGGCCGGTCACGAAGTACTGGGTCACATCCTTATCGGCGGCGAAGGCATCGGCGATCGCGCGGGCGGTGCCATCGTTGGGGGCGAGAATGTAGACCTTGCCCTTATCGGCGGCGCTAGCGGCGGTCAGGTTCGCCTCGGCAAGATTCTTGGCGGTGTTGAAATCCCAGTTGGTGGTGATCTGACCGAGGATCTTGGCCATCTCGTCGCGGGTAAGGTCAAGCTTGTTCTGCAACGCGACGGCCTCGCTCGAATTCTTAATCACGAAGGTGCCAGCGACGATCTTGGGTTGGAGCACCTTCCACGCGCCTTCAAAGAAGAGGAAAGCGTTGTTGTCCGAGGCAGCGCCAGCATAGAGGTAGAGTGGATTGCCGCTGCCGCTGGCATTATCAACCAGATATTGGGCCTGCTGCGCACCCACGGCGATACTGTCGAAAGTGACATAATAGTCAACGGCGTCGGTCTCGCGGATGAGGCGGTCGTAGGAGATGACCTTGACGCCGGCGGCGCGGGCAGCGGCGGCAGCCGCAGCGGCGGCGGTGCCATCGTGGGGGCAGATGATCAGCACTTTAATGCCCTTGGCGAGCAGCGCCTCGACATTCTCTTTTTCTTTGGCCGACGAACCTTGGCTAAAGAGGATTTCAACCTGATAGCCGGCCTGCTGCAACGCCTCGCGGAAGCGGGTCTCATCTTGGATCCAGCGGGGTTCATCTTTAGTGGGAAGGACGATTCCGACCGCGAGTTGCTGGCTGCTGCCGGTGCTGCCACCGGTGCTGCCACCGGTGCTGCCGCCAGTGTTGCCACAGGCGCTCAACAGGAAGGTAAACGCCGTCAACAACGACAATACGAACCACAAGGTCTTCTTCGACATCACAGTCCTCCTTGAACACGGCAAAGCTACACCATTGCGAACCAAGTCATTGCAGGGAACTTTCGCTGCCGGGTACACCTCCTTGTGTGCATGGCAACAACAATACTGATGGCGCTATTGAACCATGCCGGTGCGAGCTTGCCCATCCCCGCAACCCTGAAAGCGACTAGGGAGTTACTCCTACTCGAGAATTAGGGGATTTCCCCTACCACACCCCGTACTGCAATCGCCTGTGGTAGACTACATCACACAGCGACCAAGCAACCAACCACATCACCACTCGGAGATCGCGCATGATGCCACTGATGCGCACCAAATTACAGCCGCCTGAAGTGCGACCGTCGCTCCTTGCCCGGCCACGGGTCTATGAACAGCTCCGCCATGCCTTACACAGCCGACTGGTCTTGATCAATGCGCCTGCCGGGTATGGCAAAACGTCACTTTTAGTTGAATGGATCGAAGAAGGGCGCAAGGAGTGGTCGCACATTGGCTGGTTAAGCCTCGATGCGACCGACAATGACATCCGGCGATTGTTTGCCTATCTTCTCGAGGCATTAACGAACATTCCGTTTGAACGTCGCGAGCGGTTGCGGGCCGTGATCAGCGCAGAAGTTGATCTTGACGCCGAACAATGGTTTGCCGAATTATTGAACGATCTGGCGGAAGTAGCTGGCCCAACGGTCATCATTTTTGATGATTATCATCTGATCAATGATGGGCAGATTCATCAAGCAATAACCTTCTTGGTCGATCATCTACCACCTCGGTGCCGGTTGATTATCGCCACCCGCAGCGATCCGCCGTTGCCGCTTGCGCGGTGGCGAGCGCGTGGGCATTTAGCCGAGTTGCGCAGTTTTGATCTGGCCTTTAATCCAGAAGAGGCGGCCACCTTTTTGTTAGAAGTAATGGAATTGCCATTGAGCCGTGATCAGATCGTGACTTTGCTCGAGAGCACGGAAGGATGGCCGGCTGGTTTGCATCTCGCCGCGCTAGCATTACGGAGTCGACCGAATCAGAGCGAGGTGGTTGATGAATTGATTGCCAGCAACCGGTATGTAGCCGACTATTTGATCGAGGATGTGTTTAACCAATTGCCGGCGCACCTACAACAATTTCTCTTGCAGACCTCGATCCTTGACCGGTTGTGCGGGCCGCTCTGCGATGCCGTGATTGGCGTTCACGAACAGAGTGCGCCAAGCCAAAACAACCAGTCGTACAGCCAGTTGGTGTTGGCCGAAATCGAGCGCAACAACCTGTTTCTCTTCCCGCTGGATGCCGAGCGGGTGTGGTACCGGTACCATCACCTGTTTGCAGATGTCTTGCGGGATCGGCTCGAGGCGGGCAGCAGCGCCGAGCACATCGCCATACTCCACCGGCGGGCAGGGGCATGGTACGCGGCCCATGGCATGCTGACGCAAGCTGTCAATCACGCTTTGCGCGCGCAGGCGATCGATGATGTGGTGGCGATGCTGGAGCCGATTGGGTTGGCGTTTATTTCGCAAGTAGGGGAAGCGACCCTCCGGCGTTGGCTGCCGGAAATCCCGGAAGCAGCGTTTGAGAGCCATCCACGTTTAGCGTTATTGCGCGCTTGGCTGGCGGCGGCTGATTATCAAGTTGAAGACGCGGCCCACTGGATTGCGGTCGCTGAGCGAGCGTTGGCGGGGGTAGCGAGCGGTGCGACGACGCCGATTGGGTTGATTGCCAATCTGCGCGGCGAATTGAGCGCGGTGCGGGTGCGGTTGGCATTGTTGCAAGGGAATACCGAGCAGGTCATCCACGAAGGAAAGCAGGCCTTAGCATGGTTGCAGGCTGACAATCAGGCATTGCGCATGCGGGTGGCGAAAGATTTGGGCTATGCCTACCTTGCCCAACGTGATCTAGTGCGAGCCGAGCAAGCCTTCAGCGAGGCGAGCATCAACGGGTTTAACGCCGGTTTGCCTTACATTTCAGCGATGGCGACGGTTGATTACGCCTATACACTGGCATTACGCGGTTCGATTGGGGCAGCGATTAGCATCTGCCGCGATACGATCAACCAGATGTTACGGCGCAATCGCAGTCGCACACAACCCGGCATCGGCTTGCCGTTTTTGGCGTTGGCCGATCTGCATGGGTTACGGTACGAATTTGCCGGCGCGTTACCGGCCTTGGCTGAAGCCGAGAGCGCGATTAAATCGGGCCAAACCACGAGTTATTTCAACCTCTTGATAATGATGGCACGCATTATGCGTGCGCGCGGCGATGCCGACGGCGCGCTGCGGGTGATCCGGCAGGCACGCTTTTTAGCTCGCCAGCGCAACGTTGATTGGGTGCTAGCAGTGCTTAATGGGCTGGAAGCGCAGATTCTGACGGCGCAAGGTGAATTCGACGCTGCCGAGCAACTGCTCGACGATCGTTTACGCAAGCCGGTGGAGTTTCGCTATATGCCGGTGGCGGCATTCTATGCCCGCGAGCATATCACCCGGGCAGGCTATGAATGGCGGCTGACCAGTGCGCGCGCAATCGGGAATGGGGAAGCTTTGCGGGCATTGGCGGCTGAGTTGGCCCAGCCGCACAGCGGCGAGATCTGGCAGGCGTTGGCGCCGCTTGATGCAGCTTTGTTGCGTGGAATGGCATTGGCGGCTGTCGGTGATGACGGCAGCGAGGCGCTGTTGACCGCACTTGATCTTGCGACGAGCGAGCGGATCGTAGCGCCGTTTCTTCAAGCCGGTGCGCCGTTACGACTCATGCTGTCGCAATTGGCGGCGCGCCAACAGCTATCGCCCTATGGCGAATATCTGCTCTCGTTGTTTGATGACGATGAGGTAGCGCCGGCAATACCGGCAAGTGCGCTGGCGTCTTCTGCAGCGTTGCCTGACCCCCTCAGCCAGCGTGAGATAGAGGTGTTACGTTTAATGGCGGAAGGGCGGAGTAACCACGAGATCGCTGCGACTTTGGTGATCGCGGTGAGTACGGTCAAATCGCACATTAACAGTATTTTCAGCAAGTTGGGCGTCGCCTCACGCACGCAAGCAGTGGCGCGCGCGAGGCGACTAAGGTTGATCCCGTGAGAGCGCATCTAAAGCACACGCTCAACGGCGGTGAAACATCCTGCTGGCTAAAGAAGAAAAAAACCGTTCGAACCGTAAGCATCCGTGGCGAGCTGGGTCCTTTGGCTTTTAGCGGCGTACAATCTCGATCAGATCGCGCAGCATGGCTTGGCACGTCCCTAAGGGGCCATCTTCGAGGCTGCTGATCGTCGAGCGCCCGGCGCTATCGCTAGAGATCACGAAACCCATTTCGCCGTGGGCTAGCCGGGCCAGCGGGTGTTCGGGGCCAAGGACAGCGGGAGCTACCGATAAATCGTAACGTCCATCAGGCTGGCGCTCGGCGCGGGCAACCAGCGAGATACGACCGCCAGCCTGCCATGCTGCGGCTAATTCGGCAGCCGTAACGTCACGAATCCCGCGTACCGTCACATCGGCCAGCGTCGTGGGCTGGCCGAGCACTGCGTTGGCGAAGATCACCAGCTTGTTGGCGGCGTCCCAGCCATCGACATCGAGCGAAGGATCAGGCTCAACGATCCCCTGTCGTTGCGCTTCGGCCAGCGCAGTGGCGAAATCGGCGCCGGCGGCCATCTGTTCGAGAATGACCTGCGTGGTGCCGTTAACGACGAGCTCAGCGCGTTCGATCTGGGCACCGGCCAAATCGCGCCGGCCAAAGTTGATAGTCGGCAAAGCGCCTCCTACCGCGCCAGAGAAACGCAAGGCTGGGCGGGGGCTGCGGGGCGAGAGATCGTCGGCCCAATCGCTTAGCGCAGCTAACTCGGCAAACGCCAGCACCAACGGCCCTTTGCTAGCCAACACGGCTGACTTGCCGCGGCGCAAAGCCGCTCGCACAATATCGAGGCCGGGCTGGCCATCGCGGAGGTTGGTCGGGGTAGCTTCCAGCAACAGATCATACGCAGCGGTTTCGGCCAGCGTGATCACATCGAGATCAGGGCGAAACGACGGCAAGGCCGCCACACCCAACTTGCGCCGTTTGACATCAATAATCGCCGGGAGATCGAGACCGCCGGGATCAAGCGCCACGCCGCTCGAGTCGGCGACGCCAACAATGCGGAGATGAAAGCCATACCGGCGCGGCAGCCGGTCAGGATCGGCAACCAACATTTCGAGGAATGTGCGACCAATATTCCCGATACCGGTGAGAATAGCGTCAACCATATCCATAATCACTCCTATGCAACAGTGATACGAGCAGGTATAATGATAAAACTATCTTCGAGAAATTCGTGTCGCGTGCGTTTATTGCTATGAGGACTGGGTTGCGGTGGACGAGTGCAAAGGATCGTCATCGCGCGGGGGAATTCTTTCGGGGTCTAAAACAATGAAGACGTGTCCGATTCCGTGCGCTTTTGTAGCGTTGCACAGCAACGATATGGCGAGCATTCGTAAGCATTTGCTTGAGGGGAATCAATGCCGCGACGCTTGGGTTGCACTAAGCAAATTAGTGCAGGATGCTCGTCAACGAAAGGATTGCCTTGAGCGGGCAGCCATATTGGCGCCTGATGACGAAGAGTTGCAGATTGCGTATCTCGAAGCACGATTAGCGGTTCAGCCGGATGATGTTTTTGCTCAGCAGCGGTTGAATGAAATTCGCACAATGCGCTTGTTGTCTGACGTCAAGACGCCTTATTTTCATGAACAACCTAAACCGCGCTTATTAGGCGATATCTTGGTCTCGATTGGCGCAATTACAGAAGCTGAACTTCAAGCGATGCTCGCTGAACAGCGGCGGGAGAGTCTGCTGAAATCGGATCGGCGGCTAGGCCAGTTGCTGCTCAAGCGAGGCCTGATTACGCCGGCGAAGTTAGCCAAGGCATTGATCATTCAGCAGCAAGAGCGAAGCCGGGCGCGCTCGGCGCCGCAGGTGTTGGGCGAGTATCTGGTGGAGCGGGGCTATATTACCGCTACTCAATTAGAAGATGTGCTAGCCGAGCAGATTCGGCTCGATCAGCAAGGCAAACGGCTCAGCATTGGCGATTTGTTGGTGCGAATGCGTTTGATGTCGAAGGAAAAGGTCGATCAGGCGGCGCGAGAGTACGAAAACATTTTCTGGTCGAAGTTTAACTCGTAAGGGATGGTGTTGGGCCTGTGGCAGCAATGCTGCCGCAGGCTTTTTTTGTTAAGCCGGTCGCTCGGCAGTTGTCCAACAAGCGATTGAGTAGGCGTCTCTAGCCTAATATTGCCGCCGCAAAGCGAAACATCTGCCGCCCAGATTGCAGTGGAGGTAGGAATCGTTTTGCCTTTCCCTTTCGTTCTTGTCATAGGGAAAGGCTGCGCGCAAGACGGCAGCACGGTTGCTAGCGGCGACAAACATGCTACAATAAACCGGCCTATGCGCCATTAAACGCGACATGAAACAGATTGAGACGATAATGGTTGCAGATCAGCGCGCGCTTCCCCGTTCAGTAATCTGGTTAGCTGTGATCTGGCTGGCGGCGATCATCAGCATGGCTGTGCCGGGATTGCTCTGGTGGGCGCCGTGGTCGTTGCTAACCTCGCTGCTGGCGGTGCTCAGCGGTGCGCTCCTCTTTACTCTTCCCGGTCTCGCTGTCTTGCGTTGGTTGCATCCCGGCCCGTTGCTCTGGTTTGAGCGGTTAGCGTATGCGGCTAGCCTGAGTGGTGCTATCATTCCATTCCTGTTATTGGTGAGCGAGCCGATTGGCTGGCGCTGGAACAGCCTTGCAGCGTGGTTGGTGATGATTGTCTTCGTGGCGCTAGCCCTCTGGCCAGTACCACGGATACATCGGCCAGATCGCGGCCAACGTTGCCTTATTGGATGGATGGTAGCTTGGCTAAGCGTGGCCGCATTAGCGGTACGCCTCTTCGCTGTGCGGGATGTGCCGGTAGGGTTGTTTGGCGATTCTTACCATCATACCATCATTACCCAATTGTTGATCGATCATGGCGGCCTGTTTCAATCGTGGCAGCCATACGCACCGGCAGTGACCTTTACCTACCACTACGGATTTCATGCAATAGCGGCATGGTGGCACTGGCTGGCCGGCATTCCTCCGACGCAGGCAGTGGTATTGGTTGGGCAAGTGATGAGCGGCTTAGCAGCGCCGCTGCTTTATTTATTGACGGCACGATTGACCAACTCTCGCTTGACCGGCTTGTGGGCGGCGGTCGTTGTTGGGTTTCTCAGTC
Source organism: uncultured Chloroflexus sp. (assembly GCF_937951745.1). GTDB lineage: Bacteria > Chloroflexota > Chloroflexia > Chloroflexales > Chloroflexaceae > Chloroflexus. The sequence goes on from NZ_CALFBQ010000001.1 coordinate 49,189, forward strand.
TCTATCCGGCCTACTACGTGAATTGGGGCCGATATACCCAACTGGCTGGGCAGACCGTCTTGCCGGCGGTAGCCGTAGCGTGGATGGAATTGATCGATGGCGCATTGTCGCCGCAGCGTTCGTGGCGATCTTTGGCGGCGCCGTTGGCATTGGCCAGCATTGCAAGCGCCGGATTAGCGTTTAGCCACTATCGGGTGGCGATCTTAGCAATCTGTTTTGTGGTGACGTATACGCTCGTGGCGCTGGGCCGATCAGGGCTAGTGGGCTGGCGGACGTTAAGGCGGTTAGGCGGCGCTGGCATATTGGGTGCATTAGGGGCGGCGTTACTGGCATGGCCGTGGTTGTGGCGGGTGCAACAGGGCCAGATCACGCGCATGGCGGCACAGATTGTCACTACTGATGTTGAGACGCGCAATCCTATTGCTTTAGAAATTATCGGTGCGGCGTTCCAATATGGCCTCTTCCCGCTGGCAGCAATTGGTCTCATCAGCCTGCTGTGGCGGCGACAGAGCGGGGGGCTGGTACTGGCATTATGGGCCGGGCTGGTGTGGTTAGCAGCGAATCCGCAATTGCTCGGCTTAACCGGGCAAGGCTTGATTACTACCTTTGCCGTCTTGATCGGCGCCTATCTGGTCGTTGCGCCGGCAGCCGGTGCCGGGCTGCTGGCATTGATCCGGTTGGGGGTAATGATAACCAAACAGGCGCAACGGCGGCTGAGCGCGACGATGATCACCATTCAGATCGTAGCCGGCTTGGTGTTGGTTGGCTGGGGTGCGCCGATGCAAGCGGCAATGGTTGACTACGATTATCAACTGGCCACACCAGCCGATCTCAAGGCAGCCGCATGGATTCGCGAGCACCTCCCGCCAGATGCGGCAATTTTCGTGAACGGATTTCCCGCCTACGGCGGGTATGTGTATGCCGGCAGCGATGGCGGCTGGTGGCTCACATTTCTGACCGGACGTCGTACCAACCTCTTGCCGATGGCAGTGGGCTTTGAGGCGACTGATCCGCCAAATACGCTGCGCCTGATCGCCGAACAACATCAGGCAGTCCAGCGCTACCCTATCGGCAGCGCCCAAGCTGTGGCTGCGTTGCGCGCGTTAGGCTTTCACTATCTCTACAATGGCCCGGCGGCCAATCCATCTGGTGAATATCTCGACCCGGTACAGATCGATGCAGCGCCGTTTTACGAGTTAATCTACCGGCAAGACGGTGTGAGTATTTGGAGAATCCGCTAGTGCGTCTGGCAGTTGTTGGCCCAACCTATCCGTTTCGCGGCGGAATCGCGCATTATACGACACTGCTGGTGCGTTATTTGCGCGCCGCTGGTCATACCACGTTTTTCTATTCCTTCACCCGCCAGTACCCGGCTTTGCTCTTTCCCGGTCGTAGCGATCGTGATCCGAGCCGTGCGCCGTTGCGGGTGGATTGCGAATACCTGCTCGATCCGATAAATCCACTAACATGGTGGCGTTTGGTGCGACGGGTGCGGGCCGATCGGCCTGATCTGCTGCTCTTACAATGGTGGGTGCCGTATTGGACGCCGAGCCTGACGGTGATTTCGAGCTTGCTCAAGCGCCCGCCGGCGACCAAGATCGCGATGATTTGCCATAACGTGTTGCCACACGACGGCGGCGGCGTGATCGACCGGCGATTGGCGTGGGCAGTGTTGCGGCGCGCCGATGCCTTAATTGTGCATAGCGAACTTGATCGGTATCGTGCGCGGGCATTGATGCCATACGCAAAGATTGTCAAAGCGTTTTTGCCGACGTATGAACCGATCTTGCATGAAGCCGCCGCAGCGGCAAGAGCGTTACGTACAGAATGGCAAGTGCCTGAGCATCGCCGGCTGTTGCTCTTTTTTGGCTTTGTGCGGCCATACAAGGGTCTAGAGTATCTGATACAGGCGATGGCGCATGTGCGAGCGCAGATCGATGCGCATCTGTTGGTGGTGGGGGAAATTTGGGGGTCGTTAGCCTATTATCAACGGTATGCGGCTGAATTTGGGGTGGCTGATGCGATCACGTTTGTGAATCGTTATGTGCCGAACGAAGAACTGTTGCCCATCTTTACGGCAGCCGATGTGGTTGTGCTCCCTTACATTTCGGCTACGCAGAGCGCAGTAGTGCAATTGGCTTTTGGGTTTGGCAAGCCGGTGATTACGACGAATGTTGGTGGATTGCCCGAAGTGGTGCATGATGGGGTCAACGGCCTGATTGTGCCGCCGCAAGACGCCACCTCGTTAGCGCGCGCCATTGTGCGCTACTTCCAAGAGGATCTCGCTCCAATCCTGACCGCGAATGTGCAAGCTGCCACCGTCGAGCGGGCCGAATCGTGGCCGCAGTTGGTAGCGATTATTACCGAACTAGCGCGCGAATTGCAAGGAGTGACCAAGTAGTGCGGGTTGTCTTTCTCTTGCCGATGGGGATTGACCGGCCATCGGGCCGGCGCTATCTGAACATCGCCCGTGGTCTTGTCAGGCGTGGCGTGCGGGTGCGGTTGCTGGCGCTCCATCCCGATCTCGCCACGTGCGCTCAGCGTCGCTTCGTTGTTGATGGGGTTGAAGTCTGGTATGTCGGCCAGATGCATGCCCGTAAGGTTGGCAACGTGCCGGTACGGTTTAGCCCGTGGCAATTGCTGCTGGTGGTTGTGCAGGCAACGCTCGGTATGATCTGGGGGGTATTGTGTTCGCCGGCTGATTGGTATCATCTTGGAAAGCCGCAGCCGATCAATGGCATGGCCGCGTTGATTGGGGTGGGCCTGCTGCGCCGGCAGCCCTTTCTGGTCGATTGCGATGATGATGAAGTGACCGCCAACCGGTTGACTGCGGGGTGGCAACGGGCGGTGTTTGCCTTCTGGCAATGGTTGCTGCCGCGCTTAGCGGTTGGTTTGACGGTGAATACCCGTTACTTAGCCGAGCGGATGGCGTGCGCTGGGCAACCGTGCGTGATTGTGCCGAATGGGGTTGACAGCCGTCAATTTACGGCGCCGCCAGTGGCGATCCGCGCGGCGTTGGCGGCGGCGTTAGGAGTATCTGGCCGGCCAGTAATCGCCTATGCTGGCACGCTAGCGCTGCATAACCATCCGGTTGATTTGCTGTTCGCGGCGTTTGGGCAGGTCGCTGAGCAGCATCCGGGTGCTGTCCTGTTGCTGATCGGCGGCGGCGAAGATTTGCCATTGCTCCAAGCGTATACGAGCCGGCAACCGTGGCGTGATCGGGTCATCTTTACCGGTCATGTCCCGTATCCGATGGTGCGCGCGTTGTTGTCGCTTGCCGATGTGAGTGTTGATCCTGTGCGCAATGACTCGGTCGCGCTGGCCCGTTCACCGCTGAAGATTATCGAGAGTCTAGCAGTAGGCGTACCGGTCATTACCGGCGATGTGGGTGATCGAGCCGAGATGCTCAATTTTGGCGCAGCGGGGATGGTCGTATTACCGGGTAACGTCAAGGCGCTTGCGAACGCGATTGGGGAACTGCTGAACGACCCGGCACGCCGCGCTGTGATGGCGGCAGCGGCGATCGCACATGCTCGACGGTATGACTGGGATCGGCTGGCTGAGCGGTGGATGGCGATTTATGATGCAGTGTAGATCGTAGCACAACCCTGTGGGGGCCGGTTTGGTAAACGTTGTGTACAGCATAGCGTGCGGCAGTCAAACTGCCGCACTCCATATAACACGAAGTAGGGCCGCTTGCTAGCTGCCCCTACTGGCCGGGAATAAAAATGACGTACAACGCGCGATATTCGCTCAATATCCCTTGGGCTTGAAGATTACCGACAAAATAGATGCTGGCATCGAGCAACACGGCATCAGGAAAGACTTGAGCCTCAGGAGGCAGCGGTGTGCGACTCCACGCATCGGCGGCAATATCGTAGGTCAGCCCTTCGCGTCGCTCACCATCAAATACGAGTAGGGTGCTTGATAGCGCAATAGTAGCGGGACGGGCGATCGGTTGTGGTAATGGCGTGATTGCAATCCAGCGCCGGCTGGGATCGGTGCTTGGTTCAAGCCGCGCACTCTCACGCAGTGGGCCGTTGATGCCTTCGCCACCGATAACATACAGGCGACCGCCGGCAATGGCAGAGCCGGCATTGCGACGTGGTTGGGGCAAGGCTGGTCCCGTCTCCCACCGATCAAGGACGGGGTCATAGATAAACACTTCATTACGGATCGATGCGCCATCCCAACCGCCAATCAGGTATAACTGGCCTTCCCATGCTGCTAGCGTATAGCGGCTGCGTGGTGCCGGCAAGGCTGCGCCGGTATACCAGCGTTGTTCGCGCGGGTCATAGATTTCGAGCCGGTCGATCACGGCACCGGTGCTATCTTCGCCACCGGGGACGAAGATCAAGCCTCGCAACGTGATAGCGCGCGCATGGCTCACAGCGGTTGGTTTATCGGTCAACGTCACCCAGCGGTTTGTCTCGGGATCGTAACGATCGACAGTAGCGACAATGCTGCCGTCGCGTTGCCCACCAATCACATACAGCCGGCGTTCAAGGTCATAGCCGGTGAGGGCGAAATCATCACGCGGATCGCTGAGCGGTTGGCGGGTAAACCAGCGTTGTTCAGGGTTGAGAAGCGACGCGGCGGTGGGATTGACGGTTGGCGATGTGTTGCTCGTGGGGCGCGCATTCGCTACGAAGAGCGTAATGATTATCACCAACACAGCAGCTAGGCCGATCAGCCAAGGTCCGAAACGGGTAATAGGGCGGAACGAAGCAGTTTGTGCCGTTACCGTTTCTGGGGCGTCTTGCCCGGCGATCGGAGGGTTGGGTGCTGGCATCTCAGGTGGCAAGGGTGTAGGCGGTGTCGATTCTGTGAGTACCGGCGGCGCAATGTCCGATGACGCTACGGTTGGCTTGCTCGTAGGAACTGGTACCTGATCGTGATTCGCTGGTTGGAGTGTGACAACTGGCGTCGGTTCGAGCGACGATGCCGCTTCATCAGTAGATGCCAGTCCTGCTTCCCCAACTGTCACGACTCCGACGCGGATCGCATATACTGTGGCCTCGGTACGCGACTCGACGCCAATCTTGGCGAAGATATTGCGTAGATGAACCTTGACCGTGTTGACGCTAATATTCAATGCGATAGCGATCTGCTGGTTGGTAGCACCGGTCGCGACCAGTCGCAGAATTTCGCGTTCGCGTTCGCTGAGTGGGCTTTCGTTTGTCATAATGGCATGAGTGATAAGTTTGCTGCTTTGCGTTGATCATAACACATGCATCAGCGCCACCGTGCGAGCGGGAAGGTAAGACGTTGATTGCGCATCGGCGGTTTGGACGCTATGACGGCCTGCAAGCCTTCTCGTATAATGAGGCAATATCATTTTTGCGTTTCAGACATGCCACTATGATTGTACGCCGGTTGCGCCTTACAGTCCTGCTCAGCCTGATATCGGTCTGCTTATTGGTCGTCCAGATCGCGTCATTTCGCGTAGCGATGGCGCAACCGCCAGTTTCGCTCGAACTAGGCGCCCCCTTTGCTGGGCAATATGTGGTAGGCCAGTGGCTCCCGTTGCAGGTGACACTGCGCAATCAAGGGCTGGCGGCAGCGACAGTGACGGTGACGGCGACGCCAGCCGACAGTGCGATCCAATATGTGCGGACGTTGCGGTTAGCTGGGCAAACGCAACAATCGCTGTGGCTGTACGTCTTTCTGGCCCAGCCGGTGCGTGCCGTGTTTGTTACACTCGCCATCGATGGCGTCATTGTGGATCGGCAAGAGGTGGCACTGCTGCTGCGACCGGTAGAACGGATGCGAGCAGTCTTAGGTCTGTCACCGGTAACAAGCGACCTGTTCGCTGCCGGTAGTTTACAGGTGACCAATCTGCCTGACCATTACCTCGGCCTGAGCAATCTGAGCGTGTTAGCTATGTTTGATCTGGATGCGCCATTGCTGGCTGCGCAACAAACCGCACTGTTAGCGTGGGTCTACAATGGCGGCCATCTGATTATCGGCGGCGGGCCAGCCGCAATTGCCCTGCAAGCAGCGTTGCCGCCAGCGTTGCACGCCGCGACGATCACTGGCGTCGCAGTTATCGATCGCGCACCATTAGTTGCTCTTGGCAAATCATTGTTGAATACGCCGTTGCTGGGCGTGCATCTGGCGCCGGTAACCGGAGCACAGTACCGAGGCGATCCAGAGGCGCCTGCGTGGGTGGAATATGCAGTTGGTCGCGGACGGGTGACTCAACTCGCGTTTGCGCCGGAAGCGCTGGCCGATTGGGCCGGTCGTGAGCAATTCTGGACGGCGCTGGCGCAGCCGGTGTTGTTGGTGTCAACGCCAGTCGGCGCTAGTGCGCAAATCACGCCTTGGCAGCTACAAACGCTTACGCCGATGCTCGGTGCGCTGCCGCAGATCGCTATCCCGGCTTTTGCCGAAGGGTTGACGGCGCTCACGTGGTATGCGGTCGTGATAGTGTTGCTGGCGCTAGGGTTTTGGCGCTGGCGGCGCATGGTGCCGGTGGTGAGCTTGCTGGTTGTTGCGCTCATCAGCACCATTGTAGGGTTGTGGTGGGCCAACGCGAACATGGCCCCAGCGTATAGCGCTTTGCAGATGACCTTAATCGAGGTGATCGATGGTGAACGAGCGCAAGCCCAGACGATCAGCGTGATGCTGTCGGCGATGCCGCGGACGGAAACAATGTTGTTTACGAGTCCGGTGATTGCTCGCCCATTCATAATTGCTGGCAGCGATGGTTCGCCGGCGGACGGGAGTGAGAGCTTTGCGCAGATGACGACACAGCTAGAGCGGCAGTTAGCGCCTTGGCGAACGCAGGCTTTATGGACAACGGCAATCATTCCAGCCCCGGCAGTGCGGGCGACGTTGGTGGTTGATCAAGGGCGGTTGCGGGTTGATGTGCAGAATGATAGCCAGTATACTCTGCGCGATGTCTTCGTCGCGTATGGAGATCAGTTGTTGTTCTTTGGCACGCTGCGTCCCGGCGCGCGCTCGGTCGCGCGTTGGCCGGCGTTGTTGGCCCCCGCTGTTGCTGGTTTGTCACTCGGTCAATTGGTGATCAAGGATTTGCAGGATAATGGCTTGCTGCTTGATGGCAACATGGAAAAGGAGACGCAAATCCGGGCCGCCTTGGTCGATGCGGCGGTAGCAGCGTTGCCTACGCGCTTTGATCCGGGGCCGTTTATGCTGGCATGGCTGGATCGTGATCCAACTGTGCTGGTACAACCCCCTATAGGGGCGGTTGAAACCCTCTTTATGATGCGACCGCCGATTCGGGGGCAAGGTGAACTTTCTCTACCCGTGGGATGGTTGCGCCTTGATCCTGCCGGCTCTGAAGCGACCCCATGCCTCAATGGCCAAGGCGTGCAGTTGAGCGGCGAGACAGCCGAGATCCACCTACGCTTGCCGCCTGATCTGTCATTGCTACGGGCTAGCGCCATACAGGTACGACTCAGTCCCACCGACGCAACGAGCAATGTGAACCTCGCTCTGCGCGCTTACAATTGGGTAACCGGCGCGTGGGACACTCTCGTCTTCAATCCCCTTTCAACAACGACCATTACTGATGCTGAACCGTATCTTCGTTCCGGTGAGGTGCGGCTCCGGCTCAGCGGCGGGCTTGATCGGCTTGGTTGCGTCGTTGCGACGGGTGGTGTGCAGGGAGTGTTGCCATGAGAGCGGCGTTACGCGAAGAGTGGCAGCGGCTCATTCGGCGGCGCCGCATTATGCTGCTCTTCATCAGCACCGTACTGGTGATGTTGCTAACCGCGCAGGGAACGGGGCAACTGGCAGGAATGGCAACTCTGGCTGACTTGCCGCTCTTGAATGCGCAGATTGACCGGCTCTTTGCCACGAGTCTCTGTTTGGCGTTGCAGGGATGGGTGATGCTGCTTTCACCTCTATTGGCAGTGAGTGCTTATACGGTTGGGTTGCAGACAAAGCTGAACCCGATAGTCTTGTTGGCGCGCTTACTGGTGGTGTGGGCTGTGATGATCCTTGCGATCGGTCTCACTTTGCCTTTCTTTAGTTTGCTGCCGCTCTTTGGCAGTCTGAGCTTGCCGGAGATCGGGTGGGCGTTTGCCGTGATTGTCGTGACGGCGTTGCTCAGTGGAGCGTATGGTGTGTGTTGGGTGACGGTGATGCGCAATCCGCCGGCTGCGTTGTTCTTTGCATATAGCGTGTTGGCGCTGTGGTTGGTTGTCGGGGTGTTGATCGCAGGTAGGGATACGCAACCCACGCTGCCGGTTGTCGTTGCCGTTGCGTTCAATCCGTTCGCGGCGTTGCTGGCGCCGTTGGCGCCGGCTTTCCCCCCTGATGGGCCGATTGCCGCCGATTTACAGAATTTGCTCCGGTTTACTCACGGGGTGGTTGATCGGGCAACGCCGCTCTACCGGCTCTATATAGCCGGGAGCGGGTTGCTCATCTTGGTGTTACTTGGGATCGCGAGCTTTGCCGTTCACCCACAGCCGCGTCGTTGGCAGCGGTTTGATACGCTCTTCAGCATCGTGTGCGTGGTCTATCTGACAGCATTCTTCGCTTGGCGCGATTGGTGGAGCGTGGCGTTGCCGTAGGAACGTAATAGGAAACTTCAGCAGACAAAGCGCGCGCTCCGCCCTATCACCTCCGATCAGATGCAACCCGATAGATCACCACTCCCCCTTCGGCAAACGCTACCTCGTAGCCGGGCCGGTGCGTAAAGAGTTCAGGCCGCAGCGGCCCGTTCGGTGAGGTGTAGATGTAGTCGATCTGCTCGGCGGCAATCAAGCGATCGAGATCGATCTCTTTCCCGTTCCCGACGTCGATGATCTGCTGGCTGCGTTGGCGTGTGGCCTGTACCGACGTCACATCACCATACACAAACAGCGCCGGCGGCGTGCTGGTCCACCTCCCGGTGAGTGGCATGATCCACCAGCCGCCGTCGTTGCCGCGGGCGACTCCCGGCAGCCACGGCGCGGCGTTGATCAAGAAGCGAGCCGTAGGCGGAGTGTGATCGGCCACCCACGCGATCGCCCTCCGGTCAGCAGCCGTCGCCAAAACTGTCACCGGGTTGACAATCGCACGTTGCTGGTATGCCCCCCAGAGCGTGAAGCCGAGCAATGCCGCCACGCCAGTGATCTGCCAAAAACGGCGCTGGGCCGGCCAGATCAATACAACCCCGCCGCCTATGAGGCTGCTGAGGGGGAGAAAGAGACTGATCACGGCGATGTCCACCGGTAATAGCCAGAGGAAAGGCAAGCGCACCGTTGCCGGGTTTATCGCTAGCAAGAGCAAGCCAACGCCGCTCCACAGCCACTTGCGCTGCGTGAGGCTGTAGAGGAGGACGGCAAGACCTGCCGGCGGCGCCAGATAGCTGATCAGCCACGGATTGGTCAGCACTGCCAACCCACCCACCCAGAGCATCAGCACCGCTGCGGCGGCTTGCCGGCGGGCCACGCCGAGGGCACCGCCGATCAAAGCTAGCGCCACTAACCATTCGTTTGGGCCGATCCACATCAGGTCGTAGCTGAGCTGGGCATACGAACCGCCGGTGGTGAGGCTTTGAGTGCCAGTCACTGCCGGCACGAGCACCCGGCGTAGCAGCAGCCACCACCATGGCGCAGCTAAGGCGACTGCAACTATTCCGGCCAAAAATGCTTGCGCTGCGCGTGTGACGATGGTGCGCCGCGATTGGCGCAAGCTCCATACGACGCTCTGGGCCGCGAGCAATGCGCTGCCAAAGACAAAGATGCGCATGTGAACGAGGCTAAGACCGGCGGCGATCAGTGCCGCCAGCGCCAGCCAGCCGGCGCGTTCGCGGCGGTGTGTCCTAGCAAGCCACTGATGCCACGCAATGGCCAACGCCACAAGCAGCAACAGGCCGGTCAGTTGAGTGTACCGGCCCCACGACACGTAATAAGCCGGCATCCACGAGATGCAGCCAACAACGGCGGCAGCCACGACCGCTGCGCTAGGCCGTCGCCACCAGAGCAGCGCCAGCGCTGCGGCGGCCACGTTCTGCCACCAGTTGAGCAATTGCCCGCTCCAGAGCATCACGTCAGGCAATGCACCGCTGCTCAGGCACCAAGCCGCCGCGATCACCACGTGGTAGCCCCAGTGGTAAGGCATTTCGATTACCGGCAGATAGGGGGTAAGCGTCCACGGTGCGCGCCCGGTTTCAGCCGCGACCCGTACCATCAGCGCGTGATGCACCGAATCGACCCATGCCGGCAGGGCGAGATCGGCGATCTGTTCGGCGCGTAGCCACGCGCCGATTGCCAGCACAACCGCCAGCAGCCACGTCGCGGCGGATGGCCGTCCCTGCACGCCGGCAAGGTCGCACCACGCTGCCCCAATTGCCGCCAGTGTCAACAGGATGGCGCTAGTAGTGAGGGCGAAGACCGGCAATGACCCGCCCACCGCCGTGACCCACAGGTACACAATCGGCACGATGCTCAGGCTGATACCCGTCCAAAGCGCGACCCGCAACAGCCACGGCGGGCGCGGGCCGGGCAAGCTGCGTTCGAGCAGGTACCCCGGCGCGATCAGCCACAAGCCGGTCGCTAACAGCACCCGTCCGGCAGGGAGCAAAGCCACTATCACTGCCAGCAGCAATCCACTCAGCAACCAGCGCCGGCCACCGCTGAGCGTGGCGAGCGATTGCTGATCGGCGGGATCAGATAGCGTTGGCGCTGAGCGAACGTCGTCTTCGTTCACCGCACCAGCCAGAAGATCAGCCCGATGACCACGATCGCAATCACCAGCAACAGCGCCAGTAGCTTGGCCTGTTCGACCGAGCGGCGACGGGCTAGCAACGGGCGCGCTTCTGGAGCGTAGGGTACATCGGGCAACTCGCTGAGCAAGATAGCTCCTAGCGCCATTGGGTTGGTGAACAGGGTCTTGACAAAGGTCGTCACCAACTCGCGGGCGGTGATCAGCGGCGGCGCCCAGTAGGCCTCTTCCGGCGTGAGTGGCCGTCCGGTGAGCGAGCAACGGAGTTCGGTGGCGGTCTCGTTGTTGCGCGATGGCATAATGTACCTCGCTGTGGGTTTCACTCCGCCAGTAGGGACGTAGCGCCGCTATGTCCCTACCTAATCCGGCGGACAAATCGCTCGATCCGTTCTAATGCCTCTTCGATCTTGTTCATCGCGGTGGCGTAACACGCACGCACGTAGCCGGCGCCACTTGGGCCGAAGGCGTCACCCGGCACGACGGCTACCTGTTCGCTGTGCAGCAACTGCTCGCAAAAGGCTTCACTGCTGAGACCGAGATGGCTGATCTGCGGGAAGGCGTAGAAAGCGCCTTGCGGCTCGAAGGTGGGTAGGCCGATGCTGTTGAGACCAGACACGATCACCTTGCGACGGCGGTCGTACTCGCGCACCATCTCCTGCACTGCCTCTTCACCGTGCAAGATGGCTTCAAGACCGGCGTACTGGCTCATCGTTGGAGCCGACATAATCGCGTACTGGTGGAATTTGCGCACGGCGGCAGTGATTTCGGCGGGGGCGGCCAGCCAACCTAGGCGCCAACCGGTCATCGCGTAAGCCTTCGAGAAGCCGCCAAGGAGTACAGTGCGTTCGCGCATGCCGGGCAGCGCCGCGAAGCAAGTGTGCTCGACGCCGTAGACCAGCCGGTCGTAGATCTCGTCTGAGATGACGATCAGGTCGTGGCGTTCAGCCACTGCCGCCACTTCCAACAACCGTTCGCGGCTGAGTACGGCGCCAGTCGGGTTGTTGGGATAGCCAATCAAGATCGCTTTGGTGCGCGGCGTGACCGCTGCCTCTAGCGCCGCACCGGTCACTTGAAAGTCGTCGGCGACGCTGGTCGGCACGTAGACGACGCGCGCATCGGCGAAGGTGACACACGCTGGGTAAGCGACAAAGCACGGTTCTGGCATCAACACTTCGTCGCCGGAATCGAGCAGGGCCAGCGCTGCGCCAAGCATCGCTTCGCTGACACCAACGGTGATCAGCAGCTCGGTTTCGGGGTCGTACTGCACGCCGTAACGGCGGTTGAGGTGCTCGGCGAGCGCGATGCGCAGTTCGAGCAGGCCAGAGTTAGAGGTGTAGGCGGTGGTGCGGTCGATTGAGGCTTGGCCTGCGGCGCGAATGTGCTCCGGCGTGATAAAATCAGGCTCGCCGACACCGAGTGAGATAACGTCGGGCATGGTGGCGGCGATGTCGAAGAAGCGGCGAATGCCCGATGGTGGAACGGCGCGAATGCGCCGCGCAATGCGCTGGCTGATCATAGAGGCTCTCCTTCGTGGTATCGTGGCTGAGCGCCATTGCTCAGCGAGTTCTATCTTACCATGAGACGTTCTGTATTTCGTTGGTTGCATTGGGTGACGATCGGCGCGCTGGCTGGTTTGCTGGCGCTCTACCTTTGGTATGCTGCTGAGCACGTTCGGTTGTTGCTCGCGTTCCCTTTCCCGCTCGATTACGGCGAAGGTCCGTTGTTGGCGCAGGTGAGCCGCTTGGCCGGCGGTGAACCGATCTGGCATTTGTATGCCGATCCAGCGCAGGAACCATTTTTGATTGTCAATTATCCGCCGCTGTACGTGTTGCTCAGTGCCGGTATGTCATCGCTCACCGGCGTGCCGTTGACGGCGGGGAGGCTGGTGGCGTTGTTTGGCGCGCTGGCAAGTATGGCAGCGTTGGCGGCGCTGATCGGGCGGCGCGGAGCATGGTTGGCGTTGCTCTGGCTTGCCATTCCGGTCGTGCGCGAGTGGATGCCGCTGATGCGGGTTGATCTGGTTGGGGTAGCGCTGGGGTTATGGGCGGTGTGGGTGGCTGGCCACCAGCGGCTGCCGCCGATCTGGCGCGGCGCACTGGCCGGTGTCTTGGCGGTTGGCTGTCTCTTGACTAAGCCATCGCTGATCGCGGGGCCGCTGGCTGCCGGCGTCTACCTGCTCGCCGGATGGATCTGGCTCCATTCCCACCCCGAATCGCATGCCCGCCACGCCTTGCAGTCTTTTCTCATTACTGGAGCTCTGGTTGGCGGCGGGATCGTGGCCGGCTTGGTATGGGCGACGGCGGGACGGTTTTTGTTGCACGTAGTGGCGGCTAACGCCAATCGCTGGGAGTTGGCGCTGGCGACTGATTTTTGGCGGCAGCAAGTGGCCTTACGCTGGCCGTTGCTGCTCACGGCCTTGATCGGCGTGGCGGTGGCGTGGCACACTGGGCAACGCGCAACCCTGATCCCGGCTCTCGCCTATCTGCTAGCCGGCACGCTCGGCGCGATCGGTGTGGGCAAGGTCGGCGCGTATGCCAACTATTTTTTTGAATGGTACGCCGGGTTGATTTGGTTGACTGGGATAGGATGGCGTGCGCTGGCCGGTGATCCCCGACTGCGCCGGACTGGCGAGGCGGCGTTGGTCGGGTTGGGTGTGCTGCTGATCGCAAGCCTGCTCTACTACCCGCCACTGTGGGATGCCAACCGGTTACGCCCGGCTGGATTGATTGAATCAAGCCCGCCGCGCTTTGTGCTAGGGCAGTATGGGGTATGGGCTGATGCGCAGCGTGAAGCAGCAGTGCTAGCAGCGTTGACCCGTACCGATGCCGCGTTGGCCGATGAAGCTCGGGCTGCTGGCAATATCATCTTCACCGATTTGCCCGGTCTTGCCAGCGGTGCCGGTGTTACCGCCCGCATGCCGGTGTTCGAGTTTCGCCAGTTGCTCGATCAAGGCTTGGCCGACCAGACTGCCATTCTGTACGAGCTGGCCAACGGTGAGTTGCCGCTGCTCTTGCTCGATTACCTTGGTAACTGGCTGACCCCAGAGATGATTGCGATCATTCGCCACCGCTACGCTCAAGACGGATCACTCGGCGTGATCGACCGCTACCGTCCAGTTGCCACCGGGCCGGCCCAGCCGCCATTGCAACCGGTGGTGGCAGGCGGGGTGCAACTGGCCAGCGTGCAACTAGCCCCGCCGCTCGGCGCAGCCTACGAACCCGGCCAACTAGTGACGCTCAGCTTGCAGTGGCAGCGGATTGCGCCACATCCAGCCGACGGGTTGATCGTCGTGGTGCGAGTGCTCGTTGCCGGCGACCGCGTTGCCGCGCACAGCGAGTTGCCCTTGCTCTACGGGGCACTGCCGCCGGCGCGTTGGCCAACCACCGCTGCCATCGAGCACATGCAGCCGATCGCGTTGCCGCTCGAACTGCTGCCCGGCGCCTATCAACTTGCGGTCGGGTTGCGCGATCAAGCAGGAAATGACCTAATTGCGCCGCAGCCAGTGGCTACGCTGGCCGTTGAAGCGCAAGGCGGCGCCTTCTTCACCGAAACCGGCTACTTCGTGCCGGCACGCTTTATGCAGGCATGGGCCGAACTCGGCGCAGTCGAACGGGCCGGCTGGCCGCTCACGCCGGCGGTGCCGTTTGGGTGGGGATGGTTGCAATGCTTCGAGCGGGTATGTCTCGAATGGCGCGATGGCATGGTGCAACAGCGTGCCTTGGGCAGAGAACTCTACCTCGCCGAAACGATACGACATGCGCAGTGTAGTGATGGGACGCCGGCTGATCGCCTCTGCCCCGGCTACGCCGTGCCGGAAGAGCTGCTGGCCAACCTTGGCCAACCGCTCAGCGGCGATATGCAACGGAACGGCTGGATTGTGCAATGGACGGAGTACGCCCGGCTGGAGCGCAGTGCCGATGGCGTGACCTTTGGCCTTGGTCGACTCGGCGACGAGACATTGCGCTTGCCGCCGGGGGTGCGTTATCGTTGGCCGTGAAGGGTGAACACTTATTGTCATTGATTCAGAGGTGCTCTGATGCAACAAACAACCACGGCACGCATGTGCCGTGGTTGTTGCCATCGTTTCGTTACCGATTACCGAACAATAATCGCGCTGGCTTCGCGACCACCCGGCGCGAAGGAGTACTGCAACAGGATGCCGGAGTCGGTTACATCAGCCGGGGCGTTGAAGCGGTAGACGGTGGTGTTGAGCGTACCGTTGGCCGGCACCACCCCGCTGCCTATGTCGATGTCGAAGCGCGGCGCGCCGAGCACCGTGCTCATGCCCTCAATTTTGCTCAGCTCAAGGCCAGTGAAGTAGTTGTCGTAGGTGTAAGCAGCGACGTTGATCTGCTGGCCGAGCGCCGTGACACCGATTTGGCTACCGCACAACGTGACCACGGTGTTGGTGCTGTTGGTGGCGTGGTTGGTGAAGAAGAAGGCACTGTAAGGGCCACTGAGCGGGCCAACAAAGAAGGCGTTGCGGCCATCACTGGCAAAGCTTCCCACTTCCGCCGTGTAGCCAACGTAGTCTGGTGTACCGTCGCGGTTGGTGTCGAACAGCAGGTCAATCTCCACCGGATAGTTGGAGTGGGTGATGGTCTGGTGGGTAGTAATGGCAAACTGGATGACGGGGCTATTCCCCGGGCAGACACCGGGGATGTCGAAGGCGCGCACGCCGACGTAGCGCAGATCCATCGGCGGCATCTGCACGCCAGCGCCTAGCGAGGCAGTGACGGTATCATTGCTACCGATTAAGGTGAATGGCTCAACCGATACCGGGTTAGCGCCGGTATTCGTTAGGGTGGCAGCAACCGGAGTGGTATGGACGCGGACGGAAGCCGGGGCGCGGACATTCCCTGAAGCACGCGGCAGCACGTGCCACGGCATGGTCAAGTCGTTGGCCGTGCCGGGGGCATCGAGCACCAGATAGCCATCGTACTCGACAGCGGTCAGCGCTGCGCCATTGCCGCCATTGCTGCCCGAATTCAGCGTCCACGCCGGTAGTTTGGTTGGGTCAATGTTCAGCGTGAGGGTGAAGGTGCGGCGGCTGCGCGGCGGCACCGTAATGGTGCTCACCGAGGTACTCGGCGTCACCGCGCCGCTAGCTGCATCGTTAGCGAAGCGGAAGGTTGGCGTGATGGTGTAGGTAAGTGGCGTGTTGCCGTAGTTGCGCACCACGATCGTGCGGCGGAGCCTAGTCGGGTTGCGGGTGGCTTCGACCAAGCCAAACGAGATCGTCGCAGTGCCATTCCCTAGCTCCCATGCGCTAGCTTGGGCTGCAATCGCCCGATCCACGCGCACCTCGCCACCGCCGATGCGGGTGATCGGCGCTAGCGCTGGGCCAACAAAGGCTGGTGGGCCGTTGAAGATGTTCGTCTCGGCCGTGTTAATCAGCCGTGCCTTCAACTCCCATGGCGAGAGGCTCCAGTCAACCGCATTGTAGAGCAGTGCCGCTGCACCAGAGACCATTGGAGCTGCGCCTGAGGTACCGCCAAATGGCTCAACACCAGTGCCGCTGCCGGCCACGGCCGAAATCGATGCGCCGGGAGCGCCGATTTCCGGCTTGATGATCTGGGCATACATGATTTGGTTACCGTAGGTCATCTGCTGGCCGGCGGTTGGCCCGCGGGATGACGTGCCGACGACGCTGCCAGCGTTGCTGGCCGGGTTAGCGAAATCAATCGTAACTGGGTTGCCCACCCGGGCCTTCAACGCATTGCCGGCGGCCTGCGTAATCGACAGCACCGGCACGGTGGGGTTGCCGCCGCCGAAGCCGAAGGTAGGCGGCACTACGCCGGCAACGTTGTTAGCCACGATCACTGCGGCGGCGCCAGCGGCGGCGCCGTTCGTGCCTTTGATGCTGATCGCGCAAGTGCCACGGTCAACCAGCAGAATTTGACCGGTTAGTGAACCGGGCGGGTAGGGTGTACAACCAAGGTTATTGCCCGGCGCCGGGAAGTAGACCAAGGTGCCGCTGACCACCGTGTTCGGGATCGGCGCCCACGGCTGGGCGACGCCGAAGACGGTGGTGCTAAGCACAGTAATCGGATACGACGCATCGCTCGGTACTGCCGTTTGCGCCACCGAGAGGGCCGTGCGCGCGCCAGCCGGCGTGCCAGTGATATAGGGCCGGTCGGCGCTGTTGCCGGCTGAAGCCACCACCAAAATGCCGAGTGGCTCTAGGTTGTCAACCGCAATTGCCGCGTCGTCGTCATAGTTCTGACCATACGATACACCCAGCGACATATTCACGATGTGCATGCGGTCATCGGTGACACCATCACCGTTCGGGTCAGCCACCCAATCCAACCCTTGCAGAATGGCGACGCCGCTGCACGACGGCGACACCGCCGAGCAGACTTTCACCGCAAACAGATCGACTTCTGGCGCTACTCCCTGCTCGCCACCGATGATGTCAGCGACATGAGTGCCGTGACCACCGGCGCAGGTGCCACTGCTCAGGCCAACCACACCGCAGTCAATCGGATCGGGATCGGGCATGAGCGGGCCATTCGGCCACACCTCGCCGACAAAGTCGTAGCCGCCCTTTACCCGATCGGTCGGGAACAAACCATCAAGCGTTGTGTTCCGCGAATCGGATGGACTCGTGCCATAGGCGGCCTGATACGCTTCGAGGGTACCGGGGCCGCCAAAGGCAGCATGGGTGTAATCGATGCCGCTATCGAGTACGGCTACGCGCACATCTTTGCCGCGGTAGCCGGCAGCTTGTACCGCTGGATTCGCGCCAATGTAGGGTACCGTCTCCATCGGTGGTTGGGTATCACGCTCGTAGTTCACGACCGGATTGATCCGCACCACTTCGACATCGCGAGCCAAGGCCGGCAGCGTCGCGCCATCGACCTCGACAACCACTGCATTGAGTGCCACCCGCAGCCGGGCCAGCTCGGTCAGCGTCGGATCAATTGCGCGCAAACGGGCCAGCACGCGCTCGTGTTGCTGGTTAATGCGATTGAGTTGGGCGGCCTGCGCAGCGCCCTGCGGCACGCGCGCGGTAGGATTTTCACTGAGACGAATGACAACCTCTTGGCGTCCGGTGGCGTTAATGAGGCTGGGAGAGAGCGGGATGGGTGAGCGATCAATGGTAAGCGGTTCTTCTAGCCGAAATGCATCAAGATTAGGGATTGGGCGGGGCGGCTGCGCCGCTGATGGCGCAATCAGCGCAATCGTCAACGCTACGCTGATGGCGATTGCAAAGAGATGGCGTTTGGTCATGAGTTTCATAAACTCCTCAGCTCCTAAACAGAACAACATCGCGACCGAAAAGGGGTTTGTGCGGCCATTTCGTCATTGAAATCGCTACAAACGCATCCCTCCTTTCTCAACCGCTGCACTGGCAAGTGACACGAGTGCTGCTAGTCAGATATGCAGCAAGGCGCTGACAACAATCCTTTCGCTAGTGCGCTTGGTCTATAGCCGCAGTGGATCAAGGATGTCACTCAGCGTCTGGGCGCTTAATCTCGTGTAACCGTACAGTGTTCAAAAAGGCAACTGGCTTAATCCGGGTGGGGCGCAGGCGGAGCTGAGGCAGGAATGGCGCATACCAACCAGCAAGAGCACACATTGCTCGCGGCCAAACTCAGCAACGACGATGCTGGCTTGATGGGCTGAGGTAGATTAGGTCATTGGCAAAGAAAAGATTAAGCCCACTAAACATATCTGTCAAGCGGAATTGCGTGGCAACCTGTTTACAAATCGTTCATTTATCGGCGGCCTAAATGACAGCTTGTTCATCTCGCTAATTGTACCGGCCAGCAATGATGTGGTCGGCGAACGCCAAACCACTGGCTGTAAACCAGTTGCCCTGCGCCGGTTATGGTCCAAGCTTTGTGCTATACTGCTACCAACATGATTTCGTTGCGGAGGTTCCCCGTGTCTGGTATCGATACCTTGTCAGTCGTCATCTATGCGAACGATGGCGCCCGGCTCGAACAGGCGGTATCGGCTGTCACTGTGGCGGCAGCGCGCTACAGCACTGATCACGAGATGATAATCGCCGCCGGGCCCGCTGCGGCAGCGGTTGCTGCGCGTATTGCTGCGGCTCGCCCGCCAGTGCATGCTACCTATCACGTTCAGCCGCGCCGCCCGTCGTACCTGCTCCGCGATGCGTGCGGGTTGATCAGCGGTGATCTCGTGCTCGCGATCGACGCTGCGGCGCCGCCGTCAGCTTTGGCGATTGAACGGTTACTAGCTGCATACAATGGTCAGGATGTGTTGGTAGGCCGGCGCACACCGGCGCCGGCCCATCCGCTCTACCGAGCGCATACCGCGTTGTTGCGCCGGGTGTTGGCCAGTGATCAGGATGATCCCCTATTACCGCTGGCCCTCTTCCGCGCCGATTTGGCCGATCTCTTGCCGGGTGATGGCGAGCCGGCGCCGCCGCTGGCGCACCTCTACGCCGTGGCGCGCCGCCGGAACTATGTGACCGGCCAGATTGCGCTGCCGGCCCAGAGCATTCCTGTCCGCCCGTCAGGTGTTGCTGAGGTGGCGGCGCTGGTAGCCCAAGGCCCGGCTCGTGGCGCCCGGCCTGCCCTTGGTGCACTGGCGGTGGTTGCTAGTCTCTGGCTGTTGTTGCGCCGGCGACGGTAAGGTTGTTACGGGCCGGGGCAACGTTTTCATGGAGATCTTCGTCGTATCGCTGATGTCTGCCGGTAATCACGTAATTAAGGAGGAAGACGATGAGTCAGCCCGACCAGAAACCCGATCAGACCCCTGATTTGGGCGCCGAGTTGCGCGAATTGGGCCAGCAGATCGAGGCAGCGCTCCGTACCGCGCTTGAAAGTGAACGCGCTCGCCAGTTGCAGCAGGAATTGCTCAGTGGTCTGCGTACGATCGGTGAACAGGTGCAGGTGGCAGTTAAGGCAATCGCCGATAATCCTCGTGTGCAAGAGTTGGCTGAACGTGGCCAGCAGACGTTGCACCAGTTCCAGCAGTCGCAAGCGGCGCACGATCTCCAACAAACCTTGGTGCAGGGGATCGCCCAACTCAACGATCAGTTGGCTGAGTTTATCAAACGGATGCAGTCGCCTGCTGGCGGTGAACCGGCGACCGGCGAGACGACCCGCCTCGATCCAGACAAAGATGATTTCTAAGGCGGTTGTGATGAGTTGGTGCTCGCGATCATCGCACCTCTCTGGCCCGCGCTTCAACGGCGTTCAGAACCTGTGCGGGTGGTTATGATAGAGACTATCCCTGCCCCTTCCCCGTAATGTGGGCGAGAAAAGCGGTGCGTTAAGGGTTAGGACACGGTGGTAGCGGCTGTGCTGCAAGCGCGCTGTCAATTCTTAAACCTCCGCAGGGAACGGGGCCGGTGGTTAAAGGCCACCGATGCCGGTGCTTCCCGCTAGTATCCGGTGGCGCTTCTGTTGCTTCGCGTCTGCTTTGCTTGCGGCGGTGAAGCATCTCTACGAATCATCACTCAATGCCATGTGTGGTCGTTATACCTTAGCTGTTTCACCTGCTCAGCTCGCTGCCCGGTTTGGCGTAGCGCCGCTCGAACTCCAGCCACGCTATAATATTGCGCCTACCCAGCCGGCTCCGGTCGTGCGCGCAAGCAATGGCACGCGCGAATTGGCGTTGCTGCGCTGGGGTTTGATCCCGTCGTGGGCGAACGATGCCGCTATCGGCGCGCGCCTGATCAATGCCCGCAGCGAGACGGTGCTCGAAAAGCCGGCCTTCCGCACTGCGTTTCGCCGCCAGCGTTGCCTTGTTCCAGCTTCCGGCTTTTACGAATGGCAGCCCACTGTTGCCGGCAAGCAGCCGTTTTATTTCACGCCGGTTGATGGCGATCTGATGGCCTTCGCCGGTCTATGGGAGCAGTGGCGCGCGCCTAATGGCGCAATCGTCGAAAGCTATACCATTCTGACAACTGCTGCCAACGAGATCGTTGCCCCGATCCACGATCGGATGCCGGTGATCCTGCCGCCAGATCTCGATGCGCTGTGGCTTGACCCCACTGCCGACGCGGCCCGTCTCCACCATCTTTGCCTTGCCCCGCCGCCAGTAGCGTTGCGCGTCTATCCGGTGAGCAAGGCGGTCAATCAGGTGCGCAACGATGGCGAGGGCTTGATTCAGCCATACACCCCGTAGGTTCAAGAGTAGACAGAACGTATGAGCGTTGATGACTTTGCGATCAGCCGTTTCGCCCTCACTCCTAGCCCCGCTCCCGCGCCAATGGGAGCGGGGCTAGGAGCTAAGCTTTGAAGCATTATATAGCGATCAACGGTTATACTCGATCAAATGTTCGCTCTGATCTTCAAACCCCGTAGGATGATCGTATCGCAATCCCGCTAGGGGTGGGGCCGCCGCCACTATCATCCCCCCCGCACCCGTTCGATGCGGGCGCCGAGTGCGGCGAGCCGCTCGTCGATCCGTTCGTAGCCGCGGTCGATTTGGCCGATGTTGTAGATCACGCTGCGCCCTTTGGCGCATAGTGCCGCCGTGACCAGCGCCATGCCGGCGCGAATGTCGGGGCTTGGCAGGCCATCGGGTTCACCGTAGAGTTGTGATGGCCCGACGACTACTGCCCGATGCGGGTCGCAGAGTACAATGCGTGCTCCCATGCCGATCAGTCGGTCAACAAAGAACAGCCGGCTCTCGAACATCTTCTCGTGGATGAGCACGGTGCCGCGGGCTTGGGTGGCGATCACAATCGCCGTGCTGATCAGATCAGGGTTAAAACCGGGCCACGGTGCCGAGTCGATCTTGGGGATAGCGCCGTGCAGATCGTGACGCACCACCAGTTCTTGATCCGGCGGCACAATGATGTCGTCACCCTCCTCATACCACGTCACTCCAAGCCGTCCAAACATAATCTTGGTCATACGATGCTCGCGTGGGCGCGCGCCGACAATTCGCAGTTCGCTACGTGTGACTGCCGCCAAGCCAATCAGTGAACCAACTTCCATAAAATCGGGGCCGATAGTGTAGTCAGTGCCATGCAGCCGGCTCACACCCTCGATTTCGAGCAAGTTGGTGCCGATACCGCTGATCCGCGCCCCCATGCGGTTGAGCAAGTGGCACAAATCTTGCACATGCGGCTCCGAGGCGGCATTGCCGATCGTGGTATGGCCTTCGGCCGTCACCGCCGCGATAATCGCCTGTTCAGTACCGGTGACGCTCATTTCGTCGAGGAAAATATCAGCGCCGCGCAATCCGTCAGTGGTAAGAATATAGCTGGCCGGGGTGACTTCAATTTGTACTCCCAAGGCTTGCAACGCCAGCAGATGGGTATCGAGCCGTCGCCGTCCAATCGCGTCGCCACCGGGTCGCGGCAGGGTGACATACCCGCGCCGGGTGAGCAGCGGGCCGGCCAAGAGCGGCGAGGTGCGGATGCGGCGCGCCAAAGCGGTATCGGGTTCAACCGGCGCTAATCGCGCGGC
Source organism: uncultured Chloroflexus sp. (assembly GCF_937951745.1). GTDB lineage: Bacteria > Chloroflexota > Chloroflexia > Chloroflexales > Chloroflexaceae > Chloroflexus. Next base: position 71,271 of record NZ_CALFBQ010000001.1, read on the forward strand.
GTGCAGACGCACTACATTCGGTTCTAGCCGCTCAATCTGCACGCCGAGGTGAGATAAGAGCGCCAGCTTGGTACGTACATCGCCAATGTCGGGAATATTGCGCAGCGTGACAGGTTCATCGGTCAAGAGGCTGGCAGCGAGTAAGGGCAGGGCTGCATTCTTGTTGCCGGCGGGCCGGATCGAACCCGATAACCGGTGGCCGCCTTCGATGACGAAATGATCCATAGTGTTCTTTCCTCGCGGGTTGAGTCAGATGATCCCTCATCAATAAAACGGCCCAGTGGGCCGTTTCTTCAGGCATTCCTCTGTGGCAGCTAGGGTTCCGCACGGTATCCTGAGGGAACTATGGGCGAGTGCGCCGGAATTTCGCTTGCACACCTTGCCAAAACCGTTGCCAACGGCTCATCTGTTGGGCACTCCTAGCCTGCGCGGCTGCGATCAGCTCGGCGGCTCGCGCGCGGCCTAAGGCTAACGCTTCGCGTCCTAGCTCCTGCAGGCGCGCTTGATCAACGATCTCGCCTTCGGCAAACCAACGCCATGCCGCCATACCGGTGGTATACGTGCCGGCATAGGCAATCGCCACCTTGGGCGCCACCCCCCAGATCGGGATCAATCCTACCAGTGCACGGGCCAGTTGCCGCCAGATAAACGCACCGCCAATGACCGGCAACACTTCGCGCAAGCGTTCGCGGATGTCAGGTGGCGCGCCGTAAGCGAGGCTGAGGCGATAAACCAGAATCGCTTGATTTTTAGTCAGCACCAGAATATCAGCGGCGGCAAAGGGGACATTAAAGATCGGGATTTGCGACGGCAGTGCAGTGGCTAACACATACGTCGCATTGGTAAATGAGACGCTGTTGATCAGTTGGCGAGCCACCGCAGCGCGCAGACCGGGCAATCGGCGCGCCGCCGCCAGATGCAACTCGCCGGGCAGCCGGTCAAGCACCGCTTCAGCCAATTGTGCATTGACATCAGGCGCATCAGGATCGGGCACGACCAACAGTCGGGCATGGGCCACCCGCGGGTGGAGCGGTCCGGCATCGGCGGGCAAGGCCGTCCCCCACACCACCACCACGGTGGGCAAAGCCAGCGCCGCCAACCGGTCGATGGTTGCTAATTCACGTGCCGAGAGGCGCGTGTTTCGGTCAAGCCCAAGCACAATTAGATCGACGCCGCGCAGTTCGTCGGGAATAATTGTCGTCAGGCTAGCGAGCTGAATCGGTGACGGCCCGGTCACGCCATACCGCTGCGGGCCGCTTTCGAGCCGGGTAGCGATCGTTTGGCAGACCCGCGGCGATCCTACGCAAACGATCGCCAGCGGGCGTTCGGCTTCGGCGCGGATGGCGGCGACATCAATTTCGCGCAAGGTATTGAAGGCAACGCTGAGATCGTTCCATTGTGCCATATCCGCTCCTCGATGGGCGCTCGCAACGTCATTATAGCATGGGCGGCAGCACATTCTGTTCAACCGGCAACAGTGTGTTATAATACCGTGCAGTCATGCGTAACGCGCCACCAGCGCCTGTAAGAGGAGGGACGGGATGGAACTGAATCACCGCCGGCTCAACCGGGTTGATCTCATTGAGGTCGTCGGGCGCGTTGACGCTGCCACAGCGCCGCAACTCAAGCAATTGATTGAGTCGATCTTTGCCGACGGTCGTTATCGCATTGTGTTGGATCTCAGCCGGCTCGAGTATATCAGCAGCCCCGGTTTGCGGGTGTTGATCGAAGCGCGCAAGAAGGCGCGCGAGTGGAAGCTAACCGATCTTGAGGGTGGCGATGTGCGGATCGCCAATCTGCCGCCCCGGATCAAAGAGGTGTTCGATCTCACCGGCTTTAGCTCATTGTTCGAGATCTATGGCGATACCGTCGAAGCCGTCGGATCATTCTAACCCCACCACCACGCCGGGCGCGCCAGTGTCCGGCTCTGCGATCGCCATGGATAGTATCACCCTTACCGCCGATCTCGATGCGCTTGCCAAGATTAGTGCGTTTATCACTGCCGCTGCCGAACGTTGCGGTCTCGATGAGCGGGCGACGTGGCAGGTGCAACTTGCCGTTGATGAAGCCGTGACCAACGTCATCCAGCATGCCTACGACCCTGACCAACCCGGCGATTTAACCTTAAGCTGGCAGTGCCGCGATCATCGTTTTATCATTACCGTGCGCGATCATGGTCGTCAGTTCGATCCGGCGGCAGTGCCGGAGCCCGATATTACCTCGCCGCTAGAAGAACGGCAGGTCGGTGGTTTGGGGATCTATCTCATCACTCGCCTAATGGATGAAGTTCGGTTTGAGTTTTCGCCTCAAGGCGGCAATCTGTTAACAATGGTCAAATATTTGCCGCACGATCAGCCTGATCTGCCTGATGAAGTGGTGGTCATCCCCATTGCTGATCGAATTGATGCGCTCACTGCGCCACGTTTGGTGAAGTTGGCCAACGAGCAGATTGCTAAAGGCGCACGCCAGATGGTGCTTGATCTAAGCAATGTCCCGTTCTTGTCGAGCAGTGGCTTGCGCGCGCTTCTCCTTATCCGCAAAGAGTTGATGACTCTCGGCGGCGAGTTGCGGCTGGCGTCGCTGCAACCGCAGGTGCAAGAGGTGTTTGCGGTCACTGGTTTTACGCAGGTGTTTAATATCCATCCGTCGGTGTCGGAAGCTCGGGCAGCGTTTTCGCAGAGGCGTTGAGTGGCGCGTGAACACCTGCTGACGTGGTATGGTCTGCTCGTCGGTGTGGTGGCGTTGGGCTGGTTGCTCATGCTTCCGGTCGCACCCGTCGCGCCGGCGCTGGTTGCGCTGTTTGCCATCATCGCCTTTGCAGTTGATCTGCTCGCCTTTCGCATTCCTCCCGCCGATGTCCATAGCCTTGCCCCACTGGTGATTGTCAGCGCCGGTTTGGCGTTGGGGCCAGTGGCTGGTGCGTGGCTGGCTGCCATCGAGGGTGTCCTTTCCGGAGTGGTGATCCTCTTGTTGACCAATCGCCCGCGCACGTTGTTTTGGTTGCTGGGCCGGCCCGTCTTGCGCGGTGGTCTGCGCGCGCTTGGCTTGCTGGCGGGCGCTTGGTTGGCCGCGCTGTTCAGCGGCCAACCGTTCACCAATCTACCCGCCGAGACGTTATTTGGCTGGACATTAATCACGTTTCCGGTAGTGACGCAGTCCGGGCGGGTGTTGCGCGAACTGTTGCAGGGTGGGCGCAGTGGCTTGGCGACGTGGTGGCGTTCGGCGTGGCGTGCTATTCTCGGTGCTGAGCTGGCGCCATTGCCGCTGGCATGGCTTGGCGCGGCGATTGCTCATGATCTCGGTTTGCTGCATCTGGCGCTGGCCGGCTTGGCCCTGATCGCATCGGCGGCTATTTTACGCCGCTCATCACTCAATCTCCAACGCCAACGCCGGTCGGTGCGCGAATTAGCCCGGCTCAACGAGGTAAGCCGGGCGATTATCCGCAGCGAACTCGATGTTGATGCCCTCTGCGAGTTGATCTACCGCGAGGCGAGCCGGATTGTCGATACCTCGTCATTTCATCTCGGCCTGTTCAACGGTCATCACTATACCCTGATGGTGCGAGTGCAGGATCGGGTGCGGTTGCCGCGCTTGACGGTCGATCTGTCGGAAAATAGTGGTCTGATTGGCTGGATCCGTGAGACTGGCAGAGCGATTCTGGTCGAGGATTTTACCCGCGAGATGGATCGACTGCCGGCCCGCCCCCGTTATCAGAGCGAGCGTCCGCCTCGCTCTGGGATTTACGTGCCGTTGATCGCTGGCGAAACGGTGATCGGTTCGATTTCGGTGCAGAGTTATGAGCCAGCCGCTTTTGATGCCAACGATTTGCGTTTGATTTCCCTGATCGCCGATCAAGCGGCGGTGGCGATTGCCCGCGCTCGCGCCTTCCACGAAGCGCGCCAGCGTGCCAACCAGTTGCAGGCGATTCGCGAGGTGAGCCAGCAGATTACCGCGATCCTCAATCTCGACTTGTTGTTACCCTCGATTGTGCGGCTTATTCGCGAGCGGTTTGGCTACCATCCAGTCCATATCTTTACCGTTTCGCCCGATGATGGCCGGATCTATTTCCGCGCTTCGACCGCTGATGGCGCCGATCTCGAACGGTTGCGCGCGCTCTCACTGCGAGTTGGGCAGGGGCTGGTCGGTGAGGCGGTGCAGCGCGGTGAGCCGCTGTTGGCCGGCGATGTGCTCAGCGATCGGCGCGTGATCCGCGATACGCTGCAAACCCGCTCCGAGCTGGCGGTGCCGTTACGCGTCGGCGCAACCGTGATCGGCGTGCTTGATGTGCAGAGTGATGAGCCGGATGACTTCGATGAAGACGATCTGTTTGTGATGCGCACGCTGGCGGATCAGATCGCGATTGCGATCGAGAGTGCCAATGCCTATACGGCCCAGCAGGAAGAGGCATGGACGCTCAATGCACTGTTACAGATCGCCGAAAACATTGGTCGAGCGACAACGCTGCCCGATCTGTTGGCGACGGTGGTGCGGTTGCCGCCGTTGTTGTTGGGTTGCCCGCGCTGCTACGTTGCACTGTGGGATCGCGAACAGGGTGATTTTGTGGTGCGCGCTGTCTATGGGTTGCCGGTGGCTGCCCGCGCGGCGCTCATTGACACACCGGCGCAGTCGCCCTTTCTGTGGCGTTTACGCGAACGTGCTACCGAAGCTGATCAACCGCGCCCTGAAATGCTCTGGCAAGCGCACGATAACCTTGATCAGTGGCTGGGCTTACTTGCGGTCGCGCAGAGCGGGTCGTTGGTCGGGTTACCGATTAGCGCGCGCAATGCATTACTAGGGGTGTTGGTACTCGATTACAATGACCCGTTTATCTCGCTGAGCGCCCGCCAGCAGAATTTATGCATCGGCGCAGCGGCCCAAATTGCCGGCGCGTTGGAAAGCTTGCTGCTCGCCGCCGAAGCTGCCGAAGCAGCCCGGCTCGAACAAGAGCTGCGCGTGGCCCGCGAGATTCAGCAATCGTTGTTGCCTACCCGTTTACCGGTAGCGCAGGGGTGGCAGATCGACGCGGCGTGGCAATCGGCCCGCTTGGTCGGCGGCGATTTCTACGATTTCTGGCCTCTGCCCGTTGGTGCCGATCCGCCGCGCGAATTGGGCTTTGTGATCGCCGATGTCAGCGATAAAGGTGTTCCTGCGGCTATGTTTATGACTATGGCCCGTTCGTTGGTGCGCGCTGCCGCCCTCGATGGATCGCCGCCGGCCCGCGCTATGGAACGGGCTAATCGCTGGCTCTACCGTGACTCCGAGTCGGGGATGTTTGTCACCCTCTTCTATGCCCGGCTTGATCTGGCCAGTGGTCGTCTGTGCTATACCTGCGCTGGCCATAATCCGCCGCTGGTTTATCGATCGGCGACCGGCGCAATCGAAGAGCTGCGCACTCCCGGAATCGCCCTCGGCGTGCTGGCTGAAGTGACCTTGCACGAAGCTGAAACCGCGCTCGCGCCGGGTGATGTGTTAGTCTGCTATACCGATGGCGTGACTGAAACGGTAAACGAGGTGCTGGTGCCGTTTGATGTGGAGGGGTTGCGTGCCGTTATCAAGACCTATGCCGCTGCGCCGGCAGGTGCGATCGTGCAAGCGATTTTGGCCGCGATTGCCCGCCATAGCCACGGTCAGCCGCCGTTCGATGACATCACCCTCATCGTTATCAAACGCGCCCCATAGCGACGGAGCGCCGCTCTGTTGCTGCGGGACGGCCCAAAAATCGCTCAATCCGCCGAAAGATTGCCTCGCGGTATGGCCCCTCCAACAGCAATTGATGGCCGGTTGCCGGCCAGTAGACGAGTTCGCAACGGGCACTGCCGATCCGAGCGGCAATCATCGCTGCGCTCGCCGGATCAGCAGTTGTGTCGCTCTGGCCGTGCATCAGCAGCGCCGGCGTTCGCACGCGTGGCAATACTTGTCCGGCGGCGGCTAGCGCCAAGCGTAGCTCATCAGCAGCAGCGACCGATACCTTCACCGATCGGCGCAACATTTGTTGGATGGCCGGGTCATCGAGGTCGAGACCGGGCTGGCGCCGCCAGATCGATGCTCGCAGATCGGGGCTGGTGAAATCGGCTTGGGCCAGTAAGTAGAACCATGGCGTCACGTAGCGGGCAATGCCTAACACATTGACCCGCCAATCACCCCCCAGCCGGTAGGGAGTCGCCAACATCACCAGCCGATGCACCGGTCGCTCGGCGGCAAGCAGGGCGGCAAGCGCACCACCGAGTGAAAATCCGATCACCGAGACGGTGGTGTAGCTGGTTGACAGGCGATCAAACGCATACTTGGCTGCGGTCAGCCAGTCAGACCAGCGCACCGGCATCAGGTCTTCGGGTTGGCCGGTGTGGCCGGGCAGGCGCATACCGAACACTGTGTAACCGGCGCCGGCGAGATGCTCGGCAAGGCTACGCATCTCACCGGGATCGCCGACGAAGCCGTGAATCAGGAGGCAGGCGTGCTCGCCGCGCCGCAACAGGTACGGTTCAATCATGCGATACGTAGACCAGTTTGCGGAAGGTATTGATATTGCGTTCGCCAATGCCGGCGATCGCCATAAGTTCATCAACGCTCTTAAATGGGCCGTGCGCTTCGCGGTAGGCAATGATCCGGTCGGCCAGTACCGACCCAATGCCGGGCAGCGCGATCAACGCCTCGCGGTCGGCGCGATTGATATCGATCGGCTCGATGCCGGTTGTCTCGGTGGTTGCCAGCGCAGCAGCAACCGACTCTTCCTCGTGGCTCGGCTCTGGCGCGGTGGCGACCGGTGTTTCGGGTGTAGCCGGCGCCGGCTCTGGGGCAGTCACCGCCGGAGTCGTCACGTCTTGAGTGATGGCAAGCGTGGCGTCCGTTGCCGCGACTGGTTCGGATGATGCTGCCTCAACCGGCTGGGGTGCGACCGTCTCACTTGCACCATTACGTGCAGTAGCCGTGAGTTCAACGGCTGCGGGACTGCGTCGCTCTGGCGGCGCTCCCCGATGGACGCGGGTAGCAACCGGGCGTGGCGCACTAGGCGTATCGCCGCTCGCAGGTGCGCTGGCCGGCGCAGTTTTGGGCGGCGCTCCCCGATGCACACGGGTAGCAACTGGGCGTGGCCCTGCACTAGGCGCCGGAGACGCGGCTGATGGGGGCATTACCGGCGCAGGCGGTGGGCTCGCTGGCGGGGTAAGCGGTAACGTGATTACCGTCTCGCTGCTGCTCTGCATCCGTCGCCAAATGAGGTACCCGATCCCGACAAGGAGAACGACCAACAGCAACTTACGCCACATAGCAGTCTGCCCCCCGTTTCGTATGCGCGGATCCAATCATTCTGTGTCGCAATGCTTGCGTGTGAGCTAGTGAAGTGCTCATTATGACAGGGCGCAAATAGCTTTCTTTAGAGTTGTGTCTATGACTATGCTGTGCTGATCTGTACGAGCGACCGCAGCAGGGCGAGATTCATCCGATCTTCGGCCATATCTTCGCCCTTGGGCGTCTCAATGATCATCGGTAGACCAGCGAAGCGTCGGTCGTTTACCAGCATACGAAAGGCTTCGACGCCGATGCAGCCTTGGCCGATATGCGCATGGCGATCGACTCGGCTGCCCACGTCCTTCTGCGAGTCGTTAAGATGAAAACACTTGACCCGTTCCAACCCAACCAGCCGGTCAAGTTCAGCAAAGGTGGCTTGATAGCTCGCTTCGTCGCGAATGTCGTACCCAGCGGCGAAGATGTGGCAGGTATCAACGCATACCCCTAACCGGTCGTGGTAAGGGATCAACTCAAACAGGCGGGCCAAATGCTCGAAGCGATAGCCGAGCGCCGTGCCCTGCCCGGCGGTCGTCTCAAGCAAGATCATCGTTGTGCCGCCGATCCCTTCCGTCAACAGACGATTAATCGCATCGGCGACGCGGGCCAAGCCGGCCTCTTCGCCAATCCCGGTATGCGCGCCGGGGTGGGTGACGAGGTAAGGGATGTTGAGCTGCGCGCAGCGTTCCAACTCGTCGGCAAAAGCGGCGATCGACTTTTCGCGCAGTTCGTCGGCGGGGGCGGCGAGGTTGATGAGGTACGAGTCATGAACGACGACCGGGTGAATGCCGGTGCGCTCCTGTTCAGCCCGAAATGCTGCCGCTTCTTCCGCTGGGATGGGTTTGGCTGTCCACTGCCGTTCGTTTTTGGCGAAGATTTGCATCGCTTCCAACCCCACTGATTCCCCGCGAGCAAATGATTTCGAGACGCCACCCGAAATAGACATGTGTGCGCCGAATCGCGGCATGGGTATCATCCTCATACATTTCCGCCGGCGAGTACCGGATATTGCAATTATATCACGGCTTGCCGGCAGTGTTTTTGCCTACCGTAGGAACCATTGTGGACACTGGTTTCGGCATGTTTATTTGGCATACCGCAGCGCCTGCGGAGGTCGCGGGGACTTTACCCTCTGCGGTGTATAAGGTTGCGTCGCCCGCTCTGCCGGCAGCGATCCGAGCAGTAGCGCACCTCTTCCCAGCAGCGCGCCCACTTTTTGCGCCATTCAAACGGTCTCCCGCACGCGGCGCAGATCTTGGCCGGCAGTTGGCCTTTGCGTTTGGGAGTGTTGGCTGTCGCGTTGGTGAGTTTGGCGCGGGCCATAGCGAATCCTTTGCCGATCTGTAACGGTTTCATATATAGAGCATGTATAGTGCGGGCCGTCCAGCGCTGCGCACTGTGAGCACGTGTATATGTGTGCCTCTGTTCATCGTCGTACAGATTTATCGCGGTGTCAACCCTATGCTTGAACGAATCCTCAACTGGCTCTTTCCCGACCGTTGCGCTGGTTGCCGGCGGCTGACCGGTGACCTCTTCTGCGCGGTATGCCGGGCGCAGTTACGGCCCTATCCGCCCTTCCCGCCGCCAGTCGGCCTTGACGCGGCGTGGGTGGCGTTTCGCTATGAGGGCGGCTTAGTTTCAGCTATTCACCAGCTCAAGTACGGTCGTCGCCGGCGGGTTGCGCACGTGCTCGGTGATCTGCTGGCCGCTGTCGCCGGCCCGCTCGCTGCCGATGCCCTGATTGCGGTGCCGCTGCACTCCGATCGGCTGCGCGAACGCGGCTTTAATCAGGCCGCCGAGCTGGCTGCGCGCTTGCAACGGCCCGGCAACCCGCCGCTGATCGACGGCTTAGTTCGGGTGCGCGCAACCAACCGGCAGGCCCGGCTCGCCGCCCATGACCGCACAGCTAATGTCAACGGCGCGTTTGTCTGGGTTGGCCACGCGCCGCCGCCGCCCCGTCTCATCCTAATCGATGATGTGCTGACCACTGGCGCGACCCTCGCCGCCGGCGCTGCCGCCTTGCGCGCCGCCGGCGCGCAATCGGTGACGGCGCTTGCCCTCGCCCGCTCGGTGATTGCCAAAACCGGTGTACAATAGAGGTGTCCGCGCATAATCTGCTGTCGTTCGCGAGCTGGCCTCGCCGGGCCGGCTCGATCAGGTGTACAATAGGTATTGTTGTGCATCTAGTTGCGGCTATCCACCATTCGTCTGTCAGGAGGGACGATGATGTCTGACATCGAGCAGCTTTCTGCCGCCCACCAACAATGGGAACAGCACTGTCTCTGGCCGGCCCTCAAGCGCGCCCCTGAACGCACTGGCCCGTTCATGACCACCAGCAGCGCGCCGATCGAACGGCTTTACACCCCGCTCGATCTGGCCCGCAATGGTATGACACCCACCGAACATTTTCTGCGCAACGTCAGCTACCCCGGCCAGTATCCCTTCACCCGCGGTATTCATCCCACCGGCTACCGCGGCAAATTGTGGACGATGCGCATGTTTGCTGGGTTTGGCAGTGCCGAAGAGACCAATGCCCGCTTTAAGTTTTTGCTCGAACAAGGCCAGACTGGGTTGTCGATCGCGTTTGATATGCCCACCCTGTACGGGCGCGATACCGATCACCCGCTGGTCGAGGGTGAGTTCGGTAAGTGTGGCGTGGCAGTCTCGTCGCTGGCCGATATGGAGATTCTGCTCGATGGGTTGCCGCTCGATCAGGTAAGCACCTCAATGACGATCAATTCGCCGGCGGCGATGATTTGGGCGATGTATCTGGTGGTGGCCGAGAAGCGCGGCATTCCGTGGACGCAGTTGCGCGGCACAATCCAGAACGACATCCTCAAAGAGTATATTGCCCAGAACGAGTATATCTTCCCGCCTGAGCCGAGCATGCGCTTGGTGGTCGATACCATTGAGTTCGCTTCGCGCCACGTGCCACAGTGGAACCCGATCAGCGTTAGCGGCTACCACATCCGTGAAGCTGGCAGCACCGCCGTGCAAGAGCTGGCCTTTACCTTGGCCGATGGCTTTGCTTACGTCGAAGCAGCTCTTGAGCGCGGCCTAGACATTGATGAGTTTGCGCCACGGATCAGCTTCTTCTTTAACGCCCACAACGACTTCTTCGAGGAGATTGCCAAATACCGGGCGGCGCGCCGGATTTGGGCGCGGGCGATGCGCGAACGGTACGGCGCAAAGAACGAGCGCTCGTGGTGGCTGCGCTTCCATACTCAAACTGCCGGTTGTTCGCTCACTGCGCAGCAACCCGAAATCAACATAGTCCGCACCGCGATTCAAGCGCTGGCTGCGGTGCTCGGCGGCACGCAGAGCTTGCACACCAATTCAATGGACGAGGCGCTGGCGTTGCCGTCGGAAAAGGCGGTCACGATAGCGCTGCGCACGCAGCAGATTATTGCTTACGAGAGCGGTGTAGCCAACACCGTCGATCCACTGGGCGGCAGCTATTTCGTCGAGGCGTTGACTGACCGTATGGAGCGCGAGGCGCAGGCGATCTTCGACGCGATCAATGCCCAAGGCGGGGTGATTGCCGCCATCCGCAACGGCTACTTCCACCGCGAGATTGCCGATGCCGCCTACCGGTATCAGCAAGAGATCGACCACGGCGAGCGGATTATCGTTGGCGTCAACGCTTTCCAAGATGACGAGCCGTTGGAGATTCCGATCTTGCAGATGGATCCCGAAGGCGAAAAGCGGCATCTCGAACGGCTTAACCGCGTCCGTCGTGAGCGCGATCAAGAGTTGGTCGCTCGTCGGTTGGCCGAACTCCGCGCCGCCGCGCAGGGCAACGAGAACATGATGCCAGCCATTCTCAATTGCGTGCGAGCATATTGCACTCTCGGCGAGATGTGCGATGTGCTGCGTGAGGTATTCGGCGTCTACCAGCAAGATACTGTGATTGTGTAAGCCAGTGATGGCCGAGCGGTCTGTGGAGAGCGTGCAGCAAGATAACTGTTGCACGCTCTGTTTCTCCTCACCTTATGAGTCCCAGACAAACGGAAACAACATCAACGATGCAGTGAACGTCACTACTACATACGCTAGTAAAAAGCGGATCGGCCCAACCACCACATCAACCGCCACATTTTCAAGCGCCTGCGCCGTACCTTGAATGGCAATAATCAGCGGCGCTACCAGCAACGGGAAGGCCAGCACGGCAAAGAGTGCGCCTTTGAAGCTGGCGCGGGCAATGATTGCGGCAATAATCGTGGTGGCTGAAGTGAGGGCCAACCCGCCGGCGGCCAGCATCACACTAAACGCGAGTGGGCTGCCGACCTTCACCCGTAGCAAGACGATAAAGAGCAGGGTAGTGATGGCGCTCAGCACCATCACCAGCGTCAGGTTGAACCAAAACTTGCCCAGAAACACCGCCGTGGGTGAAGCCGATAAGCGTAAGGCTGCCATCGTCCGCGCCTCTTCTTCGTAGACAAAGCTGCGCGAGAGGCCGTTGAGTGCAGCGAACAGCAACGCAATCCACAGCAGCGCCGATTGAATCAGCAGCGCCTCTTCAGTGCGTCGCATGCCAAGGAAGCCAACGCCAAGGCTGACCGCAGTGGCGGCGCTGACCGCAAAGAGCAGCAGGGTGTTGATGGCGTAGCGCGTGCGTAGTTCGCAGGCGATGTCTTTACGGAAGATCGCCCACGCGGCGCGGAGCGTCGCGCTGATCCCGCTCGGCGGCGGCGCAGGGATGTCGGTAAGAGTGGTTTCTTGTTCGATCACGGTTATGTCTCAATCGGGGTGCCGTATGCCTCGCTCGCCCTGACTACCCCCTAGTCGTAGGATGAGATCAGCGTAGCGCAGCTCGCGCGGGTCGTTGGTCGCGATTACCGTGAGGCCATGCCGACGTTGATCGGCGATGATCTGATCAACCACCGCCGCCCCCTGCTCATCGAGCGTCACCGTCGGCTCGTCAAGCAAGAGCACCGGCGGGCGGTGGAGCAGGGCAAAGGCATAGCGTAGGCGTTGCGCCATCCCTGACGAATACGCCGCCAACCGGTCATCGCCGCGTTTGCCCAAGCCAACCCGTGTGAGCAGCTCGTACAGCGCAGCGTCAGAAATGGCCAATCCGCGCACGCGGGCAAAAAAGCGCAGATTCTCGATCCCGCTCAATTCACGGTAGAGCGCCAAATCAGGTGCGACCCACCCGATCAAATGGCGCGCGTCACGCGGATCGAACCGGGTGCCGCCGGCTTCGTAGTAGGCTACACCAGACGTTGGCGCCTGCAAACCGGCCAATATCCGTAACACGGTGCTTTTGCCGCTGCCGTTGGGTCCGCTAACCACCAACACCTCGCCCCGGTGAAGGGTAAAGCTAATATCGCGCACAATCGTGCGCGCGCCATACCCTGCGCTGAGTTGCGAAACATGAAGCTGCATACAGTGTCCGGTCGTGTTGCGTGGCTGCTCGGCCCGCGCCGTATGCAGATTATACCAATTCTTGGCCGGTTGCTGTGTGTAAGGTGGGGGGGATGCATACCACACTGTCATTGCGAGCCGCGCTATGTGCGGGGCATAGCACTGTGTGTCATTGCAAGCTGCTGGAGGCGGCGAAGCCATCTCCTGCTCTTGCGAGATAATCCCCCACAGCAGGAGGTGATGGCTGCGGGGGCTGTGCCCCTTCGCGATGACAACATAGCGGGCGGCGCGGCCCCCGCAGCACATCGAACAAGCCGGCATTCCCGCGTGAGAGATGCCGGCCTGAGAGCGAGCTGTGCGCTGCTACATTCTTCCCGGTGGCAGGGCAGAATGTGGCGCTGGTGGCGTCGGTCGCGGTGGTGGCGGTGCTTCGCTACCGTCGATGGAGTTGCTGCGTTCAGTCACTGGCGGCGCCGGTGGTTCGACCCGTGGCAGCGTAGCGCTGGTTGATTGCTTTGGATCTAGTTTGGGCGCGGTGGTGATCAGATCAGGCTGTTGCAAGAACCTCAACAAAATCTCATGGAAGCGATCGGCTTCATCTACAAACGGGAAGTGGCGGCTCTGCTCCATGCGCACCACCTGCGCCATTGGCACATAGGTAAAGAGTTGGAGTTGGTTGGGGTTGACAATATCGTCGCGCGCGCCATGCACTACCAGCGCCGGCACGCGCAACTTGTCGAGCATCGGGGTCAAATCGGTTCGCCACATCGAATGGATCGCGCCGCGGATGGTGTCGGCAGTGGATTTGGTGCTGTCTTCGAGCACCTCATCCACTTCGGGGTCGAGCGAGTCGCCGAAGAAGAAGCGAAAGAGGGAGCGGCGCAGCCATGGTCGGCGGGCGAAGAACTCGGCGAAGAATGGCCGGTCAACGAGCTTCAGCATCCACGAGAGTGCGTCGCCGTTGATCGGCGCGCCAACGGTGACTACGCGAGTGATTCGTTCGGGGTGTTCGATCGCTGTCTTCATCGCAACCATGCCGCCCATGGAGTGACCAACTAGCGCCGCCCGCTCGATTCCCATTGCATCGAGGAAGCGGATGACCTGATTGGAATAGCCTTGGATCGTCGGCATTTCGTTGGTGCGCGACTCGCCGAAACCCCAAAAGTCAAATGAGTAGGTGCGGAAATGGTGCGAAATAACCTCCATTGAGGTGTACCAATAGCGCCAACTGCCAAGCCAGCCATGGAGGAAGACGACTGGCCTCCCGCGTCCGAACACTTCATAATGCACCCGCTGATTGTCAATGACGATGATGCTCATGCTGGCCTCGCCGTTGAGGAAGAATTCACTGCGCGGGCGCGCAACTGGGCGACGCTCGTTTCGCGTTCGTGCAGCGACCGGCGCAGCCGCCATTGCAAGGTGGCAATATCTTCAGAGATGCTACGCAGGTGCGCCATCTCTTGCTCGAGCTCTTCCAATAACGCACGTGCTTGCAAGCCGGCGGAAACCGCCGTGCGTTCGGTTGAAAGGTGAGCGATTCGCTCTTGAATGGCAGCCAAGAGGCTGAGCAAGTTGGCCCACGCTTCGTTATCATTGACTTCGTGCTGGCGTTGCTGCTGGCCACGCGCTTCAATCCAGCGTTGAATTTGCTGTTGCAGCGCCGTGATCCGCTCTTCCAACTGGCGCACCGCCGTCATATCTATCTCGCCGCCGGCCCGTTGTGGCGGGGTTGCCGTGAGTTGGGTGAGTTGTTGTTGCAAATTGGTCATCGCCGCGCTGAGCTGTGATTGTCGCTGCATCACCGCTTCCTGCTCGTTGAGCATATCGAGCAGCATGAGGCGCAGTTGCGACGATTCTTGTTCGCTCCGCGCCGCCTGTTGCTGCAGCAGATGCGGCACATACCAGAGTAGGATAAAAAGCAGCGTGATGATGGCAATACCGAGCGCGACAAAGAGTGCAGTCATAGCAATCCTCCTGATCTCCGCTCGTAGTATATCGTTATCTGGCAATGATGAGCTAGATCAGCGGATGACATCTCGATTACGCGCCCATACCACTCGCTCTCGTCCGGCAAGATCACGCTGAATGCCGATCTCGGCCTGCGGCATGGCTTGATGAAGTAAACGTACCACAGCTTCAGACTGCCATGCGCCGATCTCTAATAGTATAGCTCCCTGCGGTTTGAGGTATGCCGGCGCGGCAGCGATTAACCGGCGGTAGCAGTCAAGCCCATCTGGGCCGCCATCGAGGGCGAGGTGCGGTTCGTAGCGGTAGACGCCTTCTTCGATCTCGTTGAGAATCGTGTAGGGGGGATTGCTGACGATCAGATCAACCGGGCCGGGTAGCGGTTCCAGCAGATCACCTTCGAGCAGCGTCAGGCGATCTTGCAGGTGGTAGCGCGCGATATTGGCGGCAGCGACCTCTAGTGCGCTAGCGCTCAGATCGACCCCATAGAGGATCGCATGCGGCAGATGCATGGCTAGCGCAATCGCGATCGCGCCGCTGCCGACGCCAACATCGGCGATTGTCAGCGGTGCATTGCCGTACCGTCGCGCCTCAGCAAGCACCATCTCAACCAACACTTCAGTTTCAGGACGGGGAATGAGCACGCGCCGGTCAACCAGCAGGTCAATGCCAAAGAATTCGCGGTGGCCGGTCAGATAGGCTACCGGTTCGTGCACGGCGCGACGGGCTACTAACGCGGCAAAGGTCGCCTGCTGTTCAGGGGTAAGCGCGTAGTCGCGCTCGGCGACCACTTTCGCTCGCGACCATCCCAACGTATGAGCAAGGAGCAGCTCAGCATCGAGGCGGGCCGTCGTGCTGACGGCCCGCAACTGTTCAGCGGCAGTGCGTAGCGCGTGTTGGATCGTGACTGTGTCGCTCAATCTAATCGCCGTTCGCTAAAATCACGCCCGTCGAACGACAGCAAGCGACGTTTCTCGTCAATGACCGTCTCAAGATGAACGGGGCGCGTCCAAATCTTGAAGAGGTTGCGCATCGTCTCGCGGGCGTAATCTATCTTCAGATCAACGCCTTCGTGGCGGTGGCGCAAGTACAGTTCGCCGCGATTGCCGTAGTTGCCGTCTTCGACGAGGATTACCGGCTGGCCGAAGTTGGTGAGCCGGAAGAGCAGCTTCTCTTTGACCTCTTTAAACTCGCGGGAAGCGATTTCGTAGAGGTCAGTGTCTCGATTATAGCGGAAGGTGAAGAGCTTCTGTTCCATCACGAATTCCGGCGTGAGGAATTCGTCGATAAAGGTGACATCGTTATAGAGCCGGCGCACCTCGAAGATCTTTTGGCGGCCAAGGCCGAGCTGCTTATCCCACGAGCGTTTGAGCCGGATATCGTCACACTCTTCGTACTCTTTCCCAAACTTGCCCTTATTCCAGCGATCTTCGATATCACGCAGCAATTCCAAGCCTAATTTGTACGGATTGAGTCGCCCACCGCTGGTCGCCACCACTCCCGAATGGAGATCGGCGAACGAGATGATTTCAGCCGCCGACGCGACGCGCTGGGTCATGATTGTGCTGTGCCAGTAGCTATTGTGGTTGATGAACCCTTGGGCAACGTAGCGATGGGTTTCGGTAACTGAGATGTCGTAGACATCGGCGGTGCCGTGCTCGATAGCGACGACCTCATCGGCCCATGCCGTTGGCGCGGCGGGGGTGGTGAAAGCTTGTTCCAGCGCAGCAGCGTCCGCAATGTGCAGGATCGCGCCGTTGCGTTGCGCCATCACGCCAAGGTTTAGCAGCAGCAACTGCCCGGTTGCGGCTTGTTCAGCATCGGCGCAGGTTATCAGCAATTGCTTGCCATCTAATTGGCCGGCGTTAGCGCAGAAGGCGCGCAGGAAGGCAACCACCTGCGGGCGCGGCGAGCGGCAGATTGCAGCGAGCGCGCGCCGGTCGGGGCGAGTGGCGCAATGCGCGCCAAGCTGGGCAGCCAACGGCTCATCAACCACGGTCGCTGGTGCGCACCGGTAGCCGTGGCGACGGGCTGGGTAGGCATCGGTGTGCGCCATTGCCGGTACACGCGCCATTGCGGCAACCCGCTTGAGCAGCGAGCGGCGGCGGAGGGTGGCCGGCGCGGTAGCCCACAGCTCGGTACCGCCAGCGATCCGCACCTGATCGCCAATGTGCAGCGCATCGAGCCGCCGCCATTCGCCATTGGCGAGCAGAATGCGATGGTTGTGCGAACCAGAAAGCGTCAAGCCGGCGCGGGTGCGGATAGTGACCGTTGGGTAGGCGGTAAAGACATTCCAGTCGTAGATCGTCTGCGCGCTTTCGCCATCGCTGATGCGGGCGCGGTGGCGCTGCTCCACTACGTCACGTATCGGGATCAGGCCGCGGTCAGTAATGATCAAACTCTCGCCGGTCAGGCAGGCCCAACCCTCATTGAGAATCTTGGTCATGCCCTGCGGCGCGAAGTAATAGGCCTCATCACGGATAATCTCCAGCACCGTATGCTGCCAGCTCTCGAGCGGAGCAAAATTCATCAAGAACAGCAGCACATCGCGCTGCGGATTTTCGGGGAAGCGGCGCTGGCGGGCGCGCTCCTCTTCGAGTTTGCGCCGCTGCCGTTCCAGAAACTCTGGCGGGTTAATGTAATCGCGCATATACTCGCGCTCGACCGGCAAGCCCTCGACCACCGGCGGCTCTTCGTCGTTAACGATCGGGCGCGGCGTGACGGCTTCGGGGCGGCGGATGTAGGGCGCATGGTAGTCGATCAGATTTTCCAGCGATAAGCAGGTATCAATAAACTCTTCCACCTGATCGTAGCCGATCCGGTCAATGATACGCTGGATGCGGGCGGCGTGGTTTGCCATGGTATCAAGCATCTTACGATTGGTGTGGGCAAACCACATATTGTTCTTGAAGAAATCGACGTGGCCGGTCACGTGAGCCATCACCATCTTCTGGGTCACATCTTCGTTGCCTTCGAGCAGATAGGCATACGCAGGATTATTGTTAATGACCATTTCATAAATGGTGCTACCGGCCCAGATATGGCCCTTCAGCAACTGATCGTACTCCATGCCGAAGCGCCAATGCGGATAGCGGGTCGGGAAGCCGCCGAACGCCGCCGTCTCATAGAGCGTGCGGTAATCGAGCACTTCGTAAATGATGGGGAAGAAATCGAGGCCGTATTCACGGGCAATCTGCTCGATCTCTTGGCGCGCCTGTTCGAGATGAGCGGGAAGGCGGGTACTCTTCATACGCACACCAGAGCAATAGAGCGATCAGCGGCCTTTGCCGAGGAAGGCGCGGATCGCGTCGTAGATATCGTCACGATCGGCAATTTCAGCGATAACCACTCGGTCGTCGCCGCGCAAATACTCTTCAAGATCGTGGGCAAAGCGACCTGAACCGTAGAGCGAGCGGACCTGACCGTAGCAGAACAGATTCACCTTGGGCAATAGCTCGCGCTTAAGCAGCTCAACGCACTCACGGGTATCACCGCCGCCCCAGTTATCGCCATCAGAAAAATGGAACGGATAGATATTCCATTCAGTAGCCGGGTATCGCTCGTCGATCAAGCGATTACAGAGCTTATAGGCCGACGAAATCTTGGTGCCGCCGCCTTCACGAATATGGTAGAAGGTTTGCTGATCGACCTCCTTAGCAGCGGCATCATGCACAATATAGCGAATCTCGATCGACTTATACTGCGAGCGCAGCCACGTCTCGATCCAAAACGCCGTCATGCGCACCAACTCTTTTTGTTCGGCCCCCATCGACCCCGACACGTCCATCATATAAATAATGACGGCGTTGCTTTCGGGCATCAAAGTCTCTTTCCACGAGCGATAGCGCATATCCTCGGGAATAGGCACCACGACCGGATCGTCGAGGTTATACTCACCGGCAGCAATTTGGCGGCGGAGCGCCTCGCGATAGGTGCGTTTAAAGTGACGCAGCGAGTTGGGGCCGGTGCGGCGAATGCCGCTGTATTTATCCTTCTCGCTGATCAGATTCTTCTTGCCTTTAGGCTGAATATTGGGCAGTTGCAGCTCTTCGCCGAGTATCTGGGCCAGCTCCTCGATGGTGATATCAACTTCGAGGATATGCTGGCCGGGTTCAGCGCCGGCCTGCCCCGTGCCTTGTTGACCATCACCTTGCGCGATCGGATCGCCGACGTCGCCATCACCCTGCCCGACGCCGCCACTCTGTTTCGCGCCATAGCGGAATTGGGGGATGTCGATCTGCGGTATGGGAATGCTGACGTAGCGTTTGCCCTGCCGCCCGATCAACTCTCCCTGCGACATATACTTGCGCAGGTCTTTTTTGATGCGACCGCGCACAATCTCGCGAAAGCGGCTCAGGTCGCGTTCAGCGCGTTTCATTGACATCGACATAGACGGCACCCTGCGATGAGTTGAGAGCACTACATCCTACGTAGCAACGATAGGTCGCTGCGAGGAACAAGGCATGCCTTGCCCCTAGCAGCGTGGTATAGCCTTGCCCTTACCGGCGTGTATCGCCGCGGGCGAAGATCGAGGCCACGTAGTTGAGCACATCGGTCGCCGACTGCTCGTTGTAGCCGAAGTCGCGGATCAGGCGCGCCTTGACCACATCGATCTTCTCTTGGGTATCTTTATCAATCACCCGCGAGACGAGTGAGGTGAGCTTGATGCTGTCCTTCTGATCCTCGAACAGCTTCAGCTCGAGCGCTTTGTGCAGCCGCTCGTTGGTGCGGTAATCGAAGGTCTTGCCTTCGATTGCCAGCGCGCCGATGTAATTCATGATCTCGCGGCGGAAGTCATCTTTGCGCGACTCGGGAATATCGATCTTCTCTTCGATGCTGCGCATCAAGCGCTCATCGGGTTCTTCGTACTGGCCGGTGTAGCGATTACGCACCTTCTCGCGTTGGGTGTAGGCTTTGATGTTGTCGATGTAGTTGGCGCACAGGCGCTTAATCGCTTCTTCGTCAGCCGAAATTGCGCGTTGCACTTCGTTTTTCACAATCTCGGTATACTCCTCGCGCACGACGGCTAGCAGGTCGCGGTAGCGTTTGCGCTGCTCTTCGTCGGTGATAAGTGCATGGTTCTTGAGACCGCTCTCTAGCTCATTCAGCACCATAAAGGGATTGATATAACCCTCTTCCTGATTGCTGACCAGCGCATTCGAGATCTTGTCTTGGATGTAGCGCGGCGAGATGCCCTCCATCCCCTCGCGCACCGCCTCTTTACGCAGCTCCTTGATGTTATCCTCGGTGAAGCCGGGCAACGTCTTGCCGTTGTAGAGCTTCAGTTTCTGCAACAGGGTCAGATTGGGCTTCTTCGGCTCTTCGAGACGGGTGAGCACAGCCCACATCGCCGCCATCTCGAGCGTATGCGGTGCAATATGGACGCGCACCTTCTTGCGATTGAAGTCGCGCTCGTAGATGCGCACCTCGTCGCGCAAGCGAGTGACGTAAGGAATGTCGATCCGCACGGTGCGGTCTTTCAACGCCTCCATGAACTCGTTATTCTCGAGGCGGCGGTATTCCGGCTCGTTAGTATGGCCGATGATCACCTCATCAATGTCGGTTTGCGCAAACTTCTTCGACTTGATACGATGCTCTTGCGACGCGCCGAGCAAGTCGTAGAGGAAGGCGACATCGAGCTTGAGCATCTCGACAAACTCGATGATGCCGCGGTTGGCGATATTAAACTCGCCGTCGAAGTTAAAGGCGCGCGGGTCAGAGTCCGAGCCGTAAATCGCGATCTTGCGATAATTAATATCGCCGGTCAACTCGGTGCTATCTTGGTTCTTCTCGTCTTTGGGCTGGAAGGTGCCGATCCCGACCCGATCCTGCTCGCTAAAGACCAGCCGGCGGACGCGCACATGGTTCATGACCTTGAGCCAATCGCCGTCGTAGCGCTGCATCAGCTCGCGGAAGTGGAAGCGGCAGACCGGGCAAAGGTCGCCTTCGATCCGGATCTGGCGATCAGGGTCGAGATTCTCGTTCAGCCGCTCGATAAAGCTGGCGCGTAGATCGCGCGGGATCAGGTGTAGCGGCTCTTCGTGCATCGGGCACTTTTCCCATTCCGATTCGGGTACCTGTCGCCAATCGAACGTGTCATGGTTTTCGATCACGCCGGGGTACCAGTCGTAGGTGTATAATGCGCCATCTTCGGTGCGTGAATAGTGCTCAAGACCACGCTTAAGCCGGCGCACGATGGTTGACTTCGATGAGCCAACTGGGCCGTGCAAGAGCAAGACGCGCTTTTCGGTGCCGTAGCCGCGGGCAGCGCCTTTGAAGAAGTTAACCAACCGCATGAGCGGAATCTCAAGCCCGAAAACGGCATCATCGCCGTCAAACGACTCGTCAGAGAAGAATTTGTAGCGGATGAGCCGCTTCTTGGCGTCAATAAACTCTTCGGTGCCATACGACATAATCATGTCGTAGACCCGTTGAAAGGCGTTGCGAGCAACTTGCGGCTTGCGGGCGACAATGTCGAGATACTCGGCAAAGGTACCGCGCCAGTTGAGCTGCTGAAATTGGCGGCGATCCTGCTGCTCGCCAATCATCTTCATCAGCTCGAAACCGGATAGGGTCATGTTCATACGTCCTCCTGCTGAGGAATGTCCCCGCCGGCGTTCCGGCGGAGCGTTTGATGGGTCGCGGACAACCATCATCTGCGTGGTGATGCAAGGCCACAACCGGGATGCCAACGTGCAGGGTGCGAACTGGCAGAAACGCGGCGGTGATGCCGCATGCCAGTGAGCTCGCGCGCCGTATGTGACAGCTTTGCGTGCTCTGGGAAGCGGAACGAGGAATCTTTCAGGTGAAGGTATTATAGCAAGGTGTCTATTGTCCGTCAAGGACTTTATGTCGTGTTGATCATTTGTTCAAGGAGGCGCATCAATGACGAATGTTGATATTGCGATTTTTGTGGCGCTAGGATTATTTACGATTCTAGGTCTGTATTGGGGTCTGATCCGGCAGGTGCTGGCCGTGGTGGGGGTCGTGGTCGGGTTTATGCTGGCCGGCCAATATGGGACGGAGGTGGCGGTGTGGCTGGGCTCGGTCATTACCGATCCGAATCTGGCGCAGGCGTTAGGCTTTATTGCGGTGTTGTTGCTGGTCAGCAACGTTGCCAGCCTGATTGCGTCGCTCTTGCATTCGATGGCCGGTTTGATGTTTCTCGGCTGGCTCGACCATTTGTTGGGGGCGGTGCTGGGGTTGGTGCAGGGGGTGATCACGGTAACGGCAGTGTTAATCGTGTTGGTGGTGTTTCCGGTTGATCCGTGGAGCGGGTGGTTGCGCAGTTCACTGCTAGCAGGTTGGCTGTTGCGGCTAGGGGAGCCGCTGACGCTGTTGCTGCCGGAGCTGTTTGCGGCGGCGGTGCGTACCTTCAACGAGTTTGGCATCTTGCCCTAAAGAAGGGCAACATGACGAACGTCAAGACGCAGAGGAGATAAAGACGCAAAGGAGATCCCCGCAAAGGCGCAAAGAGATGTTGTGTACGTAGAGTGCAGCGGGCCATGAGTCATTCTTATCAGGCCGCTCACGCTATGTCTACATATTCTCACATCTTCATCGCTTTGTATCGACTCCGCTGCGTCTTTGCGCGAGCTTAGCGTACAACGCCTCGTAGCGCGGCAGCAGGCGATCGGCAGCGAATCGTTCGCGGGCGGCGGCGCGGGCGGCAGCGCCGATCCGCTGGCGGGTGACGGGGTCGTTGAGCAAGCGGACGATCCATTCCACCATTGCCGGCAGGGTCGGAGCGAGGATGCCGGTTTCGCCATGCGTGATGATATCTGGCGTGCCACCGGTCGGCATCGCCACAATCGGCGCGCCCAGCGCCGCCGCTTCGATCAATGCCCGCGCCAACGGCTCGCCCCAGTTCGAGGGGAAGATCAGCAGATCACAACGGGCCGTGAGCCGGAGCAGTTCGTCGTGTTCAACCCATGCCAGCACCCGTCCGGGCAGGCCGCTGGCTTTCAGCGCCGCATCAATCGCTGGACGCAGCGCGCCATCCCCGGCGATCAACAGGGTCAGCGGCGGCAACTCGGCCCGGCGGGCGGTCAGCGCCGCAATCAGCTCGATCAGCAAGCCAGCGCCTTTGTTGGCTTCCAACTTGCCGGCAAACAGCACCAGCGCCCCCTCCCACGTGATCTGGGGCGCAGGAGCGGCGATTGCATCACTGGCGGTGATGTCAACCATGTTGGGCAGCACGTGGATGTGGGCTGGGTCAACCATGCTGGCCAGCCGGCGGGCGATGTAATGGCTCGGCGCGATCACTGCATCTGCCTGTGCAAGCAGGGCTGTGCGCGCCGCGACATGCGATTGCATATAAGGTATGGCGAGCATGGCCAGCGTACCGCGCAGCGGGCCGAGGCGGGCGACCAGATCGGTGGCGAGCGCCGCCCACGAGCCACCCGGATGCGGAATGCGGTTGCCGTGCAATCCGGTGGCGAAATAGTCCCACGGCCAATGATCGCGCACCGTTACCACCACCGGCGCCTTGAGCGTGGTGCGGGCGAGGACAGCGGCGGCGGCGGCTTGGGTGTGCTGGGCATGGATGACCTCAACCCCACCGATCTCGTGGCCAGTGGCGATGATGGCTTGCGCCAGCCGCGGCCAGAACCGTTCGTGGCGAAAGTAGTTTTGTACAAAGGGCAGCGACGGCGCGTAGTATGGCACGCGCCGGACGGGCAAGCCATCAACCCAATCGACCAATGGCCGCCGGCAAGGGTGGCGGCAGGGCACGATGAGCTGCACTTGATGACCACGAGCGTGCAATCCGGTGGCAAGGGCGTGCGTGCTCCACGCCGCGCCGCCGCGCCCGTCGGGCGGGAAGACATCGGATGGCATGAGAATGCGCATTCTAGTACACTTCAGCATCTATTCGTGAGCGACTGCTTCCCGCACTCGTTGGGGTTGTTTCGCACCGCACCCGATGACAACGATCTAGGGGTTCGCCAGAGGCCCGCGCTCTCTGGCAGTCCATCGCTCGTCGCGAACAGGAAAGCTTATCGGGGGGACAAGCGCAACACGGCTCCACCTAGCCCGCCTGCTTGCTCAACTTCTCAACTGCGACGGCAAGATCGGAAAACGCGCGTTGCAGCTCGATCAACTGCTCTTGCTGAGCGCGCACAAAGCGGATAAACGGCGCATTGCGCTCGCGAATCTGCAAGATAGTGCGCTCGCTCTCGCGCTCGATCTGCTCGCGCAGCTCGGTGCGCAACTGGTTGCGCACCTCGTCGATCTTCTTGCGGATCGTCTCTTTGGCTTGGCGACGTTTGGCCGGCAAGATCGCCAACCCCAGTCCGGCAACGGTCAGCGCCGCCAGAATGCCGGTCATATCGAGCAAGACGGTATGGAAGAGGGCGACAAGGGTTGCGCCCAACCCCAACGCACCTACACCGGTGATCGCAGTCGCCGCGACCGAAGACTGCACTTCAGTGGCAAGTTGGTGCGCTTCGGCCTGCCGGTTATAGCCGGCCATCGCCGTCTGCGCCGCTTGGCCGATGCTCTCAAGCAGGGCTTGCCGGTTGTAGGCAAAACTGCCGCCGACGCTGCCGAGCATCCGATCGCGATGAGCCTGCGCGCGCTGTTGGATAAACTCATCAACGCTCTGTTGCAAGCGCAGATTCTTTTCCATCAACCAGTCGATCAGTTGTTGGATGCGCTGGTCGAGTTGTTGGTAGGCATCGCCGATCACTTCTTGCTCGAACGCGGTGCGCAACCGGTTGCCGTCGATGAGTTCGCGGATGCGGCTGAGCCGGATCGTCTCGTCGCAGAAACGATCGCCACGCTCTTGAATTGTGGTCAGCACGCGATCGATCTCGGTGAGATGATACTCGGCGTCTTGTTTCAATTCATCGCCAAAGAGAGCTAGTTGGCGGTCGATCTGGTCAATTGCCTGAATATCATCACGCAGGGTGACGAGGCGCGCTTCGGTGGCTTCGAGATACTTGGTCGTAATCCGACGGGCTACGCCGAGTGGCGAGAGCACCTTGAGGCGAAAGCGGGTCTCTTCATCGAGCGTATCAACCACGAAATGTTCGATGGCCGCCATCCCGCTGGCTTGCCACTGCTCGACCGCGGTTTCGCCAGCTTGTTGGCGGGCCTGCAAAGCGCGGCGAGCCGAGACCATAAACAACTCGGGTGATTGTTCGAGCACCCGGTTGACATGCTCACGGACAAACTGGGCCACTTGGTCTTGTTCGGCGGGAGTGAGGATGTCGGCTTTGTTGATCACCACGACCACCTTCTTCCCCCACTCTTTGATCAACTCAAGAAACGCGCGTTCGCTCTCGGTAAACGGGCGATCAGCCGATGTCAGAAAAATGACCAGATCGGCGCGCGGGATATATTCACGGGTCAACCGCTCGTGTTGGCGGATGACGGCATTGGTGCCGGGGGTGTCAACCACGGTCAATTGGCGCAGCATCTCGGCGGGATAATGGTGCAGACGCAAACCGGGTTCGATCAGTTCATCGAACGGTTCATCGCCATACTTGAGTAACGTAATCGCATCGGTAGTAGGGGTAACGCCTTCGGGCAGCACCTGCGCACCGAGCAGCGCGTTGAGAAAGGTCGATTTACCGGAATTAAACTCGCCAGCGACCACAATCAGAAACAGCTCGCGCAAGCTGGCGCGACTGCCGGCAAGCGCATTACGGTCAGAGGTCTCAACATCAGAGCCGAACCGGTCGAGCGCCTCCTCGATCCGTTGCAAGAGCGCATCGAGTTCATTCAGCAGCGCATCTTGCTGTTCGGTCGTCAAGCGGCGGCGGCGAAAGAGACCGAAGGGCAGAGTAATCACGTTGCTCCTCACAAGGGTATTTAACCGGCGCGCCTTAGACGCCGAGGTTGCGGGCCACAACTGCCAGCGCCGCTAGCGCCAAGGCAAGCCCGACGACGCCGTACAACAAGCCGGGCGCAAGATTAGCCCGATCCCAGAGTGCATTGCGGCGAGGTGGGCCGCTAGTCTCGATCCGGCGGCCACGCCAATAGGTCACACGGGTGGGTGTCCGACCGCCGGGCAATGAGATGCCAAGCGTCCGCGCTGCCTGATAGAGCAGCCAGCCAGCGGGCAAAGCTAACGCCAGCGCCGTAAGCGGCCACGGCAGGCTGCGGGTATTAGCAAGCACAATGATAATAGCAAACAATGCGATCCAGCGCCAATCGAAGCGGAGGGCAGGCATAAGCTTCTCCTTTCCCGATATGGCGCATGATAACACATGTAGAGACGCACCCGCGAAGAGCGTTGTGACTGAGGATCACACGACCTGATGTAGCGCCTGTGAAACTAACGGCGCTAGCTCGCGCAGCTCAATGGGTTTGGCTGCGTACAGCTCAACACCGAGCGCCTGCATTCGCGCGCGCAAGCCGGGAGTGTCATAGGCAGTGAGCGCAAGGATTGGCAGGTAGGGCCGATAGGTACGCACTGCCCGGATCAAGGCGGCGGCTGCGCCATACGGGCTAGGATCGACAATCAGCAGATCAACGTTGCCGTTGGCGCATGCGAGCCATGCTTCGTTGGCGTTGGTTGTCGCCTGCACAATCACCTCATCGCCAAGCAATGCCTGCAAGCCACGCTGGGTGACGAGTGCTGCGGTTGGATCGTCGTCGTATATCTGAATGCGATAAGCCGCCATGGTACCAGCTTCCAGATTATGGAGTGTATTGGTGGTAGCAGAAGGCCATGCTCTGACCTTAATGCTACTCGGTTGCTGCACGATCGGCGAGACCTGAGGCAACAACGTGCAGTAGTGAAGCGATAACAAAGGCGGTTATCACTTTGTGATATTTTTCATTAACCCTAGATAAGCAGAATAAGCCTCTGAGATTGGATCGGCCATCGCTAGTAGGGGCAGTTGATTGACCGGTGCCGGCCTCGGTACGTTGGCATGCAGCTCTGCCGCATGCCAACTGAGCCTATCCGATCAGCTTGCCGTGAGTGGCGGTTCCAACGGCAGCAGAATGGTAAAGGTTGTGCCCACGCCGGGCTGGCTGTCAACCGTAATCCGTCCGCCGTGTTGGGTAACGATGTGGGCGCTGATCGCGAGACCAAGGCCAGTGCCGTGCGGTTTGGTGGTATAGAACGGCTCGAACAAATGGGGAATATGTTCTGGGGCAATACCCACGCCGGTATCGGTAATCGAAATAGCGAGCGTGGCGGGTGCGCCGGCACGGGCAGCAATTAGCTCGCTGCTAACGGTCAATTCACCGCCGCTCGGCATCGCATCGCAAGCGTTCAAGATCACGTTCAGAAAGACTTGGCGCAGTTGATCGGCGTGGGCCACAATCGGAGGCAGGTCGTTGGCCAAGCGTGTATGCACAGTGACGTGATTATGGCGCAGATGGGTCGTCACCAATTCGAGCGTCTCGCGCAGCAGGGCATTGATATTAGCACTGGTCAACTCGCCACGTGATGGGCGATAGAAATCGCGCATGCGGGTGATGATGCGCGCAATCCGGCCTAACTCTTGTTGGGCAATGGCGAGAAAGGTGCGTTGCGGTGCGTCGGGGGGCAGGTCTTGTTCCACCAGATACAGACTATTCCGCGCGGCATAGAGCGGGTTGTTAATCTCGTGGGCGACCGAGGCTGACAATTCGCCGACGGCGGCGAGCTTAGCGCTTTGCAAAAGTTGCGCTTGGGCGGCGTTGAGACGGGCTTCGGCTTCGGCGCGCAGCGATTGGGTATGTACCAGATCGCGCTGTAAGGCAGCGGCGCGTTGGCGCTGTTGCACCTCGTCGATCGCGATCACGGTCAGATCAGCCAATGCCTGTACGAAGGGCAGATCGCGCGGGTGATACAGATGCGAGAGCTGCTCGCCGCAGATGACAAGGGCGCCGAGCCGCTGTTGCTCGATGCGCAATGGCGCCAGCAAGACGCTTTGCGGCCAGAGGCAATCCTCGATCGATAGCGGATGCGCAGTATTCTGTTGGTGGATGATATATTCAAGCTCTGGCCCGCTCAGTAAGAGCGCGCGCGGCGCTTTGGCCGCCATTTCAGCCAAGACCGAGAATGCTGGCGCTGGCGCACGTTCAGGCGCAGAGGCGCGTAAACGTAAGCGGCTGTCTTGATCATTGTCTATCAAGTAGATATGAGCGGTCGCAGTGCCCGGGAAGAGCTCGACGGCCTGTTGGACGACGAGCTTGATGATGGCTTCAATGTCGTGGCTAATCAAAAGCGCCGCCGAAACTGATAACAAGGCTGCTAGTCGTCGGTCAAGGTCGCGGGTGTAGCGTGCGTGCAACTCCGCTTCTCGTTCCAATGCGGCAATCCGGCTCTGCGCCGCCTGCAAGTCTCGTTCCAATTTGGCAATGTATGCGACCGCATCATCGCGCTCGATCATACCTGTCCGCTCCCCTCTAAGGAATACTCTTCTGCATACCGTTGACCATGCTACCAGCTCATGCTATGATAAGCCAATAATAATCCCAACTATAGTCGTAATCGAGACGGAGCGCAAATTCTTATGACGAACCAGCCCCGGGTGTTGGTAGTTGATGATGAGCAAAATATCCGCTTGACTCTGAATGCCTTGCTCAGCCGGGCCGGTTATTCAGTGACCACGGCGGCCTCCGGTGAAGAGGCGGTGGCGCTATTTGAGCGGGAGTCGTTTGATCTCATGCTGGTCGATTTGCAGATGCCCGGCATGAAGGGAATGGAAGTCGTGGCCAAAGTGCGCGAAGCCGGTCATGATGCGATTATTATCGTCTTGACCGGGCACGGTTCGCTTGATTCGGCTATCGAAGGCATCCGGTTCGGAATTTTCGATTATCTGTTGAAAACAAGTGATCCTAATCAAATCTTGGCGCGCGTGGCTGCTGGTCTCGAAGAGCGGGCTGCCCGTCGCCGCCAGAGCGATCTGCTTGATACGATCGGCGCGGCAGTGCAAGAGCTGACTGGCGGCAAGGTGGCGGTTACAGCGCCGCCAGCGGCACCAGCCCAGCCGGCAGCGACCCCGCCGCTGCCAGCGCAAGCCGAACCGGCTGGACGCACGCTGACAATTGGCCCGCTGACGCTCGATACATGGCATCAGACGGCGACGCTCAATGGGCGTTCCCTCAACCTGACGCCGACCGAGTTTCGCCTGTTGCTCTGCCTTGCCGAGCATGCCGGGCAGATGCTGTCGTATACCCAGTTGGTGCGCTGCGCGCAGGGTTACGATACGACCGATCTTGAGGCGGGTGAGCTGATTAAGCCGCATATTCACCATCTGCGCCAAAAGATCGAACCTGAACCGAGTGCGCCGCGGTATTTGTTGAATGTGCGTGGCAAGGGGTATATTTTGCAGATTTAAGTGTCAGCCCGTTGCAGTTAGATGCATCACCAATAGCCAACGACTGGCACCCTTCGCTACAGCTAAGGTGAGCGCCGGTGCATTGCAACGGCACTGCCGGTTAGGAACAGCAGCATAGCCAATGGGAGGATCTAGTTCAATGGCGTGAATGCGAGCCGCGGCGAGTACGCCCACGAGCCACTCGCAATCGCCGAGTTTGCTCGCCTGATCCTCGGTGAACGGCCATCGCCCGATCAGATCGACCCCGACCCTGAACAGCGCGCCGCGTTGCGCGAATGGCATCTTGCCGATGCAAGCGGCACGTTTCGTGCGAAGGAAGGGGTTGATCCCACCGATCTGGCCGCAGCCGGTTGGGGCGTGATCTTTCCGGCTACGATTGACGCGGCGCCGTTGCGCGAGGCGTTGCAGTGGCGACAGGTGCAAGCTGGCCCGCGCTACCGCGAGTGTTTCGGTCCGCAAGGCTATCGGCCCGGCGAGGGCAAAGCTGCGTTTTTACGCTGGCAGGGTGGGGCGAGCGGGCCGGTCGATCCCGATCGGTTTCCCTATTATCTGTTGTTGGTCGTTCGCCTGAAGCAATTCCTTTCCGTTTTCAGTACTAGCTCGATGTGCAGTATGCGGTCGGGCGTATTCACTTCGATACGCTCGAGGAATACGCCGCCTATGCCCGCAGCGTGGTACAGGCCGAACGCGACGGCGTAGCTCTGCCGCGGCGCATGGTGTTCGCCGGCGTGCAGTATCCTGACGATATGGCGACTAGCCGCAGTTTGCATGGTTTGGTGCAACCGCTGGTCGCCGAATTGGCCAACCATCCACCATGCGGCGATTGGTTGTTTGAGTTGATTGCCGGTGCCGAAGCCACCAAAGACCGGCTGCTCCACTTGTTGTACGCCGAACCGCCTACCTTGCTCTTCACCGCTAGCTACGGCGTCGAGTTTGAAGCGGTTGACCCGCGCCAGTTACCTCATCAAGGCGCGATCTTGTGCGCCGATTGGCCCGGCCCGTAGGCATGGCGCAACCGCGCGATCCCGCTGCAGTTTTACCTCGCCGGTGACGACATCGCTAGCGATGCCTCGTTGCAAGGCGCGTTCGTGTTTCAGTTTGCCTGTTTTGGAGCCGGATGCCCACGCGACGACGATTTTCCCCATCTGCGCGGCGTTCGCTCAGCCATGGCGCCGCATGCGTTTGTCGCTAGTTTGCCCCGCCGTTTGCTCGGGTTGCCGCGCGGCGGCGCGCTCGCCTTTATCGGCCACGTCGAACGAGCGTGGCCATTCTCGTTCAGCGATGCGCGCGGTGGCAAGCAGATCGAGACCTTTAGCAGTGCCTTGCGCCGGTTGCTCGTTGCCGAGACGCCGATCGGCTATGCGCTGGAGTTTTTTAACGACCGGTACGCCGAATTGGCGACAGTGCTGACCGAAGAGGTTGAGAATGCGCGCTGGGGCCAAGCTTCTAATCCGGTTGAGTTGGCGACGCGCTGGACTGAACATAACGATGCTCGGAGTTATATCATTGTTGGTGATCCAGCGGCGCGGCTGTGCCCGCGGGCGGAGACTGCGCCGGTAGTCGAGGCGCCACGTTTGGCGAGTACGCCGGTTGGGGCCGAGCCGCCGGTCATACCGCCGCCAGATGTACGGGCAGCAGCGCCGGTGCCCGCTGGCAGCCTGCCGCCGGAGACACCGGTCATTCCGATGGCGCTGCCCGATGCCGCAGCCAGCTTTGGCTTATTCGGCAACAAATTAGCCGAAGCTATGCAGAAACTGATTGAGTCGTTGCAGCAATTCGGCGAGCGGTTGGCGGCACCCTTGCAGCAGGTGATTACCGATGCGGCTCATCTGGAGGTTGAGACCTACGTCGCTGAAGTGCCGGAGACGATCAACTACCGGCAAGGAGATTTCCGCGGCGCAACGCTGCGTGCCGTCACTCACATGAGCCTTGACGGCGACACACAGGTGCCGGTGCCGCTCGGCGATGAGGGGGTTGATGAGCACTTGTGGTCGATTCACGTCAGCATGGTGCAACAGGCACAAGCCAACCGGGCCGAGATGGGCGGGCGATTGCGGCGGCAGCGGCAGGTCTGTTAAGCTCATTGCAAGGCAAATGGATGCGGTCTTTACCGTTATCGAGCCGTTGCCAGCAGCCATTGCGCCGCCGGGGCCGTGGCAAGCGCAGGCTGTTGGCAGCTCTTTTTCACGTGGCGAGCAACCCGATATGATCTGGCAGGCGCGCTTGCCGGACGAGCCGGCGGTGGCGCAGGCGGCCTTGCGCGCGGCGCTAGCCCAGCTTGGTGCGCACGAGGTGGCGCTGGCTACGGTCGAGCAACGCTTGCAGCGAGTAGCGAGCGGGGCCATCAGTTTTAGTACGGCGCTGCCGCCTGCCGAACAAGCTTTGCTGAACGGGTTGTGGGCAGCGCAGTCGGAGGGGGTAAGTTTTGGCTTGAGCGATGCGCTGCAAGCGCAGTGGCAAGCGGCGCAAGAGCAGATTGTGGCCCTGAGCGTGCAGGCCCGTGAGGCGCTCGACGGGTACGCAACGGTCGAAACAGTGCAGAGCGAGCGATTGATTGGGTGCATGCGGATCAACCGGCACGGCGATTCACGTTCGCTGCTGATAGCCGATATCGATACCACCCAAGCAGCGCTTCACCATCAAACGCTGGCGTTGGCCCTCCGCTCGCGCGCTGGGCTGTTGCGCTTGATTCGGGTTGGTTGGGCGCGGCGCAGCGATCGTCGCAACCATGGTTGCGTCACCGGCTGGCGCAGTCATGGCGCTGCCGGCAGTCTGGCAATTTGTGCAAGAAGTATTGGCCGAAGTGCGCCAATCGATGGTATGATGCCTGTAGAGACGCTGCACCGCAACGTCTCGCCACTCCCGCACCGCATAAGGAGCATTGTGATGCCAGCGAACTAGAAAATTCGATCCGCAGCGCAGCGGCAAAAGTGGCTGCTTACGTGGCTGATGCGGCTGTAATGGAGGTCACGACGTCGTAAGTCGTGGTGGGGCCATTCGTCAGTGCTGAAACGCCGCTCCCGGCGGCCAAGACCATCATCCGGCTCGATGGCGATTGCGAAGCGACTGTGCCGATGCGGGAAGGGCCGGGTGGCATCCTAGAGGTTGACAGCAGGCTATTCGAGATTCATCAGGCCAATGTCGCCACTGCAACTGAATATCGCGCGCGGGTGTTGGGCGCGTTGATCGGCCTGTTGCAACGGCGCTGAAACGGTGGGAATGGGGAATAGGAACGTAGGGAGTTGAAGCCGAATCCACGCATACCTGTCACCGTATCATCGTGGCGCTAGATGTTGGTATGCCTTACCTTGCGGTATGATGCAGGACGCTATTTTGTTGTTCATTGACACGGAATCAGCAGTATGAACGATCACACATTCATCCCGCCGCGGCTAGCTGAGATCGCGGCTGATTTCAGTGCAGCCAGTCGTGAAGAGAAACTAGAACTTCTGCTGGAATTTTCTGATCAACTGCCACCGTTGCCGCCCGAATTGCGTGATCACCGCGGGATGGAACAGGTGCATGAGTGCATGTCGCCGGTGTTTGTAATCGCGCAGCGTGACGGTGAGCGGATCGTCTACCATATCGATGTGCCGCCGGAAGCACCGACGATCCGTGGCTTTGCCGCCATCTTGCGCGAGGGGATGAACGGCCTAACCCCCGCGCAGGCGTTAGCCGTGTCGAGCGATTTCATCCAGCAGATGGGATTGCATCAGGTGTTAAGCCCGCAGCGGTTGAACGGGATTGGTGCGCTGCTGGTCTATATGAAGCGGCAGGCCTTGCGCCTGCTAGAGCAAGAATCGGCAGGGACGGCTTAAACGCGGGCGTTGCGCAGGGCTTGGGCAATGGTGTTGAAGACCACCGCCGGCCGGCGACCATCGGCAATGCCAAGCCGGTAGAGCAATGCGCGGCGGTAGACGTGCGGTGAGTCATGCACGAGCCGGCAGCGCCGCCGGCGCCCTTGGCAGGTTGGGGGAGCAGTAGTCGGTTCAGAACCAAACAGCCGGATAATCATTTGAGGTCTCCACCATTTGTGCTATTGCTCACAATCCTACTATAGAGGTTGTACTCCGTTCCGTCAAGCTGACAAACGATGGCATTTCCTTTACAAAAGCTGTGATCATGCTGAACAATTAATAAGAGCCGCTCCTGTCGTTGCAGCGGATGCAAACATTTCATACTAGCCCACTCTGTGTTCCGTTGCACCCGCTGGAGTGCAGGATACATCCACCTTTATTCAAGCGAAACAAGGAGGTTTCATGCCAGCAATGCTCATTAACGGTCAATGGCAGGCAGCAGCACAAGGCGAAGTCTTTCCGGTGCATAACCCGGCCACCGAAGAGGTGATCGAGTACGTACCGCGGGCAACGGTTGCTGATGCCGAACAGGCGATGATTGCTGCTGAACGGGCGTTTCGTGAGTGGCGGCGCGCGACGGCGCATGACAAGGCCCATGCCCTGCACGAGATTGCTCACAAGATGCGGGTGCATGCCGAAGAGCTGGCGACGTTGTTGACACTGGAGGGTGGCAAGCCGCTGGTCGAAAACCGCGATGAGATTGGCTGGTGCGCAGCCTGTTTTGACTATTACGCCGAGTTGCAGCGCAACACGCGCGGGCGGGTGATTCCGTCGGTTGAGCCGACCCAACTGGCGATGGTGTTGAAGGAGCCGTATGGGGTGGTGGCGGCGATTGTGCCGTGGAACTATCCATTGTTGCTGATGTCGTGGAAGGTGGCGCCAGCGCTGGCTGCCGGCAATACGGTCGTGCTCAAGCCAAGTGAGATGACGCCGCTGGCGACGTTGCGCTTCGCCGAATTATGCTGTGATCACCTGCCTCCCGGCGTGCTCAACATTCTGACCGGTTTTGGTGATGTGGGCCGCGAGCTGGTGGTCAGCCCGCGTACCCAGATGATCGCGTTCACCGGCAGTTTTGCCACCGGGCGCGAGATCGCCCGGCTGGCCGCCGAGCGGGTCAAGAAGACGCACCTCGAATTGGGCGGCAAAGATGCGTTTATCGTCGCCGAAGACGCCGATCTCGACGTGGCGGTGCCCGGGGTGGCATGGGCGGCGCTGCTTAATGCCGGCCAAGTCTGCACCAGCACCGAGCGGGTCTATGTGCATGAGTCGATAGCTCGCCCCTTCACCGAGCGGCTGGTGGAGTTTGTACGCTCGTTGCGGTTGGGACCGGGGATGGATCCTGACACCGACATCGGCCCGCTGATCGGCGAGAAATACCGCGCCAAGGTTGAGGATCACGTCGAAGAGGCACGGGCGCGCGGCGCGACCATCTTGACCGGCGGAAGACGGCCGCCGCAATTCAGTCGCGGCTTCTTCTACGAACCGACCGTGCTCACCAACGTTGATCACAGCTTCCGCATTATGCGTGAAGAGACCTTTGGCCCGACGATTCCCATCATGACCTACCGCACCTTTGACGAGGCGATTGAGCTGGTCAATGATTGCGATTACGGGTTAGGGGCCAATCTCTATACCAACGATCCGCGCAAGGTCAAGCAGTATTACGAAGAGGTCAAGGCCGGCACCTGCTGGGTCAACGATCCCCTGACCGACAACGATGCCGGGCCGTTTGGCGGGATGAAGTTTAGCGGCGGTGCACGCGAGTTGGGTGAAGAGGGGTTGGAAGAATTTCTGGAGACCAAGCACGTCCATTGGGATTTCACCATGGCGCGTAAGCCGTGGTGGTATCCGTATGGCCGCCAATCATCGTAAATCGCCAACCATACTCGTAGAGTCGCACGGCTGTGCGACTCCAACTATGTCATCACAGTACATGATGTATCGTACCGCTAGGCGGTTCGCACCAAACCGTGCCGGCAGGGTCTTTAGGCCGGCTGTGCGGTTCCCACCATGCCACAACAACGCATAATGTAGGTAGTGCCGTGGGGCTTGCATCATACCGTGCCTCGGCAGGGAGTCGCACGGTCGTGCGGCTCCCACCGTGCTATAACAACGCATAATGTAGGTGTTGCCGTGCGGCTCCGGCCATGCCGTGCTGCATGAAGGTAACGCCACAAATCAGTGTGGCGCTGACCATGGTTTTGCGTTCGCCGTTGCTGTGCATATAATACAAAAAATCCAATTTTGTACCAGAAAGGTGTTGTCCAAACCGTATGGATGTCTACCCCACCCCACCCGATGTTGCTCTGATCGATATCTACCATCTTGGTCGTCCACACGTGATCGGTACCTTCCTACTGCTCGGTGATGAGCCAGCGCTGGTCGATCCGGGGCCGGCCAGCACGTTGCCGGCGCTGAAGGCTGGTCTTGATGCGCAGGGTCTCACCGTAGCCGATTTGCGGGCCGTGGTGTTGTCGCACATTCACCTCGACCATGCGGGGGCGACCGGGCTATTGGTGGCTGAAAATCCGCATCTGGTCGTACACGTTCACGAGCGTGGCGCGCCGCATCTGATCGATCCGTCACGTCTGCTCAATAGCGCGGGCCAACTGTACGGTGATCGGATGGGGGCATTGTGGGGCGATGTGCGGCCGGTTGCGCCGGAACGCATCCGGGTCTATACCGGCGGCGAGACGTTGCGGCTCAATGGTCATACCTTGCGCGCCTTTGACGCTCCCGGCCATGCCAAGCACCATCTGGTTTGGTTTGATGAGTCAAATGGGGTAGCGTTTGTGGGTGATAATACCGGCGTGCGCTTGCCCGGCGTGCGCATGACCCGTCCGGCAACGCCGCCGCCCGATGTCGATCTAGAAGCGTGGGGACGTACCCACGATCTGATCGAGCGGCTGCACCCGCAATGGTTGTGCCTGACCCACTTCGGCGCGTATGACGATGTGGCGTTTCATTTGGCCGATGCCCGCTTGCGGTTGCGGCAGTGGGCCGAGATCGTGCGGCAGAGCCTGCTGGCCGGGCATGACGAAGCGACTGGTGTTGCGGTGCTTGAGGCGGCGCTGGCTAACGAAGCAGCCACCCTCTCGCCGGCTGAACAGGCGGCAATCGTGCAGCAGACCGGCCCGCTCACCCTGAGTTGGCGCGGCCTAGCGCGTTACTGGCAGAAGCTAGGGGGATGAGAGGCGGGATAAGAATAATAATAGGACACGAATTTGCACGGATCCGAACAACCGTCAGAATCCGTCTGATTCGGTATTAATCCGTGTCCTATTTCCACCACTCTCTACAACGTCACCTTGCCGCGCAAGAAGCGCAGGGCCGTTTCAGCCAAGATCGCCGTGCCCACCGGCAGCGCGCGCTCGTCAATGTCGAAGATAGGCGTATGGTGGGCGCGCATAATACCATCATCAATGGCAGCGCCGAGCATCAGCATCGCGCCGGGAGCCTTCTTGGTCATATAGGCAAAATCCTCGGCTCCCATACCGGTGCGCGAACGGTCAATGGCGTCAGGGCCGAGCAACTCACCGGCCACATCGCTCATCCATTCCGCCACCCGTTCGTCATTCCAGCCGGCGGGGTAGCCACGAGTAATCTTGACCTCGGCGCTGCCGCCAAAGGCTTCCGCCACGGCAAAGGCCCGCTCGACCTCGCGGGCGAGTTTGGCCCGTACCTCCTCGCTGAAGCTGCGCAACGTGCCTTGAACAAAGATCTCGCTGGGGATGACGTTGGAGGCATGACCGCCGCGCACCGTGCCTACACTCAGGATCGCCGGTTCCATCGGATTGATCAGACGGGCGCGGATGCCGAAGAGTGCATTAAGCACATGCGACAACATAAAGACTGGGTCGGTGCCAAGATGCGGGTAGGCGCCGTGGCCGCCGGTGCCGCGGATGTAGCCCTTGAAATCGTCCACCGCGGCTGATGTCCAGCCGCCGCGGATCGTGACCTGCCCCAGCGGCAGGGTCGAATCGACGTGGAGGGCGATCACGGCATCAACCCCATCGAGCGCACCCTCTTCGACCATGCGCAGACCGCCACTCTTGGCCTCGTCATCCCACCCCTCTTCGGAAGGCTGGAAGAGGAAACGCACCTTCCCGCGCAGGTTCTCGGCGGCGAACCGCTCGCGCAAGAGGTGGGCGGCGCCGAGCAGCATCGCGGTATGGGCATCGTGACCGCAGGCATGCATGACGCCGGGGTTGGTCGAGGCATATTCGACCTGATTTTCTTCGAGAATGGGCAACGCATCCATATCGGCCCGGATCGCGATCACTGGCCCGTCGCCATCGCCAAGCTCACCGACCACGCCAGTCTTGGCTACGCCGGTTGTCACCTTGATGCCGCCGATCTCGTGCAAGGTGTCAGCAACGAGCGCCGCAGTGCGGTGCTCTTGAAAACCGAGTTCGGGGTGAGCGTGAATGTCGCGGCGAATACGGACAATTTCAGCGGCCAGCGCGCGAGCGCGTTCGAGCATCATAGCTCTCTCCTTAGTTTATTACTCAACACGAGCGATCCTCGTGCATCCTCCCGAATCCATAGCAACAGCGGTAACAACGCGCGTCCCGCCGGTCGTCCAAACAATGGTCACCCGATGCGCTGTGTGCGCGGACGGGCTTTTTCTGGCCGGCTCAGTGCGTAGACGATACCGTCTTGCAGGGATGCCATGGTGCGGATATGGCTGAGATCTAACCCCAAACCGACGATGGTCTGCGCGACTTCAGGGCGGATCCCGGTAAGCAACACTTCTGCGCCAAGCAAACGCACCGCTTGCGCCGAGCGCAGGAGGACATTGGCGACTTGGGTATCAACCACTGGCACGCCGGTGACATCGAGAATAACAATGTGGGCACCGGTTGTATTTACCCCTTCAAGGAGTGTCTCAATGATTTGCTGAGCGCGCATACTGTCGATACTGCCGATCAGCGGCATCGCAATCACCCCCTGACTGATCGGCACGATCGGCGTGCTCAATTCGCGCAGGGCGGCTTGTTGGGCGGCAATGATCCGCTCGTTCAGCACTTGCCGCTCTTCGGCGGCCTGCTGCTCAGCAGTCACATCACTGATAAACCCCTCTATAGCTAACAACCGGCCCTGATCGTCGAATACTCCAGAGCCACGCTCCCACAACCAGCGAATGTCCCCATTGGCGTCACGAATACGGTACGTTACTTCATACTGCCGTTGCTGCGCCAAAGCAGAATGGATACTTTCACGAACTGCCTCGCGATCGTCGGCAACTATCAAGTCAGGAAAGCGACGCCGAGGTCGTTGCTGATCGGTCTCAATGAAATCGTTTGCCGGATAGCCGGTGACGTTGATTGTCCCTTCACTGAGAAACTCAGCAATCCAGCGCTGCTCTGCTTTTTTCACTCGATAGGCAATGCCGGGCAAATTGCGGATCAAGCTATCGAGCCGGCGCTGGCTTTCGCGCAATGCCTCTTCAGCACGGATCTGATCGGTAATGTCTTCGGTTTGCGACAACCAACCGGCGACCCGGCCATCAGGATGGTAGAGGACGGCGTTGTACCACTGGCAGATGATAATCCGGCCATCTTTGGTGATATTGGCGTTCCGGCTATTAGCGGCTTGCCCGCTCAGCAGCGCGTTCACAATTCCTTCAACATGCTCACGGGCAAGGTTGGGCACGAGTAGTTCAATCGCATTCTTGCCAATCGCCTCGGCGGCGCTCCAGCCAAAAATACGCTCGGCAGCCGGGTTCCAGCGGGTAATGATGCCATATTCGTTGGCTTCGAGCGTCGCTAATGGCGAGGTACGAAAGCTCTGCTCAAGGCGCTGGTTGAGCATGTGTTCGCGCCGTAGTAATGCTTCCTCTTCGGCGATCAAAATTTGCTGTGCGGCTGCAATCATATCAGCGATGGGACTAGCAGCGGCGGGTTGATCGCTCAGTAGTTTAGTTGCTTGCCGACGGGTGGCGTCGAGCCGCTGAAAACCGGTTGCAATTGAGCCTTCACTTCTAATCACGGCGAGCAAATGCGAGGGGTCGTTCGTGCTGAGCGCGTCAGCTAACGCGACAAGGAGGGGGCGGTCAGGCGAAGGCACGTGGGGGCACCAAGCGCGCAGTGCGTCGGCTATAGCAAGATGGTCAGCAATCATACCAGCGGTTCCTAATACCCAAAGAGGCAAGGGTGGCTAGTTTTGCTAAGTATAACACATGATAGCTATATAGATGATTGAGCAAATACTGATCGAAACATTGCGAGTTGATGGCAGATCGAGGCAATTATGATGGGTATGGCAAAGAGATCCCGCCTAGTTTGTTGAGCTTGATGAGGGCAGGATATGCTACGTTACAGGCTGCAGTAAATAATGATAGAGTGCGACAGCTAGATTGCCGCACTCGGTGAACCCAAGGTCTTGTTGCCAGACAAGCGGTTACTCAGCCTTGCGGCGCACGAACCAGACTCCGGCGGCAATGAGGATCAGAATAGCCAAGACCATCACGACCGGCAGCGATGGTGGGCTGGGCGGTTGGGTTGGGGGCGGTGCTTGGCGTTGCGCATCTGGCGGCGGGCCAGCGTTACCTCCCGCTCCCGGCGCAATCCCGTCTGCGCCGCCTCCCTGCAAGGACTGTTGCATCACCGTCGATTCTTTTTCGGTAGTGGGCTCGCTAGCTAGGATGGCAGCCGTCTCTTCAGTAGCTTGCCCGTTGCGTTCATTCATAGCGCTAGCCGCTGCGGGCGCTGCCGCCGCTTCGGTTTGGTCGATCCTTGCGGAATCCATTGCAGCCGGTGCCGTTTCCGGAGCCATCATCACCTGTGGTTGGTCGGGAGGGGAGGCGCCACTGTTGAGGCGCAGCACTTGCCAACCAATGAGCATGACCAGCGCCAGCGCGGCCAACCCGCTGAGCGGTTGCAACCAGCTCGGCCAAGCAAACCGGCGCGGTCGCATGCCGGCCATGTCTGGGGTGAGCGTAAATGACCGAGGTGGCGTGACCCATGGCTGTTCACGCAAGAGATCGCGGGTCGCGCGTAGTTCAGCCAGTTCGCGGCGTAGCCGCGGCTCACTCGCCAGACGTTGCTCAAGCGCAGTGCGGTCGGCGG
The DNA here is from genome assembly GCF_937951745.1 of uncultured Chloroflexus sp. Taxonomy (GTDB): domain Bacteria; phylum Chloroflexota; class Chloroflexia; order Chloroflexales; family Chloroflexaceae; genus Chloroflexus. The sequence continues at coordinate 111,099 of NZ_CALFBQ010000001.1, forward strand.
GGGCTAATTCGTTATCTAGATAAGCCGAGAGCAATTCAAGATCGCGCTCTGGCAATTCTGATTGAGGGGCTGGCGACGTTGTCATCGATTTCTCATTCGGCTATCAGCCGGGTGTCACTTTGGTGTATTTGACTCATCATCTAGACGAAATTTTGCTGGCAAGAGTTCCCCTGCGCGCAAGATATCGCGCAGTTTGGCTCGTGCCCGGCTCAACCGCGATTTCACCGTGCCCAATTGCACCCCGGTAATCTGCGCAATCTCCTCATAGGCTAACCCCTGAATATCGCTCAGGATAATGACAATGCGCTGGTCTTCTGGGAGTTCGGCTAACCCTTGTTGGATGGCAGCGCTCAATTCTTGCCGTACCACCATATCATCGAGGCTCTCACCCGGATCGGGCGCCTCGGTGCGGGTGTTGTCATCTTCGTTATTTGTGCTATCAAGCGAAACTGCTGGTCGCCGTTTGCGCGCGCGCAGTGCGTCGTAGCAGGCGTTCGTGGCAATCCGCAATAGCCATGCTTTGAACACGCCGCCGCGAAAGCTGCGCACATTGCGAAAAGCGGCAATAAAAGCGTCTTGGGTGGCATCGGCGGCTGCATCGGCATCACCCAACATGCGATAGCAGAGGTTGTAGATGCGCGTCTCGTACAGCCGCACAATCTGGTTAAATGCATCGAGGTCGCCCGCTTGCGCCGCGCTGATTAGGCGTTGTTCTTCGTTTGCCATGCAATCGCTCGTCTCCCGTGCCAGCCTGCGCTCTATTATACCGTTTCGGTAACCGTTGCAAAGTGCAATTGCGCGCGTTGGAAGAGCATATCGCCGGTGCGCCGGAGACTGATCAGACGTAGCCGCGGCGGATGTTGCGGGGCAAACCCAACGCCTTCGACCAAGCCGGGCCGGGGTGGCGCTGGTGGGGATGGATTGCCTACGATGATGGGGCTAAGCGTCAGAAAGACTTCGTCAATGAGTTGGGTGAAGAGCAGGGTGCCGTAGGTGCGCCCGCCGCCTTCGCTGAGGAGGGTGCGAATGCCGTAGCGTTGGCGCAGCGTTGCGAATGCAGCGGGCAGATCGATGTGGTTGTCAGCGCCAACTAGACACGTGAGTTGGGGGTGGGTGGCGAGCGCGCGTTCGGCGCCGTGGGAAGTGGTGATGAGAAAGAGTGATCGTGGCAAGGCAAGCGCAGCCGTCGCCGGCAACACACCGGTTGCCGAGAGGATCACCAGCGCCGGTAGCAGTGGCCGCTCTTCGCTGGCGCGCAAGGCGGCAAAAGCCGGCCAATCAACCAATTCCCCCGCTTCCCAACGATGGCGGCGAGCAGCGCGCAGGGTGGCGGCCCCGACGAGGATCGCATCGGCGCGAGCGCGCACCAATTCCATCAACCAGTGGTCGTGACGGCTATTGCGGCTGATCGCATTGCCGCTATTCCAACCCGGCTGGTTGAACGCGATCCGGCCATCGTGCGAGATGACGAAGTTGGTCCATACGGCGGGACGGTGCGCAGGAATTGTGGGCAGTCGCCAATCGCCGCTGTAGATGGCACGCAGCTCTGGCGGCAAACCGGGGCCGTGGTTGGGTTCCTCTTCAAACAAGAGGGTAAAAGGACTGATCATGCAAATGCGCTCAGGCTACCACCGCCCCGAGCCGGCTCCGCCCGGCGAGTGTCCGATCACCCGGCGTCACCTGCGGTTCGAGCATATCACGCTGGATGTAGAGATCAACTTGCCCGCCAAACCGGACACTGGCGATGCGGGTGCCGGCGGCGAGGGTTGCGCCTTGGGTTGTCTCGCAGCGCAACCAACGCCCCAGTGGCGCGGCAATAATTGAGAGTAACACTGGCCCCCAAGCGGTCTCGATACCGATGTAGAGGCGTTGGTTGCGTTCAGGAGCTTGCGGATCGCGCAACGGGCGGTAATCACCCCTGACCTGCTCGATGTACGCGACCCTGCCGGCGATCGGAGCACGGCAGATCGGTACATCTAGCGGGCCGATCACTGTGGTAAGGCGGAGACAATCGCTATGAACGAAGCGATGTTCATAGACTTCGCGCACACCTTGGATGCGGCCATCGGCAATCGCAAAGACGGTGCGCGATTCGTCGGGCGGAATGCGGCGCGGATTACGGAAGAGTGCCGCTGCCAAGGCCGTGAGCGCCAAGGTTGCTGGCACCAACCGTGGTCGTAGCCCAAGGGCAAGACCGGTCAAGCCCAAGCCGATGCCGACCACGGCCGTCGCTTCGGCATCAAGGCCGGGCAGGGAAGGTTGGCGCTGATTGGTCATTGACTCTGGCATACATTTACCCGACGACTTGTGAAAGCATAACTCACGATGGTGTGATTCTAGCATGAAGGGGCAGCCTGCGCAAATGCTTTTCAGTTGTGACTATGGTTGATATGATGCAAATTACACTGACCACTTTCCATATTGACGCGGTGTGTCAGATTGATTAAACTATAGCAATCATGATTGGTTGCGGAATCTTTGTGTCGTGAAAGGAAGGTCCCATGGAGCGGACGGTTGGCGAGGTGATGCATGTTGGTGTGTTGACCTGCCGGCGCGAGACCCCGATCCAAGATGTCGCCCGTCAGATGTCAGAGCAGGACATTAGTGCCTTGGTCGTCGTTGATGATGAGGGATACATGGTTGGTCTGGTTTCGCGGACCGATCTGGTCAATGCACGTTTGTATGAACAGTATTGGAAGCATTGGCGTGGTTTGACAGCCGGCCATATTATGATTACTGATGTAGTTTCGGTTACACCGCAAGACACGCTAGAGCATGCCAGTCGCCTGATGATGGAACGCCGGATTCATCGGGTGGTGGTGGTCGAACCCGGTGAAAAGGGGATGCGCCCGATTGGTGTGTTGTCGGTGACCGATGTGGTGCGCGATATTGCCAACGAGTAACAGCGGGTTGCTCTATCGCTGCAACGCGCGTAAGGGCGGGTTTCAAACCCGCCCTTACGTGCTAGACGCGGGGTGCTAGCAGCCTTCAGCAACGTCCCTTCGCGGGCCAGCGGCCCGCGCTCCGAGAGAAGAGGGCGGGTGGCCCGCCCGCCTGTGACCCGTTCCAAGGGTAGTAAGGGGAGCGCAGGCAGCCTTTAGCAACGTCCCTTCGCGGGCCAGCGGCCCGCGCTCCGTGGGATAGGGAAGCACGGACGGCTTGATCGCCGGTCGCGGCTCGTAAGCAGCACCAAACCCGCAATTCAATGCAGATAATCCCTGATCTGACTAACCCACAGGAGTGCTCCCTGCCCGATAATTGCCATCAGCCACACGGCGACAGCAACACGCCCCCATGCGGCGCGCGCAGCCAGCCGGTCAAGTGCAATGCCAGCCGGGATGCACAGTGCCGGGTAGAGGAAGAGCATCCAGCGCAACCCTTGATCGGCGAAGAGGAGCAGGACAAGGCCGCTGAGCGCGCCGCCCCACCACGCGCCGAGCAGCCAGCGAAGTGCGGTCGTCGTTGGTTGCTGGGTGCGCCAGATAATCCAAAGACCGATCAGATTGGCCAGCGCCAACCCCAACGGCACCGGTAATCCACGCCGTTGCGGCGGTTGCAAGCCGGTAAGGGCAAGGAGGGTTTCGGTGGTGATCTGCACCGGCGTTTGCCCGCCGATCGCCCCTTGCCCCCTCCGCCCGCTGATCAGTTCGAGGTATACTGGTGTGGTGTACATTATGATCAGGGCCAACGCTACCCCCCCAGCAGCGGCGATGAAGAGGCGGGCCGGCGTGACGATTGCCGCTGACTGCCGCCACGCCAACAACCATGCCCAGCCGATCAGGAAGCCAAAGCCGAGCGTCACGCCGGAGTGGGCCATTAAACCGGCGGCAATCGCGAGCGCCAAGCCGCTTAGCGCCAGCCAGTGGCTTCTGTTCGCTGCTGTGCCAAGACTAAGCCCGAGCAACGCCGGCACGATCAGGGCTTGCCCGCCCACGTTGGCCAGCTCGCCAATCGCCAATGCTTCGAGCGCTTGGGTGGCAAACAGGTAGCAAGCGGCGCTCAAGAGTGCGGCCCGCTGCCCGAATTCGGCTTGCCGTACCCACCACCAGATTGCTACACAAAAGAGACTATCAAGGGCAGCGGCCACGATCGTCACTAATAGCCGGCGAGTGGCAAAATCGTCGCCAAACAGGATCTGGAAGGGGAGGGCTATGAGGTAAAAACCGGCTGGATACGGCGCTAAGCCCCCGCCGGCTTCGGCGGGCAGGCCGGCCGTGAGAAAGACGTGACCGAGACCGAACCGCAAGAGGTTATTCGCGTGAAATCCAGCGTCGCTGCTGATCGCATGCGGGTGGAGCAAGCCGGCCAAGCGCACAATGAGGGCGAGCAGCGCCAGCCCAATCGCTGGCCGCCATGCCACTTGCTGCGGCCAGCGCAGAGCGAGGCTCACGCTGACAGCGGTTGCGCCGGCGCTTAGCGCCGCCAGAATCGGTGTCAACAGCGCAAATGCTGGTCGCGCCAGCGCAATCGCCATGATCGTCGCCAAGCCGCCGATGCCGATGACGCTCAACCCCCACCGGGGCGAGAGCGCAGACATTTGTCCCCACACCCATGCTGCCGCGAGGGTCAGCCCAATCCAGCCGAGTTGGCCCCAATCTGGTGCGCGCCAGCCGCCGATCGTCTGCACGCGCACCTCGCGCAGCAAGAAACCCAGTACGCGCGGATCGCCGGCTGCTTGGAACGAATCGCTGCGCATGACCAGCCGTACTGTGCCGTCTGCCGGCAAGAGCATCATATAGCGCCGAATCTGCCCTACTGGCAGCTCAAAGGCCACTGGCGGCGCAGTGCCGGCCTGCCATTCGGTAGCAGTTGGCGCACCGTCAGGCCTCCCGCCTTGCGCGCGTACCTTCACCAGCCAGTATCCACCGCCAAGGCCGGGCAGGCTGATCACACTCGCCGGTTGCGTCCAGCGGTAGGGGTCAGCAGCGCCGGGCAATTCCCACCATGCTGCCACCGACGGCAGTGCTGGTTCGGAAGCATGCACCATCTGCAAGAAGGGAGCATCGTCCTCGCGCCGGCGGGTAAGCGGATCGCCGCCAACGGCAAGGTGGACGCTGAGCGGGGTTTGGTAGGCTGCGCCACACCCTAGCAGTATCAGCGCCACTAAGAACAAGGCAGCCTGCCAATTCCGGCGCACCTGCGCTACTAGCGCAACAGGCGGTTCTGCGATGACTTGCGCCGGAGTCACGACTTGCCGCTCCCCCACGTAATCACGATCACGCCGATCACAATGATCATGGCTCCCACGAGACGCATTATCGTGATTGGCTCGTTGAGCAAGACTCGTGAGGGGATCAGGATAATGACATAATTAAGCGCCAAGAGCGGATAGGCGAACGAGAGATCAACCCGTGAAATGACCCCCAGCCAAAAGATGGCTCCGCCAAAGACGAGAGCAAAGCCGAGAATGACGCGCCAGTCAGTGAATGTCGCCCAAAGCACCCGCGGTTCGAGCGAGAACGCGCCAACGTGAGTTGTAACGTGGTTCATGCCGATCTTGAGCAACACCTCACCCGTTACAGTGAGGGCGCTGGCCGTAATTAATAGCGCGAGCACCAGCAGCATAGTACGCACTTTGGTTGAGACAGCGAATAAAGGTTTCATCATCATGGTCGCCGGCGGAGAACATACACGGCGTAATCGCAAATTCCAGATCGGAGGTGATAGTTGCGCGCGATATCAAAGCCATCGCCGAACATCGCCTGATAATCGGCATCGTGCCGGATATAGCCGCCGCGATCGAGCGCATGCATGAGGTGGCCGAACGGATTTTGGCCGGGTGGCGGCGGCGTATCTTCCATCACCAGCACTGTGGCCCCCGGCCGCATCACCCGGTAGACTTCGCGCATCACAGTGTGGGCAGTGGCGTCGGGCAGATGGTGTAATACGCCAAGAATGAGACCGGCGTCAAACGTCTGATCGGCGAACGGCAGCGCGTCGCCGCTGGCGGCAAGGTACGTTCCTGGCCGGCGTTGGATCGCAAAACGGAGATAGGTGAGCGATGGATCAATGCCGACATAGCGATGCGGTGGAAAATCGGCTGCAAACTCGCCGGTACCGCAGCCGAGATCAAGAAACCGGCGGTGGTCGCCGCGCCACGGGCGCAGCTCGCGGGCAATGGCTAGATGTTCGCCGGTAAAGCCGGCTTCGGCCAGCCAGCGCAGTCGGTTCCACAGTTCAGGAGTGGCGCTTAAGCGGTTGAGGACAGGATTAAGCATCATAGTTAACCAGTCTTCAATTGAGGCACCGGCAATGGTAGCCTGTGCTAGGCCGTTGCTGGCGAAATGTCGATGTGCATACGACGATCATCACATCCGTAGCGAGGGAGGCAGCCCCTATAGCAACCTTTGTCGCAGCCGGAGTGATGATACCGGTTGCGATGACGCAGCAGTGAGCGTGATTACGTTATACCCGCGCCAGCGCAACGATAGACAACCCAAATGGCCATTTCCCGCCACGCCCAATGTACGCCGCTTCGAGCATCATTGGCAGGCGTAACGCAGCATTGACCGGGCGCGAGGGCAACTCCATCGCCGACGCAGTCTGCGGTTCCGGCAACACCCGCTCAAGTAGGCGCACCGCTGCCGAGATCGGGAAGAGCAGAGTTAGCGCGTAGGTAAGCTGTTCGACGGTAAAGCCGTTCTCACGCAGCAACCGCGCTACTTCGCCAGCAGTGTAGCGGTGGCGGGTATGGACTTGGCGATCATGGCGCGAGCGCAGCCATTCGTAGGCCGGCAACCGGATGAGCAGCCGGCCATCACGGCGCAAGACCCGCCGCATTTCGGCTAGCGCCTGCCGCTCGTCGATCACAGCGCGATGATACAACACATCGAACGATGTGACGAGATCAAAGCTGTGATCGGCAAATGGTAGTTGCAGTACCGACCCGCGCGCCAGCCAGCCCGGAATGCGTCCGCGCGCGAGCGCGAGCGCTGCGGTGGCGAGATCAAGCCCAACCACGGTGCCGTAACGGCGCAAGAACAGTGCGTCGCCACCCGTGCCGCAGCCAGCATCGAGGATGCGCAGATCGCGTCGTCCGCCAAATACACGGTCAAGCATCGCGGCATTGATAGCCCGCATGCCGCCGTACCACCAGTGTTGCAGCTCGACCGCTGCCATTGTTGTGTACTCGTTCTTTTCCATAACCGGGGCGGACTATACCAGATGGCGGGCAAGCTGGCAAGTGGCGCTATGTCTAGCCGCCCGTTTCTGGGTTGCAGTGCGCCGCTATGCCGTGTGCAGTGCAGCGCATTCTGCTGTCGGTTACGGTGACGCTATTCCCCGCAATCGCGAGAACGATACCAATCGAGAATTGAAAAAACAGCCTGCTCTCCGCTCGTAGTCGTGCATGGGGGTTACTCCAACTCTACCCCAACCCAACCGGCGAGCGCAACTGCCCCAGTTCAGTGCATTCGATCACGACCTCGTCGCCGGCGCGCAACCATGGGCCGTCGTCGCCAAACAGATCAAGCAGACAGCCGCCGGTGGCTACGCCACTAACGATCACCTCACCGGGGTAGAGCATCGTATTACGGCTGGCAAATGCGATCAGCTCGGCGAACGACCACCGCATGAGCGCCGTATTGGCGCGGCTCAGCTCACGACCGTTCAGCAGCAGCCGCAATTCCAGCAGCAACCGGCCATCGTCATCGCGGTAATATTCTAGTTCGTCGGGCGTCACCAGCCACGGGCCAAGCGAAGTGGCGCGATCGCGCGGGCGGAGTGATGCTACCAGTGGATCGCGGATCGTCCACGCATTGACCAACAGATAGCCGGCGATGTACGCATCGGCATCTTCCGGCGCAATATCGCGCCCGGCCCGTCCGATGACGCATCCAAGCGCCATACCGCAATCGAGCGGTTCGGTCATTGGCAGCTCGATCGGTTCGTCGGGGCCAAGGATGGCGGTATGGCTGGCGAAGCGAAATGCGGGCCAGTTGCGGTCGCCAATCCAATACCCAGCCGCTTGGCGTATCATCGCAGTGCGATCATCGGTGAGCGCATCAAACTCGCGCAACGAAACCACTTGCGGCAAAGGGGCGACAAAGCGTACTTGGGTGGTCGGGATTACCAGTGCCGTATCGCCGATGGTCAATCCCTCGTGCCAATTGAACTCGCCGAGCGGCGCTTCTGACGGATCGGCGCCTCCCATCACATTGATCACCGCTTGTACGATATCGGCGGCGGTAGCGATGGTGACATCGGGGTGATCGCCACGCAACAGTGAGAGCATATCCCACTGCGCTGCGGCAGCCTCTTCGCTGACCAAAGCCGCCCCTGCGGCTACATCGATAATCGCGTCGCCGATCATTACCCCAGCCTGCGCGGTTGTGCCAGCAGGCGGAATGAAACTGACCAATCGCACTGTCATCTCCTTACATCGAGTAGATACGGCCTACTTGTCCGCAGACCATCGCCGTTGTTGCGCGAGAGCGGTTGGTGCTTAGCTCTGCGCTGCGCTCTGCTATCGCAGCAAGCTCTGTCGAAGGCGTGCGCGATCCACCAAACAAATGTCGTTGCCAAACTCTTGTCCTTCCACCCTCACGCTCGACGTGCCAAGTGCATCAACGGTTGCAATAGCGATTAGCAAACCTCAAGCGCATGCGCTTGCTTGCTGACGGAGATGGTCTCGCCAACTGCGGTGGTGCGCAATGCAAAGGGAACGATCATCGAACATGTTACTGATAGCTTTCACCTGTGATTTGCAACCATGCTCACCGTGCAATGAATGATGGAAGCAATTGCCAATGTTGGTGTAAGGGCTGCAATGCTCAGCGCCACAATGATAGCACCATATCGGCAAATAATTTCGTCCGGCTTCAATGGCCTAGCGACAGCGAATGAAGTAAAGATGCACACATCTATGCCCCAATTTGTTCACTTTTCCTCTAGGCAAGCGTTCTTGGATGTGGTAATATATTTCATATAAACAATACTTGTACATGGTGATCAAAAGCACATGGAGCACGAACATCATGGAGTACGAGCTGACCGAACAAAGCGCCCTCAGTCATTTAGATCAGTACATCTTGCTCTACTGGCTCATCTCGTTAGTCATAGGCATCCCCTTGTTGGGTGATTGGCTGAAGAGTTGGCATGTGCCTGTGACCTTGGCGAACCCGTGGTTTGTGGTGTTCTTGCTGGCTAGTTTTGCCTTTAGTCAAGTCTTGTATGTGCTGGTCGCTCGCCATGATGGTCGCCCATTCCTGTGGGGGCCAACCGTGATATTCAGCATTGGCAACGGTGTGATCGAGACGTTTGCCTTTGCAGTGGTATATCGGATTGGCGCGTGGATCGGCGACGGAATTGCGATGCAGTTCTGGCCGGGGATGGTGGGGCCGCTCGGTTTTGCGATTGGGTTTACTGCCTTCGTCATTTACGGCGGTGTGATTCATGGTATGTTTTGGCTGCAATACCTGCCGCCCCATCTCGACGATTCGCCGCAATCGATGCGGATTCGCAAGTTGCGCCCACTCGCCGAGATGGCGCTCGTTTTGGGTTGGAGCCTCTGTTTTTATCTGTATCAAGATATCTGGACGGTGATCTTCATTCATATTTTGGTCGATCTTGGTTTGATGCTGCGCGTCCGCCCGCCAGTCTTTCTCGGCGCCAGTCGGTGGATGGCGTAAGCGCGGGTTGGTAGTCCATCTTGCGCTCGATGGATGGAGTGCGGCAGTCTGACTGCCACACGTTGCTGGTTTTTTGCTTTATTCCCCTTTGTTGATTGCGGATCAGATTTTGACCAGCCGTAAGCGCACTGTGGCGCCGAGCCAGATATCCTCATCGCCAACCAGTGTTGGCGTGTGCGGGCGTAGCCGACGCCGGACGGGGCCGCAAAAGATGCCGGAGGGACTGGCGAGATCAACAATGTGGGCCTGTTCCTCGGTCAGCATGAGGTGCGCATGGCGCAGGGCAATATCTGATCCCAAGACGATCATATGGCAGGCGGGATCGCTACCGGCTGTGAGCATGCCGGTAGGCAACGTCAAGATTCGATCGCCCTGCTCATCGGTAATGTGGGCTTGCCATACAGGAGTAGTCGGCGATGGGGTTGGTCGTGTCACAACGCGACGCGGACGCCGTATAAGCCGCACGCCGAGGAGTGCGGCAGCAACCATGCCAAGACTGAACAAGCTATTCAACCACAGAGGCGTGGTTGTACTAGCAACGACTAGTGCGGCGCGCTGACCGCAGCCGTACACTATCGCTGATGATGGCAATGCGCCGTCGAATTGCGCGCGCCAGCGCCCCGGCGCGAGTGCAGTGATGGTTTGTGGGAGCTGCGGCGGCGCTTCTTCCGCCCATACGCGCAGATCGTGCGGGGGTGAGGAGCAGCCTACCAGCAGCGCCCAT
>NZ_CALFBQ010000002.1 GCF_937951745.1 uncultured Chloroflexus sp.
TGGGATTGCTCCCTAGAAAGGAGGTGATCCAGCCGCACCTTCCGGTACGGCTACCTTGTTACGACTTCGTCCCAGTCGCGGCTCCTGCCCTCGGCCGCTGCCTCCCATACGGGTTAGCCCACGGACTTCAAGCATTAGCCACTCCCATGACGTGACGGGCGGTGTGTACAAGGCCCGGGAACGTATTCACCGCGCCATGGCTGATACGCGGTTACTAGCAACTCCGCCTTCACGGGGGCGAGTTGCAGCCCCCGATCTGCACTGAGACCACGTTTTGGCGATTAGCTCCGCCTTGCGGCTTGGCAACGCATTGTCGTGGCCATTGTAGCGTGTGTGTCGCCCCGGACGTAAGGGCCATGCTGACTTGACGTCATCCGCGCCTTCCTCCGCCGGTCACGGCGGCAGTCTCGGTAGACACCGGTAACTACCGACGCGGGTTGCGCTCGTTGCGGGACTGAACCCAACATCTCACGACACGAGCTGACGACAGCCATGCAGCACCTGTGACGCCCCCTCGAAGGCCGCGTCGTTTCCGACGCCTGCAGCGTCATGTCAAGCCCGGGTAAGGTTCTTCGTGTTGCGTCGAATTAAACCACACGCTCCGCTGCTTGTGCGGGCCCCCGTCAATTCCTTTGAGTTTTAAGCTTGCGCTCGTAGTCCCCAGGCGGCCGGCTTACCGCGTGAGCTAAGGCGCCCAGCGCGCTCGCGCGCGCCAAACGCCGAGCCGGCATCGTTTACGGCGTGGACTACCCGGGTATCTAATCCGGTTTGCTCCCCACGCTGTCGCGCCGCAGCGTCAGGTCGAGCCTAGGCGGCCGACTTCTCCACTGGCGTTCCTCCGGATCTCTACGCATTTCACCGCTCCACCCGGAATTCCGCCGCCCTCTGCTCGCCTCAAGCCTGCGCGTATCGGCGCGCCTCGCCCCGTTAAGCGGGGCGCTTTCAGCGCCGACGCCGCAGACCGCCTCCGCGCCCTTTACGCCCAGTAACTCCGGACAACGCTTGCCCCCTCTGTCTTACCGCGGCTGCTGGCACAGAGTTAGCCGGGGCTGCTTCTGGCGGTACCGTCATCATCGTCCCGCCCGAAAGGAGTTTACAACCCGAAGGCCGTCGTCCTCCACGCGGCGTTGCTCCCTCAGGCTTGCGCCCATTGGGGAAAATTCCTTGCTGCTGCCTCCCGTAGGAGTCTGGGCCGTGTCGCAGTCCCAGTCTGCCCGGTCGTCCTCTCAGACCGGGAACCCGTCAATGGCTTGGTGCGCCGTTACCACACCAACTACCTGATGGGCCGCAGGCCCGTCCCGGAGCGCCGGTTGGCTTTCCTCCGTAGAGCGTATGCGGGATTGTCCCGTCTTTCGACGGGGTATCCCCCACTCCGGGGGTGGTAACCCACGTGTTCCTCAGCCGTTCGCCACGCAGCCGGCACATGGCCGCTGCGTTCGACTTGCATGCATTAGGCACGCCGCCAGCGTTCGTCCTGAGCCAGGATCAAACTCTACATGATTGGTGCTGAGCCACAGCTTGCGCTGTTTCCCGTCACCGAATTGACATGGCGTTTATCTCTGGTTCACTCGTCATTCAGTTGTGAAGGTGCTTCTGCGGAACGAGGGAGAAAACAAAACCAAGAAAACTCAGCGTACTGAATTTTCTTGGCGACGTCTCTGAATTGTCTTCAGCGCGTTTCGCTCGAGTTTGCTCTCCACTTGTTTGGTCTGCCTCGCTGCTCGCGAGTGAGACCTCGTTCGTTCCAGCCCGCGTAGTATAGCACGCTGGTCGTAGGTTGTCAAGAGGGTACAAAATTTCGCATTTCTGCCCTTGAGGAAGCCTTAAATCAATTTTTTGAAGCAAGAGCAATTTTGTGAATTTTTCACCACTTTCACAACGAACCGTGCGCGCTAGCTGTGTTACGATTTATGAGGCATTGATTAGAACGACGAGCAGTGAGGAGCTATGCTGAACCTTTCGCAAGCGTTGCGCAGCGTGTCGGTAGTTGAAATCGCCAGCTATATCCCGGGGCCACTTTGTGCCGCGATCCTTGCCAAGTTAGGGGCAACGGTGATCAAGATTGAACGTCCCGGCGGAGACCCGATGCGCACCCTACCTCCACTCGATCAGACTGGTGAAAATCCGCTCTTTTCGCTGCTTAATCACGCCAAGCAATGCCGGGTGCTGAATCTGCGCCAAGCAAACGATCAAGCAGTCTTGCACGATTTGGTACGGTCGGCTGATGTGCTGATCGATGGCTTGCGCCCGGGTGCGCTTGGCCGGCTCGGTCTGTCTGATGACGTGTTGTTACAGGCTAATCCGCGGTTGCTGATAGTAGCCATTGGCGGTGCGCCGGCAACCCATACGCGCCGCGCCGAGGCGTTGCACGATTTGAACGCACAAGCGTTAAGCGGGTTGCTCGCTGCTGGCGAGCCGCCACCGCGCGTACCCGGTGTTCACGCCGCTGATATGGTGAGCGGCTTGATGGCCGCCAGCGCCGTCTTGGCCGGCTTGCTCGCCCGTACTACGACCGGCCAAGGCGGTCGCATCGAAACCTCAATGCTTGCCGCTGCGCGTTGGCTCAATACACCAGCATTGGCGCTCGCGATCGCTGGGTTGGCGGCTGATGATACGCTTAGCGGTGGTCTCGCTTGTTACCGTCTGTATCAGACGGCTGATGGCCGCTTTCTCGCTGTCGCTGCACTCGAAACCCATTTCTGGCAACGGGTCTGCACGGCGCTCAACCGGCCCGATCTCGTTCCATTACAGTACGACCCTGCTGCTCAGCCGATACTCACCACTGCGCTAGCGGCGGCTTTTCGCCAGCGCTCACTCACTGAATGGATGGCAATCTTCGCGCCGCTCGACGCATGTGTTTCGCCCGTCTTGACCCCGCAAGAAGCAGCGCAAGACGGACCGGTAAGCGTGGCGTTGGCGATCGAAACCTGATCTACGGCATCGGGTTAACCGATTGGCCAGCCGCAAGTTGGGCAATCGCCGGTCGTAGCTCGTCGAAGGTAATCCCACCTTCGTAGCGCGCTTGGATTACACCGTTGCCATCGACAAGGAATGTCCACGGCTCGGTGCGGAGATTCCACTCTTGCATCGCCGGCACGAGCTTGGCCTGTTGAAACGACTCGCCGAATGGATAGGGGTACACCTCAACGTGAATGAAGTTGACCCGATCGCCAAATTCGCTCTTGAGTTGCTTCAAAACACTCATATTCGGTGCGCAAACCGCTGTTTGGCAGAAACTTGGCGTTGAGAACGTCACCACGAATGGCTTGCCGCTCGCTATAGCATCAGCAATGGTCAGCCGGTAGAAATCAGGATCAGGCCGCGGGTCTGAGGTTAACTGATCGAGCGCAGGCACATCAGCCGCGGTCAGATTGCGTGACGGGATGGCTTTATCACCGACCATGGGCGCAAAGGCGCGCTCGCTTACATCGAGCCGAATGCGACTCTTCTGCGTACCACCTGCCTGCGGAATGACAATTTCGGCTTCCCAACCGCCAGCCCGATCGAGATTGGCGTAAGCAACGTAGAGACCGACCGGCAGCCCTTGACCTCGATAGACGGCCTTGGCCGTTGTGACCGGCTGGGTGCGATCACCGCCGGGGCCAACGTAGTATAATGTTACATCAAGTGAAAGATTTGGATCGTTGAGCGGCACACCACCCTGTAATAAGCCAAACGGCAGCCGGTTAAGACCAACCACCAATTCTGATGCGGCAATCACTGGTGCAATTGGCGCCGCCTCGGCTTGAGGTGACGCTACTTGGCGGCCACAGCCTGAGATGAAAACGGCCACGAGCAACACCATCGCCAAAATAAGACGCGAGTGCATAACAAACGTTCTCCTCTATTGCAAGACATCACGACGAAACGTGGCTCGATACGTGGTTTCGGCTCGTTCCACCACAACGGTAATTTCCCACCAGCCTTCCATAGTGTACGCTGTGCGCGTCCAATAACGCCCCGGCCCGTCTGGCAAGGCGACCGGTCGCGTCACCCCCATTGGCATCTCCGGCATATCGAGATCGAGATACACGTTGGCGTCATTAACCGGATTGCCCTGCGCGTCAGTGAGCAAAACCACAAAATCGACCGCCGTATTCATCTTGGCCCGGTCGGGCGTGTCGAGAGTGATTGACAAGCCATCAACGATTTTCGTTTCGCGCAACGGTGTCACGCTGTTGCCACACGCCGTTACGAGAGCAAGCAAGACAACAAAACCGAGTGAACGAATGAAACCCGTCATAGCGATTTCCGTACACCTTCGACCAACAATGGCAAGGCTGCCAACTGGACCAGATGAAACAGGCCGTTGTGATCGAATGGTATCTCGCCAATCACGACTTCAAGCGAACTGGTCTGAATACCAGCGGCAGCGATCGTGACTAAAATCCCCAGCATGATCCGATCAGCACCGGGCAATTGGCGACGACGGGCCAAATCGGCATAGATAGCCAATGCACTGACCATCGCTACCAATTCGTAGATAATAAACGCGAGAAAACCCCGCTGCACCCGCCGGCTGAGCCACGTAAAACCGGGAGCGATTAGGGCTAGCACTGGCAAAACGCACTGCCCGGTTCGTTCTCCCCAGCGATCGCTGAACGCAGCGGTCGTGAAAAGAGCAATGATGAGTGCCAGCAATACGTTCAGCGGTTGCCACAAACGCTCACGGGTTGAGGGTGAGAGGCGCAACCCATGCACAATAGCCCCCAGCGCACTGCTGGCGGCCAAGAGGGCAAAAGCGACTTGCCAGATGCGCCGGCGCCAACCTGCAACGCCGCGTAAGCGTTGTATCGAAATCAGCGCTGCTCCTGCCAGCGCCAAATCAGTTGCCGCTGTGGTCTGTTCACGCCGATCAGCAATAAGGAGATCGACAAGCCATTGCTTCACATGGCAACCTTGGTCTAGAGCACAATCTTTCGTTCAGCGATCAGGCGCTGGCGCAAACGGCGAAAGAGCGTGTCGTAATCGAGCCGTTCGTGCGTAATCTCATATTTGTACGCCTGCAACATCTGATGCACCTCGGCATTCAGGCGATCTTCCACCTGAAGTTCATCAGTCATAATATCGACAATGGCAGCCCGCAGTTCTGGATCGCCAGCTTGAAACAGCACCCCATCCGTCTCGGCCAACACATCGACCAGCATCGTCGCAAGTTGCTCAACTTTCGCTGGAGAAAGCTTCATTGGTGCCCCCTCTAAATGCGTCCAGCGGCCCGAAACGCGCGCCGCACCTCGGCTAGTTCGGCGAGCCGTTCGGGCGGCAACGGGCGCGCGCCGCCAAAGAGATGGGCCGCCAGCAAGGTGCGCGCGCAGTGTTCAATTTGTTCCATGCGGTGAAACGCCTGCATCAACGTGGCACCGTAGGTCAAGGCGCCATGGTAGGCCAGCAAGATGGCCTCGTGATCGGCGACAAACGGCGCAATCGCCGCGCCCATTTCAGGAGTGCCGGTCAGGGCGTAGGGTGCGGTTGGAATTGGCCCTAAGGCGATCAACGCCTCTGGCAACAATGGTTCCGCTAAGTTGACTCCGGCTAACGTCGCCCCCACTGCCGTTGGCGGATGGGCATGGACGCACGCCATCACGTCGGGCCGCTGGCGATAGACGAAGAGGTGCAGATAGCGCTCGGACGATGGTTGGCGGCCCGGCGCACCCCGAATCAAGTGGCCATCAAGATCAACTACAACGACATCGTCAACGGATAACATCCCCTTCGCCAAACCTGCCGGCGTCATCAGGATCGTCCCATCGGGCAACCGCGCCGAGAGATTGCCGTCGCCGGCAACGATCAACCCGCGCTCGTACAATAAACGACCGCATAGAACCATCTCGGCGCGCAGCGCCGCTTCTACCTCAGTGAGTTCGGTGGTTGTCATAGCGTTTGTGTTGGCGTAAACGGAAGAACAAGACAGCGGCAACAATCCAGCCCGACCATGCCAGCAGCGGACGGCTAAACCGCATGATAAGCATTACGATGAGTAGTACGGTTCGCAAACTCTGAATTACTAGCCGCTTAGCAAGGTCAGGGCGTGGCGTTGCCGTCCAATCAATCTGGTTGAGACGCGGCAATAAGCCGCGTTCCACACACCCTTCAAGTGAAAAGAGGTAAAGGGTATCGGTGTAATGTGCGGCGAGTTGCAAATCACGTTCGAGCGCGTCCCACGTGAGTGGAGGCAAATCTTCGGCGCTGCTTGATCGCACGGCGCTGCCGACAATACAACCGACCCCGATCGCATCAGCCGCCGGGCCGTAACTGTCGATCAGCGCGCCACCAAGATCGTTACCCAATTTTTCGATCGGAATACTGCTAAAGCAGAGCAACACCTCTACGTCAGCCGGGAGATCGACAATATCGAGTGCGCGTTGAATGGTTGTAGTCGCAGCACGCCGATCATCGATGATCAAGGGCAACTGGTAGGTATGCACCTCGTAGCCGTCGTGGTGCATTTCGGCGATCAAATCAATGTAAGCGGACCGCGCGCTCTCGTACAAGACATTTTCGTGGGCGAGCCAGATCCGGCGAGCAATGTCACGAATGCCACGTCGCCGGCTGGCAATCACTTCCCCTAGCGGAGGCTCAATATCAAGCCCAATCGCCTGAAAGTGCAGCTTGTGCGCGATCGCCCATTGCCGCGCGGCACGGTAGCGCTCAATCGCTTGCGGATAGTTCTGGAGGTTAAACCAGAACCCTTCTTCCGCCGGCAATAGCAACCATGCAATCACCGGGATCCGGTGTTGGTTGAGGGTGGCAATTGCTTGCGCCGTCTCTGCCGAGAGATTGTGCAGGGCGACAGCAACGCCGTACTCACCGGCGGCGAGAAAGTCGAGCAACCCCGGTGTGGCGAGTAACTCAAGCAGGGCCGGCCCCTCAAGCTCACAGAAGAAGATGATGTGGGGTCGTCCCAGCGTTGATGGTATTACGGCTGGCAGTGATCTCGTTTGCACGTCTGCATTATAGCACTGTCGCTTTCACGCCGTCGCCAGTTGCGGATGGCGCCGCCAGTGTTGCGTCGCCTGCTCATAGGCGTAAGCTAGTTGTAAGACTCTGACATCGGCACGCGGACGGCCGATGATCTGCAACCCGACCGGTAATCCGTCATGGGTGAAGCCGGCTGGCACGGCGATTGCCGGCGTATTACAGACCGAGATGTAGTAGCACGAGCGCATCCATTCGATATAGTTGCGCATCGGTATGCCATTGATCTCGGTAATATACGGTTGGTCGACCGGGAATGGCGGCACTTGGCTCACCGGCGCGATAATGAATTCATAGGTCTGCATAAACTCGTGCAGGCGTGCTAGCAACGCCGCGTGTAAGCGCATTGCACGCCCAACCTGCGGCCCGCTCAACGCTCGCCCGGCCTCGATGTTCCAAACCACCGTATCTTTCATACGAGCGCGTTCGCGATCGAGCAGCTCACCGAGTGCAAGTTCGTAGCGAAAGGCGCGCATGACCTGAAAGATCTCGTCGGCGTCGCTGAGATCAGGAGTCGCCTCTTCCACAATGCAACCGAGCTGCTCGAACACGGCCCGTTGCGCGGCAATCACGTCGCTCACCCGCGAATCAACCGGCAAACCACCTAGATCCGGACTCCACGCCACCCGCACACCGCGCAGATCGCATTCAAGCGGTTGGGCAAAGATGCTGGCCGGCTCGCTGATCGAGAGCGGCGCGCGTGGATCAGGCCCGGCAATGGCTTGCAAGATCAGGGCAATATCGGCCACCGTGCGCGCCATTGGGCCATCGATCGCGAATGGCAAGTATGGGGTGGGATCCGGCCAAACCGGCACGCGACCGGGTGAGGTGCGAAAACCGACCACGTTACAATAACCGGCTGGATTGCGCAGCGAGCCGCCCAAATCGCTCCCATCGGCAATCGGGATCATCCCGCATGCCAATGCCACGGCCGCCCCGCCACTACTGCCACCGCAGGTTTTGCTTAGGTCGTAGGGATTGCGGGTGGGGCCAAAAATTGGGTTAAAGGTCTGCGAACCAGCGCCAAATTCGGGAGTGTTGGTCTTGCCGATAGTCACGGCCCCGGCAGCTTTGAGGCGAGCAACGATCAGAGCGTCGAAGTCGGGCACAAAATCGGCAAAGATCGGCGAGCCATAGGTGGTACGCATGCCTTTGGTTTCGGCCAGATCTTTGTGCGCCACCGGCAAGCCAGCCAACGGGCCGGGATCCTCACCGCGCGCTAGCGCCTGATCAATGGCACGAGCGCGATCACGCGCACCTTCCACATCGAGCGTGACAATCGCATTCACCAATGGATTGAGCGCTTCGATCCGAACTAAATGAGCCGCAAGCACTTCGCTGGCCGAGATGGCACGCTGGCGGATCAAACGGGCAATGGCGGTCGCCGGTTGTAAACAGAGGTCGGTAGGCATAGGAATCTCTCGTTCAAGGCAACGGATGGTAGCGATCGGTCATTATCGCAGCTCGCAGAGGTTATGATACATCGGAATGCCTACAATGGATTGCAAGTCTTTCCTATGATGGCAGGCCTGATGTGGGAATAGCCACGAAAAGACACACATGACGCAAAGAGGAAACGTCAAGATTTTGGAGACTTTTGTGTGTTTCTGTGACAATTCCAAGCCCCACGCCGCCCGCAATATCCCCGGCCCTAAAGGGTCGAGCGATGGGTGCGAAGCCCGCTCCGCAGGCTTGGTTACCACTAATGCAGAAGGTGACCAGCAGATTTTTGCGGCTTTTGTACGTTTTGGCAGCTATTCCGTGGTGTATGATGAGAACGCATAGCAGAAGACAAGTATGAGCAACGGATTGTCTACCACAACCTAGGCTTTGCTCGTTTACGAAAGAAACCATGCCTAATGAATGACTGGATCATTTACGGTGCGAACGGCTACACTGGCGAACTGATTGCCCGCGCGGCAGTAGCAGCCGGTCTACGACCGCGGTTGGCTGGGCGTAATGCGGCTGCAATTAGGACGTTGGCCAACACGTTAGGTTTGCCATTCACCATTTGCCGGCTTGAGGATCGAGAGGGGTTACACCAAGCGTTGCAAGGCGCGCAAGTGGTACTACACTGCGCCGGTCCTTTCCAAGAGACCAGTGCGCCGATGGTTGAGGCATGCCTACAGACGGGAGTTCACTACCTTGACATCACTGGCGAGATTAGCGTCTTTGAGGCCGCAGCCAAGCAAGATGCCGCTGCCCGACGAACGGGAGTGATGTTGATGCCGGGAGTTGGTTTTGATGTTGTGCCATCCGATTGTCTGGCCGCTCACCTTGCCCGCCGGTTGCCGGAGGCGACGTCGTTGGCGCTGGCGTTTCGCACCTTTGGCAGTATCTCGCGCGGCACTGCGATCACGATGTTGACTATGACCACTCGCGGTTGTGAGCGGCGCAACGGCCAGCTCATTATCACACCGCCATTGCACGAGGTGCGCATGTTCGATTTTGGGCGGGGGCCTCAGCCGTGCGTGAGCATTCCGTGGGGTGATGTCGCCACTGCCTACTACACCACCGGCATTCCCAACATCAAGACCTTCGTAGCGATCCCACGCCGCGCACAGCGTTGGTTCAGCTTAGCTCGGCAGCTCCTGCCAATCGTGCAGCTACCAACAATACGAGCAGGATTGCGCCACTTGCTAGCACGGACATTGCACGGACCCGATGCCACCACCCGCGCTACTGGGCGAAGCATCATCGTGGGGGAAGTCACCGATACGACGGGACGGTGCGCAACCAGCCGTTTGACCTGTCCAGAGGGCTATACGCTCACCGTGCAGACGGCGCTGCTGATTGTGCAGCGGGTCTTGAACGGCCACACAACCGCCGGCTTTCATACCCCGGCAGGATTGTACGGACCGGATTTGATCTGCGAGGTGCCGGGAGTAACAAGGAGTGACGAATAGCGATACAGCTATATGCCAGTATGTTGGCATGTATTGAGCAGAAACTCTTTCACCATTTCGTGGTAACTGCTATATGGCAGTAGAGATGCCGCATTCCATATCTCCCACTGCGGTAGTTCTACGTCTACACGCGAAACTTTGCCGGGTCGAAGGTGGAGCTACAAGCAACAACCACATGACCGTCCTTTCCAACGAATATTCAAGAGCCGACAGAACACACGAGTGTAGATGTAGGGGATGGCTTTGAGATGAGGCGGTTCATCCTCAATTCCTGCCCTTCTCCCACTGGTGCTAGCGAGGCTCCTGTGTTCCACGCCCGCAATGCCGTGCCTGCCATCTCGTAGCTCCCCCTCGCCCGCCCTGAGGGGGGATGAGGGTCAGCAGCTTGCACAGCAGGCTTTGTCAGCCGAGCGAGGTCCTTCCGGGCCGGGTTCTCTGCGTAGAAGTAAGCGGCTGTGCTCAACCATACGTTCTATCAGCCCTCTCCTCTGGCGCGGGCGAGGGGTGCGCAGCGCCAAGCGTTGAGGCATTGCACAGCGATCAATCAATAGTTACAATCGATTTCTGTCCACCTCTCAACCACCAAATACCAACGCGTTCCCATTAGGAGGAACGCACCTATCCAGTGCTTCATCCACCCAAACGTGCGTTACGTTTTTAGCGGCCATTCTCTACGACAACCAGCGTGCCCGCCGGATACCGGCGGGCACATCTGCCAAAAGCCACCTTAGGATTGCGTTGCGTGCCTCGTAAGCGAGCGCGCCTGCCAACAGCTTGATAACCAGCATGAATCACCCAAACCGCAACCAATCCTTCTTGGTTTACCCCAACCACCTGCCAATCACCGGCTCGTGGTCGAACAAGACAACGTTTGCCAGCCGCCATAGAACCTTGCTTTCTAACGACCCATCTGGCGCACGATTTGCTGCCGCTCCTCGGCAGTCACGAGACCAAAGCTGTCACCGCGATTCAGGTAAACAATCTCTTCGTTCTTGATCCCAACCACTAGATCGGGCAAGGAATCGCCGTTTAGATCGGCCAAGCGCATCGTGATCGGCGTCAAATCCTCGTTCGCCCCTACCAAGTATGGCCCGATCAGCGTGCGCGTCTTGCTCACGTCACCACCGGGAATTTCGAGGATCAACACCTGCCGATCGAGATTCATCGCGATCAGGCGCGTTGGCCTAACGGTCTCCTCGGCGCGACCGACATCCGCCGTCAGATGGAACGTGCGTGGTCGCCCATACCGCCAGTCATCAACCACTACTTGCCCCCAGCTAATGACGGCGCTGACCAGCACATAAAGCGCTAGAACTGCCAACAACCCAGTCACGATATATGCTGTGGTACCGAGAGCTGGCGCCGGCACGGCCATCGTAGACATCCGGCGCGGTGAACGGATTTCACGACTTGTTACTGCCATAGCAGCCCTCCTCCGCGAAATAGCCAGTATCATAATAGAACAAAAGTTCGCCCGCTCACTTGTTCGAAAGTATACCAGAGCCACGATGGACTGTCAAGAACTTTTGTACTACTTTTTCAACAACCGGTGGGCAAGGCGGTTGTGGTACAATGCCATGCGAGTATTTGTTGCGTCACGTTCCGGTGGTTAAACGCTCAGACGGGTACTGCGCCTGCCGTATGCTACTTGAGTTGCAGATTCAGGATTTTGCCATTATTGACCGTCTGCATCTGCGCTTTGAGCAGGGCTTTAACGTGCTGACCGGCGAAACCGGCGCTGGTAAGTCGATCATTATTGATGCCCTCGGCACCTTGCGCGGCGAACGAGTCGATCCCACCTTTGTGCGCGCTGGCTGTACTCGCGCCCGGATCGAGGGCGTCTTTAGTCTCGATGATTGCCCGCACTTGCTCCCCCTGCTCACCGAACACGATCTGCTGGACGAAGATGAAGATCAGGTCATCCTCGCCCGCGAGATTTCGGCTGAATCGGGACGAAGCGTCGCCCGCATCAATGGCCGAGCCGTCAACAGCGCCACCCTGCGCGAAATCGGCAGTCGTTTAATTGATATTCATGGCCAGCACGAGGGCCAATCACTCTTCAACCCGCGCACCCACCTTGAGTTACTCGACCGCTTCGGCGATCTGTTGCCGCTCCGCCAACAAGTAGCCGAACAATTGGCCGCGCTGCGCGTTGTGCAAGCCCAGTTGGTCGATCTGCGCACCGGTGAGGCGCGCCGGCAGGCTCGGATTGAGGAACTAGAAATGCTGCGCACCGATGTGGCGGCGGCGAAGCTCAAGCCGGGTGAAGAGGAAGCGTTGCTGCGCGAGCGTTCGATTATGCAGAATGCAACGCGCATCGCCACGCTGGCTGATGACGCTTACCGGGCGCTGTACACCGGCACCGAAGGGCGTGGCGAGCGACCGGCAGTTGAGTTGCTGTCACTGGCGGCTGATGCGCTCACCGAGCTGGCCCGTTTCGATGAGCGAGCCGGGCCGTTGGCCCAGCAGGCTACCGAGTTGCATTACCAGCTCGAAGAGCTGGTGATCGGGTTGCGCCGCTATCGCGCCGATCTTGACGTTGATCCGCGCCGGCTCGATGCGATTGAAGATCGCCTCACCGTGTTGCGTGATCTGCAACGCAAGTATGGCGTGGATGTGGCAACGTTGATCGAGCGAGCCGCCAGCGCCGAGGCCGAGATCGAGCGGTTGAGCAACAGCACCGCCCAGATCGCCGCCCTTGAGACGCAAGAGCAACACCTGCTCGCTGAATTGGCCCGCCGCGCGCTTGAGCTGTCGCAACGGCGGCGGCAGGCCGGTGAGGAGTTGAGCCGTCAAATCAGCGCGGCGATGCGTGATTTGGCGATGCCACATGTGCAGTTCGCTGTCCAAATTGATCACGCCGATGATCCGAACGGCCCGCTAATCAATGGCCGCCGGCTGGCCTGCGATCGTACCGGCATCGATCGAGTCGAGTTTCTGATCTCACCGAACCCCGGCGAGCCATTGAAACCGCTGGCCCGCATTGCTTCCGGCGGCGAGAGCGCGCGCTTGCTGTTAGCGCTGAAATCGATTTTATCGCAGGTTGATGAGGTGCCGACGCTGATTTTTGATGAGGTTGACGCTGGAGTGGGCGGGCGCGCCGGGCATGTGGTCGGCCAAAAGTTGTGGGCAATCAGCCAGCGCCATCAGGTGTTGTGTATTACCCACCTGCCGCAAGTCGCCGCTTTTGCTAACGCCCATTACCATATTCGTAAAGAAGTGGTCGCTGGACGCACCCGCACCAGCGTTGAGTCATTGTCGCCCGAACAACGGATCGATGAGATTGCGGCTATGCTTGACGGCATACCCAACGACCATAGCCGGGCCAATGCCCGTCAGATCTTGGAACGGGCGCAGGCGTGGAAAGGAGGGGTGGCTGGGGCAACCCACGGGCCGTCCCCTCAGCGAGCTTCATAAACCGATGAGCAGGGCAGCCAATCGGCTGCCCTAATAGAGAGGCCGTTGTCGCCACTATGTCTCCCCAAAGTTCGCTAAGTCGCTGGAGCGCGTGGATCGTTGAGGCGAGCTGGTTGCTGGCGCTGACGCTGGTACCGATCTACTTCAACCTCTATTCCGCGCGCCATTTTGAACCTGATAAAGCGGCAACGCTGCGTTCGCTGGCGCTGATCGGGGTTGCTGCCGCCATCGTCTGGCTGCTCGATTGGCTGAACCAGCGCGCCTCAGATCAGCCATCAGCCAACGGCTCATGGTGGGCCGCGCTGCGCGCAATGCCGCTCTTCTGGCCTACGGTTGCCTACACTGCCGTCTTTATCCTAACGACCGTTACCTCGATCACTCCCGCCGCCAGCCTGTGGGGGTCATACCAGCGGATGCAGGGACTGTACACCTACCTCTCCTATCTTATGCTCGGCGTGCTGGCGGCATTCACTGTGCGCACCCCTGCCCAACGTGAACGTTTTATCACGATGAGCCTCGCCGCCGCTGCGGTGGTGGCAGTGTACGGCATCATGCAGCACTACCAGCTTGACCCGCTGCCGTGGCGCGGCGATGTAATTGCGCGGGTGGCTTCGACGCTCGGCAATTCGATCTTTGTAGCGGCGTATCTCATCATGATCGTGCCGCTGGCGCTTTACCGGCTGTTCGCGGCGCTAGCCGCCTCGCGTAATGCGCCGCTCACTTCGCAGCCGTCTGCCGAATGGCGCTGGACAATAGCGCGCGGCCTGCTCTGGCTGGCCGGCATGCTGCTGATTATCGCGATTTTGAAGTTTAGCGTCGCGATCCGCACAATTGATTTCCGCTACTGGTGGCTCTTTCCGGGAGCAGTAATCTGCGCGACGGCGCTCTGGTGGTTGCTGACTATCAACCGCAGCCAGCCGCTGCCACGTTGGCCCCTCCTGCTCACCTTCGCGTATCTGCTCGGTTTTGGGCTGGCCTTCGCCGTCAATGCCACCACTGGCGTGCAACAGTTCGCTACTCCTGACATTGCCGCTAATGCGCTCGATTGGTGGCTGTGGTTGGGATTGGCAGTGGTCGCGCTGCTCGCCGGCTATGGGTTAACCCTGTTCGGCCCAGCGCCGGCGGAGCCATCGCGGTTGGGATGGCAGCTCAAGGCAGCGGCCAGCGCCATTGTGCTCGCTCTTGTCATCGTCACCATCTTTTTTAGCCAGAGCCGCGGGCCGTGGATTGGTCTGGGAGCAGGTCTGTTTTTGTTCGTATCACTCACGCTGTGGTACGGGCGAAAGCGGCTACATGTGAGCGGCAATTGGCACGGCAGCCGGTTGCTAGCGCAGGCGCTGGCGGCTTGGGTGGCGATCACGCTGGCGACCGGCGGCTTTCTGATTGTGTTTAACCTCTCGGATGCGCCCTTCTTTACCCAATTGCGCGAGGTCCCGTACCTTGGCCGGATGGGCCGGCTGTTGGAAGTCGAGAGCGGCACTGGGTTGGTGCGACGCTTGATCTGGGTGGGAGATGAGCACGCTGGCGGAACCATTGGTCTTATCACCAGCGACCCGCTGCGATTACTGATCGGTTGGGGGCCAGAGAGCATGTTTGTCGCTTTCAACCGTTTCTACCCGCCATCGCTGGCTAATGTCGAAGCGCGCGGCGCTTCGCCCGACCGCTCGCATCAGGCCTTTCTCGATGAAATTGTGACCAAAGGGTTGCTCGGCCTAACCGCTTATCTCTGGCTGATCGGCAGCTTTGTTTGGTTCTGCCTGCGCCAATTGCGCCAGCCGGCCAGTTGGCGGCACCATCTGCTTATCATCGCCATCCTGAGCGCGATCACGGCCCATCTGGTCGAGGGTTTGACCGGCATCCCAATTGTGGCGACGCTGATGATGTTTTGGCTGCTGCTTGGTCTCACGATTGCGGCTGAACGGGTCGAGTGCAGCCAAGAATCTGCCCCGGCGCCTGAGCCGGTCGCCACAACCAAGACGGCGGCACGTCAACCGGCCCGGCGCGGCCAGCAACGTCCACTCACGCGCCGGCCCGCTACGCGCCGGCCTGCTGCCGGTATGCTCGGCACTGCCGGCTTGATCGGCTTTGTTGCTGCCGGTTTGATCTGGTGGCTGAACATTCAGCCGGTCTATGCCGATATGCGTTTCCAGCAAGCGCAAAGCTACAGTGATCAGGGACAAGTCTCGGCGCGAGCACTGTTAGTTGCGCTCAACGAATCGATTGCCACCATTCGGGCTAATCCCGGCGAAGATTTCTATTACCTGCATTTGGCCCGCACTCTGATGAATCTAGCTGACACCCTGCGCGGGCAAGGCGCAGCGATGGGCGAGGCCGGCAAACCCGATCTCGACGCACTGCTGCGGCTTAATAGCGTGGAAGCGGTTTCCGCCTTCGTCCAACGCTCCGCCCCCCTCAGTTTGATTGCCTATGCCGAAGCAGCTCTGCAACGCGCTCACCAGCTCAGCCCACTCAACAAAGATCACTACGCTAATCTAGGTCGGATCAACACCTTCTGGTATGGGTGGACGGGTGACGTGCAACGGTTGTACACGGCACTCCAGTGGTACGAACGGGTGGCCGAGATTGCACCGCAAGATGTAGCCCTCATAAACGAACGAGCCGGTGTGTTGATGAAACTGGCCGAGCACGCAACGACGAGCGGCGATGCCGTCCAAGCTGGCGCCTTCTTCCAACAAGCTGACGAGTTATTGCAAACCTCAGCCCGGCTTGATCCGCGTTTTGGTGACACGGCGCTCCGACGCGGCGATTTGGTGCGCTTCCGCACCGGCGATCTCGACGCAGCTACGACATTCTACCTGAAAGCCATCGAACAGGCGCCGCAGCAGATGGTTGAAAACCTTGATCGGATTGCACGGGGGCTGAGCAGTCGGCCCGATCTGCTCAGTCAACTCCGCACCGCCTTTGCGGCGCAGGCTGAACTGGCCGAAAAGGCCCTCGCCGAAGTGCAAGGCAAGCCCGAACGGGCCATCGATCTGCCTGCCCTTACCGCGCAAGCTGCCGGCTTATACGCCGCCGTGGCCCGGCTAGCGGTGCAGACCGAGGATATGGCCGGCGCGGTCGCACCGTTTGCACGTGCAGTTGCTATTCAACCCGACAATGCTGCGTTGAGCGAGCAATACACGCTGATCCTCAGTGAAACGCTGCAATACGATGCGGCGCTCGCCGAAGCGCGCCGGTTGCTGGCGGTCTTGCAAACTAGCGGGCGCACCAACGAGATGGCGCGGGTCGAGCAGTTGATGACCTTGATTGAACAGGCGCGCAAATAACGCCAAGACTATAGGCAGCTTTGCATCTTGGCATTGAAACGACAGGCTATGGCTAACATCGCCCTCATCTTGATCGCTGCACTCACCTTCTCGATCCTCGCCACACCGATTGCGCGGCGCATGGCATTGCGCAGTGGTGTGATTGCCATTCCCCGCGCTCGCGACAACCACACCACGCCGATCCCGTTGCTTGGTGGGGCGGCGATCTATGCCGCGTTCGTCGCCGCCTTGCTCATTTTTGGCGATCAGGCCCATATTCGCGAATTGATTGGAATTTTGCTTGGCGCGACAATTGTGTCGCTGTTCGGGTTGGTTGACGACCGCTGGGGGATGCCGGCACTGATCAAGTTGGCTGGGCAAACGCTGGCAGCTATCGTTCTGCTGCTCGGCGGGACGCAGGTGCAACTCTTACCGTGGTCGGCGCTGAATTGGGCGATCACCCTGCTATGGGTGATTGTCATCACCAACGCGATCAATTTTCTCGACAATATGGATGGGCTATCCGGCGGGGTAGCTACGATCGCCGCCGCATTCTTCTTGTTGCTAGCAGCAATGAATGAACCGCGGCAGGTGTTGGTCGGCGCGATGTCGGCAGCGCTGATCGGGGCCTGCATCGGCTTTTTGCGCTACAACTTTAACCCAGCTAGCATCTTTATGGGTGATACCGGCAGCCTGTTTATCGGCTTTATGTTGGCGGCGCTCGCGATCAAGCTACGCTTTCTGAGCAATACCCCGCTGGTCACGTGGCTAGTACCGGTCTGCGTGCTAGGATTGCCGCTCTTTGATCTCGCGCTCGTCTTCGTGGCCCGGATCCGCCGGCGGGTCAACCCCTTCACCACTGCCGGCAAAGATCACCTCTCCCACCGCTTGTACGCGCTCGGAATGACCAAGCGCGAATCGGTACTGACTTGTTATTTGCTGGCCGGTGCAAGCGGGTTGGTAGGGGTCTATGTCACTCAAGCGCGGCCCTTTGAGGCCTACCTCGTGTTTGCCGGCCTGCTAGTCATTGCCATCAGCGGGATCGTCTGGCTCGAACGGGTCTGCCCATCAGGGCAGCCACGGCAGGGAAGGTAGTGGTGTAGGGGCAGCGTGCATACTACCCCTACACCCCCGCACCAACATCGCTACTCCTCGCGCGATGTCCACGCCTCGTACAGCTCGTCCTTGGTCTTGATACCAAGCCGCGGCAAGGCATGGTTGACGACATAGGTCGCCGCGGTATGGCGGTTCTCCCACATCGCCTGATGCGCTTCGGGCAACTGCTCCCACGGCACCACTGCCGGTTCGGTGATCGTGATCAGACCGGCGCTGATCTCTTCGTTCATCCGCACAATCTCATAAGCGTTCGAGAGGTGCGTACCGAAGATCTGAGCCGTCGGCATATAGATACGGCGCTGGCGCACCCAAATCTGCGGCGCGAAGAACGAATAGCGCCGCCCGCCGATATCCTCGAAGTAGACGATCCGTCCGGTGAAGGGCTTGATCAGCATCGCGCTCACCGCGAGCGCATCGTGGCCGGCACGCTCGATGATCAAGTCGGGATAGCCGCGCGGGTTATCAGGGGTGCGCAAGAAGCCGCCAACCGCACTGCCGATCGGCTTGAAGGTCAGGTCATTGAAACGACGCACCGCCTCTTTGAGACCCTGCGGATCCTTGCGCGAATCGGGTAGCGGCGGCATCGTTTTCGGCCACTCGAAATCATCGCCGAAGCGCCGCTTGAGATCGGCGATGCTGACCACGCCGCGCAATGCCGCACCAAAGCCCAACGAGAGCACAAACTCGCGTTGCGCATCGCTAGCCGTCACCACCACAATCCGCGCCCCCATCAACCGTGCTGCCTCAATTGCTTCAAGGCCGCTGCTATCGATGAGATCATCGCTACCCACACCGTAGTAGATCAAGACCCCCTCACCGGCGCGCAACCCAGCCCGGCGCAGCATCTCGGTCGGCGAAGCTGCGCCGGGTTTGCCAATGAAGGTGAAGTGATAACCGCTGCTCGCACCGTAGAAGGTCAGGGTTGGGATATGGCCATCACGCGGCTCACCGAGCAGTTGGAAGCTGCGCGGGAAGGCCGTCTCGCCAGCGTGCGAGACCACGTAATCGGCCAAGCGACCATCGTTCTGGGATCGGAACATCTCGAGCAACGGATGGCCGGCAGCCTCCCATGACGCCCATTCAGACGGGTCTTCCGGCACGCGGGTGAAGCAATTGGCGATCGCCGGATCTTTGCGGTTAATTGCCCCCTTGCCGCCTGCTCCGATCACCGTTGCTGCGCGGTCAGCCGAGCTGACCATACCGATCACATTGAGGCCGTTGCGGGCCGCAGTGCGGGCCGCATCGAGACCGGTACCGGTTGCCGCGCCCTCGATGAAAATCGTGCGGCCGGGTTGCACCCGCAGCGTGGTAAAGAGCGCGCGATAGATCGTGCCCAGATTGAGGATATAGCTACCCGCCGCCTCGATGGTCATATCTGGTAACACCGGCATACACTGCGGCGCTTGCGCCACCATAAACTGCTGGTGTGAACCATCAGGCGTATCATTGCCTTGGATGACGAAATCGACTGCCATCGGATCAAGGCCCACCAACGGCGAGAGCAGATCGTTCTGACCAGAGTAGATAGCGACCAAATCGCCGATCTTCAGCCGGCCTTCGCGGCGCGCCTCTTCACCGAGCGCCACCACCAAACCGATCCCGCCTGAACCGGTCACGTGCCAGTCACGGTCGTGTTCGTCGAACCGCGACACCGGAATGCCGGTAATCGCCCAAATATCGTTGAAGTTGACTTCCGAAGCCAGCACGTAGATGAGCGCCTGATTGGCCCGAGGCCGCTCGACCGGAATGATAATCTGCTTCTCAGCCACGATCGGGTCGCCGTGCATCGCCGCACCGGTCTCTGGATCGCGGATGAAAGCCTGCGCGTACTGCCACTTCGGAATCCGATCGACGCCGGGGAAGAAGGGCGAACCGATCGGCAATAGCTCCTTCTGCTCTAGCAAGAGTTGCTCCTGTTCGGGAGTGATCAATGGCCGGCGTGTGGGCAACGGCGGGCTATGGCGATCGAGGAACTCACGGATCCCACGCTTGCCACCATTCGGATCAACCACTGCCTCGGCAAATAGCTTCGCCTCGTGCTCAAGACCGGCCTCGAAACCATGGATGAAGCCGTAGCGGATCGCATCAAGGGCGCGATGCACGGCGGCGTCACGCCCAACGATATGCGACTGCTTGATAATGCGCTCAACCCGCGGATGAGCAATGATCGAGCGCAGCTCGTCATCAGCGAAGTGCGGGTTGGGCTTACGCCACTCTTCGAGCTGCTCGTGACGGTGGCGGAAGGCCTTGGTGACTGCCGCCTCTTCGCGCAACGTGCCATCGGGACCAATCGCCTCACGGGCCAGCTCGCACGCCAGCGCGAGCGCGTCGTAATCGCCGGTCGCGATTGCATCGATCAAGCCCAACTCGAGCGCCTCGTCAGCCGGCACGCTGCGCCCACCCAAGATCATCTCTAACGAGCGTAACAGACCGGTACCATTATTGCGCTTATAGAGCAAGCGCGGCAGCCGTTGCGTGCCACCATAACCGGGCAGCAAGCGCAGATTGATCTCAGGCTGGCCAAACTCAGCGTAGACATCGGCCACCCGATAGTGGCAGGCCATCGCAAACTCCAGACCGCCACCGAGCGCCACACCGTTGATCGCCGCGATGCACGGCTTGTTCATGCGCTCGATCTTGCGGAAGGCGAGGTGTGCGTTGTTTGGCAGCGCCATCGCCTCTTCGACCGTATGAATCTCTTCGAGCAACTGGCGAATGTCGGCACCGGCCACAAAGCTCTTCGCACCTTGACCGGTAAAGACAACCGCCGCCACATCACTCCGCCGGCTGAGGTGATCGACAATCGTATTCAGCTCATCGAGTGCACGCTCGTTAAGCGCATTGACCGGCGGGTTAGTCACCGTCACCACCGCCAGCTTACCGGCGCTGGCTGTAGGCGGATGGTACTCGATGCGGAAGTAGCGGTAGCGCTCGATGATCTGCTGCTCTTCGGCCATGCGCTGCTTGCGCTTCCACTCGGCGATCTTGGCCGCGATCTCTTCCAGCACCTCTGGATTACGCAGCGTCGTGGTGTCACCCAACGGTTCATCGAGCATCATATTGCGCAGGAAGCGGCGCATATACTTGCCGCTGCGCGTTTCGGGGAAGGCGCTGACCTCGATGTAATCTTCAGGCACGCTCACCGCCCCCTTCTCGGTGCGCACAATCTCATCGAGCCGCCGGCGATCGGCAGCGGTTAGTCGCCGGCCCGGCGCTGGCTGGATGAAGGCGACCGGCGTCAGACCCTTCTCGCGGTGCGGCGCGCCGACCACAATACAGTTGCCAACCGGCGAGTCGGGTGTTATCTGGCGATCGCGCAGGATCGCGCCCTCAATCTCTTCGGTGCCCATGCGGTGGCCCGACACGTTGATCACGTCGTCCGAGCGGCCATGGAGGGTAAAGCTGCCGTCAGGGTACTTCATGGCAAAGTCGCCCTGAATGTAGCCCCACTCGCCGTTCGGCCCGCGCCGCCAGTAGGTCTTCACAAACCGCTCGGCATCGCCCTTCCACGCCCGCAGCGGGATCTCGCCGCGCAAATAGGCCTCAAAGCCGGGCACATCACCCCAGATTGTGCGCGTCAGGTACGGATAGGGCGCCGTAATCACGATCTCGCCCTTCTCTTCGTAATCGGCCACCCGATAACGCACATTGCCACTCTCATCCGTTTCGGCCACCCACACCTCGCCGGCAATCCACGGCAAGGGATAGGTATGCGCATCAGGACGGAGCGGGAAGTCGTTATTGCCGTAGAAGTGCGTCCAAACAATGCCGCCGTGCTCGGTCGCCCAGTACGAATTGATATACTGCGGCGTCATGATCTGCATCCCGAACTGCTGCACTGCCGGGCTAACCGGCTCGGCGCAGAAGGTGGCTACCCGCAGAGTTGACATGTCGTAGAGCCGCACGTCTTCGATATTCTGCGGGTTCGACATCACCGTCTTCAGGAACGTGACACCGGCTTTGAAGATCTGCACATTGTACCGCTCGATAATACTGGCGAAGCGACCCGATGAAGGGAAGAGCGGCGACCCCTCGGCGATCACGCCGGTGAGGCGACCAGCCATCGTCGCGGTGAGCATATAGCTCTGGCCAGTAATCCAGCCCGGATCGGCAATGACGTAGATCGTATCACCCGGCTCGGCATCGAAGCTTACCGGCAGGGTGTGCAAAATGCCGGCGACATACCCGCCGTGAACATGGATTACACCCTTGGGCTTGCCAGTGCTGCCAGAAGTATAAATGATAAACATCGGATACTCGGCATCGACTGGCTCGCAGGGAACGCTGGCATAGAGCGCGCGGATAAGTTGTTCATCGGATAGGCTGAACAGCTCAGCTTCGCTATGGACATCAACACCGGCAGCGCGCGCATTGGCCAAAATCTTCTCAAGGGCCGCATCCAGCAGCTCATGGCTCCAGCGATCGCGTTCCTCATTCCACAGAATATCTTGACCGGTGTGGCGCACCACAATCACTGCCTCAACCCGCGGCGGCGTTGTCACCAGCGCCTGCGCCAAGATTGTGCGCACATTGGCTTGGATGGCCGCATCCAGATCGCGCATCTGAGCCAGCGCCGCCCCGACCCCACGCATCACGTCCGATCGCTCGATGGTGATCTCACCCTCCAACGCCGCATCAACTTCGGCAAGTATCTTCTGACGCTGGTCATCGGTCAACGGCAATGTCGCTAGCGTATCGGTCACAATCTGGCGCGCGGTTTCCACCGGCACATATTTATCGAGCGCCTGATCGGTATAAGCCTCTTTGTAGGGCACCACTTGCGCATTGCGGTAGGCGCCGTCCGAGGTAATCACCACCCGCGCGCCGGCATTATGGATGCGATCTGACAGCGTCTTGTCAGAGAAGCCACCGAAAACTGGCGTGTAAATGATTCCCAACCGCTTAGCCGCCTCGATATAATAGATCTGCGGCATAATATTCGGCATATTGAGCGCAATCCGGTCACCTTTCTTGAGGCCAAGATCGCGCAACACTTGCGCCGCCTTCACCACCTCGACCAGCAACCGCCGCCGGGTGATCGTCTCTTGCACTACTGGCCCGCCGCGACCATCATTGAGCGAGCTATCCCAGCGATCACCCTCGAAGTAGAAGGCCACCTCGTCGCCGTAGCCCATCATGACGTGGCGGTCAACTTCGTTGAAACAGGCATTAGTCAAACCGCCAAGGAACCAGCGGTAAAAGGGCGCTTCGCTATCATCAAACGCCTTTTCCCATGGCTGATAGTCGGCTGGATAATCCACCTCGACCGATGCACCGGTGGCCGCATCAAGCCCTTCCCAGCGCTGACTCGTCTCATTGAAGCGGATCCAACAATGATGGGCCGGATCGTACCAGTGGATCAACGTCCGAGCGATTGCGCCATGGAAGGCGCCGGGATCGGCCAGCGCAGCAGCGCGCTGTTGTTCCCAAGTAACGCGATCCCGAATTGGATTAGAACGGGGCGCCCGTGGTGGGGCGGGGGGCGCAGTGTCGATCATCGACAGTCCTCCTCGACGCATGTCAAAACTAATCTACCGGTTGTGATATAGATAACAAGGGGTGCATATTATAGGTTACCCCTCGTGACGCAATTCGTCAAGACCTCAATAATTGAGAATTGTTCACCGTTTGCTTAACAGAGATGCATAACCACACCGGTGCAGCTCATGTCGACCGATCAAATCTGGATTGTCGATATGCGTCCTATGCATAGCTGGAACCAACCGCTGCCGAGCGGCGGCTGGCGCCTGAGTACAAACAAGACAGATCATTGGATTGGTCGGCGAGAACGGCAGCCGAGCCATTGGCATAACGGCAGCAAACCTCCCTACCAGCAATCGTCGCATAAGCTTACATTGCAAGGTGGTATACTAAATTGTATCATCCATGGCGCAGTTACGAACAACCCAGTCACCGCGCCAACCACTTGCCGCCGCTCAGAGTGTGGTTACATCCATGCCCTTTCAACCTGCGATTGACGAGCAATTAGTGATCGACGGGATCAGCTATCAGGTATGTGCCCATCCGGCCATTCCCGGACGCCCGTTTGTGCAAGAGGGTCAAAGCAGCCGGGTGGTTCAATTGCGCACGGCAGGGGGGTTTGTTGCGCTCAAAGTGCAAACCCAACTTTGCGAGCCGTCGTTGATTCAACACGCGCAGCAGTTGCAGCACGTGAGCACTATTCCCGGCTTGCAAGCAGCACGCCGCATGATCATCACTGCCACAAACCAACCGGCCTTGGTGACAACGCGGCCCGAACTCGATTACGCCATCCTGATGCCGTGGGTGCATGGCCCGCCGTGGCAAGAATTGATCCATCACCGTCGCCCGCTTAGCCCCAGCCAAAGTCTGGCGCTAGCGCGAGCACTGACCAATCTGCTCGTTGAGATCGAGCAACGCGGCCTCGTGCATAGCGATCTGCAATCAGCCCATGTGATGCTCCCCGGCCTGATAGATCCCGGCGCAGCCGCACCGGTTGCACTTGTCGATCTTGAAACAATGCATGGCATCGGCGTGCTCCGCCTCGCTATGCCAACGCCAACCAGCCCGTACCAGCATCCGGTTCCAGCGCAGGGATTGTCAGCCGACCGCTTCGGCGGCGCGTTGCTGATCCTTGAATTGCTTGGCTGGTGCGACGACGCCGTGCGCGCTGCCGCTGCAACGGATAGCTTCTTCACTCCCGCTGATCTGCTGCAGCCAACCGAACGCTACCATATCCTTCGCGACGCGCTTGCCCGCCGTTGGGGGCTTGGCCCTGCTCAAATGCTTGATCGGCTCTGGCAAAGCGCAACCCCTATGAATTGCCCATCCCTCAAAGAGTGGCAAGCGGTGTTACCCTCACCAGCTATGGCTACTGCCGAACCGCAAGCGCCAGCAATGATTGCCCCATCACTGACCGATCCGGTCGCGCCCCTGATGAATGATGCCGCTGCGCTGCGCACCCACGGCCAACTGGCGCAGGCGTTGAACGTCTACCGTTCGGCGCTCGACCGGCTACCCTCAGGCGACTCGCGGGTGAGCGAGGTGATGCAAACGATCGACACCATCGAACGCGAGTTGGCCCAAACCAGCGCTGCGCCAGCCCCCCAGCGCGATCTGAATTGGTCGGCACCGGTAGCCATTGGCGTCATTACCATTATCTTGCTCGGGTTGCTCGCAGCAATTGGCCTCAACCGCGTGGCAACGTCCACGCCAACGCCTGTGATTGCTAACCCGACCACGGTTACGGCGAGTCCTCTCCCGCTTCCATCACCTTCGCCTGCGCCTGCACCAACCAGATCGCCGATGCCGATCCAATCATTCCGTGTTGATCGCATTTTCCCCATCGAACTCTTTACCGGCGCGACTCAACTTGAGTTTACCGTGCAAGGTTCGGGTCTATCCGCCGTCCGCACTGCAACCCTGCGCGCCGCCGGCTATGACCCGGTCACTCTCGAGATTATGGCCGGCAGGAGTGATAGCGAATTGCGCTTGCGCATCAGTACCCTGAACATTCCACTCACCGGTTCGGCGCCCTTTACCCTCGAACTTAATGGCACGCCGGTTCCCGGCGCTGCCGTCACCCTGCGCGACTATAGCAGCGTGCGCGTCGTGTCGGGTGTGCGTCCCGATTATCGCTATACCGGACGGATTGAAGAAGATGCTCAAGGTACTTTTGCCCGAATTCGGGTTGAACCATCGCCTGAAAGCGCCGCGACCGAGCCTATCCGCAACGGTGACGAAGTAGATATTTTGAGCGAACAACCGGCTGGTTGGTATCGGGTGCGCATTCGCTCCAGCGCCGACTCGCGTCTGATTGGGTTGAGCGGTTATGTCGAGCGCTGGTTAATCGACAATACCGGTGTACCACCCCCGCCTACCCCAACCGTGCCGCCGGAACCGCCGCGGCTGCGCTTTGTGAAACTGAATGAGAATGAAGATCAGCGCTGCATCTTGATCCAGATTCGCGGGATTAATACAGCGGGCTGGATCGTTTCTATTGACGGTCTGCGCCTCAGCGGTGCGTTCGACTCCGGAGGCAATGCGCGCGTCTGCGGTTTGCGCCCCCGCCAAGAGGTGACGTTCACGGTGCGCGACGAGCAAGGTGCGCCGGTGCGCGGTGGCGTCGGCGTGCCGACCCGCGGCAGCGATGTGATGTTTGCCGAGTGGCGATAGGGATGGCGGAGCAGGAAGAGCGGGTTTGGAACCCGCCCTTACAAGGCAGCATCTCGGCAGCTAAACGCTCAGTAGCTCACACCAGATGGCTGTAATCCGCGTGTGGTTCCGCAGTAGACGGATTGAGCTTATCGACTAGCACCTCTTCCAGTACGGTGGCGGCAATCGGAAGCAGTGGCACTAAGCTGAGATTGTACCGTTCGCTTGCATCGCCCTCTAACCGTAATACCCGCCGCCCAAAGAAGATTAGCGCTGGTAACGAGGCGGGCAACGCCGCCAAGACAATCCCGCGCGGCAACCACCGTTCACGAGGTAATTTGCCGATCAACGCTTGCCCGATGGTAACGACTAAAAGTGTATTGAAGAGTAACCGAGTGTGTTCTAATGTGCTTTCGTTGCGCAAACTCAAGTAGGGAATCTTCGGCCAAAACTGGCGAGAATTGCCGTGCAGAATAATCATCACGATCACATTCGCAACGATGAAGCCGAGGGCATGCAGAATTCGTTTGAGCATACATCACACTCCTTCACAATGCCGCACTGTGTTATCCTCATCATAGCATCTCGATGGGCCGGAAGAAAGACGTTTCGCTGTGCCACAACCATTGTTATGAGATTTATACTCAGCAAGGAAGTCTCGCATGGTATCACTGATCTTCATTGGCAGCGGCATTCTCTCCATCCTCGGCGCAGCAGCGTTGGCCGCCGTTGCTTATTGGCATGACCACCAGCTAGCCGCCATCCAGCAAACCCCACCATGGCGGGTCGGCGATCTGCTCGATCAGGTGCGCGCCGGCTTACTGCCCATTGGCACTGCGGTCGAAGTCACCGGCATTGCTGAAACGCAGACGTTGCTCCGCGCGCCCTACAGCGATACGCCTTGCGTCGCCTTTCGTTACGTGAGGCACGAGGAGCGCGAACAAGCTGCGGCCCGCTCTTGGGACGGTAAAACAAGAAAGACCGAAACCGCTTTCGGCGATGACTATACCCAATGTGTGCCAAAGTTTCAAGGGCGCGATCCCAGCGGTGCTATCACTATCGTGACCGCCGGCGCCAGCTTTGATCTGCGGGAAACCGTCGCTCGCTACGAAGAGATGACCGGCCTCAGCGGCAGCAAACGCGAAATCTGGCGCCCAGAATGGGCTTTGCCTACCGGCAGCTCGGTATTCGTCCACGGCTATCTGCACCAACTTGGCGCCGATCCACATCATCGCGGACCGTTTCTCATCTCATTTCGTCTGAAACGTTCTTACGCCGAAATCTTCACTGCCGGAGCCTCTTGCTCTATACCATTGGCGGCATCTCCGCCGGCGCCGGCATTGTCGCTATCGTGATTGGCTTGCTCGTTTGACGAGGCGGTCAGCTCAGAGTATAGTACAGACGAAACGATATGTGTGCGCTCGCCGGCACCCGTCGTTTGGAGTCAGCAGTCGTTGCTATTCCCCTGCGCTGGCCGCGGGGGGTTTTTTGTACATCACCACTTGCACGGAGGAATGTATGGGCATCGCTTGGGAGGAGAAATTTGCGCGCGAAGGGCTTACCTTCGATGATGTCCTGCTGATACCGGCTGAGTCGAACGTCTTGCCCGCCACAGTCGATGTGAGCACGTGGCTCACACGCAACATTCGCCTCAATATTCCGATCGTCAGCGCCGCGATGGATACCGTTACCGAGCACCGACTGGCCATCGCGCTGGCCCGCGAGGGCGGCATCGGCATTATTCACAAGAATATGCCGATTGCCCAACAGGCCGAGATGGTGCGCAAGGTGAAACGTTCCGAAAGCGGCATGATTACCGACCCCATCACCTTGCCGCCCGACCGCACCGTCGGCGATGCGCTCGATTTGATGGCCGAATATAAGATCTCCGGCGTGCCCGTCACCACCGCCGATGGCGATCTGGTCGGCATTATCACCAACCGCGACCTACGCTTCGAGACCGACCGTAATCGCCCCATCCGCGAGCTGATGACCTCGCGCAATCTCGTGACCGTTCCTGAAGGCACCACTCTCGAAGAGGCCAAAGAAGTTCTCCATCGCCATCGGATCGAGAAGGTGCTGGTTGTTGATGAACGCGGCAAGCTGAGCGGGATGATCACCGTCAAAGATATTATGAAGCGGATCGAGTATCCCAACGCTTGCAAAGATGATATGGGACGGCTGCGCGTCGGCGCAGCCGTTGGCGTCAGCGGCGACTATCTCGAACGGGCTACCGAGTTGGTGCGCGCTGGAGTTGATGTGTTGGTCATCGATACCGCCCACGGCCATTCGCGCGGTGTGCTCGATGCGGTCGTGAAGCTGCGTGAGCTGTTCCCCCGCGTCCAAATCATCGGCGGGAATGTCTCGACGGCAGCCGCAACGATCGCCCTGATCGAGCGCGGCGTTGATGGAGTGAAAGTTGGGCAAGGCCCCGGTTCAATCTGCACCACCCGCGTCGTAACCGGAGCCGGTATGCCGCAGATTACCGCCATTTATGATTGCGCCCGCGCCGCCGAACCCTACGGGATTCCGATCATCGCCGATGGTGGGATCAAGTATTCGGGTGACATTCCGAAGGCGATTGCCGCCGGCGCTCATAGCGTGATGATCGGCTCGATCTTCGCCGGTACTGAAGAAAGCCCCGGCGAGTTGATCCTCTATGAGGGCCGCAGTTACAAGAGCTATCGTGGGATGGGCAGCATCGGCGCAATGCAACGCGGCGGCGGCGACCGCTACTTTCAGACCAACGTTACCGAAGCGCGTAAACTGGTAGCCGAAGGCATCGAAGGTATGGTTCCGTTTAAAGGCCCGCTCAGCGACACCGTCTACCAACTGGTCGGCGGTTTGCGCGCTGGGATGGGGTACGCCGGCGCACCGAATATCGAAGCCCTCCGTCGCGACGCCCGTTTCATCCGTATCACTACTGCCGGCCAAATCGAGAGCCATCCGCACGATGTCGTGATTACCAAGCAGGCGCCGAATTACGGCGGTCGCCAGTAAAGAATGAGGAATGCGCCGTGAATGAGTCGTTGATTCCAAAAGGTTTCGCCGATCTGGTCGGGCCCATGCGCACGGCCCACGAACGCATCTTGGCCGATCTGCGCCACCACCGGATCGAACTGCCATCGCCGCCGCATCTGCCGCCGGCCCGCGCCCAAGGCATCGCTGCCGCCCGCGCGTACCCAATGCAGGGGGTGCTGAAATACCACGGCCTCAGCGACTGGACGCAACGCATCGCCTTTTTGCCTTCAATTTCGCTCAATAACACAGCGGCGCACACGACGACGCTGGTCGAGTTCGATCCGGCCCTATCCGCCGATAGTGCTATCATCAGCGGTAAACCGGCGCAAGGCCGCGAACTCGAGCGGGTCATCACAGTGCTCGATACCGTGCGTGAATTGGCCGGAGTCACCAGCCATGCCCGCGTCGTCTCGCGCAATGTGTTGCGCACCCGCGTCGCCGGTAAAGGCTTGGGCACCAGCGCCGCGGCTGCCGCCGCATTGGCCTGCGCAGCGGTCGGGGCCCTCTTTGGCCCCGAACTAGCCGGCCACATCCGCTTTATCTCCACCCTCGCCCGCCGGCTGGCCGGCTCTGGCTGCCGCAGCGCCGCCGGCGGCTTGGCGCTCTGGCTCAGTTACCCCGGTATTCCGCCGGAGGAAAGCTTCGCTGTCCGCCTCGATCAAGACCATGAGCTTGAAGACGTGGCACTGATTACGGTGCCAATTGACTCGCGGGTCGGTTTGAAGACCGAACAGGCTCATCACGACGCGCCCAACAGTGTCTTCTTCCGCGCATGGATGCTTTCTCGCGGCGAGGAGGTGCGCGAGTGCATTGCTGCCGCCCGCCGCGGCGATTGGCAAACGATCGGTCAACTGGCCGAACTCGACAGTATGCGCTTGCACGGCGTCACCATGTCCGGTTCGCGTGAGCAGAAAATCATCGGTTGGGAACCGGAAAACATTACTCTGTTCCGGCTCTGCAACGATCTACGCGCCCGTGGCGTGCCAGTGTATGCGAGTACCGATACTGGCCCGACCGTAGTCTTCATTACCCGTCGTGACCTTGCCCCCTCGGTAACGGCAGCTATCCACGATTTGGGCATGGGATTCGAGACCGTCCAAGCCCCAATCGGCGGCCCAGCCCATCTGATCACGGTGGAAGAGGCGCTCGCTGACCTGTCGTAGGCGTTACGAGAGCGCACCGCGCGCAGGGATGGATTGCGACCATATCCCTGCGCATCCAACCCACCTTTGTTTTGGCAGAGAAGATCTGGCGAATGGGAGTAAGGAAGGGCTTATCAAGCGCAACCCAGATTGGCGCAATCGTGTACCATGCGCTTGTGTTCAGTTCCCAACATTGGCGTAATTGACAAGGCGAGATCGTGTCAGGCGGTGCAGCATTTGTTCACGCTCTTAGCCCAACGCCGGATCACGTCTGCGTTGGCTGGCGGCGTTGCGCTGTTGCATGACGTACAAGGACGTCATACCAATGATGTGGCCCGCGCTATGTTTGCTGAATTGCCGGTGGATATTCTCTTAGCGCGCAATGCGTTTTTCGGCACGTACATCGACAGCATGCCCAACCAGTTGCGCTGCTTGAACAAGCCGTTCGTTACCATCGAGGGGTTGTTGTTGCTTAAGCTCTATGCCCTGTGTTCACGCTACCGACAGGGCAACATGGCCCGGATCGAGTTGTGCGAAAACGATATTGCCACCTCGCTCCACGACTATCGGTCAGACATGGTAGCACTGTTTCAAGCGTCACCCGCTTCCGCGCCCCCTTACTGATCGAGTCAAGCGCGAAGCAATCGTCACTACACTGCAACGGCACAGCCAACGCTTTGGTCAGCAATAACCCTTCGCTTACCCCACCACCACAAAGACCAAATCATTCACATTCGTCCCGGTTGGGCCGGGCCGCAAGAGGTCATCAAGTGCGGCAAAGAAGGGGTAGGCGTCGTTGCGGCGCAGATGGTCGAGCGGATCGAGGCCCAATGCCCGCGCCCGCGCCACCGTCGCGCCGGTAGCCACCGCACCGGCAGCGTCAGTCGGGCCATCGCCGCCATCGGTAGCCAGCGCAATCACTGCCGCATCGGTCAAGCCCTCAAGCGCCAACGCCGCACTCAAGGCCAGCTCTTGATTGCGCCCGCCCAATCCAGTTCCGCGTAGTGTAACGGTGGTCTCACCACCGGCAATAATGCATGCGGGACGGGGGAGCGGCTGGTCAGAAGTCACAATCTCGCGGGCAATACCGGCCAACACTCGCCCCACCTCACGCGCTTCACCCTCAAGGTAGGTCGTCAGGAGCATCGCGTTCAGCCCGGCCACCTGTGCCGCCGCCAAAGCAGCCCGTGCCGCTTGGGCGTTGCTCCCGATTCCCACATTCTGCACCGTCGCCAGTAACGGATCACCCGGCTTAAGCGTCTCTGGCTGTTCGCCGCGCACGCCGGCAGTGAGGTAAGCGTGGATTGCCGGCGGACAACGATCGCGCAACTCGTAGTGATCGAGCAACGCCAACGCATCGGCAAAGGTGGTCGGATCGGCGACCGTCGGGCCGGAGGCGATCACATCGAGCGGACTACCGACCACATCTGAGAGGATCAGCGCGATTAGCGTTGCCGGGGCTGTTAACCGGGCCAAGCCGCCGCCTTTAAGCTGGTCAAGGTGCTTGCGCAGCGTATTAATCGCGCCAATCGGCGCGCCGCAAGCGAGCAATTCGGCGGTCAATCGCTGAAGATCGGCGAGAGTTACGCCGGGAACCGGCAAATTGAGCAAGGCCGAACCGCCGCCCGAAATGAGGGCAACGACCAAATCACGCGCACCGGCTTGGGCCAAGAGAGCGGCTATCTGCCGCCCGGCAGCGACGCTGCGCTCGTCAGGCGTAGGATGGGCAGCCTGCACTACGGTCACACCGGGGATTGCCGGCAGCGGTACACCATCGTCTTTCACCACCACGATCCCGCCGCTGAGCCGGTCGCCAAGGATGGCCGCCGCTGCTTGCGCCATCGCGGCGCCGGCTTTGCCAGCGCCCACCAACCAGACCCGATCAAACGCGCGCAGATCGTACCGGCGTTCGCCAGCGATCACCCAGTCACCTTCGCGGCGCAATGAGACCGCTGTGGCTTGAGCCGGATCGACTGCCGCTAACGCCGCAGCCATAACCCGCGCCATAGTTTCGCCCC
The DNA here is from genome assembly GCF_937951745.1 of uncultured Chloroflexus sp. Classification (GTDB taxonomy): domain Bacteria; phylum Chloroflexota; class Chloroflexia; order Chloroflexales; family Chloroflexaceae; genus Chloroflexus. The sequence goes on from NZ_CALFBQ010000002.1 coordinate 31,995, forward strand.
ACGGCGCTGATCGTAACGAGACCGTCAACAACCGGTCAGACATTGAAGAGGAAATGGCAGATGTCACCATCTTGCACGATATATTGCTTGCCTTCCATGCGCACGTGACCGGCCTTCTTAGCCTCGTGCATGCTGCCGGCAGCGATGAGATCGTGGTAGGCCACAATTTCGGCCCGGATAAAGCCACGCTGAATATCGGAATGGATCACCCCCGCCGCTTCGACCGCCGGCGTCCCACGCGGGATGGGCCATGCCCGCACCTCGTCGGGGCCGGCTGTGAGAAAGCTGATTAGACCCAGCAGGGCATAGCTCGCCTTAATCACCCGATCGCGGGCTGGGGCCGTAATGCCGAGATCATCCATAAAAACCCGCGCCTCGTCATCATCGAGCTGGGCCAACTCGGCCTCAATCTTGCCGCAGAGCGGCTCAACCGCGCTATTACGATGCGGATATGTAATCTGCGGCGGATGGGCGATATCCGCCTCGCCAATATTCGGCGCAATCAACATCGGCTTGGCGGTGAGGAACTGGTAGCCGCGGATCATCCGCGCCTCGTCGTCAGTCAGTTCTAAGGCGCGGATCGGTATCTCGGCTTCGAGCGCCTCGCGCAGCCGCTGCAGCAGATCGCGCTCGGCAGTGCGCAGTTCCTTCTCTTTGGCCGACAATTTCGGAATCTCGGCATTAAGCCGGTTGAGCCGACGCTCAATAATGCCCAGATCGGAAAAGGCCAACTCAAGATCGACCGCAGCCATATCACGCTGCGGATCGACCGAGCCATTGGGATGGGGAACGGTGGGATCCTCAAACGCGCGCACGACATGCAAGAGCGCGTCAGCCGAAGCAATATAGTTCAGCAAGACCGGCGGCAAGCCGCCGCCAGCGTGCCCGCTGCCGCTGAGACCGCCAATATCCACATATTGCACGTCAGCATATGTAATCTTGCGCGGTTTAAACATCTGCGCCAGCACATCAAGCCGAGGGTCAGGCACTTTCACCGTCGCCAAATTCGGCTCAAGCTGCCCCGATGAATAGGCAGCCGTCTCGGCATGGCCACGGGTGAGCGCATTAAAGACTGTTGTTTTGCCACTGTTGGGCAAGCCAATAATTGCTATTTTCATCGCCACTTCCTCGCGCGGTACTTCCCATTACTGCACACTATACCATAACTCGCCAGTACCCTCCCGTCACGAGCTGGCGCCGATTCCTTGCGACGGTTGTCACAAAATTGCATACCGTTTGCACAAAAAATTGTGGTACTATAGATAGAGAAGTGACGAAACGTTTCAATAACCGCCACCGCGAAGTGACAAAGGATGCCGCGTATGCAGTGCGCAAAGCTAATGCACAATATGCAAAAACCTGTCATCTAAACCACGTTGTCGATTTCGCATTTTGGGCATTATATTGGGAAAGAAAGAAATTGGTGCGTCCTAGCATTTGACGCAAAAGCAAAACGGTTCTATAATACCGTTAGGTTTACACCGTGCAGATCGCTTCCTGAACAGGGTAACGCAGCATGGCACAGATCTTCCCCCGCAATGCCAACCTTCTGGCTCGCCTCAGCATCTTCGCGCTCGTCTTGCTCGTCGTCGAAGGCATTCTCATTCTCGGCGTCTATTTCCGCTCCAACTACTTCCGGCAAGTGAATGTAGCCATCGAACAACCAGTGGCGTTCAGCCATCAACTCCACTCCAACATCGTCGGCATTGATTGCCGCTACTGTCACGTTTCGGTCGACCAATCGTATTTCGCCAATATTCCGGCGACCGAAACCTGTATGACCTGCCACTCGCAGATCAAGACATACAGTCCACTGCTAGAAAAGGTGCGCGAAAGCTACGCCACTGGCAAGCCGATCGAGTGGGTCAAGGTGTACGACCTGCCCAATTTCGTGTACTTCAACCACTCGATCCACGTCAACAAGGGCATCGGCTGCTCAACCTGCCACGGGCAAGTGAACAATATGCCGGTGGTCTGGCAGCAACAGGCGCTCTATATGGGTTGGTGCCTCAACTGTCACCGCAATCCTGAATTGTACATCCGGCCACGTGAAGAGGTCTACAACATGGATTACGTGCCGCCGTCGAACCAACTGGAGATTGGGCGCCGGTTGGTGGCGGAATATGGCATCATGCCGCCCGATCAATTGACCAACTGTTACGTGTGCCATCGCTAAACCGCTCGATTGCGTGCCGCCTAGCTTTGGACGGCACGCCTATGTGCCCGCTGGATTCATTAGCAACGGTGGTGGTAAACAACCATGACACAGCAGCAACCTGACCTCGAGGCCATTCGCGCTCAGTTGCGCGACGCGCGCGGACCGCAGTTCTGGCGTTCGCTCGATCAACTGGCCGATTCGCCGGCGTTCCGCGAACTGGTGGAGCGCGAGTTTCCGCGCGGCGCGAGCGAGATGAGCGATGGAATGAGCCGGCGCACATTCCTGAAGCTGATGGGTGCCTCGTTAGCCTTGGCCGGTATAACGGCCTGCACCTATCAGCCGCGCGAGTATATTGCGCCCTTTGATCGTCAACCTGAAGGTCGTATTCCCGGCGTCCCGCAGTTCTTCGCTTCAACATTAACCCTTGGCGGCTATGGCGCCGGGGTGTTGGTGCGCGCGAACGAGGGCCGCCCGACCAAGGTCGAAGGCAACCCGCGCCATCCGGCCAGCCTTGGCGGTACCGATCTATTTGCGCAGGCCGAGATTTTGACGATGTATGACCCTGACCGCTCGACAACCGTGTTGCGGCAGGGAGTGGCAAGCACATGGGCTGAGTTTACTGCAACGCTGACCAATGCGTTGTCGGCAGCGCAAGCGTCACAGGGAGCCGGTGTGCGGCTGTTGACTACCAATGTCACATCGCCATCGCTAGCTGCCCAGATCGAGCAGTTTTTGCAGGCGTATCCGCAAGCGCGCTGGTATCAGTACGAGCCGGTCAACCGCGATAATGTGGTTGAAGGGGCACGCCTCGCCTTTGGCCGCGATGTCACCACGCGCTACGATCTGTCGAAAGCGCTCGTTATCGTCAGTCTTGACGCCGATTTCCTTGCCCCCGGCCCCGGCTTTATCGCCTATGCCCGTGCCTTTGCCGATGCGCGCAAGGTGCGCAAGAATAGCAGCGAGATGAACCGGCTGTATGTGGTTGAGGCCAGCCCATCAACGACTGGCACTGCCGCTGATCACCGTCTACCGCTGCGCGCTGACGCAATTGCCGCCTTCACCGGCGCCTTGGCCCACGAATTGGGTGTTGGCGGCGCTCCGGCTGAGCTTGGCCCCAAAGCGGAAGAGTTCCTGAAAGCGATCGCCAAAGACCTCGAAGAGCATCGGGGCCGCGCAGTGGTGATTGCTGGCGATCAGCAGCCGCCAATTGTGCATGCCCTTGCCCATCTGATCAACGCTGAGTTGGGCAATGTGGGTCAAACGGTCTTCTACCACGAACCGGTGGAAGCGCGCCCCACCAACCAGATCAACGATCTGGTGACACTGGTGAGCGAGATGGCCGCTGGCCGGGTCGAGACCTTGATAATGATCGGCGGCAACCCGGTCTACAACGCTCCCGGCGATCTGCGCTTCGCCGACCGGATGGCGGCGGTGCCACTGACGATTCACCTCAGCCAATTTGTTGATGAGACCTCGGTACGGGCCACGTGGCATATTCCGCAGGCCCATCCGCTCGAGAGCTGGGGCGACGCGCGTGCCTTTGATGGTACAGCCAGCATTGTGCAACCGCTGATCGAGCCACTGTACGGCGGGAAGACGGCCAATGAACTATTGGCCGCGATGCTCGGCCAGCCCGACGCCGAGAGCTACGATCTCGTGCGCGGGTATTGGGAAGAGCGGATCGGTAAAACAGAGTGGGAAATTGCGTTGGCTACCGGTGTCATTGCTGGCACGGCCTCACCGGTGATTACGCCTGAACTGAATGAAGAAGCAATTCGCGCAGCGAACATTCCGCAACCCGGTGACGGGGTTGAGATTGTGTTTCGGCCTGACCCATCAGTTTTCGATGGCTTCTATGCAAATAACGGTTGGCTACAAGAGTTGCCCCGCCCACTCACCAAGCTGGTTTGGGATAATGCAGCCCTGATGAGCCCGCGCACGGCGATTAAGCTGCTTGGCTTACCGTTCGACGCCAACCGATTAGTTGGCGGCAAAGAAGACAGTCGTGAGCGTCAGCGTTATCTCGAGCAACTCTCGAAAGTTAACGGCACCATTGCCCGTATCGAATATCGCGGCGGCGTAATCGAACTACCGATCTGGCTGCTCCCCGGTCACGCAGAAGACTCGATCACGCTCAACCTCGGCTATGGCCGCACCAACGCCGGTCGGGTCGGCAATGGCGTGGGCGTTAATGTCTACCCGATTCGTACTAGCGATAGCCCGTGGTTCGGCGCTGGCGCGCGGGTGACGAATACTGGCCGCACGTACCTGCTGGTCAGCACGCAAGATCACTGGACGCTTGAAGGACGCGATATCTATCGCGTCGGCGAGTTCAAGAAGTTTAAGGAAGACCCCAAATACATCGCCAAAGAGGTGTACAAAGAGGAATATGGCCGTGAATCAACCAATTACCTCTCGTTACAACCCGGCGATGATTACACCGGCCGTAATGCGTGGGGAATGGCGATCAACCTCAACGCTTGCATCGGCTGTAACGCTTGTGTCGTTGCGTGCCAAGCTGAAAACAATATTGCCGTTGTCGGTAAAGATCAAGTCTCACGCGGACGCGAGATGCACTGGATTCGGATCGACCGCTACTTTGCCGGCGACGATCTTGACAATCCTGCCACCTACATGATGCCTCTCACATGCATGCAGTGTGAGAAAGCACCTTGCGAGGTTGTCTGCCCGGTTGCTGCCACCGTTCACGATTACGAAGGTCTTAACAACATGGTGTATAATCGCTGTGTCGGTACGAAGTATTGCTCGAACAACTGCCCGTACAAGGTACGGCGGTTTAACTTCTTGCAATACAGCGATACGACAACCGAGACCTTCAAGCTCGCGTTCAACCCAGATGTGACGGTGCGCGTCCGAGGTGTGATGGAGAAGTGTACCTACTGCGTGCAGCGCATTAGCGGGGCGCGCATTGCTGCCAAACGCGCAGCGGTGCAGGCTGGCCAGTCGTCGTATGTCATTAGCGATGGCGCTATTCAGACTGCCTGCGAACAGGCATGCCCGACAGGTGCGATTGTCTTTGGTGACATCAACGACCCCAATAGCCGCGTCGCCAAGTGGAAGGCAGAAGGGCATAACTACGGATTACTGAATTTCCTGAACACTCTCCCGCGCACGACATATCTGGCCCGTGTCCGCAACCCGTCTGAGGATCTAGAAAAGGTGGAAGGCTAGCAATGGCACAGGCGCAACCACTCCGAACCCGGCCCGTCGATGACGGTGAAGCCTATCTGCTGCCGGGGGAAACCTTCTCGTCGATCACGCAAAAGATCGGCGATGTCCCACTGACGCCGCCACTCAAGACCCCCAAGGGCTGGCTGGCTGGCTTCAGTGTGGCATTTTTCTTGTTGATGATCTTCTTTGTGTCGGTGACGTGGCTGTTCATCCGCGGCGTCGGTATCTGGGGTATTAATATCCCGGTCGGCTGGGGCATGGACATCATCAACTTCGTGTGGTGGATCGGTATCGGCCACGCCGGTACGCTCATCTCGGCCATTCTGTTGCTGCTCAATCAGGGCTGGCGCAACTCGATCAACCGCTTTGCCGAGGCAATGACGCTCTTCGCCGTTGCCTGCGCCGGTTTGTACCCGATCTTGCACCTTGGCCGGCCGTGGCTGTTTTATTGGCTAATCCCGTACCCGAATACTCATGGGATGTGGCCGCAGTTCCGCAGCGCGCTAGCATGGGACGTATTCGCAATCTCGACCTACGCGACCGTGTCGTTAGTATTCTGGCTGGTAGGTCTCATTCCTGACTTCGCAACCCTGCGTGATCGGGCTAAGAACATCTGGGTGCGCCGTCTATACGGTATCGCCGCTCTCGGCTGGCGCGGCTCGGCCCGCCACTGGCACCGCTATGAGATAGCGTCGATCCTGCTAGCCGGTCTCTCGACCCCGTTGGTGGTCTCGGTTCACTCGATCATCTCACTCGACTTCGCCATTTCGCAAGTCCCCGGCTGGCAAGTCACGGTCTTCCCGCCCTACTTCGTGGCCGGCGCCGTGTTTGCCGGATTTGCAATGGTGCTGCTGCTGATGATCCCGGTACGCACCTTCTACGGCTTCGAGAGCTATATCACCATTCACCATCTCGACGTAATGGCGAAGGTGATGCTCGCCACCGGCATGATCGTCGTCTATGGCTACTTCATGGAGGTCTTCGCCTCGCTCTACAGCGGAAACGAGTACGAAGAGTACCTCCTCTACAACCGCCTGTTTGGACCAAGCTCGTGGGCCTACTGGGGCTTGCTCTTCTGCAACGCGTTAGCGATTCAGCCACTGTGGTTTAAGAAGGTACGCCAAAATATTCCAGCCTTGCTCATCATTTCACTCATCGTCAGCGTGGGCATGTGGCTTGAGCGCTATGTAATTATCGTGATCTCACTCGAACGCGACTTCTTGCCCTCATCGTGGGATATTTATATTCCGACGATTTGGGACTGGTCGCTCTATCTTGGCACCTTTGGTCTCTTCTTTACCCTGCTGTTCCTCTTCATCCGCGTCTTGCCGATGATCAATATCTTTGAGATGCGGCTGTTCCTCCATCAGGAAACGGAGAAGGCAAAGCGGCGGGCAGAGCATGGCACGCACGGGCACGGACACGAGCACGGTACGGCCCACGGCGCAGCCTCGGCAGACTAGAGGAGTGATGCGATGCGAAACGATATCTACGGCGTGATGGCCGAGTTTCCCACCCCAGAAGCACTGATTGAAGCGACCCGCAAAGCGAAGGCGGCGGGTTATACCAAAATGGACGCCTTCTCGCCATTCCCAATCGAGGAGGTCATTGAGGAGATTGCCCACGGCGATACTGGCGTGCCACGCTTGGTGTTGCTGTTTGGTTTGATTGGGGCAGCGACTGGTTTTATTCTGCAATATATCGGCAATCTGGTTGACTACCCGCTCAATGTCGGCGGTCGTCCACTTGATATTACCAACTGGCCAGCGATGATCCCGATCACGTTCGAGAGCGGGATTTTGCTCGCCTCGTTTGCATCAGCGATCGGCATGGTCGTGCTGAACGGCCTGCCAGCACCATACCACCCGGTCTTTAACGTCCCGCGGTTTCAGCATGCGTCGCAAGACGCCTTCTTCCTGTGCATTGAATCAACGGATCCGCTGTTTGATCGTTCGCGCACTTCGCAGTTCCTGCGCTCACTCAATCCGATGCAGGTCTCCGAGGTGGAATACTGAGGGAAGCCCATGCAGACGCCTCGCCTAACAACGCGCATGATTCGCTTCGGTTGGATCGGCCTGCTGGTGTTGCTGCTCACCGCCTGCCATCAGGACATGTACGATCAGCAGAAGTACACGACCTATGAGCCGAGCAGCTTTTTCGCCGATGGCCGCTCGTCACGCCCCAACGTGCCGGGCACGACACCGTATGAAGTGGTCAAGACCGATGAGTTTCTCTACACCGGCCTGATCGATGGCAAAGAAGTGGACGCTATGCCCTTCCCGGTGACAAAAGACTTGCTGCTCCGCGGGCAACTGAAGTACAACATCTACTGCGCCGTATGCCACGGCGAGTCAGGCTACGGAGCGAGTATGGTGGCCGAGCGTGGCGGCATTGTGCCGGCCAACTTCCACCAGCAGCGTCTGCGTGAAGCGCCACTTAGCCACTTCTTTGTGATTATTACGAATGGCGTGTACCGTGGCGACCCCAATAATGGCGGTTATCAGTCAATGTATGGCTATGCCTCGCGCATTACGCCGGAAGACCGCTGGGCGATTGCCGCTTATATTCGGGCCTTGCAGTTGAGCCAGAATGCGACCATTGATGATGTGCCTCCCGCCGAGCGTGCAAAGCTTGGTAATTAGGCTGGAAGGTTAGAGACATGGCGACGACGAGTCTTTCGCAAACCCGCATTCCGCAGTTGGGTCAAGTACAGACGCTTGGCCTTGCTGCCGCCGTCATCGGGATCGGCGTGTTAGCCGCTGGCTATTTTCTCAATCCAACCTCGTTTTTTGAGTCGTACATTTATGGCTACTATGTGGCGATGACCATTCCGCTCGGCTGCCTCGGCTTCCTGATGGTACAGCACCTCACCGGCGGCGCATGGGGCGTCACCGTGCGGCGTATGCTCGAAGCCGGCGCAGCGACGCTACCAATCATGGGCCTGCTCTTTATCCCGATTGCATTGGGATATTTCGACACCTACAAGTCGCTCGGCCTTGAGCATCCACTCTACGAGTGGGCTAATCCTGAAGTTGTTACTCCCGGCGGTGCGGAGTTTGATCCGATTATTGCGCATAAAGTGCCGTGGCTTAGCCCACTGTGGGTAACAGCTCGGATTGCGATTTTCTTTGTGATCTGGACGATATTGGCTTACACCCTGCGTAGTTGGTCACGCCAACAAGATGCAGGTGGTGATGCGAAAAAGTGGGCGACTCGAATGCGCCGACTAAGCGGTATCGGTGTGGCACTGTTTGTCATCACGGTCACCTTCTTTTCGTTTGACGTGACTATGTCACTCGATCCGCATTGGTTTTCAACAATTTACGGTGCCCACTATATGGTCAATGCTGGCCTAATGACGCTGTCGTTCCTCGCCTTGATCATGAGCCGGGTACGCGATGCGAGTCTCTTCCGCGAGTACGTATCGGTGAAACCGATTCATGACATTGGCAAACTTATATTTGCCTTTACGGTGCTGTGGACGTATATGTCTTACGGCCAGTTGGTGATCATCTGGTCAGGTGACGTGGCTGAGTTTACACCATGGTATGTCCACCGCACCCAACACGGCTGGGTCTTTGTGGCACTGGCGTTGATGCTCTTTGCCTTCGCGCTGCCCTTCTTCGTGCTGCTGTTCCGTGGCACGAAGCGCAATCTCAGCACACTCGCTACAATTGCGGGTTGGATCATCTTTATGCGCTTCGTTGATATGGCATGGATTGTGCTGCCTTACTTCCGCGAGCATCTGTGGGATATTACGATCACTGATGTGGCGGCACCGATCGGCTTGATTGGTCTGGTGGTAGCCCTGTTTGCTGCCAACGTGCAACAAGCGCCGCTCTTGCCGCTGCGCGATCCCAACATGGAACAGTTGCGGAATAGCGGCCATCACTAATGCGGAGGAGAGATACGTATGAGCTTTCGCCCGAACTATTCGGCACCCCGGTATGCACCGCCGCGCCCCATGCAATCGGCCCGTCCGGTGTATGTGACCGCCGAACCGCCGCTAAGCCGCTTGATGATTGCCGGCTTGATGGTATTTATTGTGCTGAGTCTGGTGGTGTTGCTGGCCGGTCGGGTTCCGTTTACGCCGCAGCCGGCACCGGTAACCGGCAATACGTACCGCAGCTACGTCACCGAAGCGCGCACTTTGCTCAACAGTTATGGCTATACGCTAGAAGGCAAGGTGCATATCCCGATTGATCGGGCGATGGATCTGATCGTCGAGCGCGGGTTGCCGGTACGGCAATAGTCAAGAAACGATATACGGCACGGGTAGTAGGAAGGGCCGGTTTACAACCGGCCCTTCCCGTTTCATAACGGCCCTACCGGTTTGTTTGGCGTAATAGATCAGCGATATGCGTTACCGCTGCCGTGGCATAGAACAGATGACCGCCACATCCCGTATCCGACGCGCCAAAATGCGGGATTGGCCTGCTCAGCTCTGGCAAGCTGGCGAGAACGGCGCACCAGCGGCATTCCAGCCGTTCACCGGCCACCGCTGCCCACATTTCTCGCAATTCAAGATGCGGACGGAGATAATCAAGATGCCAATGCGCCCGTTTCTCAACTACGCTATGCCGGCGAAGCCGCGCTGCCAGCCCGCCCGGCCCAAACGCGCTCCCTACGTAGTAGTAATGGCCCGGAGCAAGATCAAAGCGCCCTAACCGCCCAATCGCAAGCTGGGCCAGCGGTTGCGCCAACCATAAATGGAGCAGATAGGTGCCCCGAGCCGCTAGCACCGGCATTTGTGTGATTACCGCTGGCGATACTAAGAAGATCTGCATCAAAAACCTCTTTTTGCCATCCAATCGCGGCAACCATGCTATACTGAACAACGATTGTACGGCAGAACGCCGCTCAGTGTGATTGATAAGCCTATGAACGTATTACTGATTGGTTCCGGTGGCCGTGAGCACGCACTAGCATGGAAAATTGCCCGCTCACCCAACTTTACCAAACTGCTGACCATTCCCGGCAACCCCGGCACCGGACGTTACGGTAGGAACGTACCCTTCCCACTGCACGACTATCCGGCATTAATCGAACTTGCCCGCCAAGAACAGATCGATCTGCTCGTCGTTGGCCCCGACAACCCGCTGGCCGACGGCATCGTTGATGCCTTTCAAGCCGCCGGTATACCGGCGTTCGGCCCCACCGCCGCTGCCGCCCGGATCGAGAGCAGCAAGTCGTTTGCCAAAGAGATCATGGCGGCTACCGGCGTTCCCACCGCACAGAGCCACGTCTTTGCTTCGGCGGCGGAAGCGGCTGATTTTGCCCGCGCCAGCGGTAAAGCATGGGTTGTCAAGGCAGATGGTTTGGCGCTTGGCAAGGGGGTGATCGTCGCTGAGACCATTGAAGAGACCCTCGATGCCATTGCCAAGTTGAGCACGATCCCCGCCGGCCATCACCTCTTGCTCGAAGAGCGGTTGTACGGGCGTGAAGTGTCAGTGCAAGCGCTTTGTGACGGCGAACGGCTGTGGCCGCTCCCACCGGCCCGCGACCACAAACGGCTTGAAGAGGGGGATCGCGGCCCCAACACTGGCGGGATGGGAGTGATTGCGCCAGTTGATGAGGTCACGCCGGCCCTGCTCGACGAGATTGTGAACCGCTGTATGCAACCGGTGGTCAACGAGTTGGCCGCGCGCGGCACGCCATTTCGAGGCTTGCTCTATGCCGGCATGATCCTCACTGCTGACGGGCCAAAGGTGCTGGAATTTAATGCCCGCTTTGGCGACCCTGAAGCGCAAGCCGTTTTGCCGCTGCTCGAAGGGGATTTCCTCGGCGCGTTGTACGCCTGCGCCACCAGCCAATTGAAGCCTGATACGTTGCGCCAGCGTAAAGGCTACGCGGTCTGCGTCGTCTTGTGCGCTGCCGGCTACCCCGGACGCCCGCGCAAAGGTGATCTCATTCGCGGCGTCGAGGCGCTCGATGAGGATCAAGTGCTTGTCTTCCATGCCGGAACCGCAGTTGGCCCGAACGGCCTCTGCACGGCGGGCGGACGGGTATTGGGGGTCACCGGTCTCGGCTCAAGCTTGCGGCAAGCCCGCGAACGCGCCTACGCCGCCGCCGACCAGATCCGGTTCGAGGGTAAGCATTTCCGCCGCGATATTGGTCAGGAGTAGGTTGTGCCAAGCATTGCGGTGTTGTTGAGCGGCAGCGGTAGCAATTTGCAGGCGCTGCTCGATGCGCAGGCTGCTGGTGAGCTAGCTGGGGAAGTGACCTTGGTTGTCAGTGATCGAGCACAGGCTTACGGTTTGCAACGGGCGCTCAACGCCGGCATCGCTGCCGCGCACGTACCACTCACAGCGCCGCGCGGCCCCTTGCGCCAACAGTGGGAGCAGCGGCTGGCTGGTGTGGTTGCTTGTTTCGAGCCAGACCTGATCGTATTAGCCGGCTTTATGCGGGTACTCTCGGCTGCATTTCTCGACCGATTCCCCAACCGAGTCATCAATCAGCATCCGGCGCTCTTGCCTGCCGACGGCGGCGATACCGTCACCACCAGCAGCGGTATTGTGATTCCGGCCCTACGCGGTGCGCACGTCGTGGCCGACGCCATCCGCCTCGGTTTACCGGTCACCGGTTGCACCATCCACCGGGTGACGCCGCGGGTTGACGACGGCCCAATTTTAGCCAGCGCCGAGGTACCGGTTATGCCCGGTGATACGGTCGAATCGTTGCACGAACGGATCAAGGCGGTGGAACGGCGGTTAATCGTGGCTACCGTAAACCGGTTACTAGGGGGGTAAAACACGACGGGGTAGGGGCGCAATGCGCTACGCATAGGGGCGCAGTAGGGCGCGGTAGCGCAGTAGGGGCACAGCCTGCTGTGCCCCTACTCCCGCCGCAACAACGCCAACGTCAACATGACCCCGCCGGTGACCACCCCACCCACGCCGAAAAACAACAATGTCCACGGCAACCAGCCGTACCATTCAAAGGCCCGCATCGCCACCACCAGCATAGCCACGCCGAGAATAAACGCCGACACGACCAACGCCAGCGCCAAGCGGTTTGCTGCACCGATCAATGCACC
>NZ_CALFBQ010000003.1 GCF_937951745.1 uncultured Chloroflexus sp.
GCAGAGCGGGTGTTGTGGTTTAGCAAGGGTATAGCACGCGGCAGTATAACTGCCGCGCCTGATGGAGGGCGCCGAAACGAGCCGCTGGGGTATCACGCAACAGTTCCCTGTCGTACCAAACAGGGCGGGGGTGGCGGCAAAGGCAGGGAATGGCGTGCGGCAGTACAACTGTCGCACGCGATATAGCGATGTTGGCGACTGAGCTGTCTGCCTCTGCCGTTATCTTGTGCTTGCAACTAGATATTGTGGCGTTTTCCACATCTCTCCACAAAATGTGGATAGGCAAGGTTATTGGTGGGTTAAGCAACGATGAAGAACTGGAGAAATTGGCTTGACTGCCTTCCCTTGAGCCATCACCCACGCGCCAGCGCCGGTATAACAAAGATATCCGCTACCATTGCCACAATGCTCAGGCCGTGTAACCACACCGCGGCCCAGACATTGCGGGTGCGCAGCACCAGATAACCGCCGATCACGCCAATCGGCAGTGCCATACCCACCATCAGCCAACGCTCGAACATTGGCACCGGTGCAACGAAGAGATGGTTGAGGGCGTAGAGGAGCGTTGTGATGGCGACAGTCAGGTGTGAGTTAAGACCGGCGTCACGGAGACCAAGCAATAGCACGCCGCGCCAGAGCAACTCTTCAGCTAACACCAGCACAGGGAAGAGGTAGAGCAAACCCATCCCGACTAGGATCGTCTCCATTGCCTCCATCGGCGCGCCGCCGCTGCGGTAATAGAAGAAGGTGCTGACCCAGTCGAGCAGCATCAATGCCGCGCCGATCCCGCCACCCCAGATCGTAGCGGCGCGGAGGTTGGCACGGGTGATACCGATTGAGACCCAGCCGCTGGCAGACCTTCCCAGCCATATCGCCACGCCCAATCCACCTAATACGTAGAGGAAGAGCGCTGGCCATTCGGTGAACCCACTCAGCCCGCCGATCAAACCCAAGACCCAGACTGCCGCTACCAGCCCGAACCCCCAGCGCAGGCGTGGATCTTGCAGTAATGCCCCTGATGATGGCGTCAATGCCGGTGCGCGCATACAATACCTCCTTGCCGGTCTGTTTCAGACATGCCGTGTAACCTCTCGCCATTGTATGCTGTTGGCGTCAGGTTGCGGCAAAATATCGCGCAACCAAGGTTGCTGTTTGCTTACCACGTTGCGCAACCGGCCCAGCTATGCTACACTATTGACGCCGAATGGCCCGGTAGCTCAATGGATAGAGCAACGGTCTTCGGAACCGTTGGTTGGGGGTTCGAGTCCCTCCCGGGTCGCCAATTCGCCCGGCGTTACCGCGTCGGGCGAATCTTTATCCGAACGACACCGCGGCACAAGGAGGTGTGCGATGCCGTTTTATCAGCGTCTCGGCCACGTTCCCCACAAGCGCCATACCCAGTTCCGTAAGCCTGATGGCAAGCTTTACCGTGAAGAGGTGATGGGTCTCGAGGGCTTTCACGGTATTCAGTCCATCCTCTACCACCACTTCTTGCCGCCACGGGTGTTGCATGCCGAGCTAGTTGGGACTGCCAAACCGGAATACGTTGAGTTTGGTCCCATTCGTCATCGGGCGTTTGCCACGGCTCACGTGCCCGCCGGCGGCGATCCGGTGAGTGCCCGCATTACCTTACTCGGCAACAATGATGTGACCATCGGCGTGAGCCGGCCTACCGAGAGCATGACCGGCTTTTACCGCAACGGCCAAGCCTACGAGGTGTGGTTTGTGCATGAAGGCAGCGGCGACCTGCTCTCGCAGTTTGGCCGCCTGCCCTTTAGCGCTGGCGATTACGTGGTCATCCCGTTTGGCGTTACATGGCAGATGCGGCTCGATGGCCCGGCCCGTTTTTTGGTGATTGAAGCGACCAGCCAGATCGCGCCCCCCAAACGTTACCGCAACCAGTTTGGCCAGTTGCTCGAGCATGCTCCGTATTGCGAGCGGGATATTCGCGGCCCTAGCGAGTTGCTCACCTTCACCGATACCGGTGAGTTTGCGGTATTGGTCAAGGTGCGCGACCAGCTTACGCGCCATGTGCTCGACCATCACCCCTTCGATGTTGTTGGCTGGGATGGCTACCTCTACCCGTGGGCCTTCTCGATCCACGATTTCGAGCCGATTACTGGCCGCATCCACCAGCCGCCGCCAGTGCATCAGACCTTCGAGGGCCATAACTTCGTGGTCTGTTCGTTCGTGCCGCGCTTGTTCGATTATCATCCCGAAGCGATCCCGGCGCCGTACAATCACTCGAATGTCAATTCTGACGAGGTGATCTACTATTGCGACGGCAATTTCATGTCGCGCCGCGGGATCGAGCGCTGTGACATCACGCTTCACCCCGCCGGTTTGCCGCACGGCCCACAGCCGGGCAGCACTGAGGCCAGCATTGGTGTGAAAGAGACCCGCGAGCTGGCGGTGATGATTGATACGTTCTACCCGCTGCACCTGACCACTGCCGCCCTCGAGCTAGAGAAGGCGGGCTATATGGATACGTGGAGCGTTGGCGGGCCGGAGGGGTAGAAGATGGGTGTTCCTGCCTCCTTACTCTCGGCGTTGGGAGTGGGGAGGTAGGGCACAGAGAGTTGGTGACGGGATCGTCTGTCTTACGGCGTGTTCCTATCTCTTGCGTAGAGAGTAGGGATGATAGCGAGCTGATCACGGGATACGATAGCTTAGCCTCTTGCATCATAAACCCTATGCCACTGCAAAGCTTTCTGCCAATTGCGTCCGACAGTGATTTTCCCCTCGAGAATTTGCCCTACGGCGTCTTCCGTCCACGTAGTGGCGGGCCGGCCCGCGTGGGTGTCGCTATTGGCGAGTATGTGCTCGATCTAGCGGCGCTTGATGAAGCCGGTCTGCTGGCGACCACCCCAGTCGGTGGGCAAGGTCTCTTTGCCCGCGACGCGCTCAATGCCTTTATGGCCGCTGGGCCGGTGGCGTGGCAGGCGGTGCGTGAAACCTTGCAGCGCCTGCTTGCCGCCGATGAGTCAAGGCTGCGCGATCATCAGTCGCTGCGCGATGCTGCGCTTATTCGGCAGAGTGCAGTTGAACTGCTCTTGCCAGTTCAGATCGGTGATTTCACCGACTTTTACTCATCGCTCTACCATGCCACGAACACTGGCAAAATGTTGCGACCTGACAGTCCGCCGCTCTTTCCCAATTGGCGCCACATGCCAGTTGCTTATCACGGTCGCGCCAGTACCGTCGTGGTCAGCGGTACTCCCATTCCCCGTCCCCATGGCCAGATCAAGCCGTCAAGCAGCCCAGCACCGTTCTTTTCACCGTCGCGGGCGCTTGATTTCGAGGTCGAGCTGGCGATGGTGATCGGCGTGGGTAGCGAGTTTGGGGCTCCAGTGCCGATTGCGCAGGCCGAAGAGCGGATCTTTGGTTTTGTGATCCTGAACGACTGGAGCGCGCGCGATATTCAGGGGTGGGAGTACCAGCCGCTCGGCCCATTCTTGTCGAAGAACTTTGCCACTACCATTAGCCCATGGGTTGTGCCGCTCGCTGCGCTTGAACCATTCCGCTGCGCCGGCGAACCGCAAGATCCGCCGCCGTTGCCTTACCTGCAAGCTCCCGGCCCCGGCCATTTCGACATTACGCTGGAGGTGTGGCTCAACGACACCCGCATCTGTCAGACCAATGCTCGCCACCTGTACTGGAGCTTTGCTCAGCAGCTTGCCCACCATACGGTGAATGGCTGCCGGCTGCGGCCCGGCGATCTGATGGGGTCGGGCACGATCAGCGGGCCAACCAAAGAGGCACGGGGATGTCTGTTTGAGTTGACGTGGCGCGGCACTGAGCCGCTGCAATTGGCTGATGGCTCGATGCGGCGCTGGCTGGAAGACGGCGATACGGTGACGATGCGAGCATGGGCGCAGGGTGAAGGCTACCGAATTGGGTTTGGTGAGGCGACGGGGACGATTGTGGCTGGGGCGGTGGCGAGCGGGTAACCCAGCGGCGCGAAGCGAGCAAAGGCGCTAAAACGTTCAACGCAAAGGCGCGAAGGGCGCAGAATCGCTAATCCATAATGAAAAATGCCGGAACATGCAGCACTTCAGCGGCCCGAATAGAGGTTGTCGTTGACCTGCACCACCCAAATTGGAATCGGTCTGGTAAGATGGCCGCTCACGTGCGCCGCTAACTCAACCTCGTCCGTATCACTAATCAGAGCAAGGTTTTTCGTTGTCCAGTTATTCCATATTATGGCTCCCTTCTACGCGCAGGCTAGGGTTGGCAGCGGTTAGGAGATCCGCAAAGTATCCCAACCATCACCGCTGCCGCAACAGCCGCGCCGAATTGGCGAGAATGCCTAAATCGGGCAACGATTGCGCTGCGGCGGCAAGGGTGGGTGGCAGCAACCCAACAGCGGCCAGTGTAAGCCCAACCAAATTGTAGCCGGCAGTAAACCCAATATTGAGCTTGACTACTCCCATCGTTCGCCGGGCGATGCGCAAGACCTGCGGCACTAACGTCCAATCGTCGCGCATCAGAGCGATATGGGCGGCTTCGATCGCGATATCAGTTCCGGCAGCACCCATCGCAATGCCAATGTCTGCTTGCGCCAGTGCCGGCGCGTCGTTCACCCCATCGCCGACCATCACCACCGTGTGGCCGCGCGCCTGATAATCCTTCACCACCGCGATTTTATCTTCCGGCAGCAATTGCGCCCGGTACTGTACCCCAAGCTGGCCAGCTAAGGCGGCAGCCGTGCGTTCGTTATCGCCGGTGAGCAATTCGATGTGTTTGATGCCGAGCGCGCGCAGTTCGGCGATGGCCGCCGGTGTTTCAGGACGGAGCGTATCGGCGGCGGCGAGGAGCGCAATCGGTTCGTCGTCGCGTGCCACGACCAAGAGCGTTTTGCCTTCGGCTTCGAGTTGGGCGGCTAGCGGCAACGAGGCCGCCGCTGGGATCAACCGGCGATTGCCGACAGTAATCGTAGCACCGTTCACCTTGGCGCGTACCCCCATCCCGGGGATGGCCGTAAAGTGCTCTGGTTCGGCGAAGGTAAGATTCTGCGCCCGCGCCAACTCTTGCACGGCTGTTGCCAGCGGGTGTTCCGAGTACCGTTCAGCCGTGGCGGCAAGCTGCAATGCCTCTGTTGCGGGAACACCGTTGAGCGCGATCACATCGGTGATGCGAGGCCGGCCCAGCGTCAGCGTGCCGGTTTTATCGATCAGCACCACATCAGCTTTCGCTAACGCTTCCAGATATTTGCCGCCTTTGATCAGCAGGCCGCGCTTGGCGCTTGCCCCGATCGCGGCCAGCATCGCGACCGGTGTGGCCAACGCGAACGAGCACGAACAAGCGACGACCAGCACAGCGGCGGTTGCCAATGGGTTGCGGCTGATCAAGAAAGTCAGTGCGGCAATTCCAGCCACCACCGGTAGATAATAGGCGCTAAACCGGTCAGCTAGCCGTTGCACCTCGCCCCGATGTGCTTCCGCCTCTTCAACCAGCTTGATCACGCGGCCAAAGGTGGTATCGGCTCCCACCCGCAACGCCTTGATCCGCAAACTGCCTAGCTTGGCAATCGTCGCTGCAAATACATGCGAACCGGCGCTCACTTCCACCGGCATCGACTCGCCAGTGATCGCGGCTTGATCGATAGTGGCATAGCCGGCGATCACCTCGCCATCAACCGGAATCTGCTCGCCGGGCCGCACGATCACGGTATCGCCGGGTTGTACCTCGGCCACCGGTACTTCCACCTCTGCGTCACCCCGTTCAACCCTCGCCGTTTGCGGCGCAAGCGCAGTCAGTTCCTTCACCGCCCGGCGGGCATTCTCGGCGGTAAATCGCTCGACATAATCACCAACGCGCATGAAAATGACCACGATCGCTGCCGCTACCCATTCACCCACAATCAACGCAGCAATCACGCCGAGCGTCATAAGGGTGTGCGAGGTAATCTGGCGGCGGAGGGTCGCTCGCGCCACCTGACGGAAGACCGGCCACCCGCCCGCAACCACCAGCGCGATGCCAATGGGCAGAGGGATCAATGCGTTGAGCTGATCAAACAGACCGAGCCACTCGCTGGCGACCACAATCCCCAACACAATCGCGAACACCACCGCGAGCAGGATCGTCATCCGACGCGAGAATTGGTTGATCGAAGCGTTGGCCGGCGTTATCGTTTCGGGGACAGTATAGCCCGCGCTTTCGACCGCCTTGCGAATGGCAGGTAGATCAATCCGGGTTGGATCGAGCCGGATCACCGCCTTTTCAGCGGCCAACAAGACATCAACCGACTCGACGCCGTGCAATTTGGCGATAGCCTGTTGCACATGCTGAGCGCATTCGGCGCAATCCATCCCCTTGACCGGCACTTCAAGCAAATGTGAGTCACTCATCGCTCGCATCCTCGGCTTGGTAGCGCGTACACTCGTACACCCCTTTAGCGACATCGGCCAGCAATTCGTCAGCCAGCCGGAGCAACTGTTCGACCCTCCGGTCGCTTAATTCGTAATAGACGAAACGACCTTGGGATGAAGCCGTCACCAACCCACAATCGCGCAAGCAGCTCAGATGGTTTGAGACGTTGGGTTGCGAGAGTCCGGTTACTTGCACAATATCGCTCACGCTGCGCGCTCCGTGACGCAGCGCGAGCAAAATAGCGAGACGCGAAGGATCGGCAAATCCGCGAAAGAGCTTAGCTTGCAGCGCCAGTGCGGTTGGATGAGCGACAGTGAGCATCATATGTTCTCTAATAAACATATCATCATTTGATGATATGATAGGCAGCGCAGCGGTGTTTGTCAAACGTCGCCGATGCCTTTTCCCCAACAAGAGAGTGATATATGATGGCCACGAAAAGACAAAAAAGGTGTGAAATAAGGTGTATGCATCTTTCCGAGGCTATTCTCCGTTTACTCCTTCCGGGAGCGGGAACCAATATCCCTCCTCTCCCAGCGGGGAGGGGCCGAGGGTGGGGGCACATTTTATCCAGTGGTGGTGGGGTGAGTTCTGGGCGCCCGACCCTTTAGGTCGGGCTATGATTGGGAAAGCCCGCTGCGGGGTCTAGATGCGCTCCTCGTCCCTGCCCTGACACGGCCTCCTTCCGAGGGAGGAGTAAGAATCCTCTCTCCCAGCGGGGTGGGGTCGAACAGACCCCGCAGCGGGCGTGGTAATTGTAACCCGACCCTTCGTCGCTATTCTCCACGAAAACGTTTTAGATTTTTGTGGCTATTCCCCGCTCCCCACTCCTCCTTTCCCACCCTTACACCTCACTCAACAACGCGCACAGCAGCGCCGTGCGGTCGATCAACCCTTGCCGGCTAATCTGCTCGTGGTCGGCGTGCGCACCGGCGCCGGGGCAGCCCAGCCCGTCGAGGGTAGGAATGCCGAGCGCAGCCGTGAAATTACCGTCGCTCCCGCCGCCGGTGCTCCCCTCACGGATGTCTAAACCCAACGCTGCCCCCAGCTCTTGAGCGCGGGCAAAGAGCGCGGCGCTAGCCGGGGTGCGCTCCATCGGCGGACGGCGCACGTTGCCGCTTACCATCACTTGCGTCCCCGACGTTACCGGCTTAAGCGCTGCCATACCGGCTTCGATCCGCGCCGCTTCGGCCTGCGTCCATACCCGCACGTCCACCTCCATCCACGCTTCGGCAGGTACCACGTTAGGCCGCGTGCCGCCGCCAACCACACCAACGTTGACGGTGGTGCCAATCGCGGGGTTGGCCAGCGCATTCACCGCCAAAATCTGGTGTGCTAGTTCGGTAATCGCACTAGCCCCCTTCTCCGGTTCGACGCCGGCATGAGCAGCCTTGCCAGTGATCGTCACGCGAAACGCACCGCCACCCTTACGCGCCGTCTTCAACGCGCCATCCGGCTCGGTTGGCGGTTCGATCACCAGCACGTGCGCCGCTTGCGCTGCTGTCGCCTCGATCAGCGCCCGTGAAGTCGGGCTGCCGATCTCTTCATCAGAGGTCAACAGCACAATGACCGGACGGCGCAAGCGCGGCGCTGGCCGGCCAAACCCACCAAGAGCGGCGTAAACCATCGCGATGCTAGCCTTCATATCATACGCCCCCGGCCCAAACGCGCGATCGGCGGTAACGGTAAATGGTCGCTGCGCTACTGTGCCTGCTGGCCAGACCGTATCGTAATGGCAGAGCACCAGCGCCGGCGGCAAAGCCGGCTCGGCGACATCGGTCACGGTTACGCGCAGATGATCGCCGCCGTTGGGATTTGCAATGCGCTCCACCTTGCCGACGCCAGCGAAGAGGGCGGCCAGCTCGTCAGCACAGGCATCGAGCAGGGCTTTATCAGTGCTTGGTGATTCGAGGTGAACGAGGCGGGCGGTCAGGTCGAGCAATTTGGCTTCGTGAACGGCAATTGTGGTGCGGTCGAGCATAACAATCTCTCCAAGCAAACGATGGTTGTGCGCGGTAGTATAGCGTACTTTGTTGCAGTATGGCAGCAAATGGCAAAGGCTCATCTTATGAATGTGCTCGCTTGGCGAGAACGAAGAGCGGAGCTACCGAAGCGATCACTCGGCTGCTCGCTTTGAAACCATGTACAAATTGCGGTATGATTGAGCGTATTACCATTCCAAAGCAAGGAGAACCACCATGCTCAGCGAAAAGATTCAGCAGGCGCTGAACCGGCAAATTACGTATGAGTATGCCGCTTCCTACACGTATCTCGCGATGGCGGCTTACTTCGAGTCGCGCTCACTACCCGGTTTTGCGCACTGGTTTCGAGTGCAGAGCGAAGAAGAGCGCGCGCATGCATTGCGCTTTTTCGATTACGTGAATGATCGTGGCGGTCGCGTCTATCTCGGAGCAATTGATGAGCCGCAGAATGAGTTCGCTTCGCCGCTTGACGCCTTCGAGCAAGCGTTGGTCCACGAGCAGCGGGTAACTGCTGCGATCCACGCCATTTACACCTTGGCAGCCCAAGAGAATGACTATGCAACGATGAGCATGCTCAAGTGGTTTATTGATGAGCAGGTTGAAGAAGAGAAGAGTGCCGATGAGATTATCCAGCACCTCAAACTGATCAGCAACGATGGTGTTGGCCTGTTCATACTTGATCGCAAACTGGGCGAGCGCACAGGAGACAAATAATTGTTATACGGTCATCTTACCTACGACCGTCACCTCAACCATTCCCTATACGAGCAGGTGGCAAACGGCATCCTTTGCCACGTGCCTTCTGGTGTGCGGTAGGGGGCACACGGTCGGGTGCCCCGACAGTGGGTGTCCTACTGTTAGATGACCCGACGTTACTTACCGCTCTGTCCGACTCTTCACGAACTGCTGCACTTCGTGTACAATTATGACATTAGTGCAAAAGTGGGTAGAAAGCTAGGCTATGAATTGGATGGAGATCGCCTTCTACTATCTGTTGCCGCTCTTCACGGTCGTCACGTTGTGGCTAGGCCTGACCTTCGGCCTGATCTGGCTGAACCGATGCGGGCAACGGGTAGCGGGTTGGGCGGTGTTCCTCAGCTTGCCGCTACTCATCTTTGCGCACAGTGAATTGTTGGTAACGCGCCACGATCTGAGCGTAGTGGGTGCATATCGCGCGTTTACTGCCGGGCTGCTGGTATGGGCATGGCACGAGCTAGCTTTCTACAGCGGCATACTGGCCGGGCCGCGCCGGCTACCTTGCCCGCCCGAAGCGCGTGGCGTGCAGCGCTTCTTCTACGCCCTCGGCACCCACTTCTACCACCAACTTGCCTTCGTGCTTGAAATGGGTTTACTGATTTGGCTATTGCAAGATGCCAGCCATTGGCTTGGCCCGCTCACCTTTGGGCTAAGCTGGGCCTTGCAGCAGAGCGCGAAACTGAACGTTCTGTACGGGGTACGTGCGCTGCAAGTCGAACTCTTTCCGGCTCACCTTGCCTTTCTCGCCAGCTACTGGCGGCCCGGCCCGCCGAGTGCGTTTTTCCGCCCAAGTGTTTCGGTCGCCACCTTGCTGGCGATTATGCTTTGGTTTAGCATTAGCGCCCATCTCGGCGATCCGGCGGCCATTCGTTTGGCCCTCCTAGCTAGCCTTTTTACCCTTGGCGCCCTCGAACACTGGTTGCTCCTGCTTCCCGCCCCTGCTCCTGCCACCGCTCCGGCTACCGATTAACCACGCGGTGCAGCCGCGCTTGTAACCTTGCGTGCTACTCTGCATGCAGGGAGCGGCATGCTCCTTGGTCGTGTGTGCGATCCGTTAGGGATTACCGGCAATCCCGCCAACTTCTCCGCCGCCGGTCGCATACTCGTCTGCATGACAACAATTCACAATCGTCATATCTGCGCACCCTTGCATCATTGCGATAGTTGCGCGAAACATCGCTTGTCGCAACGTCGTGTATCGGTTATGATGAAGGGGCAAGGTGTGCGAAAAGGAGCACCCACACTATGTTAGAGGCCATTTTCGCCCCCCAATCAGTGGCCGTGCTGGGCGCGTCGCCTGAACCGGCGCGTTTGGGCCATCGTGTGCTGAAAAATATTATTGATCACGGCTATCAAGGTCGGATCTATCCAATCCATCCGCGTGCTCCCGAAGTGCTGGGCTTGCGCGCCTATCGCTCGGTGCTCGATGTGCCTGATCCAATCGATCTGGCGGTCATTGTCATCCCCTCCCAACACGTTAACGCTGCGGTTGATGAGTGTGGCCGCAAAGGGATTCGTGGCTTGGTGGTAATTACTGCCGGCTTCAAAGAGGTCGGCGGCGCCGGGCGCGAACTCGAGCGCGAGTTGTTGACGACGGTGCGTCGCTATGGCATGCGCATGATCGGCCCCAATTCGCTCGGCATTATCGATACGATCAGCCAGCTCAATGCCTCGTTCGCGAATGCGATGCCGTTGCCCGGTAATATTGCGCTCATGTCGCAATCAGGCGCGATCTGCACGGCGATTCTCGATTGGAGCTATCAGCAAGGCATCGGCTTTTCCCGCTTCGTCAGTCTAGGGAATAAGGCCGATGTTGACGAGGTGGCGCTGCTTGAGGCGTGGAATCGCGATGAGCACAGCAAGGTGATTTTGGCCTATTTGGAAGCGATCGATGACGGCCCCGGCTTTATTCGCGTTGCGCGCGAGGTGACCAAGTGTACGCCGGTGGTGGCGATCAAGAGTGGTACCACCGCTGCCGGTACGCGGGCCGCGTCATCACATACCGGTTCGCTAGCTGGTTCTGAAACTGCCTACGAAGCGGCATTCGCCCAAAGCGGTATCTTGCGCGCTCGGACCATGAATGAGTTGTTCGATCTAGCCCTCGTTTTTGCCTATCAGCCAATGATTCGTGGCAATCGGGTGGCGATTGTAACGAATGCTGGTGGTCCCGGGATTATTGCGACTGATGCGGTCGAACGGAGTGGACTAGCGATGGCTGAGTTTACCTCAGAAACCATCCGTCGCTTGCAAGAGAAGTTGCCGCCCAATGCTAATTTCTTTAATCCGATCGACGTCATTGGTGATGCGACGCCTGATCGGTATGCATGGGCAATCGAGACAGCGCTTGCCGATCCGAATGTCGATGGGTTGATTGTGCTGTTTACGCCCCAAGCCGTCTCTGACCCCTTGGTGACGGCGCGGCTGATTATCGATCTGAGTAGGCAGACCGATAAGCCGGTGGTGACCAGCTTTATGGGTGGAGTGAGTCTTGGTGAAGCGGTGCGTGCGCTCAATGAGGCGCATATTCCGAATTACCCCTTCCCCGAACGCGCCGTCCAATCGTTGGCAGCCATGTATCGCCAATCACTCTGGCAACAACGTCCGGCCCCCACCTATCGCCATTTTGACGTTGATCGCGATCGCGTGGCACAATTATTTGCTAAGGTGCGCGCGGCTGGCCGGGTCGAGTTGGGCGAGGTTGAGGCGCGCCAAGTCATAGAGGCGTATGGGATGCGGTTGCCTAAGAGCCAATTGGCCCATACCCCGGAAGAGGCGGTCGCGATTGCCAATGAGTTTGGCTATCCGGTGGTCATGAAGATTTCCAGCCCTGATATTCTCCACAAGAGCGATATTGGCGGCGTCCGGGTCGGTCTTGGCGATGCCACGGCGGTGCGCGATGCCTTTGAGCTGATCGAGTACCGCGCGCGCAAATATGTTCCTTCGGCGCGCATCTGGGGTATTCTCGTCCAAGAGATGGTGCGCAAAGGCCGTGAAGTCTTGGTCGGTGTCAGCCGCGATCCGCAGTTTGGGCCGTTGATCGCGGTGGGAATGGGAGGCATCTATGTCGAGGTCTTGAAAGATGTTGCCTTCCGCCTCGCGCCGCTCAGCGTTGAAGAGGTGCGCGAGCAGATTCGTTCAATCCGCGCGTACCCACTCTTGCGCGGCGTGCGTGGCGAACCGCCTGCCGACATCGCTGCCATCGAAGAGACGGTACTGCGGGTCAGCCAATTGGTCACCGACTTCCCAGAAATTGTCGAGATGGATATTAATCCGCTCGTCGTTCATCACGAAGGCGAGGGCGCGATCGTCCTCGATGCCCGGATCATCCTCAACTAAGTGGAGGCAATGATGGCAACTTTGTATGTCGCCTCAACCGAAACCTACGTCGGCAAGAGCGCGGTCTGTGTCGGTTTGCTGCGCCGTATGCAGCAAGACGGCTTCCGCGTTGGGTATATGAAGCCGGTCAGCGTTTCGGTGACGCACACGCCCGATGCGGTGCTCGATGAAGATGCCGCCTTTATCCGCCAGACGATTGGCCTTGATGCACCAATGGAGCAGGTCGCGCCGGTGTTGATTACACCGGGGGTGATTGAGTCGATCCTGCGCGGGCAGCCCCATTCGTTCGCCAAGACGCTGCGCGACGCTTATCTGGCGGTGTCGCGCCAGAAGGATGTGATGGTGCTTGAAGGCACCAATACGTGGGCCGAGGGGGCGCTAGTTGATCTGACTGCCGATCAGGTGACTGATATGCTCCAAGCTCCCGGCTTACTCGTGTGCCGCTATACCTCTACCTTGTCGGTTGATACGATCTTGAGCGTGCAACGCTATGTCGGCGATCGCTTGCTTGGCGTGCTGATCAATCAGGTCGAAGAGCCGCACCGCGAGTTTGTCCGTAATCGCGTTACGCCCTTCCTCGAAGGGCGAGGCATTCCGGTGTTCGGGATTATGCCACGTGATCGGCTCTTATCTGGGGTGAGCGTCAACGAATTGGCCCAACATTTGGGCGGGCAAATTATTGGCCGGCCTGAGTGGGGCGAGAAGATGCTCGATTCGCTGATGATCGGGGCAATGGGGGCCGAAGCGAGCCTGTCGTTCTTCCGCCGCCGTGCCAACAAGGCGGTGATTACCGGTGGCGATCGCAGCGATTTGCAACTGATTGCGCTTCAGACTAGCACCAATGCGCTGGTGCTGACCGGCAATATCCGCCCGACGATGCAGGTGATGGATCGCGCCGCTGAGTTGGAGGTGCCGATTATTCTGGTGGCTGATGATACGCTCAGTACGGTTGATCGGGCCGAGCGTCTGTTTGGCCGCGTTCGCTTTCATCAAGAAGCTAAACTGCGCCGCTTTACCGAATTGCTCGATGCCCATTTTGATTTTGACCGTTTATATCGCTTGCTGGGGTTGAAAATCCACTAGGATTCACTATGACGACCGATCCGTTGCCCGAAAACGCTGAAGTGATTGGGCCGTTGGTGTTTGTGCCTAATCCTGATTATCCATACCCGTTTCCGGTCGCTCGCCCGCCTCGGTTCTGGATGGAAGAGACGACCGGGCGGCTGGCCGCCGCGGTTGAACGCTATATGCAGGGTGAACCGCTGACTGCCGATCAGCTTGAGGTGATCAAGCTGTATCTCACCCAATATTTGGAACGGGCAGTAATTGAGGGGAGCGCTGACCGGAAACGGTTGCTCAGCCGGATCGACCGGCTCCGCACAACGCGCGATATCGAGCGCTTTGCCGATGAGTTGTCTGAGGTGGGTGTTGAACCGTTCTGATCTGACGATATACCGCTTCCTGCTGCGTCCAATCTTGTTCCGGCTTGGCGGTGGCGATGCCGAGACTGCTCACGAACGTACCTTGCATCTGTTGGTGTTGCTGAGCCGTTCACGCCTATTGTGTCGCACTCTTCAGTTGCTTGCTGCGATCCGTGATCAACGCTTATCGCGCACCGTCTTCGGGATTCATTTTCCTAATCCGGTTGGGCTAGCCGCTGGCATGGACAAAGATGGCGTGGCGTTGCCGGTATGGGCTGCACTTGGTTTTGGTTTTGTCGAGGTGGGCACTGTTACTCGTCTCCCGCAACCCGGCAATCCGCGCCCGCGCCTGTTTCGTTTGCCGGCTCGCGAGGCGCTGATTAATCGCATGGGGTTTAATAATGCCGGCGCAGCGGCCTTGGCGCAACGACTGGCAACGACGCCGGTTTCCATCCCGGTCGGCGTCTCGATCGGCAAGTCAAAGGTGACGCCGCTCGATCAGGCGATCGACGATTATCGCGCCTCGTTCCGGCTGCTCTTCCCATATGCCGCCTACGTGGCGATTAACGTCAGTTCGCCCAATACTCCCGGTCTGCGCCAATTGCAAGACGCCGCTCACTTGCACGCGCTCTTGGCCGCGTTGCAGCGCGATAATGCCGAACTGGGCCGTGCCGATCCGCGCGGGTCGCGCCCGCTGTTGGTGAAAATTGCGCCGGATCTGAGCGATGCAGCCATCGAAGAGTTGTTGGCAGTGTGCGCCGATCACGCTGTCGCCGGTATTATTGCTACCAATACCACGACTGGGCGCAGTGGTCTTGCGGGGATTGATCCAGAGTTAGTGGCCGAGACCGGCGGCCTTAGCGGGCAACCGCTCGCCCAACGCGCCCGGCAGGTGGTACAGTTGATTGCGCGCGCCACCGGCGGCAAACTGCCGATTATCGGCGTCGGCGGTATCCATTCGCCTGATGATGCACTGCGTATGTTCGAGGCCGGCGCGAGCTTGATCCAGCTCTACACCGGCTTGGTCTATCGCGGGCCGTTGCTGCCGCGCCGGATCAATCGCGCGTTGCTAGTTGCCGGCAAGGAGCGGTGATGAGCGGGTTTCTCGGCACAAAAGCCACCTTCGCCCAAGATATATCATTGGTAGGCAGTATCATTGTTGCGATCACCTTTACCATTGGCGCTTATGTAGCGGTGAAAGGCTACTATGCCGCGCACCGCTGGCTGCAAACTGGCGCGGCGGCGGCCAATCTGGTGCTCGTGTTCGGGGTGATGATCCCGTCGCTGCTAGCCGTCACGCCTGATGAGAATCTCACTTTGCCGGCGGCAGCCTTTGTCGCGATGCCGGCCCATGAAGTGATTGGCACGGTCGCCATGCTCTTTGGAGTGTACGTGGTGTTAGTCGGTAATGGCTGGCTGCCGGCGCGCTGGCGCTTCGCCAATTACAAGCCGTTTATGCGGATTGCCTTTGCGCTCTATTGGGCGGCGACGGTGGTGGGGGTTGCCGTGTATCTCTTGATCCATACGTGAACGCATCATGACGACGATGCCGTTATCTCCACGCGAACGTATTCTGGTTGCTCTCGACACGCCCGATCTCGACCGCGCGGTTGCGCTGGCTGCTCAGTTGCGCGGGCAAGTGGGTGGGTTCAAGTTGGGGTTAGAGATTTGCACAGCGATAGGCGCGCCGCAGGTGGCGGCGGCAATCGCAGCAGTCGGGGGTAGCGTGTTCCTCGATCTCAAGCTGCACGATATTCCCAATACGGTGGCCGGCGCGGTGCGCGCCGTCTGCGCGCTCGGCCCGGTGGTGCGGATGCTGACCTTACACTGCACCGGCGGTAGCGCTATGCTGCGCGCGGCGGTCGCTGCCGCCCAGAGCATGCCGTATCGCCCCTTGCTGCTTGGCGTCACTGTTTTGACCAGCCTTGATGCGGCGGCGTTGACCGGTGAATTGCGGGTGCGGCAGGACGTTGCCGATTATGTGGTGCATCTAGCGCGGATGGCGTGCGATTGCGGTCTCGATGGTGTGGTTGCTTCGCCGCATGAAGTGGGCGCGATCCGCGCCGCTTGTCCCGATGTGCGGATTGTGACGCCGGGCATTCGCCCGCTGTGGGCTGGCGAAGGCGATCAACGGCGGGTGATGACCCCCGCTGCCGCGCTGCGGGCTGGGGCTGATTATCTGGTGATTGGCCGCCCAATTACTAGCCCGCCGGCTGCGATCGGCGATCCGTCGGCGGCGACGGCCCGAATCGTAGCTGAACTTGAACAGGATAACCTAACGTTATGAGCGATACCAACCTCTTGACTGTTTTGCATCAGCTGGGTGCGATTGTCACCAACGATCACATTGTCTATACCTCTGGCCGCCATGGCAGCAGCTATGTGAATAAAGACGCGCTCTATCCGCACACTGCTGCCGCTAGCATGGTCGGTGCGGCATTGGCTCGTCATTTTGCTGATGCCGGCGTCGAGACGGTGGCCGGGCCAACTGTGGGTGGGGTGATTATGGCCCAATGGACGGCGCACCACCTGTCGCAACTGAGCGGGCGCGAGGTGTTGGCAGTCTACGCTGAAGAAGAACAGGCTGAAACCGGCAAGCGGCGGGTGTTTCGCCGCGGCTACGATGCGTTAATCGCCGGCAAACGGGTGTTGGTGGTCGAAGATGTGCTTACCACTGGCGGCTCAGCGCGGCTGGTGGTCGAGGCAGTGACGGCTGCCGGCGGGATTGTGGTCGGCGTTGGCGCACTCTGCAATCGCGGCGGTATCACGGCGCTCGATCTCGGCGCGCCGTGTCTCGTGGCGCTCACCGAACTGCCACTTGAGAGCTATCCCGCCGAGGAGTGCCCACTCTGCGCTGCCGGTATTCCGATCAATACCCGCCTCGGTAAAGGAGCGGGGTATGGACGTAAATAGGCGAAGCGCACTCCACCTCGGGTGCCGGTCGTGCGTCAGTGCCTAGCGTGTGCTTGGTGAAGGGTGAATACCGATTTACCGGATCGCGAAGCCGTCCACAGCGTGGGCGCCGCGCCGGCGTTGGGGTCGCGGAGGCGCCATCTGCAATAGTTATCGCGAATCAGACTGCATATTCATCATGACCACTCGCTATGCAACCTACTGGAATAACCTATAGGGAGAGCAATGGAATCGCTAACATACCTGTTCCGCCTAAGTACAGCCGGTCTGTTTCTCGACACCGATACGTTTCGTTCCCAGCGCGATAATCCGGCTGCCTTACGTGATGGGTTTCTCGTTGTGCTGCTCGTGGGAATTGCGGTTGGTGTAGCTAGCTTTATCGGTAGCCTACTGACGGTCTTATCTAGCCCAGATCCACAAGCGATCTTTACGATTGTTCAGCGTGAATTAGAGCGCACTCCGTTTATCACCGAACTGCAACGCGGAAACCCTGCGTTTGATCTCACCCCAATCTTTACTCTACTCACCCAGTTCGCTGTTTTCCTTCGGTGGGGCGGATTGATTGATGCGGTCTTGACGCCGTTTCTCTATCTGTTAGGATGGCTGATCTACGGCGTAATCGCGCATCTCGCGGCGCGATCGTTAGGTGGTGAAGGTAGCTTGGCCCAGACGCTCGGCTGCACGGCGCTAGCGAGCGGCGCGAACTGGCTGGCAGTAGTGCAAATCGTACCGTTTGCACAGGTTGCGGGCACGACGATACTCGGACTTATCGGTTGCTATCTTGGCTTGCGCGCAGCGCATAACTTACCGGCGTGGCGTGCCTTCTGGGCTGCGCTGATCGGGCCGATGGTGTTAGTTGTGTTGTTGATGCTGATCGGTTGTGGCGCATTGGCAGTGCTGGTTGCCATCGCGCAAGGGAGTTGATATGCCGGTGATTGATACGTTTAATGGGGCATTGACCTTAAACCAGCGGGTATTTACCGAGCTGCGTGATGCTCCTGACGGGGTACGGCGTGGCTTCTTACTCATCCTAATGGTGGGGTTGCTGGTGGGCGTCTTTCAGAGCGCGAGTGCTCTGATTAGCGTTGCTGATCCAGCGCGTGTTGTGGAAGCCTTTCGCTTCGGTTATCGTCAGTCACTCGAACAGCAGCAAGCGGCTGCAACAACGCCCGAACAACGTGAAGTGATTCGCTTGCTCTTAGAGAGTGAAGACGAGCTGGCGCAGATGGTTGGCGATATTTTAGATTTGCCGACGACGTTACCTCGCCCGATACCGCTGATCTTAGAGGCGCTCGGCCAAGCTGTCTCGACGCCGCTCACCTACTTGAGTGGTATGTTGCTAGCGGTGACGTTAACCCATCTCGCCGCCCGCCAACTTGGCGGGCAAGGCGGCATTCGCGCTATGGTCGCCGTTGGCTCACTCTCGGTTGCTCCCCATGCGCTCGATGCACTCACCTTTATCCCGGTGTTGAGCTTTCCGATCTCGATGATCGCATGGGGGTGGGGGTTGATCATCCTGATTAGCGGCACCGCCGTGGTGCATCGGCTTGATAGCGGCAAGGCCACGCTGGCCGTATTGCTGTACCCCAGTCTACTCATCGTGTTGGGGATATTGCTGAGTTGTGTGCTTGGCCTCTTGGTTGTTGCGCTGGCGGCTAGCGTATAGTAGCGACGTTGCCATAACCCATCGCTAAGACCTTACTGGGTCTGTTCGCGGCTATGCTAATCCATGCGCTTCACTGCCGGCCACTCGTCGCGCCAGATCGGTAACGCACCGCCACGGCTAATCAACGCCGCACCCAACCCCCAGCTCGCCACAGCGTAGCCTAACGCCAACGCGAGCACCGGCGCAACGATGCTTATCACAACCAGCGGTGCGAGCACAATGAGCGCGCCGAGTGCGGTAGCCAGCGGCGGCTTGAGTGCCCAGCCGGGTGGCCATGTAGCCGCGATCGCGCGGGTGACGCCGGTGAGACCGATCGCATACGGTACGTGGAGCAGGATGATCAATGGCAGAAGCAGGAACAGTCCGGCGAGGCTGAGGGTCAATATCCCCACCACAAGCGGTAATGCCAAGAGCGCCAGTAGCGTTGAGAGCAGGCCAACCACGGCGCTGCGCAATGGCGCGGCGCGCAATGCTCGCCCAATCCCGGCGGTGCGGCGCGGCCAGATGAGCGCAATCGCCACGCAGAGCAGCGCCGAAATCAGTGCGCCGAGCAGGCCGGTAGTTCCCGGCGGCAACCAACGGCGGACAATTGTTTGGCCGCTCAGCGTGCCAATCAACGCAGTGGCTACGGTCGATCCGGCCAGCGGTTCGACCCCAATCACGATGCCATGCAATCCGGCGCGTGCTGCAACGTTCACCCCCCCCGCGATCGAAAGGACGTTTCCTTCCACAATGGTGCCGGGAGCTAACGTGATCGTACCGGTATAGCTCACCACATCACCACGCACGATGCCTTGCACCGTGATCGAACCGGCCCAACTGGTTACATCGCCATCAACCTCGCCGAGGATCACAATTGGTTGGTCGAAAGTGGCTACGTGGCCATGGTACCGCTCACCGGCAGCGATGACCAGCGCCGCTGGCTCTTGCGCAAACGCGCGCGCTGGCGTAGCGAGCACTGCCAACCAGAGCATAACTGCAAACAACCAGCTTCGTCGTATCACTGCCAAACCTCAGCCAACGGTGCATCAAGAATCAGGCGCCACCAGAGCCAGCCAGCGGCGAAGAGAACGAACAATCCGAGCAGCCACCACCCAGCGCCGGCCAGCCACAAGTGCCAGAGCGGCTTGGCAACGAGGGTTAGCCCCAACACATATCGCCCGGCACCGGTGGCTGGATCGCCGAACAACGAGGCAGGGCCGTTGCTGTCAATGCTCAATCCCCAGAACCCCAGTACCAGCAGTACGAGCGGCGCAGCCAGCCAGAGTGGTCGCCAATGCCAGCCACGATGCGCGGGAGCGGCGGAGAGGTGCCGTACCACGCGCGCCGATAGATCGGCTGGCGGCGATGCCATCGTTGGTTCACCCCACCGCGCCAGCAACGCGCGCGTCTCTGCTTCGACCTCAGCCAGCTCAGCATCGGTCAACTCGCCATCCCTTCTGTGTTCCATACCTCCTCCTCAGCGGCCAGCGCCTCTTGCAGCATTTTACGCGCCCGGTGCAGCCGGGTCTTGACGGTTGCTTCGGTTAAGCCCAAGATCGCGCCAATCTCGTCATACGAGAGATCGTACCAGTAGCGGAGCACAGTCACGCTGCGATAACTCTCAGGCAGTCGTTGCAATGCTCGTTGCACCACTTCACGCTGCGCGCTCTGCAAGGCGCTTCGTTCTGGCCCCGGCTGCGTGCTTGGCAGCCAAAAGGCGACATCTTCCAACGTTAACCAGTTGAATCGTCGCCGGCGCAAGCGATCAATGCAGTAGTTCGATCCGATCGTAAGCAGCCACGTAACCAGCCGGCGCGACGGATCGTAGCTTGGCAGATGGCGGAATGCGCGTAAGAAGACTTCCTGTACCGCGTCTTCCGCCTCGAACGCATCGCCCAGCATGCGATAAGCCTGATTATATAAAATACCGGTATAGCGCTGGACAATCGTGGCGCATGCCGATTGATCACCGGTGCAAGCCCGCTTGACGAGGTCAAGCTCGTCAGATGATGGATCGCTCACAGGCGCTCCTCACAGATACTATACGACTCACTACGATAAACGTTACCACTCTGTCAACTTGCAAGAGCGGGCAGGTTCGTGTACCATCATCGTGATTCGGCGGTCGTTCGTATGCCGTCGTTAATCCACTGGAGGATGCTGTGGCCGCTAACATCAATCGTGAGCAAATTCGTGCCGCGCTGGCCGAGACCGACCCGGCTGTGAGCTTTTATCTCGACCTGAACTCCGGTGAGGTGTTGCGGGTGCCCGACACCGATCCAAGCGCCGAGGCGGAAGCGCTGCGCAATCAGGTAATGGAAGGGTATGGCGATCGGTATCGGTATATTCCCGGCGGCAAGGCTAGCCCTACCGATGCCGATGTGCAGGAATGGCTTGAAGCTGAGGGGCTGGCCTAAATTGGGCATGTTCGGCAAGGTGAGATGAGCATTCATCTCTGCCTTGCCCATGCTATTGCGGCTGCGCGGTTATTGTTTTTCATACGGTTTGCCTACCGCCGCCGGCCCCACAGCGCGGCCAATCAATCCGGCCAGCACAATCATTGTCACCACATAGGGGGTAATCTGCAAAAATTGCACTGGCACCGGGCCGCCAAAGACCTGTACCTGTAAGATTTGGAAACGCGTACCTAATGCCTCGGCAAAGCCAAACAGCATTGCGCCGCCAAAGGCGCCAAACGGCATCCACTTGCCAAAGATCATCGCCGCCAGCGCGATAAAGCCCTTGCCAGCCGTCATTCCGTCGTCAAACTGGCCCACCGTTTCCAACGAAAACCATGCACCACCTAGCCCGGCAATGCACCCGCTGATAAAGATATTGAAATAGCGCATCCGGTTGACCGCAATGCCAACCGTGTCAGCGGCTTTAGGATTCTCGCCCACGGCTCGCGTGCGCAAGCCCCAACGGGTCATGAAGAGCACGATGTGGGTCAGGATCACAAGGAGCAGCATAGCGAAAAAGATCGGCTTGCCGCTGAAAATCAACGTTCCCAACACCGGAATTGATTCGAGTGAGCGGGCAAGGTCGGGAAAACCGGCGTTGGCGAGCAGGCCGGAAAGCGACGGGAGCGTGATCCGTCCGCCACCTTCAACTACGATATACTGCCGTCTGAGGTAGCCGGTCACACCTATCGCTAAGATATTGACCACCGTACCGCTAATAATTTGGTCGGTGCGGAATGAAATTGAGAGTACGCCATGCAAGAGGGCTATGACGCCGCCGATAACAACTGCTCCAATGACGCCAACCCAGATATTGCCGGTGAAAATGAAGATGGCGAAGCCAAAGGCTGCCCCCATCAGCATCATGCCCTCGATGGCGATATTGATCACGCCCGATCGTTCGGCCCAGATTCCGGCCAATGCCCCAAGCGCCAGCGGTGTGCCGAGGCGTAATGATTCGCTGAGCATCACGGTCGCATTGGTTTGTTTCCCGGCTGCGGCCCAGATCAGAATGGCCGGGAACAAGAGCACCGCGCTTGTCCATAGCAGACCGTTGGCCCAGCGTTGGGCGCGATTGCTAAGGCCTAACACACCGGCAATCAGTGCGATCAAACCGATAAAGGCTAAGCTCCACGCAGTGGGGAAGGCAATCACCGGTTGCGGCACCGCCAATGCAATGCGGGTCACCACGGTATCGCCCGCCAGTGCCAGCGGTACGTAGTTGAACAACATCAAAAAGCCCAAGAGGGTAAAGAAACCAGCAATTACTTGCCGGCGGGAGATGCCACGACGGCGTTCACTCATTGACAACGTCCTTTCCTGCTTGCACTTGCAACCGATATGATACCATAAGCAATCATCTTCTGGAATAGCGCCTAATGCTCGAACATAGCCTATGACTGAGTCTGAACACGTCGCACCTCTAACCAATGCCGGTTCACCAGACCAGCCGGCGCTCTTTCCCGATCCGGCGCCACCCTCGTTGGCGCAACTGATCGAAGCGGTGCTCTTCGTTGCCGGCGAACCGGTGACGATCGAGCAATTAGCGCGTGTGTTAGAGGCGCCGCTCGCGCAAATGACCGCAGCTATTGATGAATTGAGCCAAAGCTATGCGCAGCGCGGGATTCGCCTTCAGCGCCACGGCGATCAGGTGCTGTTGGTCAGCGCGCCGGAAGCGGCGCCGGCCATTCGCCGCTTGCTCGGTGTGCAACACGGCCAGCGTTTGTCACATGCCGCGCTCGAGACGCTCGCGATTATTGCCTATCGCCAACCTATCACGCGCGCCCAGATCGATGCCATTCGCGGCGTTGATAGCAGTGCGGCGCTACGGGCGTTGCTGGCGCGCGATCTGATCTGTGAGGCTGGCCGCCTCGAAACGCTGGGCCGGCCTATCCTCTACGCCACGACGCCGGCGTTTCTCCAACAATTTGGTTTAACGAGCCTTGCCGATCTGCCGCCGGTTGATCTCCCGGAATAATGGCGCAGTGGCTGTTATCGCTGCGCCATGACTCTATCCACGGTCTTCTCCCCGCCTGTCCACTTGTTATCCACATGAAAAGTAGGGTGATCGCGCTTGTTGCTCGATTAGTGACAAGCGCACCAAGATGCGCTAAAATGGAAACTGTGCGGCAAATTGGTTGCCGGTTTATCCACAATTATCCACAATTTAATCTCAACATAACGCAGTCTCTATCTCGCTACGATCACAAGAAACAAGCCTCTACCACATCTCATTACTATAAGGAACATTTATAGATCTCCCGCATTATGTTGCTTGAAATATGGGGGCAGATCGAGTATGATCACACCACGTCAACTGAAGACTTGCTGCCCGCTCTCACCACGAGCGCACTGAGCCTGAGATGTTAACTGCTGCATTGCCGATCCCGCGTTTCGGCGCGGGTGATTCATTATGTGCGTGATGGTCAAGCGCGGCTCGCAAGGAGGCGCAGTGTGAACCTAACTCAAATCTGGAAAGCAACATTGAACGCCCTGCAATCGCAAGTTTCGCGCCATGATTACGATGCGCTCCTGCGATCGGCAACCCTGTTGTCGCTTAACAGCGGCGTAGCGCGGATTGGGGTCTCGTCACTGGCTCAGAAAGAAGGGCTGGAAAACCGGTTGTTAATGCCGCTCCGCAACGTGCTGACGCGGGTCGTTGGCTACTCGGTGCAAGTGCAGGTGCTGATTTCTAACCCATCGTTGCGCCCTGAATTGCTTCCTGCCTCGTTTAACGGGTCGCGGTTTGCTGCTGAACCTGAACCGATGATCGTCGAATCTTCCGCGCCGGCCTTTATGCCCGGCAATGGCGCCAGCGAGCGCGCTGTCCAACTCGATTTGGCCAGCGCAATGCGTTCAGGGATGCTTAATCCCAAATATACGTTCTCTAGCTTTATTGTCGGTTCGAGCAACCGCTTGGCCCACGCCGCTTGTCTCGCTGTGGCCGATAACCCCGGCCAAGCTTATAACCCGCTTTTCCTGTATGGCGGCGTTGGCTTGGGTAAGACCCACTTGCTCCACGCGATCGGCAATCGCGTGCTCGATCGCGATCCCGAAATTAATGTGCTGTACGTTTCGTCTGAGAAATTTACCAACGACTTGATCAATGCCATTCGCCGCCAGCAGACCGAAGAGTTCCGTATGCGCTACCGGAATATCGACGTGCTGCTGATCGACGACATTCAATTTATTGCCGGCAAAGACGCCACCCAAGAAGAGTTTTTCCATACCTTTAATACGCTCCATTCAGCAGCGAAGCATATTGTGATTAGCTCTGATCGC
This sequence comes from uncultured Chloroflexus sp., assembly GCF_937951745.1. Taxonomy (GTDB): domain Bacteria; phylum Chloroflexota; class Chloroflexia; order Chloroflexales; family Chloroflexaceae; genus Chloroflexus. The sequence goes on from NZ_CALFBQ010000003.1 coordinate 24,170, forward strand.
CCACCTAAAGCGATTCTGACCCTCGAAGAGCGGCTGCGTTCGCGCTTTGAGTGGGGTTTGATCGTTGATGTCCAGCCGCCCGATCTTGAAACACGCACCGCGATTCTGCGCGCTAAGGCCGAGCAGATGAGCGTGCATGTGCCTGATGAAGTGATCGATTTTTTAGCCCATAAGATTCAGAGCAATATCCGCGAACTTGAAGGCAGCCTGAACCGGGTTGCGGCCTACGCCGAACTCAACCGGTTGCCGATTACCATCGATACGGCAACGGCTGCGCTGGCCGATCTGTTGGGCAATCAGCGCCGCCGCCGCGTCAGCGCCGAGGCGATTTTGCAGGTGGTGAGCGAACATTACGGGATCGAAGTTGAGCAACTGCGCGCTCGCAACCGCTCGCGCCACGTGGTGGTGCCGCGTCAAGTCGCGATGTATTTGCTGCGCGAAGAGACCGAGAGTTCGTTGGTTGATATCGGTAATCTGCTCGGTGGGCGTGACCATACCACAGTTATGTATGGTTGCGAGAAGATTGCTGAGGAAATTAATACCGATAGTCATTTGCGTAATGAAGTCATGACGATCCGGGAACGGATCCAGATGATGCGCGGCGTGTCATAAGGATATAACAACGCTATGCTCCTACGACACGCCGCCCTTTTGGCTCAATGCTGTTGATGAACCGGTTCGATCGCCTCTTGTGGCTGCTTACCCTGATCGGTTTGGCGATCCGGGTAGCAGCCGTTTTGGTGCTCAATGACTATCGCGCGCCAATCACCGCCGAATACGGGATTGTGGCCCACAATCTGGTTGCCGGCAAGGGGTTTTCCGGCGGCGGCTGGCTTGGCCCCGAACAGCCGACGGCGCTCAATACACCGCTCTACCCGTTATTTCTGGCGTTTTGGTTATGGATCGGCATACCCCTGCCGTTTCTTGCCGTTGAGTTGGCGCAGGCAGTCCTCTCAGCCCTTATCATTTACTTGATCGGCAAGATTGCTGCCCGGGTGTTCGCGCCAGCGGTTGGGGCTATCTCGGCGGTGGCGACAACGTTCTATCCGCCCTTGATCTATTTCTGTAAGCAGATTTCGCCGGCTATCTTGACAGCGTTTTTTACTGCGCTCGTTTTTTATGCTATCGTACTGTTTTTTGCCCATCCGGGCCGAAAACGCGCGACGTTGCTCGGCGCGGTGTGGGGCGTTGGTCTGCTAGCTGAGCCGATCTTGCTGGTGGCTGCGCCGGGGGCGACCTTGCTCTATTGGTTCCGGCAAACACCGTCAGCCCGGCAACGGAGTACGTTGCTGCTTGCCGGTGCTGCGTTGGTCGCAGTGGTCATTGTCGCGCCGTGGACGGTGCGCAACTATCTGGTGTTTCACCGCTTGGTGCCGCTCAAAACCTCGTTTGGGCTCAATTTCTGGATGGGCAATAATCCCAATGCTACCGGCTTTCTCTACACTATGGCTGGCGAACCGATGCCGAATACGCTCGCGCCTGAGCGAGCAGCCTATCTCGCTTCCCTTAACGAAGCCGAGCGCTATGCCGTGTTGCAGCAGGAAGCGTGGCAGTGGATCGCTGCCCATCCCGATCGCTTCCTTGAGCTGACCATCAAGCGGATCGGCTATCTGTGGCTGATTTCGCCAACCTTCCAGATCACCAGCGAAAACATTGCTGAGCCGGGCTACTTTTACCTCATACGCTACGCGATCCAGATCCCCCTGTTGCTGTTAGCTGTGATTGGCGCAGTGATCGCGTATCGGTGCTACCGGGCAGCGTTGCTGCTCTGCCTCTGGTGGCTGGTTGCGTTTACCGTACCCTACGCGATCTCGGTGGCCGGCAATACTCGTTATCGGCTGCCGGTCGAGCCGATCTTGCTGATGTTGGCGGCGGTTGTGGGTTCGGTGGTGCTAACATGGTGGCAGGGTCGTCGCGTTCATAGATAACTTCACCTCGCCGGGTGGCTTTACTTAAGTAGATTGATCGCCGCTTGCAATTGGGGATCTTCTTCCGGCGGGAAACGCCACCATTCCGCTTCAATCAGCACATCAGGTATGATGCCGATGCCCTCGATCAGCGTGCCATCGGGTAGTTGATAAGCGACTTCGGCCAGTAGCAAACGTGATCCATCGCTAAAATCGTACCCGTAGAGATTTTCGGTATTGCCCGCCGACGGTACGCCGACAATGGTGGCTTGGCGCAACACTCGCATTCCGGCTGCGAACATCTCAGCGGCGCTCGCCGTCTCGTTACTGACGAGCACCACCACCGGGATGTTGGTGAGACCGGGGATCGCGCGTCCGCGCGGAATCCGCTGCTCTTCCCGATCGCGCCGCCCAACCGATGCGCCGATGCTGCCGCCGTCGTGGAAGAGAGCGATAATGTTGCGCATCACGTGAATATAACCGCCGCTGTTGTCGCGCACATCGATAATCATCCCGCGCACCGGCGCGCCAGCCAGCAGGTTGGTGAGTGCGTCACGGGCTTGCACGTCGGCGTTATCGACATAAAAACTAGGAATGGTGAGCAAGCCAATGTCGCCGGTCAACCGCTCGGCAGTTACCCGATTGAAGATGGCGATATCGATCACTGCCCGCATCACCTCAACCTCCCGCAGCGGTTCGTCGCCGCGCTTGATCGTCAGTCGCACCGTGGTGCCGGGGATGCCGCGCACCGCGCCAATCGCGCCGGCAGGGCCAAACGCATTGGGGTCATTAAACGGAATGCCATTTACCGCTACAATTAGGTCACGCGGACGCAACCCGACCTGATCGGCTGGCCCGCCGGCAACGACGCGCGTGATCAAACCGCCTTCATCAATTGTGCGCACACTCACACCAATGCCGCCATACTGCAATTGGCCACGCGCTTCGGCGATCTGAGCCGCCACTTCCTGCGGTGATTCGTATCGCGAATGGTCGTCGCCAAGCTGCGCGATCATATCGCGCATCATCGCGTAAAATTCCTCGGGTGTTGTTGCTGCCTCAACCTTAGGTTGCAGTTCGGCGCGTACTGCCTGCCAATCGAGGCCGTTATAATCTTCGTACAAATAATTGTCGCGCACCGTCTCCCATACTTGCTGGAAAATTTGTAGGCGCTGATCCCGGCTGAGCGGGGCTAGCGTCGGGGTTGGCGCGATGGTTGCTACCGGTGGCGCTGGCGTCGGCGAAAGATTCAGTCCGCTTGTTGCGCCGCCAGCCGGTGCAGGGGTTTCAGCCGGCAATGGGATTCGGGTAGCTGGCGCAGCGGGCCGGCTGTAGCTGGTGGTCGTTGGCTCGGGTTCGCTGCGCACGAATGTGCAGCCAGTAATTACTAGCGTGGTCAGGAACAGCAGAATGATTCGTAGGCGATGCATAACTTTTATAACTATAGATGCCCTTGGTTCGGAGCAAGTTGCTGCTCAACTGTATGATACCATTAGCGTTATGCCTGCGCGGTGAGAGCTTGCTTAGGAAGGTGGCGCTGGCATGAGACGCGAGAGACCGTATGTTGCCAGATATTCAATTCGTGCAACGACCGGGGATGATCGAATTCGGCTGGGGCCATCTTGCCGCTGAGCTGTTGCCACGCGCCGAAGTGTTGCGCGCCGCAACGTGGACTTTGACCAACGATGCGCCGGCAGCGTTGACCTATGGCTACGCTCAAGGGCCGGGCCGGTTGCTGGCCCTGCTGGCCGAGCGCTTTGCTGTGCCCGAAACCGAGCTGATGATTACCGGCGGCACCTCACAGGCGCTCGATATGCTCTGCAAGCAATTCACCAAACCGGGTGACGTGGTGCTAGTCGAAGCGCCCACCTACCATCTGGCCTTGCGGATCTTTCGTGACCACGGTCTCCGTTGTGTGACGGTACCGGGTGATCAGCAGGGGTTGCACGTGACCGCAGTGACGGCGCTCGTCAAGCTCTTGCGTAGCCGGGGCGAACGGATCGCTTTTCTCTATCTGGTTCCGACCTACAACAATCCTAGCGGCGTCACCTTGCATGCTAAGCGGCGGGCTGAATTGGCCCGCTTGGCGACGGCGTTAGAATTGACTGTGATCGAAGATGAAGCATACGCCGAGTTATGGTACGACGCGCCGCCGCCGCCGCCGATTGCGAGCTTCGCCCCCGGCGGTCCGCTCATCCGGCTGGGCAGCTTTGCCAAAGTGTTGGCTCCCGGTCTCCGGTTAGGCTGGATGCAAGCGCCGGCAGCCGCGATTCAACGCTGCACCCAAGCGGGTATGCTCGACAGTGGCGGCGGAGTCAACCATTTCACGGCCCACGTGGTATTGGCTCTCTTGCAAGCCGGCGATTTTGAGCCGCATCTGCTACATTTGCGGGCTGCACTACAGGTGCGCCGCAATTCGCTCTTGGCTGCGCTGGCCCGCTCGATGCCGGCTGGCGTCACATGGCGTCCGCCGCTAGGTGGTTTTTTTGTCTGGATGCGCGCGCCGGCACCGATTGATACCACAGCACTGCTGTGCCAAGCCGAAGCGGCGGGTGTTTCCTACGTTCCCGGTGAACGGTTTTATGCCAATGGCGGCGGGCGTAACGAGCTACGGTTAGCATTCTCGATGTTGCCGGAAGCTGATATGGTTGAAGGCGCGCGCCGCTTGGGTCAGGTGTTGAAGCGAGCGATCGGTTAGCGTAAGCCCGCCGGCCCGCCAAAAGAATTGGGCCGCGGGCCGCCAGCCCACCAGCAACAGTTGTCGCGCTGCCAGACCGTTTGGAATAACGCATGCCTCCCATCTCTGTTTCGCTTTTACTAACTAGCAATGATACTGGCCGTCCGCTCGGCGACATCGCCGCCGAACGCTTGGGAGACGCTGGCCGGCAAGCTGCTGCTCGGGGTGGTCTGTGGTTGTGCCGGCGTCGGGTTACGCCTGACACGCCCGCAGTAACCGGCGAGACGCTGATAGTGCGGCTGCCACCGGTTGGTGGCTACTGCGATGCGCCAGTAACGTTTGCTCATATCATCTACGAAGACGATGATTTGTTGGTGATCAACAAACCGCCCGCCTGCTACGTCGGTGATACGCCATGGGATGCGCAGGGTAGTGTGTTGGCGGTCTTGACGCGGTTGCTCGCCGCGCGCGATGGCCAAGCGCCAAATCTCCATCTTGCCCACCAACTCGACTTCGGCACCTCAGGGATTCTCGTGCTCAGCAAGCATCCCCGCGCCAATGCGCCGCTCCATACCGCGTTCAACCGTGGGCAGGTGCAGAAACGATATTTAGCTGTCTGTACTGGATATATGCCGGTTGAGACAGAACTCGTGACCGGCCATGGCCGCGCTGCCGGTGGGCGCTGGCGCCTCTACGATCAGTCAGAGATCGGGCGAGTGTTGCCTAACGGCCAACGCGTCAAATTGGCGCATACCCGCTTCATGCTGCGCCGTCAATTCGCCCAAGCCGCCCTTGTATGGGCCATTCCTTTGACCGGGCGCACTCATCAAATTCGCCTCCACCTCGCAGCGTTGGGCTGCCCAATCCTCGGCGATGAACGCTATGGCGGGCCAACGGTGGTTGCCGGTCTGCAGCTAACTCATTCGCTCCTTCACGCTGCCGAACTCAGCTTGCCGCATCCGCGTGATGGCAGGCTGCTGCATCTCTTCTGCCCGCCGCCGCCAGTGTTTGTGACATCTGTTTCCCATCTCGCCGGCGGCTAGGTGCGCGGCGCTGTGCTACAATGTCCGCAATATCTTAGCATCGTCGCTATGCACCTAGCATCGCTGTTGTTCTCTGAATTCACCAATGCTTACCGAAGAACATCAACCTGATCTCACCGGTGCAATTCAAGCAGTTATCGCTGCGCTACAGCGTCAAGCGCGCAACGACGGCGAATTGCGCCACCATCTGCGTGTGCTTGGCGCTGCGTTGCTGAGCATTGCCGGCGATAGTGATGATGCCGATACCAATGCGCTGGTAGAAATCATTGTTAATGGCGAGCGCAGCGGATCGTCTGAGTTGCAAACGGAAGATGTCGCTGATGGTAGGGCAACGGCTGATGCGAACGTACCGGTGCTGCCGCCGGCAACGGATGATGATCTAAAGCTTTTAGCCGCTCATTTCGCCGGCCAACTTGATGTAACCGATCAACCGGTTTCTGCATTGCCGAGTACGCCGTCCGATCAAGGCGGAGCGATCCAACTTGCCGAATTGAGCGATTGTTTTCAAGCCAAAGTTATGCATATTCGACAGTCATTAGGCTCATTAGGCAAGAATCCGCTCGGATCATCACCTTGCACGCAATGGATCGACGCTAAACTCAAGCAATCGGCTCAATCTCAGCAGGATGATTGGGAAGTACTAGCCGGTTCATGCGAAGTGGCGGCGCTAGTGGCCGATGCCTTGAGCGAGATGGTGAATAACGCCGCGCTCAAGAAGCACTTACCGGAAGGTTTGTTGCTTGCTGCTGAGGCCCAATCTGCGGTTGCCGCCGCCGTGCAGCGGTTGCACAAGAAGCCTGATCCAGCCCAAGAGCGTTTCTTTCGGTGGCTGCGGCAACGAACCGAAGCCGAGCAGGTGTATCTGCCGCGCTATATGCGGCGAGGAGACACGGCTGACCCGAATCAGTGGCAAGAACGACTGGTACGGGTGCAAGCGTGGCGGGAAACGCTTGAGAGAGAGATCTATCGTCGCCGCCACGAGCGTAAATTGTTCGGCAAACTGCGCTACCAACTAAGCCAAGTGGATAGTGGGGCGGCTGATCAATGGCCGCGTGCGCTGCAAACCATCAGCGCGCTAATCGATCTTGGTGTGCCGCCGAGCCACCGTATGCTGCGCCAGTTGCTGTGGCCGTTCCGTGATCAACTGAATGTTGCCAGCGCCGAAGCGCGGCAGTTGGCATGGGTTGCGCGTGAATTAGCCCGTGCAGCAACCTCGCCAGTAGATGCTGAACCATTATCTCCCGGCGACCGCGACGAAAAGCTGGTCGAGCAAGTGGCCGATCTGCTGCGCAATACGAGCGTCGTTTTAATCGGCGGCGATGAACGTCCACTCGTGCGGCAAACAATCGAAGAAGCCTTTGACCTGCGCGAGTTGATCTGGTGCGATACGCGCCCGCATCGTAGCCATCTCGTTGTTGAGCCATTCATTGCACGCGCAGAAGTGTCGGTGGTGCTCTTGGCAATCCGATGGGCAAGCCACGGCTTAGGCGCAGTGCGAGAGTTCTGTGAACGCTACAATAAACCGTTGGTGCGGTTGCCGGCTGGCTATAGCATCAATCAGATTGCGCACCACATTTGGGAACAGGCGAGTGAGCGGTTAAGCGTATTGCCGAAGAGCAGTTAACCCACCCGTGGCGAGTGCCGCACCCGTCCGGCTAACATCCCTCCCACGGCGCCAAAGGTGCAGCCAATCACTTGCCCTAGCAACAACAATGGCGGTACAGTGATCCCAACGTTAGCGAGGGCTGCGACGAGAATCCCGACTACTCCCACCAGCAAGCCATGCATCGCATAGGAGTTATCGGCCAGCCACCCGGCGACAAACCCGCCTACGCCAGTCAAACTAGCGCCGATCAAGATCAGAAGTATATGGATTGGATTGGATAGCGATGGAGCGGTGAACACCGCACTTTGCCCGGTGGCCAAGATGACCACCTGCAACAGAATCGTAAACGCGAAATCGGCCATAAAACCAGAAATTACTGCCGTCCAACGAATATTCACGGCTTTCCTTCGAGGATGATAACGCCAAAGCGCGAAAGATTGCCAATGGTACGCGCTTCCATTGGCGAGCATGCCAGCGCCAATATCGTAACACACTCCGCTTCGCGCCATTGCATTCGCAGGTTGCGTTAGCTTCCTCGCGTCAACTTGCCATTCGCCAGACGAAGAGAAAAACGAGCAGTGAGATCTGCAAGGCATGAGCAACATCATACCGCGCCGCGCTCCAGAATTCCTCTTGGCCCAGCCACCACCAGATCCGGTTGAGACCGGAGCGTACCCGGATATCGCTGTCCCATCGTTGGAGATGAGAGACGCGAGCTAAGCGTAACAACCGGCGAAGACTATTGGCGAGCGTAACCATCCACGCTCCCGCAACCAGTAGTTGCAGTAGCACCTCCATGCAATACACTCCTTTGATGTGGTGTTGTGGTTTGCGTCAGTGGGCGCCGGCGCTGGCGCGGAGTGATGACAAGATCACTCTTTGTACATAGTATGCACTGATTTTGTCCAAAAGCGCAAGGGGGAAGGGCGAAGAATTTCCCGGTTGGGTGGTGAAGGTTATCTTAAGGGGGCAATGTTCCCATTGTCATTGCGACGCAGCGAAGTAATCCCCGCTCACGCGGGAGCGATCCGCTCCGGCATACGTTCCGCTGAAGGGGAGATTGCTGCGGTCGGGCACCACCTAGCGCTACTGGGGAGCGCCGCTCCCTCGCCATGAGATGGGCGGCGGCCCCCGCCCAATAACGCGAACTTGCGGCAGTGAAACTGCCGCAATCCCTATCATCACATCGCTTGGCTAGTCGTCGTCATCTCCGGCGATCCGGCGCATCCGGGCTACAATGGCTGTCGCTCCCACTAAAGCCAGCATCGAACTGCACATGACTAGCATCAGCCACGTCGCATAACGACCAAGCAGTGCGCTGATCGGCGATTCCTCCAGATCTTGCGCGGTACGTGGTGTGATAGCGTTGGTTGTGATGGTGAGCGTGGGGGTTGGCGTGGCAGAGGCGCTCACGGCTACACTGGCCGGTGGCGCAGCGAGCGCGATCGTGGCGAGGATGGTTACGAGCAGGACACGGCTCAGGAATGTTCGGTTGTGCATACAGGCGTCTCCGTGACGGCGGCTCACCCAGCGTTATCATAACAAATCTGCCGTCCGGTCACGCAATGGTCGTTTCCCGCTGCCACGCCATCGTCCGGTTCTTGACCGGCTGGTCGTCGGCGATCTGGCCGTCGCGCACACTGATGATCCGCTCGGCGTGTTGGGCGACGTCGTGTTCGTGCGTCACCAAAATGACAGTGATGCCCTGCTCGGCATTCAGTCGCTGAAAAATGCCCATAATCTCGGCCCCCGTGCGGCTGTCGAGCGCGCCGGTCGGCTCGTCGGCCATAATAATCCGCGGCTCGTTGACGAGGGCGCGGGCGATTGCTACCCGCTGCTGTTGCCCGCCCGACAACTCGTTGGGCCGGTGGTGCAGCCGGTCGCCCATCCCGACAGCCTCTAACGCCATCCGCGCCCGCTCTTGCCGATCGGGCCGGCCCTTCCCGTACAGCATCGGCAACTCGACGTTGCGCAACGCTGTTGTGCGCTGGAGCAGCATATATTGCTGGAAGACGAAGCCAATCTTCTCGTTGCGGATGATCGCTAACTCGTCGTCGGTCAGATCGCCGACGTTGACGCCATCGAGCAGGTATTCGCCTGAAGTGGGCCGGTCGAGACAGCCGATTATGTTCATCAGCGTGCTTTTGCCGCTGCCCGATGGCCCCATGATCGCAACCATCTCGCCTTGGTTGATCGTGAGCGAGACTCCGCGCAAGGCATGCACTTCGGTTTCACCCATGACGTAGATTTTGGTGATATTGTTCAATTGAATCAGCGGGGTCATAACATTCCTCGCCACAATGGTTGATGATGTCTGGCGCGCGGCTGTGCGCGGCTGTCATGATTCGCATTGTACTCGATCTTATCCCTCCCGCGCCTGACATCGCTGTGCCGGAAAGACTGGTATAATAGTTTCTAATGTGACGGTATTCTAGCGCTAATTGTTGAGGCATCTATGACCGATCCGGCTGCCGCCCGCCCGCTAGAGATGGATAAAGCCTACGAGCACCGCCTTGTCGAGCAGCGGCTCTACGATTGGTGGGAGCGTAGCGGCCTGTTTGCGCCGCGCGATGACGCGCCCCGCCCTCCGTTTGTCATCTCGATCCCGCCGCCTAATGTCACCGGCGAGTTGCATCTCGGCCACGCGATGTTTGTCGCGATCGAAGACTTGCTGATCCGCTGGCGCCGTATGCAGGGGTATCAGACATTGTGGGTACCCGGTACTGATCATGCCGGCATTGCTACCCAGACGCAGGTTGAGAAGCTGCTCGAGCGCGAGGGAACGTCGCGACAGGCGGTGGGTCGCGAAGAGTTTTTGCGCCGCACGTGGGAATGGAAAGAGAAGTACGGTGGCGAGATTACGCGCCAGTTGCGCCGGCTCGGTGCGTCGTGCGACTGGTCGCGCGAGCGGTTTACCCTCGATCCCGGTTTGTCGCGCGCGGTGCATACTGCGTTTAAGCGCCTCTACGATGATGGCCTGATCTATCGTGGCACTTATCTCGTCAATTGGTCGCCCAAGCTGCAAACCGCCGTTAGCGATCTTGAAGTCGAGTACGAAGAGCGTAATGTCTCGATCTGGTACGTGCGCTACCCGATCCGCACTGCCGAATGGGTCGGCCCCGCAGCGCCGTGGGGGTCAGGCCAGTGGGCTGCCGGCGCGACTGAGTTTATTACCGTCGCTACTACGCGCCCGGAGACAATTTTGGGTGATACAGCGGTGGCCGTCGCTCCCGGCGATGCGCGTTATGCCCATCTGGTCGGCAAAGAGGCGATCTTACCGGCGCTGGCTCGCCCCATCCCGATTATCACCGACGAGTATGTCGATCCAGAGTTTGGCTCCGGCGCGGTCAAGATTACCCCCGGCCACGACAAGAATGACTACGAAGTCGGCAAGCGCCACCACTTGCCGATGATTAATATTATGAATCCCGATGCGACCATCAACGAGGCGGGCGGCCCCTATGCCGGGTTAGATCGCTTCGAGTGTCGCAAGGCAATACTGGCCGATCTCGAACGCGAAGGCTTGCTGGTCAAGACCGAACCGCACAAGATGAATGTCGGCATTAGCCAGCGCGGCGGCGAGGTGATCGAGCCGCTCCTCTCCGAGCAGTGGTTTGTTCGCACCAAGCCGCTCGCCGAGCTGGCGATCGCCGCCGTGCGCGATGGCAAGGTGCAGATCGTGCCCGAACGGTTCGAGAAGGTCTATTTCCACTGGCTGGAAAACATCGAAGATTGGTGCATCTCGCGCCAACTTTGGTGGGGGCATCGCATTCCGGTCTGGTATATGCCCGATGGCTCGATCGTCGTGCCCGGCCCCGACGAGCCGCCGCCTGCTGAGGGCGTGCAAGACCCCGATGTGCTCGATACGTGGTTCAGTTCCGGTCTGTGGCCCTTCAGCACGCTCGGCTGGCCCGACGACACCGAAGACTACCGCCGCTTCTACCCTACCAGTGTCATGGAGACAGGGTACGATATCCTGTTCTTCTGGGTGGCGCGTATGATGATGATGGGGTGCTACCTCACTGGTCAGCCACCTTTCCACACCGTCTACCTGCACGGGTTAGTGCGCGACGAGCATGGTCGCAAAATGTCAAAGTCGTTCGGCAATGTGGTCAATCCGCTGGAGGTGATCCAGCAACACGGCGCTGATGCGCTCCGCTACACGTTGGTGACGAGTGGCACTCCCGGCCAAGATGTCAACCTCAACCCGCAGCGGATCGAGGCGGCGCGCAATTTTGCCAATAAGATTTGGAATATCACTCGCTTTGTGATCGGCAAACTCGGTGATCTGCCGCGCAACGAGAGCGTGAAGGTAACGCCGGAGGAGCTGCACGCTGCAGATTTCACCCTCGCTGACCGTTGGATCCTCTCGCGCTACGCTCATCTGGTGGCAGAGGTGGATCGGTTGATGGAAGGCTACAACTTCGGCGAAGCGGGCCGCCAGATCCACGATTTCCTCTGGGGCGAGTTTGCCGACTGGTATGTCGAGATTGCCAAGGTGCAGCTCGAAGGCGATGTGCAGCGAGCACAGCTTACCCGCCGCGTGCTCTTCACCGTGCTCGATGGCAGCTTGCGCTTACTCCACCCCTTTATGCCCTTCGTCACCGAAGAGGTGTGGCAGTACTTGACCGAGGCCTACCAGCGCCCCGATCCCGGCCCCGATACAGCGTACTCCGAGCTTGGCCTGCGCACGCTCAGCTACGCGCCGTATCCGATGCCGGTGGCAGGTATGAGTGATGAGGCGGTCGAAGCCGATTGGGCACTGGTGCAAGAGCTGATCGTCGCGATCCGCAACGTGCGCAGCGAGTACAAAGTCGAGCCGGCGAAGTGGGTGGCGGCTACAGTGGTGGCCGGTGAGCGGGCCGATCTCTTGCGCGGGCAAGCGCCGCTGATCAGCCGGTTGGCCCGCGTGGCAATGGACGATTTGACGATTGTTGCCACGCTTGGCGAGCGTCCGCGGCAGGCGGCCTCAATCGTGATCGGTGCGGTGGAGTGTTTCCTTCCGCTGGCTGGTCTGATCGATCTAGCCGCCGAACGCACCCGTCTGCAAAAAGAGCTGGCCCAAGCCGAGGCCGATGTCGAGCGGCGTGCTTCTCGTCTCAATAACGAGAGCTTTGTTAGCAAAGCGCCGGCTCACGTCGTGCAACGTGAACGCGAAGCACTGGCGGCTGCTGAGGCTGCGTTGGCCCGCTTGCGCGCGCGCATTGCTGAGTTGGAGTGATACACAGTGTGTTCCCCCTCCCTCCGCATACGGGGTGGCGGGCAGAACATCTAACCCAGTACACTCATTTGTTGCTGTAAAGGGAGCTGGCCCTTCAGGGCCGAGTTCCGGTGACGAAACCCGCTGCGCCGACTGATGCCCCTCACCCCCAGCCACTACTCTCGCGCTAGTGGGAGCGGTGGCTGGGGGTGAGGGCGAATCGGATCATCGCAAAGCTATCAACTACGCTTGCGCTCATGCGTTCTATCCGTCCTTGAACCGTGAATGGGGAGAGGGCTGTGTCCAGCGCTAGATTCAAGCAACAGCGGATGATGGTCATATCCATCATCCGCTGTGGTGTCTCTGCCTATTATTGAGCTGATCGCTCGGTGAATTTTTCTTCACAAAACGCGGCAATGCCCCGTTTTCCCGCTAAGTCGTGGCATTACAAATACTCGCGCTGATTAACCCGCCGCCGCCACTCCTCCTTGATCTCAATCGCCGTTCCCTGCGAGACCAAGAAATCGAGCAACAACCGGCCAAAGGTATTAGCCTGTTCGAGGAAGGGGAAGTGGCTGGCTTTCGGCAGCACCAACAACTGGATCGGGCGTTCAGCCAGTTCGTTAAGGAAGGCAGCGTGAACCGGATTGACGATCGGGTCTTTGCCGCCGTATACCGCCAGCAACGGTGTTTGCAACGAAATAATATGCGGACGCAGGTCGGTCTCTAAGAGCGATTCATGCACCTGATTGAGTACCTTTTCACTCAAGCTCGCTGTGTCTTCCTCAATCTCGTGCTGAATTTCAGCATCAGCCACCTGCAACGAACGTACCATCCGCACCCAGCCATTCTGCGTCGTGTTCATTCCTAACAAGCGTGACAGTGTGCCCGGCTTGATGTGCTGCGCCAGTATCTGACCGTGCAGCGGCGTTGCCACCGTCAGCAGCCGGTTAATCCGTTCGGGGTATTGATGGGCCGCGAGGATTGCCACCATCCCCCCCATACCGTGCCCGACCAAGGTGGCGCGGGCGATGCCGAGGCGATTCATAAACTGCAGCAGCATCTCGACATAGGTGTTGACGGTAAATTGATCGCCGCGGCGGTCGCTCTCGCCAAAGCCCCAGAAGTCGAAAGCGTAGGCGCGATTCCGCTCAGAGGCGATATCCATAATCGGCACCCAATAGCGCCACGATCCCATCCAGCTATGCAGGAAGATGATCGGCTGGCCACGGCCAAAGACTTCATAATGGGCGAGGCGGTTATCGAGGTGGATGACGCTCATAGTTCCACCTCCTCGGTATGAGTGCCGTTGGACGCCTGTTGCAGCGGGATCGCGAACGAGAAGGTGCTACCCTTGCCCAGCTCGCTGGTCACCCAGATCTCGCCGCCGTGCATCTCAACCAATTGCTTCGCGATGCTCAACCCTAATCCGGTACCGCCGGCGACATCACGTAGCGGGTTATCGGCACGGTAGAAGGGACGGAATAGTTTCTTTAGTTGTTCAGGTGACATACCAACGCCGGTATCTTCCACCTCGATCTGCATCATATTGGCCCGGTTTACGAAGGCGCGCACCGTAATCGAGCCACCCTCATAGGTGTATTTCACTGCGTTTGAGAAGAGGTTGAAGATAATCTGGCTCACCCGCTTCTGATCGGCTATCACGTATGGCAGGGCGGGTGAGGCGTCAATTCGTACCGTCATTCCCTTGCGCTCATACTCGAGTCGCAACGATTGCACCACTTCCTCAATAACAATTGGGATATCAACCTGCGTAAAGGTCAACTTCTTCTTGGAGTCGGGCCGCGAGAACTCTAGAATATCTTCGATCAGGGCGCGTAACCGGTTGGTATTGTTCTTGATGATGTTCAAGTAATTGAGCTGATCGGGCGTCAGGTTGAGGCTGGCCGTCAGCAACAGCACATCGATATAGCCCTTGATCGCCGTGAGCGGTGTGCGCAGCTCGTGGCTAACGTCGGAAATAAACTGGCGCTTCTCTTTATCAGCCTCGATTTCGCGCGTAATATCTCGCAACACTGCCACTTCGCCATAATGCTGGCCATCAGGGCTGCGCACCGGCGCGATATTGATCGCGATCACCTGCGTGGGATCGGTCAAATCAACTGATGTGCTAAAGATGCTTTGCGTCTCTCGCATCCGGCGCAAGCCATGCAGAATGCCGTTGTAGATTGCTTGGCCGCGCCGCCGGCTCGCTTCATCTTCGCCGATCTCGGCCAAGCGAGACAGTGGTTGGCCGAGTACTTGGTCGGCAACCATCTCCAACACCTGTTCAGCCGCCGGATTGAAGAGCGTAATCTGCTGCTGCGGATCGAGCACAATGACGCCTTCAGTCATCGAGCGGAACACCGCCGCGCTCTTTGACGACTCTTCGCGCTGCTCTTCGAGCAGCACCGCGTTGCGGAGCGCCAGATCGTTAATAAAGCCGTAAAGCTGCGCATTATTGACTGCCGAGGCTACGACGCTAGCGATCGTGCCTAGCAAATTCATTTGCGAGTCGCCGAAGTAGTTCCGTTGCGGGCTTGACAGAATCAGTACACCGATCGCGGTATCGCTCGTCTGCAACGGCACGCCGGCCACCGAGCGCACATCATCGGCGCGACCGAGTTCTTTCAGCCAGCGCGGATCGCGATCGACATCGGGGATATTGACTGGCTCGAGATGGTGTATGATCCAGCCAGCCAACCCCTCAGTTCCATCTGAGAAGCGCAGCGGTATATTCGCCCCCTCGACGTGGCCGCGACCGTAGAGAACGGCACGGCATATCAGCGCATCAGTGGCAGGATCGCGCAGTATCAACGAGCCGCGTTCTACCCCAAGATTTTCGGAGATAAGCTCAAGCGCGCGCTGAATGATCAAGTTCAAATCAAGCTGAGTTGTCAATTCCAGCGTGATCCGGTTAACCGCTTCAAGCCGCTCTTTCTCCTCTGATAACAAGCGAGTGGCCTGCTCAAGCTCAGCGGTGCGTTCGCGCACCCGTGCATCCAGATCGGCAGCCAGATTGCTAATCTGATCGAACAGGCGCGCATTCTGGATCGCTTGGCTCGCTTGGCTGGCAATGGTAAATGTGACCGCCAGCGCCTCTTCATCATAGGCGTCTGGTTCTTTGAGGCTGATGGTCAGGATGCCGACCAACTCATTGTCAACCAGCAGCGGCGCACCGATCCATGAACCATCGCTCCACCCAAGCCGGCGAAGGTCGTCAAAGCGCGGGTCGCTTTGCGTGTCGGCGATCAGTATCGGTTGGTGTTCGATCGCCATAGTCTGGAAGAGGCTACTCGCTTCGAGGGCAATGCTGCTCTGAAGGGGTATCGTTGGCCCAAAGCCATACGCCTCGACAACGCGGAGATCACCGTAGCCCTCATCGCGCAGCAGCATGGCGGCGCTATCATACCGCACAATCCGCTGCAGTTGGCTGAGCACCAACGTCTGAATTTCGCGCAGCGCCAAGGTAGACGTGAAGGACTGCGCCACTTCGCGCAGCATATCGGCTTGGCGACGCCGTTTTTGCTCAATTGCAAAGAGCTGCGCGCTCTTGAGCGCCTGCGCCGCTTGATTGGCCAAAATCGACAGCAGCGAGATCTGGTGCGGTCTCCACTCGTGCGGGGTGCGCATACCAACCCAGATCGCTGCCAGCCGTTCTTCGCTAGAACCAACGGCAATACCAAGCGCACTCCGCACACCGAGTTTCACTGCATGGTGCTGGCCATCCTCAATCTCGCTCAGATCGCTAATCGCAATCGGCTGGTCGCGCTGTAACAGCTCGGTCGTCAGACCGCCACGGCGGAAATCAACGTTGATGTCTTCGCGAAACTCATACCCATCGATCAAGACTTGCCGTTCGATATTTCCCCGCCGGTCGAACCGGAGCACGGCGCCCAGTTCAGCCCGCAGTAGACGCACGGCTGCATCGGCAATGAGCATCTGGATGGTGTCTGTATCAAGGGTGCCAGACAGATTCTGTGACACCTCGAACAGGGTGCTCATCTCGCTCGCGTTTTGGCGCGTTTCGCTAAACAGCCGGGCATTGTTGAGGGCTACCGCTGCTTGATTGGTGACGGTGGTGACAAAGCGCAGATCGTTCTCATCGAAGGCGTGTTGAGCGTAGCTCTGAATGTTGATCACGCCTAACACTTGGTCACCATAGATGATGGGCACAACCAAATACGACTCTTCAATCGCTGTATCGTCACCTATTCGTCCTTGGTCAACCAGCAAGCCCATTGCCCGCGCTGCTGCGGCCGTGCTTAATAAGAGTGGTCGCCGGTTGCGAATAACCCAACCGTTTGTGCCCCCGCCAAGCGGTCGCGGTTCAAGCCAGATTCGCTCGCCACGGTCGTAGGCGATAGGATAGCTGAGCGTATTGCTTGCTTCATCGTACAGGGCAATCAGTGAGGTGCTGGTATCAATGATCTCGCTAATCCCCTGATGGAGCCGTTCGATCAATTCGTAGATGTCAAGCGAGGCATTAACCGCTGCGCTAATCCGGTTAATAATCGTCAGCTCAGAGATTCGCTGCTCGCGTTCTTCAAACAAACGCGCATTTTCCAGCGCCGTTGCCGCCTGATCGGCGAGGCCGGCCAGCAGCAGCATTTCATCGTTCGTAAACTGGCGCCGGTAATTGGTCATCACACTGAGCACGCCGATGATCTGCTCACGGTAGATCACCGGCACACCCATAAATGAGATCAAGTTGTTGCGCTGTTGGTAATTGGGGTAGAGTGATCCTCCCTGCGTATTAACATCTTCGATTATCAAGGGCTGGCCGGTTTCGGCCACCTTTCCGGTAAAGCCCTGCCCGATCGGCACCCGCATCGTGCGGCCTTGCTCAGCTGGAATGCCATCGAGTGCCGCCGGCGTCAAGATATTGCCCTCGCTGATCGTCCACAACGCCACGGTGGTGACGTTCAACTGGCGGCTTACCAGCTCCATCAGCTTATCGAGCACCTCTTGCGGGCGCAGCAACGATGAGAGAATGCGCGCTGCGTCGAGCAATGTTGATAACTCGCTGACCTTCTGGCGGGTTGCTTCGGCGCTCCGTTGTGCTTCGACAGTGGCGCGCGCGCGCGCAATCGCGGTGCTGGTCTGGTTGGCAATCGTCTGGCAGAGTTCGAGCACCTGCGGTGAGAAGGTGCCATACCGTCCGACGAAGTCTAGCCCGACTGCGCCAATCACTTCATCATTGAGAATAATCGGAATGATTCCAATCGACCGAATATCGAGCGCGTGAAAGGTCTGGTGGGTTGGCGCGAAGAGTGGGTCGTTCTGAGCGTCTTCAGAAACGAGCGGCCGTTTCTCGCGGTCGAGCCAGTCAACCGAGGGGTTGTCAAACAGTTGGATCCGGAGCTGATCGAGAAGGCCGCTCTCGACATACTCGGCGACTGCCGGCGCATACCCGCTTTCGCGGTCGTAGATGACCATCCGCGCTTGATCGACGCCGGTAGCAGCGGCCATCGCGTTGACGATCTCTTGGTAAATGGCCTGCAAGTCGGTCAGCGCGTTGGTTGTGGCGGAAACTCGGTTGATAAGGGCTAGTTGCTCGACTTGGGCCTGTGCCCGTTCTAGCAAACGAGCATTCTGCACGCCAAGCGCTAATTGGTTGGCGACGGTGGTCAGAAAGGCGCGTTCGCGTTCATGGTAGATGCCGGGGGTATAGCTCATCACAGCCAACACGCCGACCACCGTCTGATCACCGATCAACAGTGGTACCCCCAACCAAGCCGCCGACTCACGCTCGGATCCAAACTTGACTGGACGGAAGCCTGCTTGATCGGCTTCAGCCGTCAGATTAACAAACTGGAGAGGATGGCGTGTGCGAATAATATACTCGGTCAAGCTGCCCGGCTTTGGCGGCTCACGTCGTTCGGTAATGGTCTCGATCCCTTCATCCACCTCGTAGCAGAAGGTCATTTCATCGCTTTCCGGGTCATACAGGTAAGCAACGAAGGAATCGAGGCTCAGAAAACTGCACAGATGATGGTACACATCGCGCAGCATCTGCCGCTGATCGAGGGTCGAGGCGATGGTCTGCCCAATGCGATTAATGCTATTCAGCTCAGTAATGCGCTGCTCACGTTCGGCGAACAAGCGCGCGTTTTCCAGTGCAATCGCGAGTTGGTTGGCCAGTGCCGCTAAGAAGCGGAGCGTGCGATCGGTAAAGGCGCCCGCGGTCTCACTTTGCACCGACAGCACACCGATCACTGCTCCTTGGCTGATCAGCGGCACTCCGATCCACGAACGCACCTGTCGGCCTTCACTCACTAAGATTTGAGCTTGGTCGTGCAAGTTGCTATTCAGCAGATCATCGATCCGTAATGGATTGCCCTCGTCAATAATCTTGGCAGTCAAGCCCGCTTTCGGCGCCGTGCGTTTGTGATATGCAGCCAACGTTGCGCCGTGTTGCTTGAAAAGTTCAAACCGTACCGTCTCTTGCTCAGCATGGTAGCTGGCAATGTAGAAGAAGTCCGGCGTGCCAAGGAACGCGACAATCTCTTGATACACCCGTTCGAGGAGCGTATCGAGATCGGTAGTAGAGGTTGCGGCTGCACCGACGTGGAACAGCGCCGCCATCTCTTCGGCCCGGTCGTGCGCTTCGCGGAACAATAGGTGGTTTTCAATTGCAATCGCGGCCTGATCGGCGAAAATTTCTAGCGGCTCAACCGTGCGGGCCGTTGGGCGCTGGCGATCTTCGGTGTCGCTGGCAAAGATCATTCCCAGCAACATCCCATCGGTTGAGTAGAGCGGCACGCAGAGCCGGTCTTCGAGTTGCCATTCATTGCCGCTACGTTCATCAACGAACGGATGATAACCAAAGATGCCGGTGTCGAAGCCTGCTTCAAGTGCCCGTGCTTCATCTGCCGGAATAAAGTAGGTTCGTCCTAAGCGGAAGCGTGGATCGAGGTAGCGGGTAGCTAGTTTGAGCGGCAATGGGTGTTGGGCCAGATTCGCTTGTTCGCTAAGCGGGATGCCGGCGGCTGCCTCCAGATAGAGATAATCACTCTGATCTGGCCGGGCAAGGCAGAAGAGCACGGTTCGCAGCCCAACCGCTTCGATAATGCTATAGCCAATCTGTTCAAGCAGGCTCGCCAACGACTGGTCGGCGCGTAGTGCCTGCCCGATTTCCAACACATCGTTGAGGATATCAGCCCGGCGCTGGAGCATCTTCGCCATGTGCTCCAGCTCGAGGTAGTGTTGGGCATTCCCAATGCCGATAGCAGCCTGATGCGTCAGAGCACGCAGGAATTCGACCGCTTCGTAATCAAAATGGCGCGATTGTTCCGCCAGCAGCAAGACGAGACCATATACGCTGCCCTGATAGAAGATAGGCGCCGCTAGCGCCGAATTCGCATTCGGGCACAATAACGCCTCGCGCTCACCTTCGCTAAGATGGTCGCTTAGGGCAGCCTCGCGCTTGGTCAGCGCTTCTTGCGCAGTAAGCACCGCTTGACCAAGCATACTGCTAATGAGCCGGCTACGCAGCGGCGGTGTGTAGCCAATTACTTCGACAATGAGGAATGCGCTCGTCTCGGCTTCAATCTCTTCAATCAGCGATTGGTGCAACAGTTCGGCTAGCGAAGGGTTGTTATTTTGGGCATTGGCCGGATTAATGCGCAACGCGATCAAGCCATGACTGGCGCCAGTCGCGCGGAGCGCCTGTTCGAGAACAAAAGCAAGGATTTCATTTTGGTTGAGCGTAATCGCCAGTTGGCTGCCGATCCGTTGCAGGGCGCGCAGTTGTTCGATGCGCAACCGTAGACTGCTATCCACTTGGGCAAACCGGCTAGCATTGGCGATGGCACGTGCCGATTGGCCAGCCAAGATGCTCAATAACCGTTCATCTTCGGCGTTGAAGCTGCTGGGTTGGGCAGAGACGAGTTCTAACGCGCCGAGCAGGGTGTTACCGCTGCGTAATGGGATACCTAGATAGCTGCGCGCCGGCAGATTGGTGTTCAACATCAGCCCGCTTATATCGTCGAGCGTACCCAGCCACGCTGGTGGCAGGCTGAGATCATCGATCCGCAGCAGTCGCTGGTGGCGGGCCACCCACGAGCTGAGTGTGTCACCCTCATCGCCTACCCGGCAATGCAGACCCTGCTGGCAAGCGACGCGCAGGCGTTGGTTGCGTTCGTCAAGGAGCGTAATCCGCCCTCCGCTAAACCGCGCCAATTTCGCTGCGCCGGCTAAGGTTGACTCCAGCGTTTCATCCAGTGAGAGATCCGCTGCCAGTAGTTCACTGATCTGTTGCAGCCGTTCTAGTTTACCTGCACGCCGTTGGGCAGCATCGTAGAGCCGCCGGTGTTGGACGGTCGTCGCGATCTGCGCACTCAGTACTTGCAGCAGATTCCGTTCAATCTGGTCAAGCATGTGAGCCGGAGCCGCATACCCCATCGCCAACAAGCCGACAACCTGATCCTTGCTTCGCAACGACGTCAGCCACACGCTGCGGCAGCCAAACGTCGCCGCATGCGCCGCGATCGGGTTGCTACTGGCTTCAATAGTTGTTTCAGCGATTAAGACCGGCTCGTTTCGCTCGCTCATCGCCTGCAAGGCCGGCACTAGCTTGATTCGCTCAAACCCGCTTACTCCGCTGGCATGCTCGCTGTAGACGGCAATGGTTTGCAATTGGCGCGGTTGGTTCGGATCAATGAGGTAGACCGCCCCGAAATCGGCCTCAAGCGCCAGCGCCATATTCTCGGTCGCGTGGGCGATCGTCTCTTCGATCCTGACCCCCGACCCAATTTCCAGACTATTCTCATACAACACGAAGAGCTCGCGCGCGTGTCGGCTTTCGTGTTGCTGGAGCTTCGTTGCATAGAGCAGCAGGGCAAGCGGGCGGGAAAGGAAGTGAATAGTTTGCGCAGCTTCAGGACCGGGATTCAGCAGCAAGAGCAACCCTACCAACTCAACGCCTACAGAAAGCGGCTCAACTAACAGATCCCATTCGGTCGGGACATCCCGGTGTTGGGTGCGTGTGCGCCACACGCCGCGTTGGTAAGTTTGCAACGTGATCGTTTGCTCGATCGCCTCGTTGTCATTAATCGCAACTTGGTCGGGAAAGAGGGTATCACCGGCGCTGCTGACCGCCCGGATCAGCGTTTGATTGCTAAAATTGATCCAATACACCGCCAGCGCTTTTGCTGGCAACAGTGTCGTCGCCTGCCGACATAACTGCGCGAGTGCTACTGTTAGATCACCGGTGCCGATGTTTTCAAAAGCGGTATAGCCAAGGGCGCGCAATCGCTCACCCCGCTCGTGGACACGCGCGCGCTGCCATACACCAAGGAGGGTCGTGATTTGGGTAATAAGCGCAGTAGTAAACGCAGCCTCGAACGTGGCCGTGAGTGTCAAGCGACCATACAGAGACGTGGCATCCCGTAATTCAAGCGCTGTCCCATTCAGTGGCACGTGCCCCCAGACTACGCTCGCTAATTCGCGTTCATTGGCCAGCAGGGTTAAGCGACCACCAACGCCAAGGTGGCGTTCGAGCAACTCGCCAATCAGCGTGCATAGCTCGGCTGGCTCAGTTTGGCCAAGCGGCTGCTGGCTATGCAAAGCCAGTTGGGCAAGTAGTTCCCAACCCTGAGGAGGTGCTCCGGTGATCGTCGTATCCATAGTGTCGCTATCGCTCCTGCTGACGTGTCTGGGCTGCACAGGCGACTACGGAATGTATCAACAACATGCAGTTCGACCATTCATAACAGGTTTGGTCAGGAGCGACCATAAGCTACGAAGCTACGCTTGCCTTGTTCGCGCGCTTGCACCAATGCTCGCTGCCGCACCTCTTCTGCCGCTTCACTCAGCTCGCGGATGTCGGCGAAGGGGCCGTCATCGTTGGTCAGCACACCGATCGAGAGCGACATCAACGGCGCTTGTCGCGTCTCACCATTGTCATCAACAAACTCGATATAGCCTTGTTTGCGGTGCCGATAATTGTAATGAAGGCCGATCTCTTCGTCGAAGCGGGCGATGATACGATCACAAATTGTCTGGATCCGTTCGGGAATGGTTGTAATGAGGAATGATTGCCCAACCGACTGCTGGCCGATAAATTCCTCATTGCCGCCAACTTCACTGACCACTTCGTTGAGCATCAACGCCACAAAACGCAGCACATCTTCGCCAACCACTGCCCCATAGACTTGAGTAAAGGTCTCGAAGCCGTTGATATGTACATTGAGCAATCCCCACCGCGGCGCCGTCAACAATTGGCGGAGCTGGTCATTGAGCAGTTCCGCAGTGGGCAAGTTCGTGACCGGATGGAGCTGATTGCGCCGGCGCGCGTCTTCAAGCTGGTTCTTGACGATCGTATGCACCTCTTCGATATCGAAGGGCTTGACAATGTAGTATTGCGCTTGCACTTCACCCAATCCGATCAGCCGGTCGCGCCGTTCGCCGCGCGCCGTCAAGAAAATGATCGGGATGTGCCGCGTGCGCGGGCTGGCGCGTAACGCCCGCCCAACATCGTATCCCTCCATATCGGGTAGATTGACGTCAAGCAAGGCCAGATTCGGCGGTGTTTTGCTGCAAATCTCGATCGCCTGCTGGCCGCGCAGCGCAGTGTAGACTTCGTACCCCTGTGCGGTGAAGTAGATCTTCAGCAGGCTCGAAATGTCTGGCTGGTCTTCAACGACGAGGATGCGTTCTTTGCTCACAATCCCTTCTCCTCGCGATGCGGCGGCTACGACCGCTGGCTCGCACTGATGTGCTCGGGCAGACGTCCATTCCCGGCAGGCTGGCTAGAACGAAGCGTTGTCATATGTACCGGCGGCTCATCTTCGATGGCCGTGCTGGCCTCTGGTCGAGCCGGATCATAGTAGACGTTCGGCCAGTGGTAGATGATTCGGCGCGGCTCGCCGGTTGCTTCATCGATATCGTTCAGATCGTGGCCGGCTACAGTCTTCCGAATAAGATTTTGTTCGTTGTCGAAGATTATAACAGCATTTGATTCTATCATGCGACCGGGGTAAACCACAAATCCGCTGCCGAGCTTGACATTATGCCCCACTGCCGAACCGAGTACCGGCATGTTGACTTCGATCGGTACGCCTTCATGGATAACCTTGATCGGTTCGCCTTGCAAATTAAAGTCGGTGAAGACGTTGTTGGCGCCGATAAAGGTGTTGCGCCCGACGACGCACAGTTGCAGCGTGCTATTTTGCGCTACCATGCTGTTTTCCATCAGCACGGTCATAAATAGGCCGGCATTGAAGGGTAGGAAGCAGCGATCGCTGACCACGCTGAGCATGATCTGCGACCCTTGCATGATGTTGACGTTGTTGCCAATGTAGCTGTTGGCAATCACGACGCCGGGGCCAATATAGACATCGTCGCCGATCACGGTTGGCCCGTGGATAATGGCAGTTGGGTCGATCGAACAGCGTTTGCCGACTTTGACTAGCGCCCGCGAGGCGAGAAAGTGATTGCGCCACTGTTCTTCCAGCGGATTGATCTTTTCCCAAAACGCTTTGAGCGCAAACGCGATCTTTCCCGGAAATAGCCGCCAATCTTCCGCTGTCCATTTCAGAATGTTGCGCAGGCGTGCCTTGCTCATGCGTGTATCAAGGTCAGCCGCCCACGAAAAGACCCCCATCAATACGTTGGCCATCAAGACGTGCAACCAACTCTCAATTGAGATGAAGGCCCGGATCGGGATCTGGTAAGTGAGATCGCCTTTGTGCGCCATGTAGCTGGGAATGCGGTAGTAGCCCATTTCGTGACTAAGGGTGTCAATCACTAACGGCTGCGCCTGCGCCAGATCGTTTACGCCAGCGGGGAGGTAATAGAGATCGGCGACGTAATAGTCGCCTACCCGCCGAATGTGGCGTGAGAGCTGTAAGGCATGGCGTTCGATGCTCGGATCGCCCTTCTGACCGGTCGCCGGATTGCTCGCTTTGAACGCAATCTGCGCCGCCGTGCCACGTTTCCGCGCCTCACTCATGAAGGTGTCGATCAATGCTGCATTGAAAAAGAGATTATCGCGGTAGATCAACCGTTCATCAGTGGCCGGCAGTTCGGCCACTTCAGCTAATTGATCGATTTCAATTGCGCTCTTGCCGTATGCCTTGACTAGATCGCGCTGCAGGAGCCAAAGCGGCTTGTTGAGAATGCGCAACTCACGGGCAGGCTCAGCGAAGGGCGGTATGAGCGTTGGATCGCGTAGAATGATCCGCTCCATCGGGCGAGTCCTTTCTGCCATTGTCGGTGCGGATGGGCCAATCGTCTCATCGTGCTGTTGTTACTATAGGTTGTAGCTCCTGTATATACAAGGCGTGCAGATTACAGTCGGATTACCACGTTTACCGCATTAGGACGCCAGTTTACTTGCGGGTGCAATCCCCAAGCGTTGGCGTAGATATTGTCCGGTTGGCGATGCCGGCATAGTTGCGATTACTTCCGGCGGACCGGCGCCGATCAAGTGGCCGCCCCGATCACCGCCTTCCGGCCCTAACTCGATCACCCAATCAGCCGCTGCAATCAGGTCAATGTGGTGCTCAACCACCAGCACAGTGTTGCCCGCATCGACGAGCCGTTGCAACACGGCTAATAGATGCTCAATATCAGCCAGATGCAAGCCAGTAGTCGGCTCATCGAGAATGTAAAGCGTGCGCCCGTTGCTGCGCCGGCTGAGTTCGGCGGCTAGCTTGATCCGCTGCGCTTCACCGCCGCTCAGCGTTGGCGCTGGCTGGCCGAGTTTCAGATAATCTAGCCCGACATCGTGGAGTGCCTGTAATCGTTCGGCGATAGCCGGCACGCGGGCAAAAAAGTCGAGCGCTTCGGTTACAGTTAAATCGAGCACCTCGGCAATATTGAGGCCGCGGTAACGAATATCCAGTGTCTCTCGATTATACCGCGTTCCGCCGCATACGTCACACGTCACATAGAGATCAGGCAGAAATTGCATCTCGACTTGTATCAGACCCTCGCCGGCGCAATGTTCACAACGCCCGCCTTTAAGGTTGAAACTGAAGCGTGCCGCGTCGTAGCCGCGGGCTTTGGCTTCGTTGGTGGCGGCAAACAGGTTGCGGATCGGATCAAAAATCCGGCTGTAGGTGGCTGGATTCGAGCGTGGTGTGCGCCCAATCGGGCTTTGATCAACCACGATCACGCGATCGAGGTGCTCGATGCCGAGCAAAGCATCGTGATCGCCGGCCCGCGCTTTGGCGCCGTGGAGCAGGTGGCTCAGGCGCGGTGCTAGCGTGTCGCCGATCAAGCTGCTCTTGCCACTGCCGCTTACCCCGCTCACCACCACCAAACAGCCGAGTGGGATGCGCACGTCGATGTTCTTCAAGTTGTTGGCCCGGCAGCCGCGTAGCTCAAGCCACGGCCCCTTGGCTGGACGGCGTTGGGCAGGAATGGAGATGCGGCGTTGCCCGCTGAGGTACTGGCCAGTGAGCGAACGCGGCGCTGCCATGATCTCGGCCAATGTGCCGCTAGCCAGCACTTCGCCACCATGCGGTCCGGCTCCCGGCCCCATATCGACGACCCAGTCGGCGGCGCGGATCGTCGCTTCATCGTGTTCGACCACTAGTACGCTATTGCCAAGATCGCGCAAGCGCGTCAAGGTGGCCAGCAAGCGATCGTGATCGCGGGGGTGTAACCCGCTGCTCGGTTCGTCAAGCACGTAGAGCACGCCGGAAAGGCCGGCGCCGACCTGCGTCGCCAAGCGCACGCGCTGCATTTCGCCGCCGCTGAGTGTGATCGCGGTGCGGTCAAGCGTGAGATACGGTAAGCCAACTTCGCATAAAAAACGTAGCCGTTGGCTGATCTCATACACAATTGGGCGGGCAATCGTCTGGTCACGCCCGCTCAGATCTGATCGTTCGAGCAATCCACGTGTCCATTCCAGCGCCGTGGCCACATTCATGCGATGCACATCCACAATCGAGACACCGGCAACTGTGACTGCGCGCGCTTCCGGGCGCAAGCGCGCGCCGGCACACGCCGGACATACGCGCGGCGTGGTGTATTGGTCGAGCGCGGATGGTTCATTGCCCGTGCGTTGTTCAGCCAAGCGGCGGCGCAGGTTGGGAATGACGCCTTCAAATTCGGTTTCAACGCTGCGGGTTTTGCCGTTGAGATGGTAGCGTAATGTGATCGGCTCGCCGCCGGTGCCATAGAGTAATGCGCTGATGATGTCAGGCGCAAGCGCTTGCACTGGGGTCTGCGGGTCGATACCGAAATGCGCAGCGAATGAGACCAGCACATCGCGGTAGTACTGTTGGCTGCCGGCATCGCCCTCGCGCCACGGTGCAATTGCCTCGATCAGCGGCAGGCTGCGGTCAGGAATCACAAGTGCCGGGTCAACTTCGGGTACCACGCCTAAGCCATCACAGGTTGGGCAGGCCCCTTGCGGGTTATTGAACGAAAAATCGCGTGGTTCGAGTTTACCCAGTTCGATCAGGCCGTGGTGCGGGCAGGCGTAGCGTTCGCTGAGCAACAATTCTTCACCATCGATAATCTGCACAATTAACTGCCCGCCGCTCAGTTTCAACGCCGTTTCCACCGAGTCGGCCACCCGTACCCGATCGAGCGCCGGTGCGCCATCAGGGGTGCGGCGGATGATCAATCGGTCAACGACTGCCTCGATCGTGTGCGGACGGTACTTCTCTAACCTGATCGGCTCGTCAAGATCATGCACCACGCCGTCGATCCGGGCGCGGACAAACCCGCGTCGGCGGATCTCGGCCAGCGCCGCTTCGGCTTCGCCGTTCAGTGGCGCCAACAATTGCACCCGCCGCTCAGCCGGCAACTCGACGATCAGATCGACCATCTGCTGTGGCGTATACCGGCGCAGCGGTGCAAAGCACTGTGGGCAATGTGGCTGGCCAATACGGGCAAAGAGCAGGCGCAAAAAGTCATAAATCTCGGTCACGGTGCCGACTGTCGAACGCGGGTTGCGCGCGCCACTCTTTTGGTCAATCGCAATTGCCGGCGATAAGCCTTCGATCAGATCAACATCCGGCTTTTCGAGCTGGCCAAGTAACTGACGCGCATAGACCGATAAGCTCTCGACGTAACGGCGTTGGCCCTCAGCAAAGATCGTGTCGAACGCGAGCGAACTCTTCCCCGAACCAGACACGCCAGTCAACACGACGAACTTGCCGCGTGGGATGTCGAGGTCGATGTGTTTGAGATTGTGCGTCCGCGCGCCGCGAATGCGTATCCAGTCCATTGCGTCATTGCCTGTAGGGATAACACCGCCTATTGTCCTCTTCCTCTGCTATGCAGAATATCATGGTACCATAGACTTCGGTAATCCGCAGCAAATAGTCTGAGGCCCACGCTAATGATTTCCATCAACGTGGACCTCTGCAACGTAAGAGCGCAACGGGTGGAGCCAATGGCCGGACTCGAACCGGCGACCGGCTGTTTACGAAACAGCTGCTCTACCGACTGAGCTACATTGGCGTTATTGCCATTGAGGATTGTAGTCGAAGCAGGGCAGTTTGTCAAGCGGGAAGCGGTGCGGGCGTGGGGGGCCAGTGGGCGAGGGCCATCAGCTCGCACAGCAGGCTTTGTATACTGAGGCCGACCCTGAAGGGCCGAGCGAATGTGGGCCGAGCAAGGATGGGTTGAGCCTTTCCCG
Source organism: uncultured Chloroflexus sp. (assembly GCF_937951745.1). Classification (GTDB taxonomy): domain Bacteria; phylum Chloroflexota; class Chloroflexia; order Chloroflexales; family Chloroflexaceae; genus Chloroflexus. The sequence goes on from NZ_CALFBQ010000003.1 coordinate 52,207, forward strand.
CCTGCGCAGGGGCTACGTAAACGGAACCCGACCCTGAAGGGCCGGGTTTTTTCGATCGGATGTTCTCCTACCTCTCTCTTGCACGCAGGAGAGAGGGGCTGAAGCCGGCAAGATGGAGCCAGCAGTTTTCCTAATGGCTATGCGCTGCTTCCAGCTCCTTCTTATAGGCTTCGACAATCTGGTTGACCAGATGCGGCGGCACCTCTTCGTAGCCGGCAAAGTTGATCGAGAAGCGGCCACGGCCCTGCGTCATGCCACGCAGATCGGTGGCGTAACGCTGAATTTCGGCCAACGGCGCTTGGGCATGGATCACCGTCTTGCCGTTGCCGTGCGGCATCATCCCCTGCACCCGTCCACGGCGTGTGCTCATATCGCTCATCACATCACCGGCATACTGATCGGGGACGATGATCTCCATGTTGTAGATCGGTTCAAGGATAATCACGCCGGCCTTCTGCGCAGCTAGCCGGAACGCCTCTTTCGCAGCGGTCTTGAAGGCGATTTCCTTCGAGTCGACCGGGTGTTCTTTGCCATCGAAGACCGCAGCGCGCACATCAACCACCGGGTTGCCCGAAATAATCCCCTCTTCCATCGCCTCGCGGATACCCTTCTCGATCGCCGGCATAAAGCCGCGTGAGATCACGCCCCCAACGATCTCGTTGACGAATTCGAGGGGGTCTTCGCGGTTGGGGTCGGGTGGCAGCGGCTCAACCCGCAGCGAGACATCGGCAAACTGGCCGGCGCCGCCGGTCTGTTTCTTGTGGCGATATTGGGCTGTGGCAATGGTGCGGATCGTCTCGCGATACGGGATGCGCGGCAGCTCAAGATCGATATTCACGTCGAACTTGCGCTTCATACGATCGGCGATGATCTGCAAGTGGGTTTCGCTAAGGCCGCTGAGCAAGGCTTCGCCGGTGCGCGCATCACGCGAGACGTGCAGCGACGGATCTTCCTCAATCATTCGGCTCAGCGCCGAGCTGAGCTTATCAAGATCGGTGCGGCTGCGCGGTTTGACCGTAGCGATAAAGGCCGGCGCCGGGAATGCGATTGGGCTGAGCTTCAGTGGGCGTGACGGTAAGCAGAGCGTGTCGTTCGTCTGCGTCTCGCCGAGCTTGGTGAGCAAGCCGATGTCGCCGGGGCCGACTGCCTCAACCTCAATCTGCTCTTTGCCGCGCGCGATGTAGACATGCGCGATCCGCTCCTCTTTACGGGTGCGCGCATTCATTAGCGTCATGCCGGCGCGTACTTCACCTGAAAAGACCCGGAAATAGCTGAGCTTACCGTAGGTATCAGACACCGTCTTGAAGACCAGTGCCGCCAGCGGTTCATTGCGGTTGGGGCGCAGTTCAACTTCAGCCTCGCTATTCGCATCGAGTGCGGTGGTCGTCTTGCGCCCAGCCGAGGGGATCGAGTCGATAATCCCGTTGAGCAACTGGGCAATCCCGACCACTTCCGTCGCCGAGCCGCAGAAGACCGGCACGATTGAGCCATCGGCAATGCCGGTGCGCAGCCCCAGCAACAGCTCTTCGCGGGTCAGCGCATCTTCGCCGCCTTCGAGATAACGTTCGATCAGATGATCATTGGTTGCCGCAATTTTATCAATCAGGGCCGTGCGCCACTCGTGCATCAGCGCATTGAGTTCAGCCGGCACATCGGCCTCGATATAGCCACCGTCGTGTTTGGGGCTGGTCAGCCATGCCCGCTGCTGGCGTAGCGAGATAATACCCTTGAAGTCTTTGCCGGACCCAATTGGCAGATGCAGCGGAATCACCGCGGCATCGAGCACCTCGCGCGCCTGCTCGATCACGCGGTAGAAATTGGCATTCTCGCGGTCGAGCTTATTGACGAACAGAATGCGGGGAATGCGCTGCTCCACCGCCATTTCCCAGAAGAGTTCGGTGCCGACTTCGACACCGGCGCTGGCGTCGAGCACGATTACAGCGCCATCAATCACGCGCATTGCCGCCGCAGCTTCGCCAGCGAAATCGGCAGCGCCGGGCACATCAATCAGATTGATCTTGTCGCCGTTCCACTCAAGCGGTAAAACGCTGAGCGAAATAGACATCCCGCGTCGTTGCTCGTCGGGGTCGTAGTCACTGGTGGTTGACCCGTCCTCGACGCGCCCCATCCGCGGGATGGCGTGGGCCGTCATCAGCATTGCCTCGGCCAGCGTTGTCTTCCCGCTGCCGAGGTGACCGAATATGCCGATGTTGTGGATCCTTTCCGGTTCGAACGCTCGCATGGCTGTCCTCCTTGACGCAAGCCCGCGCCCGATGGGCGTGTGCTGGAAAGGAAAAAATTTTTGTTAAGAACAGATTATCAGGGTTGTCATGGTTGCGTCAAGAGGGAACAGCGCAACACAACCTTTGCACAGCCAATTCACAGGGCAATCATATCATAGCGACGCACAGCAGTGTGTCTCCACCATCGTAGAGATGCACTGCTGTGCGTCTTTACGATTACTTGGGGCGGATGACCAGTACCGGCGTGGGTGTGACCTGCACCACCTTTTGGGTGACGCTGCCGAACACCCAGCGGCTGATGCCGCTGCGGCCATGGGTTGCGATCACAATCAGATCGACATCGTGATTCTCAGCGTATTCAATAATTGCTTCAGCCGGCGGTAACGCGCTAATCTCGGTGTGTACCTGATAACCTTCGCTCTGGAACTGCTTGGCGATCTGATTGAGATACTCTAACGCCTCTTGCTCCATCGTGGTGATCGCATCAGCCGTGGTCGCCAGCATACCGCTGTAATCAACGCTGGTGGTAAAGATCGGCGGCACCGCCCGCAGCAGCGTGATCTTCACCGTGCCTTCGTTGGCAGCGAGTGCGTGGACGTGGGGTAGCACTTGCTCGGCCAGCGCCGAGCCATCGAGCGGGACGAGAATGTGGCGGTACATCGCAACCTCCTTGTTGCTAGACTATCTAGGGGCCAATATCGTCAAGCGGGCGCGGGTTCCAGCGCCGGTGCCCTTCGATCACCTGCGCTAAGCTGCCGTCGGCATTGAGCAAGAGGCGGAGGGAACGGCGCAGATCGCAGCTCGGCACAGTACAGACCGACGGATCAGTCATATCGTAAGGGCATTCGCCAACGTTCTGGCATCGCGCCACCGAAACCGCGTAGCGCGGGCTTCCCGGCGGCCCGTCGAGGGTGCGCAAGATCAGTGGCGCGTATTGCAGATCGGGCGCGATCGTGCGCAGATGCGCGCGGGCGCGCGCGATCATCGGATGTGGCGGTCGTTTCGGTCGTGCCATAGCCTGAACCTTCCCGGCTTGAAGCTAATGCCAGCAGTCATTCTATGTACACGGTATCACAAATTCGGGCAACGAGAGGACAATAGCTCATAACCGTGTGTGAAGATTTTTGGACTAATATTCAATCTTTGATGATTCGATATTTTGCCTTAGTTTTCCCTAAGAGATGCATGCGCATACTGTGCCGTCTTATTGCACGCACTCTCTACAACGGGAGCAGCGTTGCATGACAACGCTGCTCCTTGCTTTGCCACGCAATCCGTTGGAAATGGTGAGGTTGAAACAGGATGGTTGGCAAGATTATGGATAGTTCGGGATCGGTACGAGCAGGATAGCCGGGATCGGGGCGACTCAAACTCTACTGGATCAAATCCGATCTGGACGTGTGATCTGTCGGTGTGACTGGCTTTTGTCGAGGGTTCGGCAACGTTTGCTCTATTTGGATGAACATAATGCCCCGCTCGATAAGCCAATGTCGTAACAAGGATTATCAACATTTTTGTCAGAATATATTTAATGCCTTTATAACCTTTAAATGTAAAATTAACCATTGAACAAGTACTTGACAGGAAATGGCAACTTGTTTATGATCATGTCGTCAAATGTAATGTACAATTAGCGGTTTTTCTGGTTTCTGTTGATCTTGTTGGAGTGTAGCTTTTCATACTGTGGTGCTCGCAGGAAGGCGTTGGTATGCTCAAGGAATTTCGCGAGTTTATTAGTCGGGGGAGTGTGCTTGATCTTGCAGTTGGCGTAATTATTGGCGCGGCATTCACTGCGATCATTAACTCACTGGTTGACGATATCATCAATCCGATCATTGGTTTGATCATTGGCGGGCGGGCTGATTTTCGCAATTACTTCATTCCGCTGGCTGGCCAGCCAGCGACGACGCTGGCCGAAGCGCAGGCGGCGGGGCCTGTGCTAGCGTATGGTTCTTTTCTGACTGCGGTGATTAATTTCCTGCTGATTGCCTTCGTGGTCTTTTTAATCGTGCGCACGGCCAACCGGATGCTCGCCAAACCTACTGAGCCAGCCGCGCCGCCGGCTCAGTCCGAGCCGACGCCAAGCGAACGATTGCTGGCCGAGATCCGCGATCTGTTGGCCAGACGCTCGTAACTTCCCGGTGGTTGTGTGGAACTAGGACACAGGTACATTCGGGCATGACGGATTCTGACGATTCCAATCCGTGTTCCCGTGTCCCGTAAACTAAAGAACGAGGACACGGATAGGCACCGAGCAAATCCGTGTCCCCTTCTCCGCTGCATCTAAAACGAAATGGCCCGATCACCCAGCGCTGTACCCGGCCAGATCCTGATCCCGCGTTCGAGCCGGTTGTCTTGCCCGATCTGGCATTCATCGCTAATAACGGCGCCATCGGTCACGTGCGAACGCTCACCAATGCGATTGCCCGCGCCAAGCACACAATTGCGCAGCGTAGCGCCCTCCTCGATCACATTCCCATCCCACATTACCACGCCTTCGATCTGGCATTCCGGGCCGACTTCGCACCGCGCCCCAATCACTGTCGGGCCAATGATCCGCGTGCCGCGCCCAATGCGCGTGCCGTGACCAATCACTACCGGGCCGACAATTTGGGCGCTGGAATGGATTTCGGCCTCGCCTTCGATCCAGATCCGTTCGCCAATCTGCTGGCCACGAAAATGGTACTGCACTTTCCCGATCAGAATATCGTGGTGGACATCGAGGTAGGTTTGCGGTTTGCCGATGTCTGTCCAATAAGCGCGGGAAGGAAAGCCATACATGGGGTCGCCGGTCTGTAACACAACGGGGAAGAGTCCGCGCTCGAACATGTAGAATTGGTTTGGCGGCACGTAGCGGAAAATCTCCGGCTCGATCAGGTAAGTGCCGGCGTTGACAAGGTTGGTAGTAATGTCTTCCAGTCGCGGTTTTTCGAGGAAGCGGCGCACTCTACCGTCACGGTCGGTTTCGACCAAGCCGAACTGGGTAGGATCATCAACCGGCGTGAGCGAGATCGTCACCTTGCTGCCACGCTCGCGGTGAAAATCGAGCATCGCCTGCAAATCGAGATCGGTCATCACATCGCCGTTGAAGATAAAGGTGGTGCCGTCAAGCAGATGCTCAACATACTTGACTGCGCCGGCAGTGCCGCGTGGTTCAGGTTCTTCGATAATGTGCAACTTCATACCTAAGCGAGAACCATCACCAAGCGCAGCGCGGAAGCGGTCAGCCAGATATTGCACGGCAAGGATCGCTTCGCGGATGCCATAGTCGCGCAAGCGCAAGAGCATCCACTCAATGAACGGCTGATTGACCAGCGGCAACATTGGTTTCGGTGTGCGGCAAGTGAGGGGGCGCAAGCGCGTACCCTGACCGCCAACCAGAATGACAGCTTTCATAGCATTGCTTCTGTTGATAGGTTTGCCAATTAAACGATCCTGATACGGCTAGGCACAGTATAGTGCCGGTAGACCACAAACAGTTTACCAATCGCTGGCAGTTTGGTGACGATTTTCTTAGCCAGCAGCCGCCAACGCCTCGGCGCGGACCCGTTGGCGCCAGTAGGTCAAAACATCGTGCAGGGTCTCGGGCAGGGTATAGCGCGGCTGCCAGCCGGTGCGCGCGCGTAGGCGGCTCGCGTCGCACACGACGAGCGGAATATCGATCGGGCGCATCAATTCGGGGTTGAGCCGTACCTCGACCGGCACCGTGCATTCGGCCAAGAGCATATCGAGCAACTCGCGCACCATAACGGCCTTTCCCGACCCAACATTGTACACTGCACCGCTTTCACCATGTTCGGCTAGCAGCGCGTAGGCTGCCACCACATCGCGCACATCGGAAATATCGCGTTGCGCAGCAAGGTTGCCCACCTGCACGACCGGCGGTTGCAAACCGAGTTCGATGCGAGCGATTTGGCGGGCAAAGGCTGCGGTCACAAACCGCTCGTTTTGGCGCGGGCCGATATGGGTAAAGGGTCGCACCCGCACCAGATCAAGCCCATGGCTGTAGTAGTATTGCAAGGCCAACAGACTCTGGGCCGCTTTACTAACGCCGTAGGGGCTGGTTGGGCGCAGGGGGGTATTCTCATCGATTGGCAAATCTTCGGGATCGATCTTGCCGTACTCTTCGTTCGTACCGATCACCAACACCCGGGTAGCCATACGGTATTCAATCAAGGTTAGAAAGATGTGGAGCGCGCCGAGGGTATTGGCGGCCAAGGTGCCGGCTGGATCGCGGAATGACTCGGGTACGAAAGGTTGGCCGGCCAGATGGAAGATGATATGTGGCCGCACCTGCACGATAGCGCGCATCGTCGCCTCGGCGTCGGCCAGATCGGCTTGCACCAATTGCACCTTGCCGGCAAGTTCGGGCAGCGCGATTGCAGACGAGCGCGACAACCCCCATACCTCCCAGCGCCCGCTGGCTAGCAAATACTCGGCAAGATGGCCGCCGACAAAACCGTTAATTCCGGTGATCAGTACACGCATCATCGTGATGACTGCAATCAGCGCGATACGCTGAGATTATATCGCGATTGATTGTGCATTTTATTGACAGTGATTGTGCAACATGCTACAATATTGACAACATTGTACCACGCTTAGCGCAAGGCTTGTGCAGCACTCAATGTATTTGGGGAACGCACACGTAATTGTGAACCGTGGTACGATATAGATCGGGTGTAAAGATTATGCGCCATCGCTACAGCACAGCTTGAGCGCTGGGAAGGGTCGCGGAACGATGGCACCGCAACATTTTCTCTCCCAATTTTCAGACAAGCCGCGATACAACACCAAGGCTGTCGCACAGGAGACAGGCGTGCCGGCCGACACCTTCCGCGCATGGGAACGCCGCTATGGCGTGCCGCGTCCACAGCGCACCGAAGGCGGCCACCGCCTCTACTCTGAGCGTGATATTGCCACGATTCGTTGGCTTCGTGATCGCACAGCGGAAGGATTGACCATCAGCCAAGCGATTGCGCTGATGATTGACGGGAGCGAGACGAGTCTCTCGTGGTTGAATACCGCTGTCGATACGGAACCGCACACGTGGGATCGGATGCAGGCGCGGATGATCAACGCGCTGACCGATTTTGACGCCACACGCGCTGAACAGATTCTGGGTGAGGCATTCGCGCTTTACCCGCTCGAAGATGTCTTCCTGAAGCTGATCCAGCCGGCCATGATCGAGATTGGCGAGCAGTGGCATGCTGGGCGTATTTCGGTGACCGCTGAACATTTTGCTACTCAGTTTATCCGGCGCAAGTTGTCGAGCCTGTTTAATACCTACAATGTGACTGAGGGCCGCGGGTTAGTAGTGGTAGGCTGCGCTCCGAGCGAACAGCATGATCTCGGCGCACTGATGCTAGCCGTCTTCCTTGTGCGGCACGGTTGGCAAGTCGTCTATCTTGGCCCGGAAGTGCCCGTGAAAGACCTGCTTGATGCTGTGCGCCACATTCAGCCTGATTTGGTCTGTTTGTCAGCTTCGACAACCGAAACCGCCACTCAACTGCTCGAAATTGGCCGCGCATTGCAACAACTGCCACCGCCAACACCGCTCTTTGGCTATGGCGGTCGCGCGTTCAACCTCAACCCGATCTTGACACATAAGATGCCGGGCACATTCTTGGGGCGCGATGCACAGGAAGCGGTGGAAAACGTCGCGGCACTCCTGAGTCGCAGTCGCTAATGGTTTGCGAGGAGGGTAAGCGTGATTGGCGACCCAAACCAATCACGCTTGATTCAGGCTTGCCTATACGCGCAAGATTGCGTATAGTACAAATAAGCGTGAATATGTGACAAAAGGAGTGCGGTGTGTCGCTGAATTCGATCTCGATTATCACGCGCGGGAACGGATTGCCGGTCAGCCAAGCTTTGCCGGCTGATGAGCAGCTTGCCCAGCTCTTCCATCTCAGCGATCTGCCTGCCTCGTCGAACACTGATGAACTCCCGCCGCCACCGGTTCGTTCGCTGGCTGAGGCCTACGCAATCTGCGATCAGATTATCCGACGCCATTCCAAGAGTTTTTTCTTCAGCACGCAGTTTTTGCCGCCGCCGCAGCGCCGGGCAGTACGGGCATTGTACGCCTTTTGCCGCACGACCGATGATACGGTGGATATGGCAACCTCCGATCCAGCTCGTGCCCTCGCCGAATGGGTGCGAGTTGCGCGCCGTCCGTGCCTTGACACTTCGCATCCGGTGCTCTTGGCTTGGGCCGATACTTGCCAACGCTACAATCTCGCCCCTCATCTAATCGATGAGTTGTTGGCCGGTGTCGCGATGGATCTGACGATATCGCGCTATGCGACCTTTGCTGATCTCTGGCTCTATTGCTACCGGGTCGCTTCGGTCGTCGGGTTGTTGGTGATCGGGATTACTGGCGCTGCTCCCGACGCGACGCCATACGCGATTAAGTTGGGAGTGGCGTTGCAGTTGACAAATATTTTGCGCGATATTGGTGAAGATGCCGCCCGCCAGCGGGTGTATCTGCCCGAAGATGAGTTGGCTCGCTTTGACCTGACCGCTGATGATATTTTGGCCCGTGTCTATGATGAACGGTTTATCGCGTTAATGAAGTTTCAAATCGAACGCGCTCAGCGCTTGTACGACGAGAGTTGGCCCGGTATTGCGCTCTTGCCGGTTGAGGTGCGCTTTGCAGTTGCCGCTGCGGCGTGCGTGTACCGGGGTATCCTTGATAAAATCGTCGCCAACGGGTATGATTCGTATAGTCGCCGCGCTTATGTACCTTTTCGCGAAAAGGTGGCATGCTTGCCGCGCATTTGGTGGGATGTGCGGCGATTGGAGAAGCAGGCGCGTTGAGGGAGCGGTCTAGTTTGTACTGACTAGATGCAAGAGCTAGCTCTATGCTTGCGCATCTGTCCATTGGTAATGTCCGCACTAATATGGATGCAATGCCGTTCAAGCCTAGAATGGTTCTATGACTGCACACGCTTTGGCAACGCCGCAGACGATCCGCCCGTGGCCGCGCTGGATGTTCGATCTCTTGCTATGGATTCTCTTTCTCGGCCCGATTGCATCGCCGCTCTTCCGCGCGACTGGGTTGCCGCTGGTGAGCGATGCCGGTGTTCTCGCCCGTGATCTGTTGGCAACCTATATTTGCCCAACGCCAGAGCGCTCGTTTTGGTTGTTGGGCTGGCCGATGGCGGTGTGCGCCCGGTGTTGGGGGGCGACGATTGGTCTCTGGCTAGCGCGCCTAAGCATCGGTGAGCGCGCGCCGGCTGTGTTGCGCTTCTATCGCTCGCTGGCATGGCCGCTGCGATTCGTCATCGCAGCCATTCCCTTCTTGCTCTGGCCGCTTGAGATTGTTGGTCACTACGGTGGCTGGTGGTTTGCCCCCCTCTGGTTATTGCTGCTCAACGGTGTGCAAGCCGGTTTTGCTGCAGGCCTCTTCTTTGCCTCGGTTTGGCCCGGTTTGTGGCCGGTGCGCGGCAGACCATGAACGAGCGTTCACGATAGAGACATTACGGTGTAGAGGTTGACACGACCGGCGAGAGTGGCAGGCGAAATGACCTCTCGCCGGTTTTGTTGTCTCCGGCAATTGACTGCAACGATTGAGCATGAACGAAGGAGGCAACAAGCAATAGCTTGGGCAGGGGGGAGCATTCGTGATAGAATAGGATAACTAATTAGTCTCATTCAAGTCTTGGAGATTGGTGTACTATGCTGCATGCGCTTTCTTCGATTTCAGCTAGCGATCAGTATACACATTTAAACGAAATCATCTGCCTTGATGAACAATTGTTGCAACGATTTACCGGCAAATGTGTTATTCAACCGGCGCTTTCGCACCTTCTTGTCAGTTTACAAGCGAATAAAACAAGGCCATTGTACTGCTGGTACAACGATAAAAAAGTATTTTCAGCTTCGCTGATTGAGTATTTGCGTAGACATACATACAGGGAAAATATTGAACCCTTTCGCCGGTAGTGGAACAGTATTGTCTGCTGCAAGTGAGATGGGAATAGATGCTGATGGGAGCGAGCTATTACCTATTGGTTGTGAAATTATCGAGACGAAACAGATTCTTGATACTGCGTTTACTCCTGAAGACTTTGAACGATACAGCGGTATCCATTGCTGATCAACAAAGATTTTTGCAAGCTATTTTGAGCTATTTAGAGCATCAAAAAGCGCAAGGAATGTTAAATAATAACGGTATTCCAAGCATGGTGAGAGGGTGTTTTTATGAGATGGCCTGTGTCATTGCCGAGTGTGCGCGTGTTCTACAACCAAATGCACCGCATGACTGGCTAAGCAGCCACAGGACCTGTTAGGTATTACAGCAATAGAAGCAGCTCTCCTTGCAGCAGTAACTATTAGGTAAGGCCCTTAGTCATTTGCAGCCCAAAGATAAACGAGGTGCCATTAATGATGTGATCAAGAACTTCCGCGAGCCGGCAGGGCAGGTATTTGTCGAAGAACTGGTGTTCAGATTTCTCTTAACACGGGGTAGCCCTAGATCGGATTCGAGACGCATTTGTCAATTCGGGAAAGCGCCCTAAACTTTTCTTCGTAGGCGCGACAAACTCGTGAGTCATTTGTATCCACAATGACGCTAACAAAGCGATAAAAGTGATACTACTGTCTCTTTTTTGTTGTTTTAGCTCGGTCAAGGTACACTGAATATCACATTTTTCGTAATTACTCTTCACTTACGTACATTCCTAGGAGACTGCACTATGCGTCAGTGGCTTATCATATGCTTCATCGTCCTGCTCACCGCCTGTTCTCGTGCAGACTTACCCATCGCACCGGTAAACATTGCCCCCACACCGACGGCGCCTCCGGTGCGGCCCACCGATGCGCCGGTGCCACCAATCGCTTCGGTAGCAGTAAGTACGATGAATGAAGCGGAGTTTACCGAGTACGAGCAATTGCTCATTTCGTTGTACCAGCGCGCCAGCCAAGCGGTTGTCAGCCTTGACGTGGTAGTTGATCAAAGTGCCAATCTGCCGCCGGGCCATCCACCAATCACACCTGATGGACCAACTGGGCAAGGGTCTGGGTTTTTGTTTGATGATCAGGGCCATATAATCACCAACCATCACGTGGTGGACAGTGCGACGCAGATACAGGTACGCTTTGCCAACGGGGCAACAGTGATTGCCGATCTGATTGGCAGCGATCCCGATAGCGATTTAGCCGTGATTAAAGTGACGAGCTTGCCGGAGGGTATGACACCGTTACCGTTGGGTGATAGCCGGACGGTGCAGGTGGGGCAGATCGCAGTCGCGATTGGCAGCCCGTTTGGCGAGCAGAATACGCTCACAGTGGGGGTGATTAGCGGGTTGGGTCGCACCTTGCGCGGGCCAACCCGCAGCTTCGGCAGTTTCAGTATCCCTAACGTCATCCAGACCGATGCCGCGATCAATCCCGGCAATTCGGGCGGCCCCTTGCTCAATTTGCGCGGCGAAGTGATTGGGATCAATACAGCGATAGCGGTCAGTCTCGGCGGGCGCGATTTCGAGGGGGTTGGTTATGCGGTGCCGGCGCAGACAATTGCGCGGGTTGTGCCGGTATTGATTGGCAAGGGGCGCTACGATCATCCGTGGCTTGGAGTAAGCATGACAACGGTAGATACCCTCTTCGCCAACCGATTCGGTTTGCCGGTCAACCGTGGGGTACTGGTTGGCGTTGTCCAACCAAATAGCCCAGCCGAGCGAGCTGGTTTACGTGGGAGTGAGACGGAAGCAACCTACCGCGGCTTACCGGTACGGGTTGGCGGCGACATCATCCTCGCTTGTAATGGCATACCAATCTTTTCGAGCGACCAGCTTATTGGCCTACTCGATCAGTTTGCGATAGGAGAGCAAGTGACGCTTACGCTCCAACGTGGTGCCGAGCAACTCGAGGTGGTTTTGACATTGACGGCGCGACCGTAGTCGGCAAGGTGCGGTAGAATGACAATAACATAGCGAGGAAAGCGCCACTTCTCGCTGGAGGGGGTGGCCGGTAGTATGAAGAGTGAGCAGCGATGGCAATCCCTATCATTCGTGATCTTAATGCTGCCCGCGTTGGTATTTTGCGGCGGACACCGCTTGACGATGATGCCGCAACGACCCGCACCGTCGCCGAGATTATTGCCGATGTGCGGCAACGGGGCGATAACGCGCTGCGCGAGTACAGCTTGCGTTTCGACGGCGTAGATCAGATGGCGATTGAGATACCGCGGGAGCGGTGGGCGGCAGCGGCTGCCGATCTTGATCCGGCGTTGCGCCGCGCGCTGTTGCTGGCGATTAGCGAAATTCGCCGCTTCCACGAGCGGCAACTCCGCAACTCATGGGTCGAATTTGGGGTCGAAGGAGCGCTGGGCCAGATTGTACGCCCACTTGACCGGGTTGGGATTTATGTGCCGGGAGGGGCGGCGCCGCTGCCGTCATCGCTGATCCACGCTGCGGTGCCAGCACGGGTAGCCGGTGTGCGTGAGATTGTGGTCTGTTCGCCGCCACAGCGGGCTACCGGTGAACCAGCCGCGATCGTGATGGCGGCGGCCCATCTAGCCGGTGTTGACCGGATGTTCGCAGTAGGCGGCGCGCAGGCAATAGCGGCGCTTGCCTACGGCACCGAGAGCATCCCGCGGGTTGATACGGTGGCCGGGCCGGGGAACCGGTACGTGATACACGCAATGCGGATGGTGTATGGCACGGTGGGAGTGGTCAGCTTGCCGGGGCCGACCGAGACGCTGATTATCGCTGATCAGACGGCCAACCCGCGCGCCGTAGCCGCTGATTTATTGGCGCAGGCTGAGCATGTCGAAGCAAGCGCCATTTTGCTGACCACCGATCAGGTTTTGGCCGAACAGGTGCAGCACGAAGTCGAGCGGCAACTGGCGGCATTACCCGTCGCAAACGCCCGCGCGGCGCGCGAAGCGGTCACACAGCGTGGCGGGATTGTGCTGGTGCCCGATCTAGCAACGGCGTTTAGCTTGGCCAATGAGTATGGGCCAGAGCATCTCTGCCTACTGATTGCCGAGCCGTGGTCATATGTCGGCGAGGTACGCAATGCCGGCGGCATCTTTTTGGGTGAAGAGTCGTTTGAAGTGTTGGGCGACTATGTGGCGGGGCCGTCGCACATCATGCCCACCGAAGGCACGGCACGCTACGCATCGCCGGTCAACGTTGACAGTTTTCGCAAAGTCATCTCGCTCGTAGGGATGAATCGGGCCGGGTTAAGCCGGATCGGCCCGGCAGCGATGCGGCTAGCCGAAGCTGAAAGTTTGTTTGCCCACGCGGCAGCGGTGCGCGTCCGGCTTGAATCACTCGATACCGACGGGAGGGAGTAAGATGTCAGGCTTTTTGGTAAGCTTTGTCAGTATTTTATTTACCGTGCTGTTTTATGCCATTTTAGGGCGGGTACTGGCCTCGTGGATTGATCCGCAGGGTAACTTTCCGGTGACACGCTTTCTGCAAGAGATTACCGAGCCGATTCTGGGGCCGATCCGGAGTATCATGCCCAATTTCGGCATGTTTGACCTCTCGCCGATTGTGGCAATGCTCGTCTTGCAACTTCTTGAACGCCTAATCATTAGTGCAATTCGGTGAGATGACGGTGGGGGTAACCCCACCAGTGTAAGCGGATGGGTGAATGGCTGATAAAACCTTTCCGATAAGTGCGCGGCGAGCTGGCAACGATCGGCTATTGCTCGCCGTGGTGTTTCTGGCCGGGATCGGTACACTCGGCATCGAGATGGTGATGCCGCGTATGTTGGCGCCCTTTTTTGGCACTTCCCAGCCGATCTGGGCCGTGGTGATCGGGATGACGCTGGTTTATTTAGCGGTAGGCTACCGGTTGGGCGGGGTGCTTGCCGATCGGCGGCCCGATTGGCGCCTCTTGTTTCAACTGATCGGCTGGGCTGGCCTGAGCTGTGCGATCATTCCGTTCATTGCCCGCCCGATCCTGAGCGTTGCGCAAGGCGCGCTGCGCAATGTCGCCGCTGGCGGTTTTCTGGCCGCGCTGATCGGCGTCATCTTACTGTTTGCCGTGCCGGTCACGCTGATGGCAATGGTGGGTCCGTTTGCTATCCGGCTGCAACTGCGCCAAGCCGAAGATGTCGAACGGGCCGGACGCACTGCCGGTACCATCTCGGCGCTCTCGACCATCGGCTCGATTATCGGCACCTTTTTGACCGTCTTGGTGCTGATCCCAACCATCGGCGTCGCCAGCACGCTCTTCCTCTTTGCCGGCTTCTTGGTTGTGCTCAGTCTGATCGGGCTGCGCGATCCGCGCGGTCTGCTACTGGTAGCGACAGTCGCTTTGCTGGCCGCCGCTTACCAACTCAATACCGGAGCGATCAAAGCGGCCGATTGCCGCAACTGCCGCTTGATTGCCGAATACGAATCTGACTACAACTACATCCAAGTGGCCGAGCAGGAAGTTACGTATGCGAGCGGCACGGTTGACCGGCGGCGGGTGCTGATTCTGAACGAAGGGTTGGCATTGCACTCGATCTACCGGTTGAAATACCGCGAAACCGGCGACCCGCTCGATCTGCTGACCGACGGCGGGCCGTGGGACTACTTCACCGTCGCACCGTACCTCTACCCCAACACAAACCCGGCTGATATCCGCTCGTTGGCGTTGCTAGGGGCGGCGGCGGGTAGCATTGCCCAGCAGTTTCTGGCAATTTACGGGCCGGATACAGTCATCGACGCGGTAGAAATCGACCGTAAAATCAGTGAAGTCGGGCGGCGCTACTTTGACATGGCCGACGGCACAGCGCAAGCACCGTATTTCACGACCTACAACGAAGATGCTCGCTACTGGTTGGTGCAGACTGATCGGCGATATGACGTAATCGGCATGGACGCCTACCACCAGCCGTATATACCCTTTCACCTGACGACGGTTGAGTTTTTTCAGGAAGTGAAAGCCAAGCTGACCCCACGCGGCGTCGCCGTGGTAAATGCTGGCCGGCCAGCCAGCGGCGATGACCGGCTGGTGAATGCGCTGGCCTCGACGATGGTTGCTGTCTTCCCGCAGGTATACATTATCGACACCCGGTTTAGCAATGCAATCGTGATTGGCGTCAACCAGCCGGTGGGAGACGGCGTTGTCAATTTCATCGAAAATGCGGCCCGGATTGACATACCGGCCTTACAACTGGTGATGTACTGGTCGCTCTATGAAGGCCGGTTTGGGCCGTTACGCGAATTTACGCCGGCGATGGCGCAATTCCGGCCCTTTACCGATGACCATGCACCGGTAGAACAATTGATTGACGGCCTGATTTTCAGTGAAGCGGGCAAAATCGGTCAGTAGCGGGTTGACAACTTTGCGCAACCCATGTTACCTTTATATCGGTCAGCCAGACTGTTTCGGATAGGATCGAATTTGATGGGCAATTCGCCGTTGCAACACCGCTACCGTTACTGTTCGGCATCAGCCGGGCAAGCTGCTTGTTACTGCGCGTCACGTCACCGGTGCCGGCGCAGTATGGGCGGCGACAGTGCGGCGTTGCGCGCGATTCGGGCTGTATCCTCCGCGAACCGCATCAGGCCGCTCTAGCGCGGGGCCATGACGCCCCCGGGCAAGAGCCTTTGTTATCGTGATAACATCGGTTCATGTTAAGGGGGGTGTCACTTGGCACAGCGAGTTCTCGTTTTGAACGCAAGTTATGAGCCGCTGCAACTGATTTCAGTGCGACGCGCGCTCGTCCTCCTCTTGCAAGAAAAAGCCGAGCTCGTCGAAGCGGCGATGCAGCATCTGCGTGCCCAATCGGTCACGTACAGCGTTCCACTGGTCATCCGGCTGGTGCGGTATATCCGCATTCCGCGCCAATTACGGCTGCCCTGCTCGCGGCGCGGCGTCTTTGCCCGTGATCGCGAGACTTGCCAGTATTGTGGCCAGCAGCCGGGCCGAGCGCATCTGACGATGGATCACGTAGTGCCACGCTCGCAAGGCGGGCTGACAACGTGGGATAATGTGGTGACAGCCTGCCGCGACTGCAACCATCGCAAAGGCGGGCGCACCCCCGAACAGGCGAACATGGTGTTGCTATCGACGCCGCGCCAGCCGCAGTATCTGGCCTTTGCCCTCCTCGGCGAGCTAGAGCGGCACGATGTCTGGCGCAAGTATGCCTACACCTAAACGCCGACTGGGTGATAAGGGTGAACAAATAGCCGCCGCCTATCTCGAGCGGTGCGGTTACACGATGGTCACCCGCAACTGGCGTTGTCGCAGCGGCGAAATCGATCTGGTCGCCCGTGACGGCGACCAGATTGTTTTTGTCGAAGTGCGCACGCGCCGCGATGAATACGCACTTGAATCGATTACGGCGCAAAAGCGGCAACGATTGATAACCCTTGCGTACCACTACCTCGCTGAGCACAACATTCCCTCGACGACTGACTGGCGGATTGATGTAGTCGCCTTGACCATCACCGGCGGTAGTCTCGTGGTCAGTGACCACATCATCGCGGCAATCGGCGAAGAGTAGCGCTAGCCCAGCCCGCCGTCCCGCGCAAATCTGTGCATATCATCACAATCCAAAGTAGTCATTGATCGTGTATCATGAGGCCAATTGAGGGGCGCAGCCCACTTGAGGAACTGCGCCAGCTATGCTATATTACGCACAAGATTTGACATTTAGAGAAGTCGTAGCATTTCTCGCTGCGAAACAGCGGCGCACGATCAAGTTGTGGGGCTTGGGCGATAGTGCGCAACCGGGCTATCGGGCATGTGAAGCGAGTAATGCTCTAGAAATGTTTGCTGTGTGGAAACGCCGTTGACGATTGTGGGTCATCTGGCCCCTGATCTCGACTGCCTCACCGCAATCTGGCTGTTGATGCGGTTTGGCCCGGCGAAAGATGCCGATTTACAATTTGTGCCAGCCGGGCGAACGTGGCGGGATCAGCCGGTCGATTCTGATCCTCACGTAATTCACGTCGACACCGGCGGTGGCCGGTTTGACCATCACCAAACCAACGATCCGACGCTCAGCGCGGCTGAGCTAGTGCGGCGGGCCGTCGCGCCAAACGATGAAGCCCTACGCCGATTAGTTGATCAGGTAACGCGGATCGATCATGCCGATTACCGGCCGGGGCATGTCTTTTTCAATATTACCGATTTAATTGCTGGGTACAATGCACTCTACCCGAATCGGCCTCATCACGTTGCGCAGGCGATGCTGGCCAATCTCGATGCGTGGTACGAGCACGAGGTGCGCCAGTTGCGGTTTGAGCAAGCGTTCCGGCACCGGCTTGAATTTGACACGCCGTGGGGGTTAGGGATTGCGGTGCAGAGTGCCGACGGTGGCTCGTCGCGGCTAGCGTTTAGCTATGGCGCGGTGCTGTTTGCCTACCGCGACCGGCGCGGCTATATGGGGGTAACGGCCCAGCGCCGCTCGAGCGTTGATTTGCAACCAGTGTACGAAACGCTGCGCCAGTGTGACAGCCAAGCCGACTGGTATCTGCACCCTAGCCACCGTCTCTTGCTCTGCGGCACGCCGAAAGCGCCACCGCGCCACTTCTCACAGCTCTCGCTCGAAGAGCTTGTTGAGATTATTCGCCGGCAGTAGCGCCACTGTTTGGTGATGGCGCAGCAATAAGGCTGCGCCGTATGCCTTTTTCCTCGCTTGCTACGGTGCTCTAGCTTAGGCACCGTACAGTGCCGCGCCCGTTGTTTGGCGTAGCGATATGCTATAATTGTGAGGAGACGTATCCGAACAGTTGTAGTGGAAACCTTCGTGCGCGATTTCACCTCATTTGACGACATCTTTAGTCGCCCGCCGAATGATAACTTCGAACTGCTCAAGGCATGGGCAGGGACGACGCTGGCCTTCGCGATTATGCAGACCGGCGCATCGCGCTTGCTCAGCAGCGAGTTTGTGATTAATCTCATCGTGGCTGCGATTGTAGCCGGGATCGGGTTTGTGCTACACGAATTAGCCCATCGGGTAGTGGCGCGCGGCTATGGCGCGCAAGCCCATTTTCTGGCTAACGATCGCTGGTTGCTGTTGTCAATTCTGATTAGTTTCTTGGGCATTTTTATCGCAGCACCGGGTGCGGTCTGGCACCGCGGCCAGCTCACCGTGCGCCAGAGCGGGATTATTGCGCTGGCCGGGCCGGTGACAAATTTGGTGTTGTCAGTCCTCTTTCTCTTCCTCTTCGTTCCGATCATGGTGCTGCGCCCGCCGGCGTTTGACCTCTGGATCACTATCTGTTACGTTGGGTTTCGCTTCAACGCTTGGATTGGCTTGTTTAATATGATCCCGGCTGGCCCGTTTGACGGCGCGAAGGTGCTGGCATGGGATTGGAAAGTCTTTGCCGTCACCGTGGCGATCGGCGTCGGCTTGACCTTCTTACTCAGTGATAGCGCACTGTTTGGGGTATTGCAGACGCTGGCCCGGATGTTTTAGATGAGGATGCGATGCGTACTCCCTTGATTGCCGGCAATTGGAAGATGTATAAGACGATCGGTGAGGCGACGGCGCTCGTGCGCGATCTGCTCGCCGGTCTCGGCCCGTTGGCCGATCGGGAAGCGATTGTATGCCCGCCGTTTACCTCGTTGGCTGCGGTGGCGCCATTGGTAGCCGGCAGCCAGTTGGGGTTAGGGGCGCAGAATCTCTACCCCGAAGCGCAGGGAGCTTTTACCGGCGAGGTGTCGCCGGTGATGCTGGCCGACGTTGGCTGCCGGTATGTGATTGTCGGCCACAGCGAGCGGCGGCAGTATTTTGGCGAAAGCGATGCGTTCGTCAATCGGAAGTTGCGGACGGCGTTGGCGCATGGCTTGCGCCCAATTGTCTGTGTCGGCGAGAGCAAGCCGCAGCGCGATGCTGGGCAGGCCGAGCCGATTGTGACGGCACAGGTGCGGGCGGCGTTGGTTGAGGTGACGCCGGAACAGATGGCGGATGTGGTGATCGCTTACGAGCCGATTTGGGCGATTGGCACCGGTGACACGGCGACCCCGGCGGATGCGCAGGCGATGCACGCTGCGATCCGGGCCACCCTAGCCGATCTGTACGGCGCTGAAATTGCCGCTACGGTGCGGATTCAATACGGCGGGAGCGTGAAGCCGGACAATATTGACGAATTGATGTCCCAGCCTGACATTGATGGCGTCCTAGTTGGCGGCGCATCCTTGCAGGCTGCAAGTTTTCTCCGGATTATCAACTATCAGTAAATGGAACCTGAACGTAGCGTAGGGCAAAGTTTGGCAGGCGACGGTTGCTTCAACCGTCGCCGTTTGTGCTTGTATGCCGTAGGCACCGGATCGCAGAGGTGCAACTTGTGTGAAATATTCATATGTGCTCGTGGTCATTACAATAGAAATAGCCTAATCACTTAGATACCATCTTGATTGCAAACGAAACTCATGCAGGAATTGTTGATCATTATTGCATTGGCATTAGCGAACGGTGCTTTTGCCGCTACCGAACTGGCGGTCGTCTCGGCGCGACGTGGGCGGCTTGAGCAACGTGCCGAGGATGGCAGCCGGGGGGCGGCGATCGCGTTGCAATTGCAAGACGACCCCGATCGCTTTCTCTCGGCAGTGCAGATCGGGATTACGCTGATTGGCACGCTGAATGGCGTCTTTGCCGGCGCAACCTTGACCGGCCAACTTGCGCCTTGGATCGCCGGGTATCCGCTATTAGCGCCGTATGCCAACCAACTCGCTCAATTTCTGGTGGTGCTGCTGGTGACGTATCTGTCGCTGGTGTTGGGCGAGCTCGTGCCGAAGCGGATTGCGTTGCAGAGTGCCGAAGCGATCGCGACGCTGATGGCACGCCCAATGCTGTTGCTGGCCCGGATTAGCACGCCGATTATCGTGCTGCTCAGCTTGTCTACCCGTCTGGTCTTGACCCTGATCGGGCGGGCGAATGTGGAAGAAGAGCGCATCACCGAAGAGGATATTCGGGCGCTGGTGCGGGAGGGGGCGGAAACTGGCGAGGTTGAGCCGCAGGAGCAGCAGTTTATTGATCGGGTCTTCAAATTTAGCGATCGGGCCGTGCGCCACATTATGACCCCGCGCCACGAAGTCGAGATGGTGGAAGCTAACCGCACGCTTGGCGAGGTTATTGATGAGTTGTTAGCCAGCGGATACTCGCGCTTTCCGGTCTATGAAGAGACACCCGATCAGATTGTCGGGATCGTGCACGTGCGCGATCTGCTGCTGCTCTACCGCAAGAAGGGCGAGCAGGCACTCGTGCGTGAAGCGGTCTCGCCGCCACTCTACGTCCCTGAAAACAGCCGCGCTTCAGCACTGCTGACCACCTTTCGCCGCAGTCGCCGTCATATGGCGTTAGTGGTAGGTGAACTGGGCGGGATTGAAGGGGTGGTGACGCTGGAAGATGTGTTGGAAGAGATTGTGGGCGAGATTGATGACGAGTACGATGACGCTACCCCGCCGCCGATTGTGCGGCGCGAAGACGGTTCGTATCTGGTTGAGGGTTCATTGCCGATTGACGAAGTGCGCACGTTGCTCGACGTGGATGAGTTACCTGATGAAGAGACCTACCGTTACGAGACGCTGGCCGGCTTGGTGATCAGCCTGATCGGCCAGATTCCCACCGCTGGCGATGTGGTGCGGTGGGGCGGCTGGCGATTTGAGGTGGTCGATATGGATGGGTTGCGGGTTGATAAGGTGTTGATCGCGCGCGAGCCGGAGGCGGGTAATAAAGTGGTGCCGGTGTCGTAGAAGATGGTGGGGCGGATGACCTCCGCCCCTACCGGTGGGACGCACCGCCGTGGGTGGGAGACGCACCGTCGTGCGCCCTACTGAGCCCACAATGGCCAGCGGTCTTGGGCGGTATTTTGGGTCACTTGTTGGGTAATGACCCCATCGCTAACGTTGAGGATGTAAATCTCGAAATCGCCGTCGCGGTCGCTAGCAAAGGCCAGTTGGCGGCCATCGGGCGACCACGTGGGGGCATCGTCAGTGGCGGAATGATCGGTCAGCCGCCGCACGTTGCTGCCGTCGGCATTCATGACATAAATTTCCCAGTTGCCGTCACGGTCGCTGGCGAACGCGATCTGCGTGCCGTCGGGTGAAACGCGAGCAAAGCGGTCGTTGGCTGCGTTGTTAGTCAGGTTGCGGATGTTAGTGAGTTCGGCGCGGAAGCCGGTTACGAACGGTATTCCTTTTGAATATCGAGGCCGGTAAAGCAAATCGGCGCTAAAAATTTCAAAGTTGCCGTCACAATCACTAACCCAATAAATACTACGACCGTTTGGCGACCAGGAAGGGCTTTCGTAACGGCAATTTGATACGTTGTTGGTTAATCGCGAAGGAAACAAGAGATGGGTAGTTTGGGGTATTGGCCATACCGTAATATTTGGCTTCCCCATTCGTTCAGAGACAACAAGCAGTTTGGTGCCGTCAGGTGAAACTGTCGGATTGAACTCGTTGACGAGTTTGGATTGAAACTCATCATATTGCCATGGTGGGATGAGCGAGAAATCATGACCATCAATGTAACTCATCTGGGTTGCCGTGGCATTCGCAGCGGTCTCCCCTTGCTCGACAGCAACATTATTCATGAGATAGACCTGTCGATATTCGGGTTGCTTGCGTCTTGAGTCAATGGCTAGCATCTGCTGGGCAGGGTCCCAACTACGGAGCCATGAATAAGCGACTGTTTCAGCGGGATTGTAGGTGAGACGCTGACCACTGCCGTTGAAGGTGGCTCGGTACAGTTCCCAGTGGCTGCCGGTGTCGATGGTCGAGGCGTAGATCAGCGGGGTGACCGGATCGGGAGCTACCCACGGCATACCGAGGTGCGGGTAGCGCCATTGGAAGTAATGCTGACCGACATTGCCCATCTCGACTTGATAACCGGCAGGGTTATTGGGCGTGTAGGTCAGCACGCGCCGCTCAAAGAGCTGAACGAGTACATCGCGTTCGGTATCGCCAACGACCGCGCGCACCCAGTAGGGATTGGTGATCGGATAGCCCATTGTGAACAGCCAGTCAACGATGGGGGCTGTTACCACGCGCCCGTTTTCAACCACTTTCCCACGCTGATTCATGAAATCCCAGAAGATTTTCGGAATGTTGTGGCCGGTGATAGAACTGTACTGGACGATGGTCGTTTCAGGCCGGGCCAGATCGGGGCGTTCACCGAGATTGCCGTTCATATCGATTGTAGTGCTAATCCGTTCTTTCAAGCGGATGGGATCGCGGTACGGTTCGCGGAAGTTATCATCGAATGTTGCTCGCGACGTAAACTGACAATAGCCGGGTGCTACCGGATTTGCACTACGCGGATTACCGGCAACCGGCGTATTTGCACAACTGTACCGATAATCAAAGAGGAATGTGTCCCTCGTTTGCAACCTGCCACTCACCATCTCAACGACCAACAGACCGTTGGTAACGATACCATCGGCTGGGTTGTTAATCTCCATCCGCGCTTTGTCAAAGTATTGGACGGTACGTAGCGTCTGTGGGCTATCGGTGTAGATTTCAGCAGAATCGAACCACGGCTCCGGCCCCCAGTACCACGTGCGTCCGCCGCGCACCGCCTCGCTATCGGTGCGGGTCCAGATGGCAGCAAAGCGCGGATCGGCGAATGCGTTACGGTTGGCGAAGGGCGCTGCTGAGAGGAAGGTCGTGTTTGTCAGCATAGCAGCGACCAGTACAAGGATTGCGATAACTCGGTGAACGGTTCGCATAGCGGTACCTCCTTGGTTATGGGTAGGTTGCAATCCTACATGTCCCCTCTCTGATTGGTCGAAGGCAGTGGGGGCGGATTGCCATCCGCCCCTACTGGTGGGAGGCGCACCGCCGTGGGAGACGCATCACCGTGCGCCTCTACTGAGCCCACAACGGCCAGCGGTCTTGGGCGGTGTTTTGGGTCACTTGTTGGGTAATGACTCCATCGCTGACGTTGAGGATGTAAATCTCGAAGTCACCGTCACGATCGCTGGCAAAGGCCAACTGCCGGCCATCGGACGACCACGTGGGGGCGTCGTCAGTAGCGGGATGGTTGGTGAGGCGGCGGATATTGCTACCGTCGGCGTTCATCACGTAGATCTCCCAGTTGCCGTCACGGTCGCTGGCGAAGGCGATGCTCTTACCATCGGGCGAGGCGCGAGCGAAGCGGTCGTTGGCCGCGTTGTTGGTCAGGTTACGAATGTTCACTAGCTCCAGACCAGCATAGAGGGTGTCGATGTAATAGTAGCGAAGGTCAGCCCGATAGACCTCAAAATTGCCTTCGCAATTGGTGACCCAGAAGAGGTTACGACCATCAGGCGACCACGTTGGCGTTTCGACGTTGCATGCCTCGGCGTAGCTGGTGATCTGTTGCGCAAAGCCGCGCAGCGGGATATTCAAACGGCGCAGGTAAAGCTGGGGGTTGCCGTTTCGTTCCGAAACAAATGCCAGCAGATTACCATCCGGTGAGACCATTGCGTTGTACTCGCTGCCGGGGATCAGAGAGAAGTCGTTATCTGGCGGCGGGAAGATACCATCGGTGTTGCTGTAGCTAATACGGATCACACCGGCACCCGGTGCTGGCTCACCTGAGTCGGCAGCAATATTGTTGAGGGCGTAAATCTGGCGATAGGTCGGGCTATTGCGTCGTGAGTCAACGATCAGGTACTGTTGTGCAGGGTCCCAACTGCGCCGCCACGAGAAGGCGACTGTCTCGCCGTTGTTGAAGGTGAGGCGTTGGCCGCCGCCGTTAAAGGTAGCCCGGTACAGTTCCCAATGGCTACCGGTATCAATATTCGAGGCGTAAATCAGTGGTGTCACTGGATCGGGTGTGACCCACGGCATGCCAAGGTGCGGGTAGCGCCATTGGAAGTAGTGTTGACCGACGTTGCCCATCTCGACCTGATAGCCAGCCGGATTATCGGGGGTGTAGGTCAGTACGCGCCGCTCGAAGAGTTGCACCAATACGTCGCGTTCGGCATCGCCGATCACTGCCCGCACCCAGTAGGGATCGGTGATCGGATAGCCCATTGCGAACAGCCAATCTACGATCGGCGCCGTTACGATGCGGCCATTCTCCATTACCCGCCCACGTTGGTTCATGAAATCCCAGAAGATTTTTGGAATATTGTGGCCGGTAACGCTGTTGTATTGGACAATGGTGGTTTCGGGTTTGGCAAGGTCATCGCGCACACTGATATTGCCGCTGCGCGAGATAACAGTGTTCACCCGCTGATTGAGCCGAGCTGGATCGCGGTAGCCGTTGTCGATGGTGGCAATGCCGGCAAAGTCGCGATAGCCGGGGGCAACGGTATTGGCTGCCCGTGGATTGCCGGCGACCGGCACATCCGAGCCTTCGCGATAACTGACATCGAAGGGATCATCGCCGAGTTGCATTCGTCCACTGATAAGCTCCTTTACGAGCAAGCCGTTGGTGACAATACCCTCAGCCGGATTGTTAATCTCCATCCGTGCTTTGTCGAAATACTGCACGGTGCGCGCGCTATTGGGGCTTTGCCGGTAAAACTCACCGTAATCGAACCACGGCCCCGGCCCCCAATACCATGTGCGCCCGCCGCGCACCGCTTCGCCGTCGGTGCGGGTCCAGACAGATGCAAAGCGCGGGTCGGCAAAAGTGGTGCGACCGGAGAAAGGCGCTGCTATCAGCGGTGTCGCGCCGCTGATCATCAGCGCAACCATCAGGGTGATCGCACTCCAGAGGATACGCAGCCGGTTCATACAAGCCTCCTTCGCTTATACCGCTGCCGCTATTACATATAGGATACGACGTAAAAATGAAAAAAGTTCCTATATTTTGCTGAGAATTTCGTAGAAAGACGGTGAAAATGAAATGATAATTGATAACAGAAGTGTTTGAATAATTGGTTTTTGATCTCATTAATATAAAATTTTAACGGTTAAACTGGCTGTAAATGTGTATATTGTGATTTTTGGTGCAATTTATTTAAGTGTAAAAATGAGAAAGTTGCGTCAATTTAGGGATCTTGTTCGATTAATCTGGCATTCGAGGTGATTGAGTGAACAGATATTGGTCAAGGGTGATTAAACGGCTAGTAGTGCTGAGTAAGTGTTTATCGTCGTCTGGCTACCGTGCTGCCTAGCAGCAGGATCGCACAGACGTGCCACGACCTGCGGTTATCCAGAATTGAACCGGTACTCGTTACCGCTTCGCTGGGCAGAAGTCATTTGTGAGGTGCACCGAACACAATGACATCGGGCATCTTTGCAGATAATCCAAGATTTATTCCTAAATTCTTGAGATACCCATCATTTATATAAGGATTACGCGCATCGCCAACATCGACAACAATTCCATTTTGTGCAAATCGAGGACAGAAGGGTTCGATTAACAGGTTTTGTCCACCGGGAGATATGTTTATTATTGTGCTTTAGGAGAAGGTTAATGATAGATCTGCTGCTTTTCGCATCCTTGTCAATTCTTGTCTGATCGGTTCAATCTGTTCTAAATATATCTTCGAGGTGTTATTCCATTGCTCGGTATTGAAATTCTTGAGTAATTGCAATGTTTCATTGGTTATCTGATATACGTATTTACCACTGTTCGTCGGCCAATTTGGGTTGTCAGGGTTTGTTAGTAATAATCCGGCAGAAACAAAGTACTCGACTGCCTCATCACGGATCGTTTCGCGTGTGTTTGGTGCGTAAGATACGTTATAGTATTCTCTCATAAAATCAATAATCCCCTTTATTCCACGCAGAGGTGCCGTTGCCTCACTCCATTTTTGGTCTGGACGAAGATCGGCGAGTGTGAGCAGGGTGTACCCTGCAACTTCATTTGATTGGCGTGGGCCAAAATGAAGTGCTTTGGGTATGCTAATCGCCTGATCGAGCTTTTCTCGGCGCAGATGATCAAGATAATGATCGTTCATATACCAATTCCTCTATGATGATATCAATCTCTGTTTGCGAAAGACTAACACTCTTTATCAAGGTGCCAATTTGTTCTAGTGCTTCACGGTGTGGATATGAAAATAGACGTAAATCGGTAGCGTTGACTTGAGTGTGGCCACTAAATGCACGAAATAAACGGTCAGCCTGTGTCGAATTAAGAAATATTGTTAATCCTTTGGCAAAAGCGAGATCTATTCCATGACCAGAGGCGTGAATATGTCTCAGAAGGCACCAATAGGTCTTCTGTCTCCGGACAACGAAAGATAGCTCGTGGCTTTCTTATACTGCCTTTTGGCCAGTGAACTGACCCATTGGAGAGGTGTTGCGGATAAAAGAGAGGAACGCTCCCTTCTCCCATTTCAGTACGAAGAAAGGGTTTCACGCGAAAATCGACGATCCTTCCTGTTGACACCGCTAATCCAAGAATCAGCAAGGGTTGCTGGTAGTCGTGTATGTTCACTTCTATCAAGAACATACTCATGCTCTGGAATATCGAAAGTATGGGCCATTGCAGAAGCTGCGTGGAGTAATTGAAACCAATTGGCCTTCAGGTGTAAGAGCCGCATTCATAAGTGCAAGAAACCCCGCATATAAGTTACTCGTTTCAATTCCTGCTGATCGCAGAAGACGACGATACTCTGAGTCACTGCGAATTTTCCGGTAAGGTGGGTTGATTAATGCAATGTTGAATGGTGGTAGTGTATCGGCAAACAGTTCACCGCGTACAATCGGTACTACCGTGGTAAGGAAATCAGCATTACGAATGTCGGCTGTAAAGATAATGTTCTTTTCTTCACACAGACGCTTGCATTCAGTGATACATCGGATAAGTGGTCGAGTCAGGGAGGGATCGAACTCAAAGGCAGTTATGTGAATTTGGCGAGTAGTTGCGCTGTCTTCTCGGCAGACTCTGCGCACGAATGCTGCTATCAAGGAGCGTGATGGTTTCCGGCAAGGGATTTACCCACGCTGCCATTAGATCGGCAATGTATGGTGGGGTGAAGAACTGTCCCAATGTAGCGCGGCGTTTGTGTTCCGCTCCTTTGTTTATGATGAAAGTATTAGACATACACCTGCAGAATGGATATTCTTTGGAACTTGTTTGTGCGTTTCTACTTTATCAGATTACGGCGCACGTCCGATAATTCGTCTTGCCAGTGCTATTTCTTCGCCTCCAATCGCACCAATGAGCCACAGGGCTGCTAGGTACACCGGCGGGCCAATGAATACCGCGCATAGGCTGCCAATCCACCCCGGTAGCCAGAGGATGGCCGGCAGCATCACGGCGGCCATTGCAAGACTGGCGAGCGCCGGTTGCCACATGAGCTTCATGATGCCCGGTGGCAAGCCTTCTTGATGCAGCACGGGCCGGAAGACGGCGTACAGCACGACTTCCGACGTGATGGTGATGATGGCCGCCGCTAGCAAAGCGTCTTCGGGCCGGCCCAGCCGGATAGCGAGCGGGATTGCGATCAGGTTAGCGGTCAAATTAAAGATTGCGCCGGCGACGAAAGCACGGGTGATGGCGGTCTGCCGTTCGATGGCGATCAGGACGTATTGCAAGAGACCGTTGGTAAACGAGAGTGGTAAGAACCAAGCCAGCACCGCTAGCACCGTCACTGACGGCAGGTATTCGGCAAAGCGGCGGCGGGTGAAGATCCAAACGAGATCGTCAGCCAGCAGGGTCATGCCCATGGCCAGCGGGAACGCTATGAAGAGTAACAGGTGTAGCGTGCGTTGTTGGGCGCTGGCCAGTTCGCTGCGCGCACCACCGGCTCGCCGTGCCAAGAGCGGGAAAACAGCGAAGGTGATGGCCGGCGGTAGCACCAGCGCGATATTGAGCAATTGGTAGGGCAAGACGTACTGCTGCACTAGCAGATCGGCGTTGCTACCACCAAAGGCGCGCACGATGAAGAGATCGAAGCGAAAAAAGATGACGCTGAGCAGGTTGTTTAGCATCAACGGCAGCGCCTGCGGGACGAGGGTGCGGATCGCAGCGGCATCGAAGCTAAGGGTAGGAGCAAAGAAGGTGCGCACTTGCAACCCGAAAAAGATCACAGCGGTGATTGAGCTGACCAACACTGCTGCCCATGCCAACCCGATCACGCCCCATCCCAATCCAAGCACGGCGATGCGAGCTAGAAAACTGAGCAACGCGGTCAACACTTCCACCGCCGCCGGCACTTCCATACGTTCGGCAGCATTGTAGAGCGCCGTGACCGCGCCGCTATAGGCGCTCGGCACGAGGGTCAGCAGCAAAATCCAGATCGCCAATTGGCCGTCGGCGGTGAGCGGTTCGCTTAGCCCAACTGCGCCGATGAGATTGTAGCTGGCGATAACCAGCCATGCTACCGGCGCAGCCGCCGCGATGATGAGTAGCAGGCGCAGCGCCAGTGTGACACCAAATAACCGGCGGGCAGCGTCAGGATGGCGCGCCACTTCACGGGTAAGCAAGATGCCAAGGCCGAATTCGGTGAAGGTGGCGAGGTATTGCGCCACGAGCAGCGCCGCTGTGTTGTACGCTCCCAGCGCCGCCGGATCGAGCGCGCCGACCAGCAAAAACAGGATAACGGTATCCAACCCGCGCACAAACATGCGCAAGCCAAAGGTGACGGCGCTATTTTTGAAAATGCGGCGAGCTGCATTGGCCGGATCGTCGCGGTAGAACCGCTGCCAGAGGAACGCGCCCGCGCTGAGCAGCGCGAGGGCCGCACCGATGAGAAGTAACACGAGTCCGAGACGGTCGTTCATGGCGGTTGGGTAGTAATTGTTGTTCGGCGACCATCACTGATGAGATGGATCGCACCGTCGAGTTTGGGATGGTACAGGCGTGGTGCCAGTTGTTGCCGTTCGTGGAAGCTAGCTAACGCAGGATCATCGGCCTCAAAACCGGTACTGAAGGCGACAGCGCGCATGCGCAGATCGCGCAGGGCCGGCGTTGTGATCGGTCGTTGCCAAGGATAGATGAGCAGATCAATCGTTTGCCCGGCCAGTGTGGCGAGGGCCGCATCGCCAGCGCTACCGCCGTGGTGGATGAGCACACGGGTCGCGCGATATTCAATGAGCAACACTGCGCCGCCGTCATCGCCATCATTCGTTGCCAGCACGCGCAAGCGCGCCCCGCCGAGATTGATCTGTTGCCCGGCTTGCAATTGACGAACCGGCGTTGCCATGCCGTTCATGAGATCGTGCCATTCCCCCTTAGGTATGGTTTGCGCCAGCGCCAGCGCAGGCCGGTATCGCCGCAGCGCGCCCAACTGGCCGGGCAGATTGTGCTCAACAGCGCGAGTCAGCACTGTGGCCGCGAGCTGGCGTTGCCAAAACGGCAGATATGCGCCCAATTCAACTGCCAGATCGGTCGGGTCGCGCCCGCCATCAATCAGCGTAAACAAACCGCCGGGCGATTGGATGAGAACGGCATCGCCGGCGGTCGGCAACAAGATAACGTGCAATTTGCCGTCGGGACGCTGGAACCATGCGATGGTGACGAGCGTCCCAATCAGGATGGCGATAAAAGGAGCACGCTGTCGCATCCGGTTGTTCCAATCCACTGAGGGAAGGCAACGTGATCATCTCATCATGAATACCGCGCGACAGCGGCAAACGATGCGCGTGAATTGTTACACCAACGCAATTACTTCAATTTCGATCCGGGCATCGCGGGGCAAACGGGCCACCTGCACAGTTGAACGGGCCGGCGGCGCGTTGCCAAAATGCTCGGCGTATGCGGCATTCATCGCAGCAAAGTCGTTCAAATCAGCCAGAAAGACGGTCGTCTTCACGATCTGGTCGAGCGAGCTGCCCGCCTCGTGCAAAATAGCGGCAATATTCGCAAAGATCTGCCGGGTCATCGCGCCGATGTCGTCAGTGATCATCTCGTTAGTGGCTGGATTGATCGGCAACTGCCCGGACACAAAGATCAGGTTGCCCGCCCGGATGGCTTGCGAGTACGGCCCAATCGCTGCCGGCGCAGCTTCGGTAGCGATACGGATGCGATCCATTGTCAATATCCCCTCTATAATTACTCTGAATACCACCAATAGGTTTGCAACGCCAATTTTACCGTAACAGCCAGAATCCCACCATCACAAAAAGCTGCCAGATCGCCGGTAGCAGACCGCCCAGAATCGCCTGCGCACCTTCCCACTCGTACACATCCACCCAGAGCGCCACTGTCACCCAGTAGGCAATCGCGAGGGAAGCAAGCCAGAGGATAGCGGCCAGCCATGGCAGATTGATAATGAGGCAAATCAGGGCCAGTAGCAGCGGCAACAGGCGCGGCATCTGCACCAGCGGGTAGAACGTGAAAATATGAACCTGCTCTTGGTCGTTGTCGAGCACGCCGTGAATGATCAGCGAAATCAGCACGACCAGCGGCCATTCGAGCAAGCCAGCCAGCCAAAAGCTAATCCCGCCCAAGATAATGCCGAGTTCTGGCCAGCGATCACCGTCAATCAAGGCAGGAACGGCAAACATCAACCCCAGCGGCAATGATACCACGAGCATCACCCTGCCAGCTCGCCACAGCAGATTGGTTGTCGTTGCGTCGGTGGCGGCCAATTCCGCTTTTAGCGCAGTGATCGTTGCCATCGGCTGGCTAATCAGTTGCAGGTTAGGCATAAACGCCGCTGGTTGGAAGCGGGGCGTATTGTGGATTGGCGGCAGATGGCCTAAGCGTTCTTCGCACCGTTCGATCAATGCTGGCCAGTTCTTCATTGTGCCAATCAAGATGGCTCCCGGCGTCCATTTCCCCGTCACTATCAAGCCGCACAGCCGGCTGAGCCACGGCAGCGCTGGTGATTGGACAAAAGCGATGCTACGGCCAAAGCCGAGATCGATCACCTGAAACGCATTGATACTCGCCCACGGAAGAGTGCGTGCGAATGGCACCGGACGGGGGAGAAAGCGCACGATCATCCCGTTTTGACCAGCAATAGCTGACGAGGGGATAGCGATCAGCAATGCGAAAGCCAGAGCGATCACGAGCGCAAGCAGCAGATGGGCGGCGATCAGCAGCCACATTGGGGCCGGCAGGTCGGGCCGTTCGGCGAAGCCGAAAAAGGGTACACTGGCGCCTTGATAGGCAAGAAAAATCGCGCGATAGACTGGATCTTGACTGACCCACAGCAGCGAAGGGTTACTGCGCAACTCTGGAAACATGAGAGTGAGCGCTCGATCCCAGTAACTGCGATAGTGCAGCAGACCAAAGATCAGAACAAGCACTATCACGCTGAGGTGAGCGATCCTGATCAATGACCATGCAGGGAGAGTAGCCGTCACCTCTGGCGCGGTCGTTGGCGGTAAGACGGTATTGGCAGCCGATAGTTCGACGGAAGCGTCACGCAAGAACAGGCCAAACAGGGGTGAGCGGCGTTGTTCGTCAACCATTACTGGCTGTACACCTTCAACCCCACGGATTGCACGGTTATTCTCTTGCAGGATGGTATTCAGTAAATCGTCAAATTTCTCGATTGATGACGAAATCAAGAAGGCCGGCTGGAAAGTTGTGCCGTACAACAAACCATACACCCGATGCCAGCCGGTCAGACGCTTGGCTTGTTTGGCGGGGATCACCAGCAATATAAAGCGCTGGCCGGCCTCATCGCCGGTGACATGGATCTGTTGCATATCTTCCCAAGCCACTGGCAGCCAGCCGCCGGCAAACTCGACGAGCAGGCCACGGGTGCTGGTTCGGATAGCCGGCAGTGCGTTGCGGAGGACTAACGCGATAAACAAGCCACCTGCAGCCCACAGCAGCATCGCTAGCGCTTCTGGAAACCATAAGCTCAGATTGCTCGGCAGCGGTGAAAGTCCATCGTAGAGCGGGCGGAGCCATGGCGTGCGGCGCAACCAGAGCGCCACTGGTTCGCTAGCAGTTACGATACCGCGGAGAAGCTGGTACACAGTAATGCCAAGGCTAGCGATCACCAGCAGATTCGCCAGTGTCGCGCGCCACCATCGCTGACGAAGCGGGTAACGATAGACTTTTTCCGCGATTGAGACGCTCATGACGACTCAGGCTCCGGTTACGCGCTATCGAGCTGGCGCACGCGCAATTCGGCGGCATCGAGTAATTGCTGGCAAGCTGCAGCCAGTTCAGCGCCACGTTCGTAGAGGCGCAATGCGTCGGCAAGTGATAGCTCGCCGCGCTCGAGCCGTTCTACCACTGCTTGCAACTCGGCCAGCAACGTCTCGTACTGTTCAACGGCAGTTGGTTCACTCATGGAGATCCTCTACAGCGACGAGCAGCGTACCGGCGCGTAACGTGAGGTGGAGTGACTCGCCCGCTTGCACCTGCGCCGGATCGGTAACGACTTGCCCATCGGCGCGTTGTGCGATCGCATAGCCACGGGCCAGCGTCGCTTGCGGGCTGAGGGTATGCAGGCGAGCCTGCATACCCTGCAAACGGGTTTGTTCGAGGGTGAGCCATCGCTCGAATGCGCGCTCGGCTCGCCGGGATAGTTCATCAACCGTTTGGCGAGCGGCATCGAAGCGGCGGCGGGGATGGTTGCGTTGGAGCGTGCTGGTCTGCTGGGCAATTGTGCGGCGTTGCTCATCGAGGTAGACCAGCATGGCGTTTGCGGCGCGTTCGCGCCACTCGGCAACCCGCTGACGCAGAGCGACCATTTCCGGAGTAGCCAACTCGGCGGCGGCGGAAGGGGTTGGGGCGCGTACATCGGCTACGGCATCAACCAAGGTAGTATCGGTCTCGTGGCCAACACCGGTGATCATCGGCACCGGGCTGGCAGCAACTGTCCGCACCACCTGTTCATCATTGAACGCCGCCAGATCCTCGCTGGCGCCGCCGCCACGGGCTACGATCACGAGATCGACCGGTTCGGCATAGATGCGGCGGAGCGCAGCCACAATGCTAGCCGGGGCCAATTCGCCTTGAACCAGACACGGTGATAATACGATTTCGGCGAGCGGGTAGCGGCGGCGGAAAATGGTCAGCATATCTTGCAGCGCTGCCGCTTGGAGCGAGGTGACGATCCCGATCCGGCGCGGCAGGGGAGGCAATGGTCGCTTGCGGCGCTCATCGAACAACCCTTCAGCTTCGAGGCGGGCGCGCAGTTGTTCGAGTTGCGCGTTGAGCAAGCCTTCCCCCGCCGGCACGATCTGATCAACGACGAACTGCACTTCACCACGGGCTTCGTAGAAGCCAACTCGGCCATGGGCAAGCACCGCCTCGCCGTTGGCCGGCAGCTTTGCCAGCCGGTCGGCGGCACTGCGCCAGAGCACGGCCCGAATGCTCGCTTGCTCATCTTTCAGGGTAAAGTAGCAGTGCCCTGAAGGGTAGCGGCGGAATTCCACGACTTCAGCTAGCAGCCAAAGGTCGAAGAACAAGCCGTCGCCTTCCAGATGAGCGCGCAGAGCGCTATTCAAGTCAGACACCGAAAAAGCGCGCATCAAAGCGGTTCAATCACCATCAACGGCTGGCCGTACTCAACTGGCTGCCCATTCTTGACCAGAATGCGCGCCACCCGTCCGGCGACGTCACTCTCGATCTCGTTCATCATCTTCATTGCTTCAACAATGCCGACGGTATCGCCAACCCGCACCTCATCGCCTTCCTGCACGAACGGCTTGTCTTTCGGCGAGGGAGCGGCATAGAAGGTGCCGACCATTGGTGCGGTAATCGTATGACCAGCCGGCATCTCGACCGGCGGCCCCTCTGGCGTTGGCGGCGGTTGGACGAAAGGCGTCACTGGTGTGGTTGGCAGGGGTGCGCTGAGCGGTGCGCTGAGCGGTGCGGCGGGCAGCGGTGCAGAATAGATCACGCCGCTAGGGCTAGGCTGGCCGCGTTTGACATGCAACTTGGCATTGCCGCGCTCGATCGTGATTTCGTACACATCGCTCTCCTCGAGCATATGCAACAGATCGCGCACAGCAGCCAAACCGAACGGATCATTCTGATCAATTGGCATTTCAGTGGTTTCGTCCTTCATAGCTCCCCACAGCATAGTCTCGGCGAAACTGCCCTATTGTAGCACAAGAGTCAATCCTCTTCGAAATGGCATGGTCTGACTTCCTGCCTTACAATGCAAATGAGTAATCATTACGCTCAGTAGTGAGATCTTCACCAACAAGCGTAGCCAAGATTGTTATGCTAGGCACGAGAAAGGTTGAGGGAAAGGATTGTTACTATGCGCAATGTAGGCACGCTTGATCGTGATATTCGTCTCGTGTTGACGATGACGTTCGGGTTGATTTCGCTGTTTGGCCAGCTCTTCTGGTTGCAGGTTATCACTGGGTTTCTCGCGCTGATTATGTTTGCTACAGCGGCTTATGCAGTATGCCCGTTATATTGGGTCTTTGGTATTAATACCTGCAAACGCACACGTGAACAGAACCAGACGCGCTAAGCGATAGGCTGCGCGAATAGCGTGCTACTTTTTGATAGAGTGCGGCAGGTTAACTGCCGTACTCTATATGCTTTTCACAGAACTGTTTAATCAGACGTTCGTTCACGTGGTGCCTATCCATACCGGCGAGCTACTGCGTCAACCTGCGTGCCATAGCCTTCGCCGAACAGGTTCAGATGGTTGAGCAAGTGGTAAAGGTTGTAGAGCGCGCGCCGGTCGCGGTAGCCGGGATCGAGCGGCCATGCCGTCTGATACGCGGCGTAGAAACGGGGCGAGAAGCCACCGAAGAGTTCGGTAAAGGCCAGTTCGGCCTCGCGGTCACTGTACGAAATGGCGGGGTCGATCAAGACCGGCGCGCTGCCGGGGCCAGCGATCACGTTACCACTCCACAGATCGCCGTGAATGAGCGAAGGAACGCGCGGCACGCCGCTCAGCCACTCGTCAAGCCGGCTCACAACTCGTTCGAGCATCTGTCGGCGATGCGCAGGCAAGAGACCGTTGCGAGCAGCCAGTTCGATCTGCGGCCACAGGCGTCGCTCGCGGAAAAAGGCGATCCAGTCATCCATCCAGCCATTGATTTGCGGGGTGCCGCCGATGAAGTTATCGCGCTCAAGGCCATACGCAGCACCGGTGTGGCGGTGCAGCGCAGCGAGCTGTTCGCCAAGTTGGGCTGGATCGGGGGGGTGGCCATCGCCTGCGATCCATTCACTGAGCACGATGGCGGGTTGGTGGTCATTGGCCTCGCATGCGAAGACGACCGTAGGCACGCGGATGGCGTTGGCGGCGGCAAGCGTGCGCAGACCGTGCGCTTCGGCAGCCACCATCGCCGCTGGCGCTCCGCTAGCGGCCCACTTGAGGGCAAAGCGTTGCCCGCCGATCGTGACGCGCGCAAGGCGCGCGCCAAAGCTGCCGCCGAGGTGATCGACCCGCTCGATCGGGCGGCCAAGCGCGGTGGTGATCAGGTTGGCGACGGCGGTTGGCAGGTTCATCGGTTTGGCGCGGTAGATACTGGTGTTACCGGAATCATACGCTGAGTACGCCGAGACGTCAATGCTGGGGAGATGGGAGGCGGAAACTGGTACGGGCGGGTTTGAAACCCGCCCGTATCACTTGCAGATCGGTTATCGGATCCGCTGGCCGGTGTACGGATCGTACTTCCATTCACCGGTGGGGTCTTGGGCTGGCGGTGTAGGCTGCGCCAATTCCTCTTTCGGCATAATGATCCAGAGCACGATGTAGATGAGTGGGCTGAGACCGCTCAGCACCGCTAACACGAACACCAGCCGGACAATCGTGCTGTCGATGCCGAAATAGCGGGCGAGGCCGCCGCACACGCCGCCGATCATGCTATCGGTGGCGCTGCGTGTTAAGCGAGTGGTTGCCATAACACTTCTCCTTTGCTATCTATCGCTACGCGATACCTGTCTGTATGACGTTGCCGGCGCAACATTGTTGCAGCCGTCTCCTCAAGTTGCTCGTTGCCGGTTCATAATTTCTTCAAAGTTGGGTGCTAGAGTACATCTGACCCCGGATCAGTCGGGGCACTTTGCAGCACAACGACACCATGGAGGAGATACCATGAAACGAACCCTGTTTAGTGGTCTCGCTGGCGCAGCGTTGGCGTTGACCCTGCTTTGGAGCCAGCCGGCGTTGGTGAGTGCAGCGCAAGCAGTAGCACCCCATTCGACTCCGGTCGAGGTGGCATACGGGAGAGGCGGCGGCGGTTGGCGTGGCGTGGGCACAGTCAACGTTGGGCAATTGATCAAAGCCCTGCAAAATCTAACCGGTCTTGATATGGCGACGATTCGCGTCGAGTTGCAGAATGGCCGGAGTTTGGCCCAGATCGCATCTGCCAATGGTAGCAGCGGCGATGCGTTGGTGCAGGCGGTGGTGGATGCGGCCAAGGTGCGGCTCAATCAAGCGGTGAGCAAAGGGCGTATGACGCAGGCTGAGGCTGATCAGATGCTGACCACCATTCGCGAGCGGGCGACAACCTTGGTCAACGATACGACGGTGGGCGCGCAGTTAGCCGATCGGGCGGCCAAAGCAGCCGAGCGCAGCACGCTAGGGTGGCTGATTCAGGCAGCAGCCGATCAGACCGGGCTCGATGTGGCAACCATTCGCTCGCGGTTGCGCAACGGGGAAACGCTGCGCGCGATGGTGACCTCTGTCGGGGGCGATCCGCAAAAGGTGATTGACGCTGCGGTGAATGCCTTCCGCCAAGCAGCGACTGCCGCGATGCAGTGAACACCTGCCTCCTGCTTTACCCCGCCATCTTGCAAGGTCAACCTTGTGGAATGGCAGCATTGTACGGCATTGTGAGCCGAGCGGTAGGAGCCGAGCCGCGCTCGGTCCGCCGCGCGGCAACGCAATTCCTCGCGAGCGTGGGGATGCCTGCGCGCCATTGGTCTGCGCGAGAGTAGGAAATAGCTGCGGACAGACCGCCCCACTCTAGCAGGCTGTGACCTACTGCCCCTCGCAAGGAGAGAGATCGCGTTTACCGGTCAAACGCCTCCCTGACCAACCGCGGCAACACCTCGCCAGCTTTGCCGCTGATGGTAAAGAGCGGCGGGCGAGCAGCAGTAGTTTGTTCGAGATTGAGGATGAGCACCGCTGCGTCGTGGCTAAGCGCCACTCGCGGTAATGACGCCGCCGGCTCGACCACGCCCGATGTTCCAATTGACATAAAAACATCACAATCGAGTGCAGCCTCCCATGCCATTTCCAGCGCCCGCCGCGGCAACAGTTCGCCAAACCAAACCACATCGGGGCGCAGCATCGCGCCGCAATTCGGGCAGTGCGGCAATTCCTCGTCATAATCCCACGTTGTATGCACCGAGCCATCGACTGTACAGCGGGCGCGATGCAGGCTGCCGTGCAATTCGATAACGCAGGGACTGCCGGCCCGCTGATGAAGACCATCAATATTTTGGGTTATCAGGGTCAGGTGCGGCACGCGCTTGGCCAATTCCGCCAGTGCATAGTGGGCCGGATTAGGCTGGGCGGCGCAGGCCTTCACTCGCCGTTCGGCATACCAACGCCAGACTAAGGCCGGGTTACGGGCAAAGCCGTCCGGCGAGGCCAGTTCTTCGGGATTAAAGTGTGACCAGAGGCCAGTCTGAGCATCGCGAAAGGTAGGAATGCCGCTCTCGGCTGAGATGCCGGCGCCGGTTAGTACGGCGACGTGACGGGCAGTGCGTAGACGGTCAGCGAAGGCAGCCATCACAAGGTCGAGGTCGCTCATAGCTATGCCTTTCCCTTATGAAAAACGCGAAACGTAAACAAAGGCGCGAAGGCGCAGAGGTATACGGAGTTTAGAACGATGCCACACGCGCTATCTGTGTCCATTCGTAGCCCCTTCCCCACCGCACTCAGTTCCGCGTATGTTTGCTTCTGTTATATCCTCGTACCCTTGGCAGGGGCAAGGCACAAACCCAAGGGTGCATTGAGCTAACCTGTTGGCTTAAAGACCAATTCAAACCGGCAAGCGCGCTGATGATTGAAGGTTATATGCCAGACCCCACAGGTAGGCGCAGGGTTACCACCCTGATACACGTGCCCACTCAGATCGATCTGATCGTGGCTTAGTTCAAGTAAAAAAGCCCGGATCGGCGAGCCATGGGTGACGATACCTACCCGCTGGTAGGGAGAATCGGCTAGTCCGGCCAGTAACTCGCGTACCCGCGCGCGCACATGGTCAAACGACTCGCTCGGCGCATGCTCTTGCACCAGCGCAGTGAACGTAACCGGCAAACCGAGCGTATCGACGAGCACCTCAGCCGTTTGGGTCGTGCGGGCAAACGGCGAAGCAAAGAGGATTTCGACACCCTTATCTGCTAAGAATGCGGCGACTTGCCGCGCTTCGGCGCGGCCACGTTCGGACAGATCAGGCCCCGGCGGCAATTGATAGGGGATAGCCGGATGATGCACCGGTTGCCCATGACGAATAAGAAACAGATCAGAAAGCACTGGTAATCCTTACACCTTGATGTAGCAGTGATGATCGAGTATCATCGTAGGTAGTGTACCATAGCTTATTGACGGGCTGAATTGCAACAGATACAATTGATGCGGCGTCGCATCAGCAAGATGAGCGACTTTTTCGTGGCGACAAACAGACAAAGGATGCATCAATGCGGCTGATCCTCTATCTTGGCAAGGGCGGCGTTGGCAAGACCACGACCTCGGCGGCGACGGCGGTGCGGGCAGCCGAGCTAGGTTATCGCACGCTAGTCGTGAGTACCGATGTAGCGCATAGTTTGGCCGATGCCCTTGACACCCCGCTGGGGTCACTGCCGACCCAGATCGGTGAACGGTTATGGGGGCAAGAGATTAATGTGCTCGATGAAGTGCGCCAACACTGGGGTGAACTGCGCGTCTATTTGAGCAATCTGCTACGCCGGCGCGGGGTTGATGAAGTGGCGGCTGAAGAATTGGCCATTATTCCCGGCATGGAAGAAGTTGTGAGCTTGCTCCACATCCGCCGGCAAGCCCGCGATGGCAACTTTGATGTCGTGATTGTTGACGCAGCGCCAACCGGGGAAACGGTGCGCTTACTGACGATGCCGGAGACCTTCCAGTGGTACGCGGCGCGGGTGATGGACTGGGAACCGACCACGCTGAAAGTGGCCCGCCCGCTGGTCAAACAATTGGTGCCGGCGACTGATGTCTTTGCGAAACTTGAGCGGTTAACGAAGGGTGTGGAAGCGTTGCGGGCGACGCTAACCGATCCGCAGGTCAGCTCATACCGGCTCGTCGTCAACCCTGAACGGATGGTGATCAAAGAGGCGCAGCGCGCTTCGACCTATCTGGCCCTGTTTGGGTATCCGGTTGATGGTGTCGTGCTCAACCGGGTGTTGCCGGTCGATCAGGTTGAAGGCGCATTTATGCAAGAGCTGGCCCGCATCCAGCAGGGTTATCGCCAGATGGTCTATGACCTCTTCCGCCCGCTACCGATTTGGGAAAGCCCTTACTATGCGCGTGATTTGGCCGGGATCAACGATCTATCGATGGTTGGTCAGCAATTGTTCGGCGATGATGACCCAGTTAAGGTGCATTTTATTGGCAAAACGCAAGAGATTGTCAAGCAAGGTGACGAATACGTCTTGCGCTTGCCGTTGCCGCACGTCGAGATTGGCAAAGTTTCGATGACCAAACGCGGCGATGAGTTGTTTATCGAAATCGGCAATTTTCGGCGTGACATGCTCTTGCCCACCACCCTCGCCGAGCGACCGGCGCGGCGGGCGTATTTCCGCAACGGAGTGCTAGAAGTCTTCTTTGGCCCACCGGAAGCATTGCCGCTAACGAGCGACAAAGAAGAGGAGCCAGCCACCTCATGACTAGCGAAAGGCGGGTTGCCATTCTCGGCGTGCCAATCGATCTTGGTGCGGGGCGGCGCGGCGTAGATATGGGGCCGAGCGCGATACGCTATGCCGGTCTCAGCCGCCGGTTACATGACCTTAGTTATCAGGTGGTTGATTTCGGCAATTTGACCACGCCAATGGTCGAGACAACGCCGCTGCCGCCGCCCGAATCACGGCTTCGTTACCTTGAGCCAATTGCTGAAGTGTGCCAACGGTTAGCCGATCTGGTCTGCAACATCACCGCGCAAGCAATGGTACCACTGATCCTCGGCGGCGATCATAGCCTTACGATCGGCTCGGCGAGTGGCAGCGCACGCGGTCGTCGCCTTGGCCTCATCTGGATCGACGCGCACGCCGATTTTAACGATGAACACACCACACCGAGCGGCAATATCCACGGGATGCCACTTGCCGTTCTTAGCGGACGTGGCCATCCGCTACTGACCAGTCTAGCGGGTCGGACGCCAGCATTTGATCCGGCGCAGGTGGTCTTAATCGCCGTGCGCGATCTCGATCCGCTTGAGCGGGAAGCGTTGCGCACTTCCGCTATTACCGTCTTTACCATGCACGAGATCGACCGGCGCGGGATGGCAGCGGTGATGGAGCAAGCGTTAGCGATTGCGACCAGAGGCACCGACGGCTTTCACCTCAGCTTTGACCTCGATGTAGTTGACCCCCGTGAAGCTCCCGGCGTCGGCACACCAGTCGGCGGCGGCATCTCGGCGCGTGAAGCTCATCTGGCGATGGAGCTGATCGCCGAGAGTGGCGCGTTACGCAGCCTCGATATCGTTGAGGTAAATCCTATCCTCGATGAGCGCAATGCCACCGCCGAGCTAGCCGTCGAATTGGCGTTGTCGGCGTTGGGCAAACGGATTCTGTGAACGGATGCTGGTTCATCCTCACTCAATTCGTTTCCTGTGTTATAATTGCGCATACAACGAAATAGTGGCATTGTGCGTTTCCGAGGTGGTACCATGTATGATCGGCGGGTCAGCGGCATTCTTTTACATCCCTCGGCGTTGCCGGGCGCTGGCGGGATTGGTGATATTGGCGATACAGCCTATCGCTTTGTTGATTGGTTAGCGGCGGCGAAGCAGCGGCGGTGGCAGATTATGCCGCTTGGCCCGACGAGTTACGGCGATTCGCCGTATGCTGGCCTCTCGGCGCTAGCCGGCAATCCATTGTTGATTTCACTGGAACAATTAGCGCGGGCGGGCTGGCTCGATGAGGGGGCGTTGCAAGATGCGCCGGGCGCATACAGCGACTGGATTGACTATGGCGCAGTCATTCCATGGAAGCTGACCCGGCTCGAATGGGCCTTTGCCCGCTTTACCGCACAGGCTGACAGCCAGCAACGCGCCGCTTTTGAACAGTTCTGCGCCGAACAGCAAGCGTGGCTCAACACCTTTGCCCTGTTCGCTGCGCTGAAAGAGGCCTATCACGGCGAGCCATGGAATCATTGGGAGCTAGGGCTGGCCCGGCGCGAACCGGCGGCGATCGAGACGGCGCACCGGCAATTAGCTGACCGGATCCGGTTCCAACAGTTCTTGCAGTGGGTCTTCTTTACCCAGTGGGCGGCGTTACGCCACTACGCCAACCAACGTGGAGTGCAGATTATTGGCGACTTGCCGATCTTTGTCGCCTATGACAGCGCGGATGTCTGGGCTAACCCTGAGATCTTCCACCTCGATGCTGAAGGCAACCCCACTGTAGTCGCCGGAGTGCCGCCAGATTACTTTAGTCCAACCGGTCAGCGCTGGGGCAACCCGCTCTACCGGTGGGAG
Source organism: uncultured Chloroflexus sp. (assembly GCF_937951745.1). Lineage (GTDB taxonomy): Bacteria > Chloroflexota > Chloroflexia > Chloroflexales > Chloroflexaceae > Chloroflexus. The sequence continues at coordinate 93,786 of NZ_CALFBQ010000003.1, forward strand.
GTCTTGGCTCGACGCGGCTACGACTGGTGGATCGAACGCTTCCGGCTGCTGTTTCGTCTCGTTGATATTGTGCGGATCGACCACTTCCGCGGTTTTGCCGCCTACTGGGAAGTGCCGGCGCAAGCCGCCACCGCCACGGAAGGCCGTTGGGTTCCCGGCCCCGGCGCGGCGCTGTTTGCGGCGGCACGTGCGCAGTTAGGGTCAGTGCCGATTATTGCCGAGGATTTGGGGCTGATCACGCCGGATGTAGACGAGCTGCGACGGCAACTCGGCTTTCCGGGCATGGCAGTGTTGCAATTTGCATGGGGCGGTGATGCGTCGAGCAACTATTTGCCGCACAACTACACCCGCGATCTCGTGGTCTATACCGGCACGCACGACAACGACACCACGGTAGGATGGTGGTCAACCCTCGATGAGCATACTCGCCAACATGTGCGCAACTACCTCGGCGCGCGCGACGAAACAATTGCATGGGATTTCATCCGGGCGGCGTTGATGTCGGTTGCCGACACGGTAATCATCCCGATGCAAGACGTGTTGGGGTTAGGGTCGTGGGCGCGACTGAATCTTCCGGGGCGAGCCGAAGGCAATTGGGCATGGCGGATGCGGCCTGAGCAACTCACTATTGATCATGCGCACCATCTAGCCTACCTAACGGCGCTGTACGGGCGAGAACCGCTGGCAGAACAGAAACCGGCGAGGTATGAATCATAAGGGCGGGTCTCGAACCCGCCCGTACATCTATACTGGTGTCTCAATCCAGATACCCATACAGCCGGTGCCCGACGCTGGGATGGCGCAAGCGGCGGAGGGCCTCGGCCTCAATCTGGCGCGTGCGTTCGCGAGTGATGCCAAAAGTGGCTCCCACCTCTTCGAGCGTGCGGCGCTGGCCGTCGAGCAAGCCGTAGCGCAACTGCAAAATCTTGCGCTCGCGTTCGGGTAACTCATTCAGCGCTGCCGTGATCTCAGCCTGCAACATATTCTGTTCGGCAATTTCCATCGGCGAAACCGCCGTCTCGTCGGCCAGCGTCTCGCTAACGCGGCCCTCTTGCTCGTTGTTGAGCGGTTGCTCGAGCGAAATCGGCTGGGTTGAAGCGCGCAACAGCCGCTTTACCTTACGCAAACTCATATTGAGCGCATGCGCTAGCTCTTCGGCGGTCGGCTCGCGCTCAAACTCCTGCTCAAGCCGGTAGATGGCACGGCGCAGATGAGCGATCGACTCGCTAAGATGAACCGGCAACCGGATGAGGCGGCTCTGCTCGGCGATGGCGCGCGTCACCGCTTGCCGGATCCACCACGTAGCGTAGGTACTGAAACGGTTGCCCTTGGTATAGTCAAACTTCTCGACGGCGCGCATCAGGCCGATATTGCCCTCTTGCACCAGATCCATAAAGGCCATTGGGCTGCCGATATATTTCTTGGCCACGCTCACTACCAAACGCAGGTTGGCTTGAATAAGGCGACGGCGCGCTTCTTCACCACGGGCCACTTCCATCTCTAGCCGCATCCGCTCGCGGTCATTGGCGTACTGCTCGTGTTGCAACCGCCGGCGCGCCTCTTTGCCGCGACTGTACTGCTGGGCCAGCTCGACCTCTTCTTCGGCGGTCAACAGCGGTACCTGCCCAATCTCTTGCAGATAGAGCTGCACCGAATCCTCGACCGCCTCAAAATCACTCTCATCACTGAGGTCTTCGACTGGCTCGATCAACTCCTCGTCTTCCACGATGAGTTCTACATCGCCATCCCACTCAGCATCGAGTTCGGCGGCCTCAACGGACTCTTCCGGTTCGATTTCACTGTCGGCTGGGTGATTCTGAGGGAAGGCTTTCACGGCAGTACTCCTTGTCTCCGGCTGGCAGCGACAGCGCGGATGCTGTCTCTTTGCGGGGCGTTGATTATTCTCTGTCTAGATATACGCCGCCTCAAAGATTTCGGATGTGTATATTTTCGATCTTTGCACAGGTTTTGTCAAGACCATGAACAGACTAATTTTGAGCCAATCTGCGCGCGTGTGCATCGATAGTTTGGCCGGTTTGGCTACGCGGCGGCAGCGCAGCGAGTTCGACTACCGCCGGCCCAATTTCGTCGGGGCTAAGCAAGCCGGTGCGAACTTCAGGGACGGTGGTACGCACCATTTGGGTGTCGGCAAAGCCACCGGGGTGGACGAGATTGACATTGATGCCAAAGCGCCGGAGGTCTTTCGCCATCACCCGCGCCAAGCCGTCAACGCCGGCTTTGGCGGCATAGTAAGCGGCAAAGCCGGGCACGGCGATACGGTCGAGCGGAGCGCCGACGATGATGATATTGCCGCCGCCGGCTTCGATCATATCGGGGATGACAGCCCGCGCACTGAGAAACACCCCCTTAAGTACGGTGTCAACCACCGCATCCCACTGGGCTTCGCTAGTTTCGTAGATAGGCGCGCGCAGGCCAATGCCGGCGGCAGCGACCAAGACCCGGATGGGGCCGAAGCGGGCACGGGCTTGGGCAACAGCTTGTTCGAGTTGGCTACTCTCGCGCACATCGGCGGAAAGGGCCAACGCTTCTCTCCCGCCCTCTTCAATCAGCCAGACCGTCTCGGCGACTTCATCGGCGCTGCGGGCCAGCACCGAAACCGTTGCACCGGCCTTTGCCAGTGCGAGCGCGCTGGCCCGTCCTAATCCGCGACCGCCGCCGGTGACCAACGCATGCATTCCGGTGAGAGTCATTGTAGTCCTCCTGTCAGAGCTTTGCAAAACTTTTGCAAACCTATCATGGTTATACCACACTTCGCCTCGTTGTCGCGAGCCAGATCAACCGGCATTCAGATACATCGGGCGATTGTAGACTGCGTTATAATACAGAGGCGTCATCCGCTCTTACACGATCGCTTCCTATGACCAACGAGAGCTATGCAATGCTAGATGCGTTGCCGTTGCCTACCGCGTATGCGCCGACGGACGGGCCAGTGCAGTGTAATCGTTTGTGGTTGGAGTTAAGCGAGACGGGTGATCGGCCCCACGACTTGATCGCTGCTTGCGCCGGCGTATTAGCGTGGGATGAGCACGATCTCGCTGCGGCCCGATTGTGGGTGGCAACGCTCGCGCCGGATGATCCGCCCTTACAGTTAGCTGCACCGCTGCGTTGCGATCGGTCGCGGCACGCGCAGGTAGCAATCCGGTGCAGTGAAACAGCGTTGACAGCCCAAGTGGTTGAGGTCACGGCGTTGTTGACGGCGCAGCGCGCCGCCGAGCAGCAGTTAGAAGTAATCTTAAGCGCGCTCGATAGCCTTGAAGAGGGCTTTCTCTTGCTCGACGCCGAGGATCGGATCGTCTTCTGTAACCGGCGTTACCGCGAACTCTACGCAATTAGCGCCGATCTGATCACGCCGGGGCGTCCTTTTGCTGAGTTCATTCGTGTCGGTGCTGAGCGGGGGCAGTACGCCGAAGCGATTGGTCGAGTAGAGGAATGGGTGGCTGAGCGGTTACGGTTGCATGCTGAGCTAGCGCCGATTGAGCAGCGCCTTGCCGATGGGAGATGGATCCGGATCGTTGAGCGGCGCACGGCTGATGGCGGCGTGGTTGGGTTGCGGATCGACATTACCGACATTAAGCAAGCCGAAGAGCTGCGCCGGCAGTTGGCAATCCGCGAAGAGGTCATCGCAGCGCAAGCCGCGTTGTTAGCCGAGCTTTCAACGCCGTTGCTAGAAGTGGCGCCGCGGGTGCTGTTAGCGCCGATGGTAGGCGCCTTTGACAGCGCGCGCACGGCGATGCTGATTAAGGCATTACTGCATACGGTGCAGCAGCGGCAAGCGCGAGTGGTAGTGCTTGACGTGACCGGAGTGCCGGTCATTGATACACAGGTGGCGCACGCCATCTTGCAATGCGCCACCTCGGTGCGCTTACTGGGGACGCAATTGGTAATGACCGGCATTCGCCCCGATGTCGCGCAGACATTGGTTGCGTTAGGAGTTGATTTAAACAACATCATCACTCGCGCCGATCTGCGTGATGGCGTGCGCTATGCGTTGCGGCATAGTGGGTTGTGAAGAGGTGCAGCGCTGCTGCCTACCGCGAAGAGGAGCGGCGCCGCTGTGCCTCTACACGGTGCGTTCGATCACAAAATGGGCAATGTCAATGAGGGCCTGCCGTGCCGGACTCGGCGGGAAAATATTGAGATGGGCGATTGCCTGCTCGATGTAGCGCTCGGCCTCAGTTTGAGCAGCGGTGACACCTCCAACGGCAATAACCTCACGGATAACTTCGGCGACCAGTGCATCTGCCGGTGTTGTTTGGGTTAACACATCGCGCAGTAACGGGCTTGGCGAAGCAGCAGTGGCATAAATAAGCGGGAGCGTAATCGTGCCTTGGCGCAAATCGTTGCCGGCTGGCTTGCCGAGCGTCCGCTCATCGCCGATAAAGTCGAGCACGTCATCGACGATCTGGAACGCCATCCCAAGATCATAGCCATAACGGCCTATGGCCGCGATCTGCTCATCGCTGCCGCCGCCGGCCACCATCCCGGCCTTGCAAGCTGCTTCAAACAGTACTGCCGTCTTGGCGCCGGTCTTGTAGAGATACTGGCGCAGGGCGCGGTCGAACGGCTCGACAACTGTTACCGGGCTCAACTCACCCTCGCAAATAGTTTGCACCGCTTCGGCGTAAAAGGTGATAATGCGTGGGTCGGGGCTAAGCGCCATCTCGGCGGCGGCGAGGGCAAAGAAGTAGTCGCCGACCATCAACGCCACGTCGTTATCCCAGCGGGCATGGACAGTGATCTGGCCCCGGCGGCGGTTCGCCTGATCGACCAAATCGTCATGCACGAGCGACGCGGCGTGAATCAATTCGGCGGCGGCTGCCGGGTGCAGCACGCGGTCAAGGTGATAGTGGCCGAGGCGAGCAGCCAGCACAGCGAGTGCGGCACGCAGCCGCTTACCGCCGGAACGCACCGTGTGCGCGCCGGCAGCGCTGATCACCGCCACGCGCGAATGGGTGCGCTCGAGGAGCCGTTGTTCGATCGCGCCAAGATCAGCCAAAATATTGGCGCGGTGAAAGATGCCGGCCAAGCCGCCAGCAGTTTGCGGTGGCAATTCGCCGGCGCTGTGGTGGTTATTTGTTGTTGGTATGCGAGCCTCGGGCAACGAAACTGATCCCGACGGATTGAGTTGCGGTTGGTAGCCGGCCATGCGGCTGTTCCTTCCTAGGATCGCCGAGCCGGTCTGGCGCCGGAGGCGACGACGATCCGGCGATTGTGGCGCGCCTTGCCAGAGAGACAGGTGATGTATTATCACCTTGTGATATTCGCCACAACCTGAACCATAACATATTCAGTACGGCTGTCAAACATATGGCTCAATTCAATATAACTGTACCACATTTAGGATAAAAACGCACGGGTGACGAGCGGTAAGGCGCTGTTTTCCGAAAAGCGTTTGCGCCGTGTATAATAGATGCGTGGAATCTTCGCACATCACCGGATTGAGAGGCATCCAATTCGGGGCGATGAGCGTATATCTTATAAGGGGTTGGCTGTGGTCCAACCGCACGATACGGCCCGTTTGGCCCAGTTAAGCGATGAAGCATTAATGGAATTAGTCGCGGCTGGCAACAGCGCAGCGTTAGCACAACTGTACGATCGGCACTCGCGAGTAGTGTACGGTCTTGCTCTGAGGATGCTCGGTGCGGCGGAGCCGGCGGAAGAGGTTGTGCAAGAGACGTTCTGGCGGATTTGGAAGCGCTCGGCGACCTTTCAAGCCAATAGCGCCTTTTTACCGTGGATGTTCGGGATTACGCGCAATCTCTGCATTGACGAATTACGGCGGCGGCAGGCACGGCCAATGGCGGCTGGCAGTGACGACGATCTGTTATCATCACTGCCTGATCAGCAGCAGAATGTTGAACAAGCGACGATTGAAACCGAACGGCGCCGATTGATAACTGATGCGTTGGCCGATTTACCGGCTGATCAGCGCGAAGTGATTGAACTGGCGTATTTTGGCGGGCTATCGCAGCGCGAAATCGCCGATCATCTCCAAAGCCCGCTGGGAACAATCAAAACCCGGATCCGGCTTGGATTACAGAAATTGAAGCAAGCATTGCTTCACTACGGCATAGACCCGCACGACCACTAGAAAAGTAGCCGGCAATGCACGACTATGATCGCGAAAACGAACAATCACTGCTCGCTGCCGCAGCGTTGGGCAGTCTTGATCCTGCCGATCTGGCGGCGCTCGAGCAGCTTCTGAACACTTCGCCCACTGCGCGTGCCGAATTGCAACAGTTGCGCGAAACGGTCGCCCTGTTGCCGTATGCGGCAGCGCCGGCTACGCCGCCAGCCCACGTGCGCGCGCGCCTAATGGAGCGGATTGCCGCCGATCAAGCGCAGCGCGCGCCGGTTGCCCGCCCTGCTTCATCGCGCCGCACCGGTTGGCTAGCGCCGGCGATGGTCACCATATTGGCAGTGATGGTACTCTTTCTCGGCGGCTTGACCGTATCCCTACAGGGGCAGGTGGCGACCCTCGCTGAGACGAACCAGCAACTGGCGGCGGCGGTCAACGATTTGCGCCAAGCAGTGGCTACTAATGAAGCGCAGCAGGCCCAGTTGGCTGCCCAGTTGACCCGCTCCGAGCAGCAGATTGCACGCCTGAATGAGCAGCTTGCCCACGAGCGGCTGTTGGTGTCGTTTGTCAGCGCTCCCGGTGTGGCGACCCGTGAGCTGCGCCCGACAAAGGCCAATCTCGCGGCGCGGGGAGAAATGTATATGTATCCCGGCGAGTCGCAAGCCGTGGTCGTCTTTAGCGGGTTGCCGCCGTTGCAGGCCGATCGAGTCTACCGCTTCTGGCTGAGCGATGGCGTGCAGCGGATTGCCGCCGGCACTTTCCAAGTCGATGCGGCTGGGTTAGCCACGCTCATTGTCAATGCGCCGCGCGAAGTCAATGCCTTTACCGAGGTGATGGTGACGGTCGAGCCGGCGACCGACGCGGCGTCGGGTGAGGTTGAGGTGATCTTAACCGGAACGTTGTGAGCAGTGGTTGGGGCCAGAGCGACGCCTTGGCCTACGACCACCGTTGCGTTTGTCAAGAAATAAAGCAACCCGCCCTTGAGGGCGGGTCTCGTGTTTGGCGACTCCGAGTGGGCTCGAACCACCAACCTTCAGCTCCGGAGGCTGACGCTCTATCCAATTGAGCTACGGAGTCGTTCCGGCCTAAAGTATACTCGATTGCCGGCGAGCTGTCAACGAGACAAAGAGTCTACCACAGAGGTCGCCGAGGGACGCAGAGAGTGTTTGTGTGAACTGCTACATTCCGCTGCGGTACGCTTGGCTGCGCGAGAAGCATAGTATTGAGGTGTCGCATGCGACGATTGAGCCGGGTGCTGGGATGGATCGTAGGAGTAATCGTGGTGGTGGTCGCAGGTTTAGCATTGAGCATTCCACTGGACGCGCTGATTGGAGCAGGACGAGTTGAGGCGTTGACCAATACTGTCATTCCCGGCCCCGCCGGCCCGATCCGGGCCTTTGTCGCCGAGCCAACCACCCCCGGCCCGCATCCTGCGGTCATTATGATCCATGAATGGTGGGGATTACGACCTGACATCATCGAAAAGGCGACCGCGCTCGCCGCTGATGGCTACGTAGTTATTGCCCCCGACACCTTCCGCGGCGCCAGCACGACGTGGATCCCGCGCGCGATCTATCAGGTTTCAACCACACCTCCTGAACAAGTACAAGCCGATTTAGACGCCGTCTTCGCGTGGCTAACAGCGCGGCCCGATGTGCTGGCCGATCGGATTGCGGTGATGGGTTTTTGTTACGGTGGCCGCACGTCGCTGCTCTACACCCTGCACAACCCGGCGGTAGCGGCGACCGGCATCTTTTACGGCATGGCCGACGTTGCTCCTGAGGCGCTACGCCAGATCCGCGGCCCGGTGCTGGGCATCTTCGGCGGAGCCGATGCCTCGATCCCGCTGAGCGAGGTCGAACAGCTTGAGCGTAATCTGACAGCGGCAGGCGTTGACACCCGCTTTACCGTCTTCCCCGGCCAGCCGCATGCTTTCGTCGGCGGCATGGAAGCGATCAACGCTGGCGGCGCTCCCGGCGAGGCATGGCAGTTGTTGCGCGCATTTCTAACTGAGGCGTTGCATGGCCAACCGTCTTCATCGCGGCGGTTGCCGGAACGCTTTGCCCAAACCCAGCCGATCACCTTCTTCGGCGCACTGCACCACCGCTTTGTCTGCGGGTGGTGAACAGCGTTTGCAAAGATCCTCTTGACGAAATTCGTGCCGAGTGGTACACTTTTAGTAGTTCGGAAATGAACAACTATGGTAGAGACGAACTTACTCGAACAACTTACGGCGCTGGGGCTAACCGAGTACGAAGCGCGGGTTTATCTCGCTTTGCTGACCGAGTATCCGGCTACCGGCTACCAGATCAGCAAGCTGTCTGGTGTACCGCGGTCGATGGTCTACGAGGCGTTAGGGCGGCTGGAGGCGCGCGGCGCAGTGCTGAAATCGGTTGAAGAGAAGGCGACCTTGTACCGCCCGATCTCGCCGGCGATTCTGCTTGATCGCTACGAGCGCGAAGCACGTGAGCGGGCTGAAGCATTGCGCAGCCAGTTGATGCCGCTCTTCCGCCACGAGGAGAGCGACCGACTGTGGAATTTTAGCGGAAGGCGCGAAGCGTTGGCAGCGGCACGTGATCTGATCGAAGGCGCCGAGCATGAGTTGATGCTGGTGTTAACTGATGCTGACGTCACGGCGCTCTATCCGGCGCTTGCTGCTGCTCACACGCGTGGTGTCGCGCTCGGCGTCATCCTTACCGGTGAAGCGCCTTTCTCGTTTGGGCAGGTAGTGCGCCATCCCAAACGTGAGACCGAGTTGCATGGGATGGTCGAGACGTTGATCGTTGTGGCTGATGAACGCGAGTTTCTGATCGCTTCCGGCCATGTGGCGACGACGGCTACCGTCACTACCAACCGCAATATGGTCTTGATCGCGCGCCAATTTATCTGGATGGAACTGTTCGCCCAGCGGATTTTTGCTCGCCTTGGCGATGATCTACTGGCCCGCCTCGATCCCGAAGATCGGCAGGTATTGCATTCGTAACTCGGCAATACAACCCGGTGGCGGAGAGGAGATTGTCATGACCACCATTTCTAACACAGCACCCCGGCAGCGCCTGACGTTGCTGCTCAACGACGAGATCCTCGAACCGGCCTTCGTTGCTTTGACTCTGGTTGGTATTATCGTCGGTCTAATGTTGGAAGGAGCTGGCGCACCAGAGTCAATAATGCTAGCCGTCCATCTTGCTACCTACTTTTTTGGTGGCTTCTACGCCGTGCGCACCATTATCGCGTCGCTACGCCACTGGTCGATCGAGGTCGATCTGCTGATGGTACTGGCCGCGTTAGGGGCAGGCTACCTCGGCGATTTTACCGAGGGCGCGATTTTGCTCTTCCTCTTTTCGCTGAGCAACGTCTTGCAAGCGTATGCGATGCGGCGCACCGAGCAGGCGATTACCGCGCTCATGAAATTGCGTCCCGATACGGTGACTGTGCGCCGTGACGGGCGCGAACTCGATTTGCCGGTGGAGGCGGTGCAAGTGGGTGATGTGGTGCTGCTTCGTCCCGGCGACCGGGTGCCGCTCGACGGTGTGATCGAGCGAGGCAACGGCACATTTGACGAATCGGCGCTGACCGGCGAGTCAATGCCGGTGCAGAGGGGGCCGGGCATGGCGGTGCTGGCCGGTACGCTCAACCAGACCGGCGCGCTCGAGGTGCGGGTAACCAAGCCGGCCAGCGAGAGCACCTTGGCCCGCATCATTACGATGGTGAGCGAAGCGCAAGCGCGCAAGGCGCGGTCGCAAAGCTTCCTCGAATATTTCGAGCAGCGCTACGCGATTGGCGTGATTGTGGCAGTAGCGCTCTTCATTCTCGCTACGCCGGTGTTGACCAGCGCGCCATTCGCCGATACCTTCTACCGCGGCATGGTGTTGCTCACGGTTGCTTCGCCATGCGCGCTGGTCATCAGCGTGCCGGCTTCGCTGCTGAGCGCGATTGCGGCTGGGGCGCGGCGTGGGGTGCTGTTTAAGGGGGGCGTGCATCTAGAAGAGCTGAGCAACGTGCGGGTGATCGCATTTGACAAAACCGGCACACTCACGTTTGGCAAACCGACCCTCACCGATCTGGTGCCGACAGAGGGTATAAATGAGCTTGACCTCTTGACGATCGTGGCCCGCGCCGAGCAGCCGTCAGAGCACCCAATTGCACGCGCGATTTTGCACGCCGCCGAAGAGCGCGGGATGACGGTCGCCCCCCCCGATCAGTTCACTGCCGTCACTGGTATGGGGGTGCGGGCAACGTGGGACGGGGTCGAGACGCTAGTCGGTTCGCCGCGCCTATTTGCCGAAGCCGGCATGACCGTACCACCAGAGTTGTTGGCCCGCGCCGATGAGTTGATGGCGCAAGGCCGAGGCACCGTACTGCTGGCCCGGCGCGGCCAGCAGTGGTTAGGATTGGTAGCAGTGATGGATCGCGAGCGGCCCGACGCGGCCCAACGCATTGGCGAGTTGCGCGCTGCCGGCATCGAGCGGATCGTGATGCTGACCGGCGATAACCCGCAGGTGGCTGAAGCGATGGCGCGCCGATTAGGGATTGATGAAGTGCATGCCGGCTTATTGCCCGCCGACAAGTTGCGCATTGTCGAGCAATTGCGCCAGCGCTACGGGGCAGTGGCAATGGTGGGTGACGGCGTGAACGACGCGCCGGCGTTGGCGGCGGCAACAGTAGGTATTGCAATGGGAGCTGCTGGTACCGACGCTGCGCTTGAAACCGCCGATCTGGTCTTGATGCGCGATGACTTAGGCGCGATTACCTATGCGCTGCGCCTCAGCCGCCACACTCAGCGCGTGGTGTGGCAAAATATCACCTTCGCGCTGGCGGTAGTGGTGGTGCTGGTGTTGACTACCTTGACTATCGGCGTACCATTGCCGCTTGGCGTGGTCGGGCACGAAGGCAGTACGATCATCGTGGTGCTCAACGGCTTGCGACTGCTAATGTTCCGCTGATATGGCCGGTTGATGAATGAAGATGAAAGCGGGCTGCCAAATCAGTGGCCCGCTTCCGGTTGCCATCGTGATTCATTTAGAGATGCAACCCAAACGTATTCCGCAGCCACTCCAATACCAACCCGACCACCGTCAAAGCTGCTGCCGCCAGCAGCGAATCACGCCAGCCAAATTCGAGCCAGATCCCCATTGCAAAGATAAAGACAAAGATGATCACACCCACAACTCCATAGACGTTTTTGAGCAGTTTCATTGTTGTGAGCAAGCCTTTCTAACTGGTGGATGGTGGAAACTGTGATGGCGAGACGTATCTGGTCGGTGGCAGTTACATCAGCATGGTAGTGATTGTTCTAGCTAAAAACAGCGTCATGAAGCTGCGTTGTCCTGTAACGGATACAAGAAAAGGTTCATGATGCGATTGTTGAAATGGGACAAGGGGGATGGTAAGCTAATGATACAATACCGCTGGCAATTATCAAAAAGACAGCGTGATCGAAGATGTTTGGCTGTCGAGCGGTGACAAGGCATCTATCTATTGTGTGGCATTGGCAGATAGAGCGGCTGCGCCGGTCGAGATGAAGAGAGTAGGACTGATTTCTCTCTGGTGAGAACAGGGGGTTCCCATTACACTACATTACACAGATCTAGCACAACTCAGTCGCGCGAGGATCGTATGCGTGCTCAATACACAGTTGCCCTTCTGCTTCTCCTCAGCCTAGGGTGCGCAACCATAGCGGCGCCGGCGCCGCCGCTTGCGGCGCAAACCGACGTTCGCCAACAAATAATCGAATTGACCAACCAGATCCGGATGGCTCATAACCTGCCACCGCTCAAGCGCAACGATAACCTACAAGCCGCCGCCGATTGGATTACGCAAGACAATGCCAGCCGTAACACACTATCGCACACTGATAGCCTCGGGCGCAATATCGGCCAGCGGTTTCCCGCTTTCGGTTACACCTATTCACTGGCCGCCGAGAATCTGGCGGCGGGGTATGCAACGTCAGAGGCGGTTATGAATGGCTGGATGGGTAGCGCTGGTCATCGCGACAACATCCTGCGCGCCGGCCTCTGCGAGATGGGCGCCGGCTACACCTATCAGAGCGCGGCCACCTATAAGCACTTCTGGTCGCAGACCTTTGGTTGTCGCTGGAATACCTACCCGGTTGTGATCAACGGCGAGGCAGCAGTAACGACAACACCGAATGTCAACCTCTACATCTATGGCACCGGCTGGGCGCAACAAATGCGGCTGAGCAATGACAGCATCAACTGGACAGAGTGGATGCCGTATCAATCCGCCTACAATTGGACACTACTCGATGGTGGTGGCGAGCGCACGGTCTTCGTTGAGATACGAAACGGCACAACCGTCTACCGCAATAGTGACACGATTATCTTGATTGGCCCGCACCGGTTGTTTGTGCCGTTGGTAGCGCGATAGCGCTATCGGGGGATTGCTGCTCGGCGCGGGCAATGCACCACATTGCCCCTAGAGCCTGTTATGTACGTTCGACCATAACAGGAATGAACCGCTTCCGTATGAGGATCGCACTGGCACATGCACTCCGGCCAAGGGTTTTGACAACCGCTCATCATCGCGTGCCAACCGGCGAACGCGCGCCATTCATGGACGAGTGCGGTGCGCTGAGTAGAGACGGTGCAATGCACCGTCTCTACTGGGAGTCGGTGGGCCACGGCGGCAGATCGGTGGGCAGCATGCGCGTTGGAGCGACGTTGCATTGCAACGTCGCTACGCCCGTGCGGACGCTCCAACGCCATCTATTCACAACCTCACGCAGCGAGTGGTCGCGCTGCGGAGCGTCTTCAGTCATGAAGGTTAGGTAGAGAGCGATGAAGGCTCACATCGCGTGGATAGGCTTGGTGTGTCAGGCTGAACGCATCCCACGTTTATCTCCGAAGTGCATAACAGGCTCTAGCTCGCTTCTCATAGGGAAGAGGGGACCACTCTCCCGTAAGGCGGAATGCATTCCTCTCAACAATTCAGAGCGAAATGGCCCCACCCCGGCTTCTCCTCCGTGTCGGTGAATGGGGCTACTGTCATTGTGCAGGCGCAGATCGCTCGCAGCAATCTCTGGCTGCGAGGAGACGAGGTGAATAGATCCCGTTCCTGTCAATCTGCTGGATGCCGGAGGTGCCTCCACCCCCGACCTCTCCCCCACGTGGAGATGTCTGTCATTGCGCGGGTGTGCAGTGATCGCAGTAATCGCCCGCAAGCACGCGGCACATCCCTGCTGGGGAGAAGGGAGATGGGGTCACGCCATTATCATCTCGCGTACTAGCCGCTGACACTCAACCGGATGCTCAATTGGTGGTAAATGACCACAAGCAGGGATCAATTCCACTTTTGCCGATTCGATAAATCCTGCTGCTGCCTGCACATCGGCAGGACGGATGATCCGGTCGTCTTGTCCGCTGATGAGCAACGTAGGGGCTTTGATCGCCTGCAACCGGCGCTTCAGTGTCGGATCGGCAGGCATTGTCTGCATTGTAACGTACATTCGGCTATCAGCACGCGCATGGTCGGACAGATACGCATCCCAGCATGCCGGATCAGCCGGTGGCCCGGCCAGCAGCCACGCCGCCATCAACTGATTGGTTAATGGAGTCCCGACTGCCCAGCCCGTCCACGTATTGATCAGGGGACGAGCAAGGCCGAGGAAGACATCGAATGGGGTGCGAGTGAGGGCGAGAGTGAGCGCATCAGGGGTACTAGGCCGTACACCAAAGCTGACGAGAATCAGTTGACTTACCCGTGCCGGATGAGTTGCTGCGACTATCGCTGCCACACCGGCACCCAGTGCGTGACCAAGCAGATCAAATCGACGCAGTCCTAGTGCATTGGCGAACGCAATGATCTCATCGGCCAGCATCGCTAACGTTGGAGCGCTACTCCGCGCCGGTGACTCACCGCAACCGGGCAGATCGATAGCGTAGCCGGTACGGATGTCTGCCAGACCGTTCAACACATCACGCCACAAATGACCGGATGCGCCAACGCCATGCACTGCTATCAATGGTGGCCCTTCACCGATACGGCGATAACGCAATGGGCCATTCACGGTACGCACCGTTGCTATTTGCATGGTGGTTGCTGCTGTTGAGAGCCGTAGCCCGTGTCCGCGCACAATCGTATCACGTTCCGGCAGAGGAGACTCAGCAGCTTGATCGGCAGAGGACACCGAGATGCGCAATCCGCGTCCACGCCGGATCGATTCGTTTGTTTCATCGGCCATACTGTTCCTCCAATTCGGTTGCCAAGGCGGCATACGCCTGCGCGCCAGCGCTCTGTGGGGCAAAGGTCGCAATCGACGCGCCGGCTGCCGGCGCTTCAGCCAACCGGATGTTGAAAGGAATGACCGTCTTGAAGACCAGATCGCCGTATTGTGCCCGCACTTGCTGCTCGATCTGCTGGCTCAAGTTGGTGCGCCGGTCAGCCATTGTACAGACAATCCCGCCGATCCGTAACGGCGGATTAATCTCGCGCACCAACGCGATCGTCGCTTCAAGCGGCGGTAGGGCGCGCAAGGCGTAAGCGTGCAGTTGCAGCGGCACCAGCACCATCTCGGCGGCGGCCAGCGCATTGAGCGCAAACAAGCCGAGGCTCGGCGGCGGATCGAGCAGAATGTAGTCGTACTGACTCTGGGCGGCGCGCAAGGCCTTGCGCAAGAGCAATTCGCGCCCTACCCTCCCGGCCAATTCGAGTTCGGCTCCGGCGAGATCGAGCGAGGCTGGAATGAGATCCAACCCGTCGCTGAGGGTGCGAGTAGCGAAAGCGCTCCCGTGTTCAGGGTTGAGCAAGACTTCGTAGACGCTGTATTCCAACCCCGCCGGGTCAACTCCAAGCCCTTGCGTCAGGTTAGCCTGCGGGTCGAGATCAACCAGCAGCACCCGTCGCCCGCGCGCCGCCAACATGACCCCTAGATTCAGCGCCGTCGTCGCCTTGCCGACGCCGCCTTTTTGCATTGCCAACGCGATCGTGCGCGCCATAATCTGCACCATGCCATGCATCATTCCCAACACCATTGATTGTACCGTCCAAAGTAACATAGAGAGCCTCACGGCGGTGCAGCTCTTAGGCGCCGCCCCACCCCCGCCCATGCCGCGCCGAAGGCGCTGCTGAGTCGTGGTCCCTATGTTGTCATTTGACAGCATCCCCGCCTCATTCCATAATCCTTATGCAGCAATCGCAACGTGCCGTTGCGTTGAATGGCAGAGCTGTCTTTCCGAGCGACTCACAGCCTCGCCTAACCGCTAGGACTACCACTATGAAAAAAATCGGCGTGATCGATCTCGGTTCCAACACCACACGCCTGATTGTGATGGCATACGAGCCGGGCTACAGCTTCCGGCTCACTGATGAGGTGAGCGAAACCGTGCGCCTCGCCGAGGGGATCGGCCCGTCGCGCATGCTCCAGCCGGTGCCAATCCGGCGGGCGGTTGAAGCCCTGCGGATGTTCTATTCCCTCTGCCTATCTACCGGTGTTGATCAGGTGATCGCGGTCGGTACTAGTGCCATCCGCGAGGCGGCCAACCAAGCCGAGTTTTGGGCCGCCCTGCGCGCGGCCACGCCGCTCGATCTGCGTATTATTTCGGCGGAGGAGGAAGCCTACTTTGGCTATCTGGGCGCGATCAATGCCTTGCCGCTGCAAACCGGTGCTCTCTTCGATACCGGCGGCGGTTCGACACAGGTCATGGCGGTTTACGATCGTTCGCTCACCCGCAGTTTCTCGGTACAGGCCGGCGTCGTGCGCTTTACCGAACAATTTGTGCAGAGCGACCCCATTAGCCGCGCTGACCTTCGCCGGCTGCGCGAAGCCGCCCGCGCCGCCTTTGCTCCGCTCGATTGGTTGCCCGACCTGCACCACGGCAAGTTGGGCGGGATGGGTGGCACGGTGCGCCAATTGGCCCGGATTGACCAAAAGCAGCGTAACTACCCGCTCGAACGGGTGCATGGCTATGTACTAACCCGTGAAGCGCTCGAGCGGATGATCGATGAACTGGCCCGCCGTCCGCGCCGTGAACGGCTCCAAATTCCGGGCATGAAAGAGGAGCGGGTGGATGTGACGCTGGCCGGCGCGGTCATCATCGCTACCTTAATGGATCGTGGCGGCTTCTCCAGCTTGCTGGTCAGCGGCCAAGGCGTGCGCGAAGGCATTTTCTACCAACACTTTCTCGCCGACCAGCCGCAACCGCTCCTAGCCAATCCACGTCGGTTTAGCGTGCTTAATCTGGCCCGGCTCACGCACTATGAACCCGAACACTGCGCCCGTGTCGCTCACCTCAGCCAGTCGCTCTTCGATCAACTAGCCCCCTTGCACGGCTACGGCGCGTGGGAACGGGAATTGCTTGGGTATGCCGCCATCTTGCACGATGTAGGCGTGAGTGTCGGCTACTACGACCACCACAAGCACGGCGAGTATCTGATTCACAACGCCACGCTGCTTGGTTTCAGCCACCGCGAAATTGTGATAATCGCCAGTCTGGTGCGCAACCACCGCAAAGGCTGGAGTGGCCCGGCCCCCTATGCGGCGATTGTCACCCCGGATGATGAAACGCGCATCGCCCGCCTCAGCGCAATGCTGCGGTTGGCCGAGTATCTTGAACGCAGCAAGAGCCAGATAGTGCGCGATGTACGGGTGCAAATCGGTGAAGCGATTACGATTGATATCATTGCCGATGGTGATGCCCACGTCGAAATTTGGGAGGCTACTCGCCGCAGTGGCCTCCTCCGCCGTAGTTTCGGACGCGAGGTGCAGATCAGGGCGGCATAAGCGTGTGCTATAATGCGTGTTAAAGACACTTGAAGGAGTAGACATCGTTCATGCGGTGCCCGTTCTGCCACTTTCCAGAGACCGATGTGATCGATACGCGCAAACTCTACGAGGGCGAGGTGATCCGGCGCCGGCGCAAGTGCCGCGCCTGTAGCCGTCGCTTCACCACCTATGAGCGGATCGAATCGGTGAGTCTGATGGTGGTTAAAAAGGATGGCACCCGCGAACCCTACGATCGCGAGAAGATCGCTCGCGGTGTGCGTACGGCCTGCTATCGCCGCCCCGTATCGGCGAACGCGATCGAACAATTGGTAAACGATGTCGAGGCGATGGTCATGGCAACCGACGAACAAGAGATTAGCTCGCAGGTGATCGGTGATGCGGTCATGCGCCGGTTACGCGATCTTGATGAAGTCGCCTACATCCGGTTCGCTTCGGTCTACCGCGCATTCACCGACATCGGCAAATTGCGTGAAGCGGTTGATGAATTATTGGAACGCGAAGGCGATCGCAATGGCCGTCCATAATTGACAATGTAGAGGATTCTATGAGCGTCGAGACGACACCGCAGCCGGTGTCAGAACCAACAGCGAAGCCGTCTTTCCTCCAGCGCCTTGCCCATTCATTTCGCTCGATTGAATGGGTACAAGTGCTACTGGTTGGCCTTCTTACCGCCATTGCGTGGTGTTCGCTCTTTTTGGCCAACAACATTTTGCAGATTCTCGCAGGGGTGGTGCCGGTGCTGGCCGGCATCTATCTGGGCCGCAAGGTGCGCGGCGAGTATCTGGCCAATGGCCTTGCCCTCGGGGTAGTAACATTTCTCTTTGGGCTGGCCATTATGGCCGGGTACGGGTTGGTTGGTCAAGCCGGCATTGCCCCGATGCCGGTGATTCAGCTCGATCCTGATCAACCAGCAGCACCGGCCACGTTGATAGATCTGATCACGATCTACTTTATCTTCTCGGCGTTTGCTTTGATCCCCTTCCCTGCATTCGGCACCGTGATGTCGGGCCGGGCCGAAGAACGCAACCGCCAGTTGCAGAAGGAGATCGCCGAGCGTGGTGGCCGCCTCGAACGCCCCAACGTGGTGCGCACGCTCGAAGACTTGCAAGGGTTGTCGCTGCCCCAGTTTGGCTCGTATGTCCTTAATCTCTTTCGCAAGAAGGGGTTTGAGTTCAAAGATTATCGCTTTATCGACAAGGATAAGCACCTTGATCTCGAACTGACCTACGAAGGTGTTACATATCTACTCCGGCTGTCGGTTGCCGATAAGGTGCGGCCCGGTACGCTTGAAAGCCTGTTGCAAGATATGAAGCGGATGGGCATTCCGAAAGGGTTGGTCATTACGTCAACTGAGTTCACGCCCGATACCGTCAAGGCGGCCAGCGGGCGACGCAATGTACTCATTATTGATGGGGCGACATTGTTTGCAATGGCAGAGGGGTAAAAGAGCATGCTGCTTGATCTGAGCGGGCGGGTTGCGATTGTCACCGGCGGCAGCCGCGGGATTGGCCGCGCTACCGCCGAACGGTTGGCAGCCAGCGGGGCGACGGTCGTGGTCAATTACCGTGGCAATGCTGCGGCGGCCGCGGCAACCGTGGCGGCTATCACTGCTGCCGGCGGCAAAGCGATAACCGTGCAGGGTGATGTGAGCCAACCGGCTGATGTCGAGCATTTGGTGAAAACAACATTGGAACAGTTTGGTCGGATCGATATTCTGGTCAACAATGCCGGCATCACCCGCGACAATCTGCTCTTGCGAATGAAGGAGAGCGATTTCGATGAGGTGATCGCAACCAATCTGCGCGGTGCCTTTCTCTGTACTCGCGCGGTGCTGCGCCCGATGACCAAGCAGCGCTTCGGCCGGATTATCAATATCACCTCGGTGATTGGGTTGATTGGCAATGCCGGCCAAGCGAACTACGCTGCGGCCAAGGCGGGAATCATCGGCTTTACTAAATCGACTGCGCGCGAGATGGCAAGCCGTGGTATTACCGTCAATGCAATTGCTCCCGGCTTTATCGAGACTGAGATGACCGATGCCCTCAACGAAGAGACGCGCAAAGCCATTTTGGCAACGATCCCCCTCGGCCGGTTCGGCCAGCCGGCTGAAGTGGCGGGATTAATCTGTTTTCTGGCCTCTGATGCCGGCGCATATATCAGCGGGCAAACGCTGACAATCGACGGCGGGATGGTGATGTCCTGATGATTCGCAAAGTGTTAGTGGCTAACCGCGGCGAAATTGCCGTGCGTATCATTCGGGCTTGTCAGGAGTTGGGTATTCGTACCGTTGCGGCGTACAGTACTGCCGACCGTGATTCGTTGGCAGTACGACTGGCAGATGAAGCAGTTTGTATCGGGCCACCGCCACCGGCGAAATCGTACCTCAACGCGCCAGCGTTGATTAGTGCGGCGCTAATCTCAGGCTGTGATGCAGTGCATCCCGGTTACGGCTTTCTCTCGGAAAACCCGTATTTTGCTGAGATGTGCGCTGACTGCAATCTGATCTTCATCGGACCGCCGCCTGAGCCGATCCGCTTGATGGGTGACAAAGCGATTGGTCGGGAGACGATGCGCAAAGCGGGAGTGCCTACCGTCCCCGGCTCCGATGGCGAGATTCGTTCATTCGAAGAGGCGATCGATATTGCCCGCCAGATCGGCTATCCGGTATTACTCAAGCCGTCTGGTGGTGGTGGTGGGCGCGGTATGCGCGTGGCGTATGATGAAGCCGATTTGCAACGTGCCTACCCCACCGCTCGCGCTGAAGCCGAGGCTGCCTTCGGCAACGGCGCGCTGCTGCTGGAAAAGTACCTCACCCGCGTGCGCCACGTCGAGATTCAGGTGCTGGCTGACCAGTACGGCCACGCGATCCACCTCGGCGAACGCGACTGTTCGGCCCAACGCCGCCACCAAAAGATCGTTGAGGAAGCGCCATCGCCGGTTGTTACGCCAGAATTGCGCGCCCGTATGGGCGCCGATGCGGTGCGCGGTATCCAGTCAATTGGTTATGTCAATGCCGGCACGCTCGAATTTCTGCTCGATGAGCAGGGGAATTACTATTTCATCGAGATGAACACGCGCATCCAAGTCGAGCACCCGGTGACCGAACAGGTGACTGGCGTCGATTTGGTGCGCTGGCAGTTGCTGATCGCCAGTGGCGAACGCTTGACGCTGCGGCAGGAAGACATTACAATAGCGCGGCACGCGATTGAGTGCCGGATTAACGCCGAGGATCCGGAGCGTGACTTTTTGCCGGCCAGCGGCGAAGTGGAATTTTATCTACCACCCGGCGGCCCCGGAGTGCGAGTTGATTCGCACCTCTACTCAGGGTACGCGCCTCCCGGTAACTATGACTCGTTGCTGGCAAAAATTATTACGTTCGGCGATACTCGCGATGAAGCTCTGAACCGGATGCGGCGAGCACTCAATGAGTGTGTGATTACTGGGATCAAAACAACCATCCCGTTCCAATTGGCGTTGATCGATGATCCGGATTTCCGGGCGGGACGGATTCACACTGGATATGTGGCCGAACTGCTGCGCCAGTGGAAGGAGTCACTCAATCCGGCATAGGCCAGTGGCGGGATGCGTATGGGGAGGGCGAGATTGGCCAGTCAGCGGCATCGAGTGCGGATCGCAGCCTTGCAGATCCTGTTTGAAGTTGATGAAACCGATCACGCGATTGATCAGGTGCTCGAACGCCGGCTTGCCGATGAACCAATGCCGCCTGAGAGCGCCGAGTTCTTGCGCCGCCTCGTCTTTGGCGCATGGGAGCACCGTTCGTATCTCGACCGGATTATCGAAGAAGCGGCACCGAACTGGCCGGTTGCTCAGATGCCCGGCGTTGATAAGGCGGTGCTGCGGATCGCTCTGTTTGAGCTGCTCATTGATGATATTGAGCGGACGCCGATGAAGGCAGTGATTAATGAGGCGGTCGAACTGGCCAAACAGTTCGGCAGTGATAATTCCAGCCGGTTTGTAAACGGCGTGCTCGGCACGGTAGTTATTCGCTACCTTGCCGAGCGCGACGATGGGGAATAGCCGTCTTTGAAAGGAAGGAACACAACCAGTATGGCTTCGCCTGAGATGGAGGAGCGCCTGCGCAAGATTATCGTGGATCAGCTCGGCGTTGATGAGGCGCAAGTGGTGCCGAGCGCGTCGTTTACGAAGGATCTGAATGCAGACTCGCTCGATTTAGTTGAGCTGATTATGTCGATTGAGGAAGAATTCGGCGTCGAGATCCCCGACGAAGAGGCGGAGAAGATCCAGACGGTCGCCGATGCGCTGAAATACCTCGAAACCCATCAGAGCAACGAGTAGCAGTGAGTTGATTTCGGATTGTAAGGCAAGGATACGCGGCGGGTAAAACGACCCGCCGTTGTTTGTTTGCGGGTCATTGCCCCAGATGAGCAGCGTCGGCGCTTACACCCTCCGCACAAACCGCGCGCTGTGGTAAGATAGTAGTAGCATGGTATCACCGGCAAACTGCGGAGTTGTATGGAGATCTTCAACGTTCATCTGCCTGAACTGATTCTCATCGCCGGTCTCGCGCTCGTGCTCTTTGGCCCAGAACGGTTGCCAGAATTGGGGCGCTTCGCCGGTAAGCAGGTGGCGAAATTTCTTGCGTGGCAGCAACAGTCGCCTGAACTGCAAATGATTAACGAGATGCGCAACGAGTTTGAGCGCGAGATCGCCCAATTGCGCGATGAATTAGTGCGGACGCGCAACCAGCTCGATGTGCGTAACGATGTCCAAGCGATGGTCGATGAGGTAAAAGCCGTTGGCGAGCAGGTGCAAACCACACTGAACGAGGCCTTGCCAGCCGCTCAGCCAACTTTACCTCCACCTGATGCAGCGCCGCCAGCGCAACCAACGATCCGCCCACCGGCACAAGCGCCTATACCGGCAGCAATGCCCGTCGAGCCGGTCACCAACGACGGTGGTGTTGCCCAACCCATTACCGATGAAGATCGGATGCTCTTTGCTGATGTGGCAGCTCCGGCGGCGACCGCACCTGCCCAAAACGCTGCGGAACCGGTCACGCCTACCGAGATCAGTGAACTACTGGCCCGGCTGAATGGGTTGGCGGCTGAACTCCAGTCGATTGTCTTGCAGTTGCAGGCGCGCGGCTTGTTGGATCAACACTGGCAACCGACCGTCGCGCCGGCACCCGTTTCTGAGGAGACTGTCACGCCATGACTACCAAACCGGCCAAAGCAGGCCAAGCCGATGAGACGTCGATGACGCTGATCGAGCACTTGATCGAGCTACGTAGCCGGATCGTCAAGGCCGGCATCGGCGTGCTGATCGGCATGGTGTTTGGATTTATCGCAGTGTGGCCCCAAGGCCCGATCAAACTGATCGATATCCTTATCTTGACCTTTGCCCCGATCAACGACCGCTTCGCCCCAATCCAGTCAGTCGGCACCACCGAGCAGTTCACCAGCTACATGAAGGTGGCGTTATTGGTTGGCGTGATTCTGGCGATGCCGGTAATCGTTTACCAACTGCTGGCCTTTATTGTGCCGGGTCTGACCGACAGCGAACGGCGGCTGATCTACCGCGCCTTGCCCTTTGTGACCTTTTTCTTCCTTGCCGGGATTGCCTTCGGCTGGTTTGTTACCACACCCGTCGCCATTCAGTTCCTGATCGGCTTTTCCGACTCGCCGCTGATCCAAACCCAACCGACGCTGTCTGATTTCCTCGAGACGGTATCGATGTTGTTGTTAATCAACGGCGTGGTGTTTGAATTGCCGATCATTATCTACGTGCTCGCGTATCTGAATGTCACCACCGCTAAGCAATTGGCAAGCTACCGGCGCTATGCGCTGGTAGTGGTCGTGATCATCGCGGCGTTTATTACTCCGACCGGCGATCCGGTGAATCTGATGTTGCTGGCGTTGCCGATGTATCTGCTTTATGAGGTTGGCGTGATTTTGGCACGGTTTGTGCCGGCGGCCCAAGCGCCGCGCAAAGCCAAGCGCAACATCGAGGCATAGGCGTATCAGGTGTAACGGTACAGCTCTGCTGTGTCCACAGGGAGCGCATTGCTATACTAGAAGGCATCAGCATCAATGGTTGGAGGTGAGCGTTATGGTGGAACGGATTTGTCCGGCCTGTCGCCATGGCAACCCGCTTGAGAACCGGTACTGCGGCGCGTGCGGCGCAGCGCTCACGGGTAATGATGCGTTGGCCCCACGCGAACCGAGCGCCTTGGCTCCCCGCACCTTGTCACTCTCGCCGGCGCAGATGCGCCAGATCGGCGCTGCGCTGGCGCT
This sequence comes from uncultured Chloroflexus sp., assembly GCF_937951745.1. GTDB lineage: Bacteria > Chloroflexota > Chloroflexia > Chloroflexales > Chloroflexaceae > Chloroflexus. The sequence goes on from NZ_CALFBQ010000003.1 coordinate 116,902, forward strand.
CGGTGCGGCCACGCTGGCAGTCGAAGTTGGCAAGGCATGGCTGCGCCGCCGGATGGGGACGCCGGCGCCGGTTGCGCCGATCACCACCGTTCCCCAGAGCGCGATCACGCCTGTCGCTGAACCGATCAGTGTGACGACCACAATCATCAGCCAGCGTGTGGTTGAGATTTGGGAGCGTGGTGAATTGGTGCGGCAGGTGGTTGAGCGGCATGTCTGGCGCAAAGATTAGCTGCAAACCGGCGCAGTGAAACCGATAACGTGCGGCGCAGGTCGAGCTTTTCCCTTCTAAGCCTAGTGGCACATCATACTGCTACCGGTGGGGCAATGCGCTATCAGCGTTGGTGCCCCATCAGCAGCACCCAACGATGTGCGTTTTGCTGTGACTATTCCCCGGAACCGGCGCGGGTCTGGCAGCGTCATCCATAGTGTGGTACGATACTCTTACCACCGATATAGGAAGGATTGGCGATGACGCAGGCGATAAACCCTTCAACGTATCAGCTATTGCGCCGGCAGTTGCGCCCGCTGAGCATCAAACTGCGCCTGAGCGATGGCATTGTACTGGCAAGCCGCACCCTATGGATGGCGCTAACCGGTAGCGCACTGGTGGCTGCCATCGGCTGGATGACGCCGGTGCCTCATTTGCTATGGTGGGTGTTGGTACCGATCGCGTTGTGGTTTGTAGCCATCGTCGGCGTCAGCGCATTCCGGCCACTACCGCCGCGCCGGGCTGCACAGCGGGTTGACCGCATCCTCAACCTGCGCGAACGGCTCTCGACGGCGATTGAATTGTATGAGACCGGCGCGGATACGCCGCTCGCTCCTTACCAACAGGCTGACGCGAGCGCGCTAGCGTTGCAGCTCCATCCGCGCCAGATCCCGATCGTGGTGCCGCGCCAGCCATTGCTATTGGCGCTGCTGCCGGCGCTGGTGACGGTTGCGTTACTGACGCTGCCCAACCCGATGAACCAGATCTTGGCCGAGCGCGCCGCGGTCGCCGAGATGATCGAACAGGTCAATCAGCAATTGGCGGAATTAGAACAAGAGTTGGCCGCGCGTGATGATCTCACGCCCGAACAACGGGCGGAATTAGAGGCGATCCTGCGCCAATTGCAAGCTGAATTAGCCCGCAACCCCGGTGATCGCCAAGAGGCGCTGGCCGATCTAGCGCAGGCCGAAATGCGCCTGCGCCAACAGCTTAATCCGCAAACCGACGTGCGCCAAGCGGCGCTGGAACAGTTGGCGCGCCGATTGGAACAGCTCTCTAATAACCCGACTTCGCCCCGCCCAACGCTTGACCAGTTGCGTCAACAACTTGAGAACTTGGCGGCCAGCCTCGATCAGATGAGCGCCGCAGAGCGTGAGGCGTTAGCCCAAGAACTGGCTCAACAGGCTGCGCAACTCGCGTCGGCGGATCGCGCCACCGCGCAGGCTTTGCAAGATGCAGCACAAGCCCTCGAACGCGGCGACACCCAAGCGGCTGCCGAGGCATTGCAACAGGCTGGCCAACAGGTGCAGAATGCCCAAGCAGCTATTGCTAACCAGCGCGCAGTGCAACAGGCGCTGAACAATACCCAAGCGGCTCGCCAACAAATTGCGCAGGCCGGCCAACCCGGCCAAGGCCAGCAGGCCCAGCAGGGGCAAGGACAGGCTCAACAAGGCCAAGGGCAAGGCCAGCAAGGACAGGGGCAGGCTCAACAAGGCCAAGGGCAAGGCCAGCAAGGGCAACAAGGGCAACAAGGCCAACCCGGGCAAAGCCAGCAAGGCCAACCCGGGCAAGGCGGTGGCTCGACTGCTGACAATCTCGGCCAACAACAGAGTAATGCGCCGGGCAATGTCGATCCGAATCGGCCAAGTTCGCAACAGGGGCAAGGGCGCAACGATGGATTGGTGTACCAACCCTTCCGGCCCTCCGGCCAAACCGGTGATCCTGATTTTATCGCCGGCCAGCAGGGCAGCAGCGGCAGCAGCGAGGTGCGTCCGGGTCAAGGGCAGCAGGGTGGGTTGAATAATCCGTCGGTCATTCCTTACGAGCAGGTGTTTCCTGAATACCAGCGCACGGCGACGGAAGCGATCGATCGCGGCAGCGTACCGATTTACTTACAAAATCTCGTCCGCGAATACTTCTCGCGGCTAGAACCGTAGCAAGCTAGGCGCTCGCTACCGGTGTCTGCTTGCCTAAAACGTTTGACGCTACCTTACATCCATACGAGGAGGACATCAGCATGACCGCTGCTTCGGAAGCTGCGATCGCCATGACGCCGGAAGAGTTTCGGCAACGCGCGCAACAAATCGAAGCCGAAGTCGCGCAAGTGATTGTCGGCCAGCACGAACTGATCCGGCAGGTGATTATTACGCTGCTCGCCGGCGGGAATGCGCTGCTCGAAGGCGTACCCGGCTTGGCGAAGACTACGCTGGTGCGCACCTTGGCCGATGTGATCGACTGCAAGTTCTCGCGCATCCAGTTTACGCCCGATTTGATGCCGGCGGATATTGTCGGCACCACGCTGATCAGTGAGGACGCCCATGGCCATAAGTCGTTCCGCTTTGAGCCGGGGCCGATTTTCGCCAACTTAGTGCTGGCCGATGAGATCAACCGTGCTACGCCGAAGACCCAGTCGGCGTTGCTCGAAGCAATGCAAGAGCGCACAGTGACCGTCGCCAAGACGATCCATCAGCTACCCCGTCCCTTCTTCGTCTTGGCAACCCAAAACCCGCTGGAGATGGAGGGGACGTACCCGCTGCCGGAAGCGCAGCTCGATCGCTTCTTCTTCAAGATCCACGTCGCTTTCCCAACAGCAGCCGAACTGGTCGAGATTGCTCAACGCACGACCGGCGCTCGCCAGCCAGTAGCTCGTCACGTCGCCGATGGGCAGACTATCATCCAGATGCAAGAGCTGGCGCGCACAGTGCCAATCGCCAGCCATGTGCTGGCCTACACGGCCCGGCTGATCACGGCCACCCATCCTGAAGGCAAAGATGCGCCGGCGGTGACCAAACAGTATGTGCGTTATGGCGCGTCGCCGCGCGGGATGCAGACCTTGATTCTGGCCGGCAAGATTTTAGCATTGCTAGATGGGCGCTATAACGTCTCGTTTGGCGATATTCGCTTGGCAGCCTTACCGGCGCTACGCCACCGGGTTGTGCTCAACTTTGAAGCGCAGGCTGAAGGGATCAGTGCTGACGAGGTGGTCAAGGGCGTACTGGAAGCGGTCAAGGAGGAGTGATGGCCGAGCCGTTGCTCACAGCCACTTTCCTACGCAAGCTCGATCGGTTGGCACTGCAAACCCGGCGCGCAATGGCCGGTGATCTCCAAGGCGAGCGGCGCAGCCCAAAACGCGGCTCGTCGGTCGAATTTGCCGATTTTCGCCCGTACACAACCGGCGATGATATTCGTCAGATCGACTGGAACCTTTACGCCCGCGCTGAACGGTTCTACCTGAAGCTGTTTGTGGCCGAAGAAGAACTCAACGTTCACCTGCTGGTTGACACCAGTCGCAGTATGGCGTGGGGCGAGCCGGAAAAGCTGCACTATGCGCGTCAGATTGCGGCGGCATTTGGCTATATTGCGCTTAGCAACCTTGATCGGGTTAACGTGACTGCGTTTGGCGGGCGACCGGCGGCGGTGAGCGGGATTCGCGGCAAACGCGGCGCAGTGGCGCTATTTGAGTTCTTGCAGCGGCTCGAAGCCGGCAGTAGCGCTAACCTGACCCAGTTCTGTCGCAACTATATTCAGACTGCGCGTAGTGCCGGCCCGCTCTTGCTCTGTTCTGATCTGTTTGATCCGGGTTGGCGCGATGCTCTGCGCGCATTAAGTTCGCGCCCATTCGAGATTACCGTGATGCACGTGCTCGCGCCGCAAGAGATTGATCCGCCGATTGAGGGTGATATTCGTCTGATTGATAGCGAGGGGGGACCAGCGGTAGAAATTAGTGCCGATCTCGATGTATTGCAACGTTACCGCGAGTCATTGCGCGCATGGCAAAGCGAGATTGAGGCATTTTGTAGCGGGCGGGGCATGCGCTATGTGCCGGTGAATACTGCTGAACCGATCGAAGATTTCGTGTTTGGCCAATTGCGCCGGGCCGGTGTAATCCGATGATCGAAGTGCGGTTGATCAAACCAAGGCGCGGCCAGATTATCCGCTATCAAGCAACCGTGCTAGCGCGCGATGCGCAGAGCGTGACGGTACAGGCCGAGTGGCGGTTAGGGCGGGTCGATCTCGGTCTGTTTAGCATCGAGCCGGGGGATGTGATGATCGAAACGTTCTACACCAACCGCTGGTATAACATCTTTCGCGCCCAACGGCCCGATGGTGTGACGCGGGGATGGTATTGCAACCTTGCTCGCCCGGCCCGGATCGATGATGATGTGATCGAGACGGAAGATTTAGAGATCGATGTGATCGTGAGCGCCGATCGCCAGTGTGTCGAGATTACCGATCTAGCAGAGTATGAAGCGCGCGGGTTGGCGTTAGCTGAACCGGATACCGATGCGGCGTTGCGCGCGGCGATTGCCGAATTGCGTGATTTGATTGTGCGTGGTGAACAACCATTTAACGTCTCTTAGGGATAGAGCGACGCTCTGTCTCTACAGATGGGTACACGAGTATGTCATTCCTTGCTCCATTAGCGTTGCTTGGCGCAGCAATTGTCGGCCCGCTGATCGTGGCGATGTATTTGCTCAAGTTGCGCCGCGAAGAGCAAGTCGTCTCATCAACCTTTCTCTGGCAGCGCATGGTGCGCGATATCGAAGCGAATGCGCCGTGGCAGAAGTTGCGCCGTAATGTACTGCTGTTTTTGCAACTGCTGCTCATGCTATTGTTGGTGCTGGCCTTGGCCCGGCCTTTCCTGCCCGTCACCGGTATTAGCGGCGCGAACCTGATCATTATTTTCGACCGCTCGATCAGTATGCTCGCTACCGACGAATCGCCGAACCGGTTAGAGGCGGCGCGCCGGCAGGCGCTAGCGCTGATCGATCAACTACCGGATAACGGGCGGGCGACAATCATCACCATTGGCGGCCAGATGGAAGCGCCAATCGCCTCCTCAAGCGACCGGCGCGAGCTACGGCGCGTGATCGAGCGCATTCAACCGAGCTACAGCGGCCAATCCGATCTCACCCAAGCGTTAACGCTAGCTTCAGCATTGGCTGCCCGCGAACCTGACAGCGACGTGGCGATTATTTCCGACGGGAATGTGATCCTACCCGACGGGTTGCGGGTACCGGCGCGGGTGCGTTACTTCCCGATTGGCCGTTCATCCGACAATGTGGCGATTAACGCGATTGCACTTCAACCCGGCCCCTTCAAGCAGAACCTGTTCGTGCAGGCGATCAATTATGGCAGCAGCCCTGTCACTCGCCGGCTCTCACTCTATTACGATGGTGTTCTTTCAAATGCAGTGGATTTGACGATCGATCCGGGTCGTGAACGAAGTTGGATCGAGGCGATTCCGGCAACCGTAGCAGTAGTCGAGGCGCGCCTTGATGAACATGGCGATGCGTTGCCGGTGGATGATCGGGCCTACGCAGTTAGCCCGCAACGCGAGATTGTGAAGGTGCGGTTAGTGAGCGACGGCAATCGCTTTCTCGAAACCGGCCTTGCGCTGCTACCCGGTCTTGAGGTGACGCGCGTGCCGACGACGACCCTGACATTTACCGAAAGCGCTGCCGAAGTGCTGCTGACCATCTTTGATGGGGTAGTTCCTACCGAGCTGCCCCCCGGCAATCTGCTCTTCATTGGCCCGCTGCGTAGCACCGAACTCTTCTCGATCACCGGTGAATTTGACTTTCCGCTGATCCGCCCGGCGGCGCTGGAAGATCCGCTCTTGCGCAATGTGCGGCTCAACGACATCAATATTCTCCGTGCGCCGCGCATCGTACCCGGCCAATGGGCGCGGGTGATCGTCGATAGCGATGGCGGCCCGCTCTTGCTGGCCGGTGAGCGCGAAGGCCGGCGAATTGTGGTGTTGGCGTTCGATCTACACTTGTCAGATTTACCGCTCAATATTGCCTTCCCAATCTTGCTCTCGAATATGATCGAGTACCTCTTGCCGGTGAGCAGCGTGCAACTGACAACCGGCCAACCGATTGTGGCGCCGGTTGATAGCACGATCGAAGAGGTACGGGTCATCCGGCCCGATGGCCGGGTCGCTAGCTCACGCGATGGGCAGGTGCAGGTACAGGCGAACCAAACCTTCTACACCGAAACCGATCGACCCGGTGTCTACACGCTCGAAGAACGGCGCGGCAACGAAGTCATCGCCAGTCGTCGCTTTGCCGTCAATCTCTTTGCTCCCAATGAATCGCAGATCACGCCGCAACGTGATCTAACTATCCCGCAGCTTAGCGGCGCGCAGAGCACGGTTGCCCGTGAGCGCGATGGTCGCCAAGAGATGTGGCGCTGGCTGGCATTGGCGGCGCTGGGCGTGCTGTTAGTGGAATGGCTCTACTACCAGCGGAATACGATCGCCTTGCTGCGCGAACGCTGGCGGCGGCGGACGGCCACTAAGGCCAACATACAACCGTGAAGTGTGGCAGTGAGACTGTCGCACTTCACACCTTCCTATTGCTTGCCCCACACAGCACCAAGACACGATATAATACAACATACCGGTGACAAACCAATCCCAACCATCAGCGAGGAGTGTGCGGTGAGCGTCTACAACCCCAACGATGCCGATTTTGCGTTTACGATCGGGATCGAAGAGGAATACCAAATCGTCGATCCTGAAACCCGCGAGTTACGGAGCTACATTACTCAGATCCTCGAACCGGGACGCACGATCCTGCGTGAGCAGATCAAGCCCGAAATGCACCAAAGTATCGTCGAAGTCGGCACCCGCCCTTGCCGCACTATCAGCGAAGCGCGGGCAGAGATCACCCGTCTGCGCGGCGCAATCGCCGGACTAGCAGCCCGTCACAATCTGCGCATCGTCGCTGCCGGCACCCATCCCTTTTCGTCGTGGATGCAGCAAGAGATCACGCCCGACGAACGGTACCATATGGTCGTGGGTGAGATGCAAGATGCCGCATTGCAATTGCTTATCTTCGGCATGCATTGCCACGTCGGTATGCCGAACAACGAGGTGGCAATTGAATTGATGAATGTCGCGCGCTACATCTGCCCGCACTTGCTGTCGCTCAGCACCTCATCGCCATTCTGGATGGGCCGCAATACCGGTTTCAAGTCGTACCGCAGCGTGATCTTTAGCACCTTCCCGCGCACCGGCATCCCGCCGACGTTCCATTCGGCCAGCGAATTTGAGCGGTATGTCCAGTTGTTGATCAACACCGGCTGTATCGACAACGGCAAGAAGATTTGGTGGGATCTACGCCCGCATCCGTTCTTTGGAACGCTTGAATTCCGGGTTTGCGACATCGCCACCAAGGTCGAGGAGTGTCTGGCGTTGGCTGCAACGATGCAGGCGCTGATCGTCAAGTTTTACACCATGTTTGAAAACAACACCACCTTCCGCGTCTACCGGCGCGCCTTGATCAACGAGAACAAATGGCGCGCGCAACGCTGGGGTCTCGACGGCAAACTGATCGATTTCGGCAAGCGCAAAGAGGTTGAGGCCAAGGCGCTCGTGCATGAAATTGTCGAGCTGGTTGACGATGTGGTTGACATGCTCGGCTCGCGCAAAGAAGTCGAATACCTGCTCACAATTGTTGATCAGGGTACCAGCGCCGACCGCCAATTGCGCGTCTTTGCCGAGACCAACGATTTGAAAGCAGTGGTGGATAATCTGATCGCCGAGACGATGGAAGGCGTGCCGGTGATGAGCTTTGAAGCCGAGTCGCAAGCAACGCACGGATAAGCATCTTTAGCAAAGAGGCTCGATATGGAGATTGAACTGACGCCCGAACAGGAATTTATTCGCCAGACGGTGCGCGAATTCGCCGAGAAAGAGATCGCCCCCAAGGCACGCTACGTTGACGAGCACAGCGCCTTCCCGCACGAGACGTTTGCGAAGATGGCACAACTTGGCCTGATGGGGTTGCCCTTTCCTGAAGAGTACGGCGGGGCTGGGGCCGATAGCGTCAGCACAGCGATCGCGATCGAAGAAGTGGCGCGTTGCTGTGGCAGTACGGCATTGGCCTACGCAGCCCACATCGGTTTGGGCAGCGCGCCGATCGCGATGTTCGGCACCGAAGAGCAAAAGCGCCGATTTTTGACACCGGCAGCCAAAGGCGAGTATCTGGCCGCGTTTGGCCTCACCGAACCGCATGCCGGTTCGGATGCCGGTGCTACCCGCACGACCGCCCGCCTAGTGGGTGACGAGTGGGTCATCAACGGCCAAAAGATGTGGATTACCAATGCGCCGCTGGCCGGCCACATCATTGTAACGGCAGTAACTGATCCCGATCTGGGCAAGAAGGGGATTTCGGCGATCATTGTGCCGCGCGGCACACCGGGCTTGAGCTTCGGCAAGCACGAGCCGAAGATGGGTTTGCGCGGCTCGGTTAGCACGGCGGTGATGCTAGACGATGTGCGGGTGCCGCGCGAACATTTGCTGGGTGAACGGGGGCGTGGGTTTATCCAGTTCTTACAAGTGCTCGACGGTGGCAGAATTGGTATTGGCGCGATGGCAATTGGGTTAGCACAAGCGGCGTATGAAGCTGCTGTTGCTTACGCCCGTGAACGCACCGCGTTTGGCAAGCCGATCGGCGCTCACCAGTCGGTTGCCAACATGATTGCGAATATGGCCGTTGATCTCGCTGCCGCCCGCGCGCTGGTCTATGGCGCAGCTAAGCTGAAAGATGCCGGCAAGCCGTATACCCGCGAGGCGGCTATAGCCAAACTCTTCGCCTCGGAAGCTTCGGAACGGATCTGCCGCGATGCCATCCAGATTTTCGGCGGGTACGGCTACAGCCAAGAATACCCGGTAGAACGGTTATACCGCGACACACGCCTCTTGACTATCGGTGAAGGCACCTCGGAAATCTTGCGCAACGTGATTGCGCATTCGGTCCTTGGCCTGCGCGGGTAACAGCTTGTGCTACAATAAAGAACGCACGGTAGCCAGTGCCCGTTTGGTCTCAGACGAGGAAGTAGTATGACGCAGAGCCAGCCCGAGACCGACCGCGCCAGTCCTGCGATCAATGCAGCCGATCTGCAGGCCCTGATCGCGCAGGGACGGCAGCGAGGCTTTGTCACATTCGAGGATATTCAGCGGCTGGTTCCCAACCCAGACGAGTCGATCGAGCTGATCGACAGTATCTATGCCGCCTTGGCCGAGGCCGGTGTCCCCGTCCAAGATGGAGAGGAACCGGCGCTCGATGATCTGCCGGCGCCGCCAACAATGGATCTGGAGCTCGATGATGAGTTATCAGATGCGTTGTTGAGCGATAGTGTGCGGCTCTATTTGCACGAGATTGGGCAGGTGCCGCTGCTCACTGCCGAACAGGAGAAGCGGCTCGCTCAGTTAATCGAGCGCGGCCAAGCTGCTGAACGAAAATTGGCGACACTTCCGCCCGATAGCCCAGAGGCGGAGCGTTTGCGCGCGCTAAAGGCACAAGGCGAAGAAGCGCGCCAACAAATGGCGGCAGCGAACCTGCGTTTGGTGGTGAGCATCGCCAAACGTTATCGCGACCGTGGGTTGCCCTTGCTCGACCTGATCCAAGAAGGGAGCCTTGGCTTGTTGCGCGCGATCGAGAAGTTTGATCACACTAAAGGTTATAAGTTTAGCACGTATGCTACATGGTGGATCAAACAGGCCCTGTCGCGCGCGTTAGCCGATCAATCGCGACTGGTGCGCTTGCCTGTCCATCTCGGCGAAACGCTGAACCGGATTCAGGCCGCGCGCCGCCAGTTGACTCAGTCGCTTGGGCGTGAACCGACCGACGCTGAGTTGGCTAATCATCTGGGAATGAGCGAGGAAAAGCTGCGCGAGTTGCGGCGGACAGCGCAGGATCCGGTATCATTGGCGACACCGGTTGGGGAAGAGGCTGATAGCACGTTGGCCGACTTTATCCCTGATCCCCATGCGCTCGATGCGGATGATGCCGCGGCAAGCGGTATGCTGCGCCAGCAGATCGCTGCTGCACTCGACCAGCTTAGCGAACGCGAGCGACGAGTGCTCGAGTTGCGTTATGGCTTGGCCGATGGCCAACCACGCACGCTCGAAGAGGTTGGCAAGGCGTTTGGTGTGACGCGCGAGCGGGTGCGTCAGATCGAAGTCAAGGCGCTGCGTAAGTTGCGCCATCCCCGGTTGGGCAAGCTGCTGAAGGATTACCTCGACCAGATTTAAGTGGACAAAGCTTTATGAGAGCCGGAGCAGGACAACGATTGCTCCGGCGTTATTTTTATGTCAAACAAAGCCTACGATGATGTCTGTTCAATTTCACAGGATGGCTTGGCATTGGCAAAGATTCGCATTACAAGTGCGCCTTGCTATGCGCTCACCGGCTCCGACACGCCGACTGATCGATTTGGTTGTCGCCAATGCCTTATTTAGGTTGCCAATCACTGCACGTAAACGACTCTTTGCCGGTCAGGAGGCGTTCTGCCCGATCTGCGAGACGCACATATCCGGTTTTCTCACGCTGCATCGGCCCTACCACCGTTGGTGTCCGGTATGCCGCTCGTTGCAGCGACATCGCTTGACATGGCTTTTCCTCAAGCGGCACGGCTTACTCACAGCTTATGAGCCGCAGACAATGCTGCACTTTGCTCCGGAACCGGGATTAGCAATGCGGCTCGCTCGTGTACCAACGTTACGCTATATCACGGTCGATTTGACGCAACCAACGATGGTAAGAGTAGATATAATAAACCTCCCTTTCCGTGATAATGAATTCGATAGCATTCTCTGTAGTCATGTGCTTGAACATGTACCACGTGATGAACAAGCAATGCGAGAGCTATATCGTGTACTCAAACCATCGGGCGTCGCTGTGATTCTGGTGCCGATCAAGGGCAAGCAAACGATTGAAGATCCCAGCATTACCGATCCGATCCTCCGCGAGCGATAT
>NZ_CALFBQ010000004.1 GCF_937951745.1 uncultured Chloroflexus sp.
ACACCTTATCCCACGCTTGGCCGGATTCGAGCGCCTCGTGGGACGCAACCGGTGCAATGATCTGTGGACGCAGGTGCTGTGCGCTCAGAATATTCGGCGTTTGCCGGCCACCGATTAGGATGAGCAGGGCGGTTGGTGGGTGCAGATTCATACGTGGTTGGCCAGCCGCGTTGGGTTGGATGGCTGGAAAAGTTGTATTTTATTGTTTTGGTACTTTATGTTCTATATCTAATACGGCAATACAGATCATCAAATATACTAATCACTTCCTCTTCATCTTCAAGTTGTCTTAAATAATTTTCTATATCTTGAAATCGTGTCTCGAAAAAAGCATCAAATAGTTCAGAACCTCGATATATGTTTGAGGATGGAATATATATTGGCTCCCATCGTTTTACCGGATTAAAGTAGTACAATATTGGTTTCAAACTCTCAACATCTTTTATTTCCAGAGCATTTACAAGACCTGCGTAAGTTTTGATTAACTTTCGATTAATGTCTACAAATTTTCCTGTATCATGATCGTCATTATACTTGATCTCCAAATATACTACTTGACCAGATGCTAATTTGAAGAGAGCATCTATGTCTTTGGTAATAGCTTGTTTATTACCTTTGGTGTTTCTTTCAAGATGAATAATGTTTCGCAAAAGATCTTCGAAGAGTTTGTCACATTGATTGGGACTTTCTGGCAATTGTCTACTCGTGATGTAACGATCAATAAGCGCATCGGTTTCTGCTGACATGGAAAGCTTCGCTCTCTTGCCAGAGAGAGGCAAAAACTCCACTTTAGGGTCGCGCTTTATTACTAATGCTATTAGCCTCTCGATAAAATTGCCAAACTTGATATTAAGCGATTGTAACAGTCCACCAAGAATCCGGTATCTTGTTGGTACGAAGTGGATTTTAGCTTCGTGTACTTGGCGAACTCGATTAACAGTTTCTTCAGAAAAGGTATAGTTAATTATTTCGGTAATGGCATCTTTTACACTATCTTTGATGTTGTTCATATCACTATCTCATGTTAGTTTCGCGACGATATTGCTCGCGAAGATCATCGATACTGATGAGATTTCCATCACGATCTTCGTAATACCAATATTCCCAACCGTTAAAGGCTGGCTTATTTTGGGCTAATGCAGCAATCTTGTGTATCGATCCACTTGTATCCCCCCACAACAATTCTGAATCAGCTTTAACAATTGCGCTTATACGTCGGTCTTTAGAGTATAGTTTTTGACCAACTTTGATATACTGTGCTTCTACTAACTGACCAAAGCTCACTCGTGGTTCAATGCGTTTTGATTTTGTAACGAGCTCTGAATCATCAAGGAGCGGTACTGGTATTTGTTCGATTCGCTCACGAGCCGCTTGAATGTATGTAGGATCAAGCTCAATCCCGATATAGTAGCGCTTCAATTTCTTGGCTACGGCACCGGTTGTCCCTGTGCCAAAAAATGGGTCGAGCACGATATCGCCCGGGTTGCTTGAGGAGAGGATAACCCGGTAGAGGAGGGATTCTGGTTTTTGAGTCGAATGAACCTTTCTACCGTTCATCCGTAAACGCTCCGATCCAGTGCATAACGGAATGTACCAAACATTCGACATCTGTTTATCATCATTGAGATGTTTCATTGCATGATAATTGAATGTGTATGTTCTTTGTTCCGATGACTTTTTAGCCCAAATCAAGGTTTCCGTTGCATTCTGAAAACGTGTTCCCCGGAAATTTGGCATCGGATTAGTCTTGTACCATATTATATCATTCAAAATCCAAAAGCCTAAATCCATCATTATTTTACCCACTCGAAAAATGTTATGGTAAGAACCAATCACCCAAATGGTACCTTCATCTTTCAGAACGCGCCGGCATTCGCGTAACCAAGCCTCAGTAAACGAGTCATATTCGGCGAAATTCGCAAATTGATCCCATTCGTCATCTACTCCATCTACTACTGTCTGATTAGGACGGCGGAGTTCATTGCGCAGTTGGAGGTTATATGGTGGATCAGCGAAGATGAGATCGATCGATTTGGCTGGGAGAGTCTTAAGAACTTCTATGCAGTTACCCTGAATGATCTGATCTGTTGGTAAATTATGTATAGTGTTTTTTTCAAAGATATCGAACTGATGCATCGTAAAACCTCACATCTATTATCCACGTTTAGTGATTTTACACTCACGCTTTTTGCTTGTCAACCATCAATGTTACTTACATTCAACGCGCGCAAATTAATTACGATAACGTACAACAATATCTAGATCCACTTGCGGATGGTGACTGCCAAGGAATCTCACTTGTTTTACTTCCAAATTGGATATAGGTCTATATGCTGCTGCAGAACTTTTGCGACAGCAATCTCGAACTCGCCTCCAGCATCTTCTAGCCGCTCGTCAGTTTGATCTCGTGCATGTTTCCGTGCGTCTTCCTCTTTTTCAAACCGTCTATTCGTTGGACCCATTGCTCTGCTTGGTTTTGGAGACACTTGCGAATGCGTTGCTCAAGCTGGATGCTAATCCCTGCGGGATCATAAGTTTCGATGCACGCTAAGATGCGGTTAACCACTTCATGTTTGTTTCTTAGGCAGGGAACATAAGAGTTGCTTTCAATGCTGTAAATTCTTGCGCTGCGTAGCATGGGCGTTCACTGAGCAGGTGCGAACCAACCTATAAGTCACGCGGTTTACGTGTTGCGGCGATGAACGATTGCACCGGGCCAATGGTGAGTAGGAACGAACATGAATTCTCTGCCGTTCTCCGGCGATGATTACTACAGCACGACCAACAGCTTAGCGAAACTGGAAGACCGGTAGGCAAGACTGGCTTGGCAAGCGTAACATCATACTATTTTGGTTGACTAGCATAGATAGTCGTGCACATAATAGCATTTTCTCATATAATGCGCAATATCTGTTGAGAGTTAGGTTCTATCCCCATCAATATCATGTCAAACAAGAACACATGTTTCAAAAACTCCTAACACCTATGTGGGTTCCATGTGGGATAATGTGGGATAGTGTGGGATAATGCGGGATACCGAGTGTCAAAGAATTTTGTTTGCCCGGTGCGCTGGAGCCAATCTCGGCTATAATGACAGCAAGGATGCAGAGAAGTCATCTGCGCGCATTGTTTCGGATGACGAACAGTACCGTACCCACGTGACCACACCACCAACCTCAATCGATCTGCGCGTGCTGGCCGAGTTTGCCGAACGGGTGCGCGCGAATGTGGCGCGGGTGATCGTTGGCAAGACCGAGGCGATTGACCTGCTCCTGATTGCGCTGCTGTGCGGCGGGCATGTGTTGATCGAGGATGTGCCCGGCGTAGGGAAGACGATGCTGGCCCGTGCCTTGGCGTTGTCGTTGGGGTTGAGTTTCCGGCGGGTGCAGTGTACGCCCGATCTGTTGCCGAACGATTTGACCGGGGTGAGTGTGTACCGTCCCCAGACCGGTCAGTTTGTCTTTCAACCCGGCCCGCTCTTTAGCCATGTGTTGCTGGTTGATGAGATTAATCGGGCGACGCCGCGCACGCAAAGCGCTTTGCTCGAGGCGATGGGTGAGGGGCAGGTGAGTGTTGATGGCGAGACGCACCAGTTGCCGCAGCCGTTTTTGGTTTTGGCGACGCAGAATCCAATCGAGTTTGAGGGCACCTTCCCGTTACCAGAGGCGCAGCTTGACCGGTTTTTGGTGCAGGTGCGGCTGGGCTATCCATCACCGGACGAAGAGGTGCAAATGTTGGCAATGCTGACCGGTGAGCATCCGATTACCCGGATTGAGGCAGTGGTGGATGGTGCACAGGTACCGGTGTTGCAACGGTCATTGTATGGGGTGCGCGTGGCGCCATCGTTGCGCGAATATGTGGTGAAAGTGGCGCAGGCGCTGCGCGCGCATCCTGATTTAGCGCTGGCGATGAGTCCACGTGCGACCTTGGCCCTGTTTCGGGCGGGTCAGGCGCGAGCCGTGCTCGATGGGCGCGATTATGTGTTGCCTGACGATTATAAAGCATTAGCTGTGCCGGTGCTGAGTCATCGCTTGCTAGTGCGTCCGGCGGCGGCGTTGCGCGGGCGCACAGCAGTGGATATTCTGGCTGAGGTGCTAGCGAGTGTCGAATTGCCGCTTGAGTGAGGCGCAAAGGGCGCAACGATCGCAACGGTTTTTGGGCGTCTATCCCCAACCGTCCTTGTGCTCTATACCTAAATTCTCTCGGTGTTCTTCGTGTCTTTGCGTTAAACTCTTTGAGTTCTTCACGTTGAGCCAACCTTATTTGCATGCACACAGGAGTATCACTATGGCAGTGCTGACCTTGACCCGCGATGGGCCGGTGGCTACGCTGACTCTGCAGCGTCCGGCGGTTCACAATGCCTTTAACCCGGACGTGATCGCCGGCATCACCGAGGTTTGCCACGAGGTGCGGCATGATCCGGTGGTGCGGGTGCTGGTGGTGCAAGGAGAGGGGCCTTCGTTCTGCGCAGGTGCCGATTTGAACTGGATGCAAAGTAGCCTTGCGTATTCGCATGAGGAGAATCTTGTTGATGCCACCCGGCTCGATGCGATGTTTACGGCCCTCGATACTTTACCACAGGCAGTGGTAGCACGGGTACACGGTGCAGCGCTCGGTGGCGGAGTCGGATTAGTCTGCTGCGCCGATTATGTCGTAGCTGCTGAGGAGGCAGTGTTTGGCTTGACCGAAGTGCGTTTGGGGTTGTTGCCGGCGGTGATTGCCCGTTTTGTAGTGGGGCGGATCGGCTTCGGCCATGCCCGTGCGCTTTTCGTGACCGGGAGGCGGATCAAGGCGGCGCGGGCGCTGGCGATTGGGTTGGTGCATGAAGTGGTTTCGGCAGACCAGCTTGATGTAGCGGTTGATGGAGTTGTGGCCGATCTGCTGCGCGGCGGCCCGCAGGCAATTGCGGCCAGCAAGGAGTTGCTGCGCGCCGTGCGTAGCGAGCCGCTCGCCGAGGTGCGTCGGTTGGCGATTGAGGCGATCGCGGCGGCGCGTACCGGCCCGGAAGGGCAGGCCGGATTGCGAGCCTTCCTTGAACGGCAGTCACCGCCGTGGGCGCTGGGGTAGTCAAGACGCAAAGGAGGCGAAGGTGCGAAGAATTGATAACACAAAGGTGCGAAGTGCGCAGAGAACGCTAAGGTTTTTTGGGTGTTTACCCCTAACCATACTTACGGCCCATCCTTCCAATGATCTTTGCGACCTTTGCGCTCTTGGCGTCTTTACGTTAACCCCTTTGCGACCTTTGCCTAAGCTTAGAGGTTCATCGTATGCCAACATTCACGATTCGTCCCGCTACAATAAATGATGTGCCGGATATAGCCCGTCTGATTGTGGAGTTGTACCATGCCGAATTGCCTAGTGCGCTGCGTGGTACGCGGTCAGGGCAAGAGCGGTTGGTAGCGTATACGCTGCGCGCCAACGGTGAGGCGGCTCTAGCTCATCGGTATGTGGTTTGTGATGAACAGCAACAGATGATTGGCACTGGCATGGTGCAATTCCCCGGCGCGCCGGTGTTTGAGCGCGCGCCGCGCGGCACGATCGCAGTGGCGCTGCGCGAGATTGGCCTGTTGCCGACGCTGCAATTAGCGGCTACCGTCTCTCGCACCCTGTTCGGCGTTTACCGACACGACGATCCGCAGAGCGCTTTGATCCACAGTGTGGTAGTGGCGGCGGCGGCGCGCGGTCGTGGCGCGGGTCAGGTATTGATCGCCGCGCTGGAAGATCGCATCCGCGCTCGCGGCTTGGCCCGCGCCCGGTTGCAGGTGCTGGCGAGCAATACCGGCGCGCAGCGCTTTTATCACCGGTTAGGCTATCGCGAAGTGTGGCGGTTAGAAGGATGGCGCGCCCGGTTGGGTTGGCCCAGTCTCGTCATGGAAAAAGATGTTGTTTCCCTGTAGTGGCACATAGCGCACGTTCCTCGATGCGCGTCCCTGCTGCTTGCCTACCCCCTCCTCCTCATAAACAATGCCCGGCAGCCTGCTTACGGCGCCACTGCCCGTAACGCGGCGATGGCTCCTTTCATTATCAAATCCCCGTCGTTGACAATGGTCATAAAGTTGAAGCCGAGTGTAGCTAGATCGGCAGCGATTTCGGGGGTGGCGTAGATGCCCGCAGCCAGCCCGTGCTGTTGGCAGACGGCGGTAATACGCTGCAATGCTTCGCGGAAAGATGGTGCGCCAAAATCAACCGGTATCGGCAAACCAAGGCTCAGGCTCAGATCAGCCGGCCCAACATAGAGGCCATCGATGCCGGGTACGTCAGCAATCGCCTCAAGCTGTTCCAGTGCTGTTGCCGTCTCGATCATCGGCATAATCACCGGCAGTCGTGCCACTGCAGCCGGTTCGGCCACACCGTGCGCTACCCCTACCCGCACCGGGCCATAGCTGCGCATGCCTTCCGGTGGGAAACGGCAGGCGGCTACTAAGGCGCGCACATCGTCGGGGCCGTTTATGAGCGGCGCAATAATCCCAGATGCGCCGCGGTCGAGCGCGCGCATAATTGCAGCCGGTTCGTTCCACGCCAACCGCACGAAGACCGGGCAGCGGCGCTGATCGATCGTGTGCAGGATTTGCAATGCGGTTGGATCGTCGATCAGGCCGTGTTGCAAATCAATGGTCAGCGATGGAAAGCCGGCAGCGGCGAGGAGTTCGGCGCTCCACGGACTCGGGATGGTCAGCCACGCATTGTACACGACGGCGCCGGCGGCCCATTGCTGACGAATGCTGTCAATCATAGCTTGCTCCGTGTGATCGCGGAAAGGCATTGCTAGCCGCTTGTACGTGATGTGTCGTTGGCTACTGACTCGGTGTGCTCTTCATCTATCCCCAAAGCCCGCTCGATCCGGTTGAGGCGGACGCTGATCGTGCGCCGCCACTCTTCTTGCTCGACGAGATTGACGCGCGTGCGGTACAGAATCTCTTCTTGCAGCCGACGCAAGCCGCCGACGCGGTCGGCGAGCAACCCGATTAGGAAGATGATCAACGCCATGAGGACCAGTACGCTCCCCACCAGCAGCGATTGATCATTGGTCGCCGACAAAATGTTCAATCGGCGTCCGATAAAGATAAACGCTGCCCGACCGAGCAAAAGAATACCGGGAACCGCAAAGAACATCGCGATGTAGCTAAAGACCTTGAGCGGTTCGTAGGTGGTGTAGGTACGGGCAATGATCGCTGCCTGTCGCTTAATAAAGTTCCAGTTGCCACGGTGCAAGCGCGATGGCCGCTTAACCGGATTGGTAGTAATCGGCACGGTAGCGATGGTCAGCCGACGCTTGCCGGCTTGGATCAGGTTTTCGACCGTGTACGAGAAATCTGAGGTGACAAAGGTACGGAGGGCGGCTTCGCGTGAGAGAGCGCGGAAACCAGAGACAGTATCGGGGACGTTGGTTTCTGAGGCCCAACGCACCACCGCGCTGCCGACGTGTTGCAGCGCCTTTTTCAGCGGCGAAAAGTGCTCGATCTGATGTACCTGCCGGTCGCCGATCACAATATCGGCCTTACCGGCGAGGATTGGGGCAATCAAACGCGGAATCTCACTGCCGGGGTATTGGTTGTCAGCGTCAGTATTGACAATAATGTCAGCGCCGAGGCGCAGCGCAGTGTCGATGCCGGTTTGGTAGGCGGTTGCCAACCCCTTATTGGCAGTATGGCGCACGACATGATCGGCGCCGGTAGCGAGGGCAACTGCGACCGTGTCATCGGTGCAGCCATCGTCGATGATCAATACCTCAACCTGATCCACGCCGGGGATGTGGCGGGGGATGGCGCGAATGACGTCGGCAATGGTATCACGTTCGTTGAGGGCTGGAATCTGTACAATCAGTTTCATGCCCGTCCTGTGGTGTGTCGATCACACGCTTACGCCAAGGCGCGAAAAGTGTTCAACGCAAAGACGCCAAGGTGCGAAGGATGTCATCAACCGCTGTACCAGCGCTTGGCTCATATCCGAAACTCTTTTTGTCTTTGCGTTGTACCAAACTTCGCGCCTTTGCGTTCCTTACTTCGCGCCGGCCTCGCCGCGGATGAAGCGCTCGGTGAGATTGCGCGCCTCATAGTCGGTAAACTGGCGCGGCGGCGTCTTCATAAAGTAGCTGCTTGGCCCGTACAGCGCGCCGCCGATCCCGCGATCAAGTGCCAGCTTAGCACAGCGGATCGCGTCGATCACCACGCCCGCCGAATTGGGCGAATCCCACACTTCCAGCTTCAGTTCGAGATTGAGCGGCACATCGCCAAAGGTGGTGCCTTCCATGCGAATATAGCACCACTTGCGATCACCTAGCCACGGCACGTAGTCGCTCGGCCCAACGTGAACATTCTCTGCCGGCAGCTCGTAACCCAACTGTGACGTAACCGCGTTGGTCTTGCTAATCTTCTTGCTCTCGAGCCGCTCGCGTTCGAGCATATTGAGAAAGTCGGTGTTGCCGCCAAAATTCAACTGATAGGTGCGGTCAAGGCGCACGCCGCGCTCTTTGAAGAGGGTAGTCAGCACGCGATGGGTAATGGTCGCGCCGACTTGGCTCTTGATATCGTCGCCGATGATTGGCAACCCCTTCTCTTCAAACCGCCGCCGCCAATACTCTTGGCTGGCGATAAACACTGGAATGCAGTTAATAAAGGCACAGCCGGCATCAAGTACCTGCTCGACGTACCATTTCGTTGCCATCTCGCTGCCGACCGGGAGAAAATTGACTACTACATCGGTGCCAGTCTCGCGCAGAATCCGCACAATATCGTCAGTATCGCGCTTGGATTTACGGATGACCGTGCTGAGATACTTACCGATGCCGTCGTGGGTCATGCCACGCGAGACGGGCACCCCCAGCTTGGGCACGTCGGCAAAGCGATAGGTATTGTTCGGCTCGGCGAAGATCGCCTCGGCCAGATCGCGATCGACCTTAGTATCGGCAATGTCGAACGCCGCCGAAAACTCAATGTCGCCGATGTGGTAGCCGCCGAGATTGACGTGCATCAAGCCGGGGATGTCATCGCCATCGCGGGCATTGCGGTAGTAATGCACTCCTTGTACTAATGAAGAGGCGCAATTGCCAACGCCAATAATCGCAACCCGAATCTTCTTACTCACAGCGCTTCTATCCTTTCACCACTGTATCTTGAGGCAACAGCCGCAGCGTGGCGGCGTGGATCGGCTTGCCATTGTACCCCTGTCGCGCCGCTTTGTAAAATGGGTAGGTCATAGGTTCATTGTGTGAGTGCGGAGCCGCGGCGATGTCGTAGGTCTGCCGTCCAAAGCGATTTCCTTGGCTTGTGAGGATGTTGTTAATGTATAAGATCTAACCATTAGACAAACTGTCCAATCCGATTGCCGAAAGGATTGTACCCTCTCACCGTAGCGCGAGAGATGGCAACTGGTTAGACTACTGATAGGTGCAGATGTTGCACGCTGCCTGTGTAGGCGCAATGGCCAACACCGACGTGGCCCGGTTTGACTATGATCGTTTCGATGCTGCGATGTCGCGTTGCATTGAAGAAAAAGCCTCACCGGGTTTGCTGCCTGCCTCACGCGTTGCGCTCTGTCTGCCCCCCCATGTGATAGAAGCCGAGAGGGAGCATACGACGCCGCCGGTCGCCAATGTGCCGCGGCGTCGTTGCCTGTTTCAGGACCATGTTCGTTCTGGCGGACCGCGTTCGTGCTTGTACTGTAAGGAGTAGGTTCTCATGGCAATGGATGCGAAGGGCGTTATTGAGCTGATCAAAGCCAAAGGAATTCAAATTGTTGACACGCGCTTTACCGATCTCTTCGGCGGGTGGCAGCACTATTCACTGCCGGCCTCGCGGTTGACCGAAGATATGATCCGTGAGGGGTTAGGCTTCGATGGCTCATCGATCAAGGGCTTTCAGGCAATCAACGAGAGCGATATGTTGATGGTGCCGGATCCTTCGACTGCCTTCATCGATCCGACCCTCAGTGTACCGACGCTGGTGCTGATCTGTGACATCATTGACCCGATCACGCGCCAGTCCTACAGCCGTGACCCGCGCACAGTGGCGAAGAAGGCTGAGGCGTATCTGAAGTCAACCGGCATTGCTGACACCGCTTACTTTGGGCCGGAAGCGGAATTCTTCCTCTTTAGCGACGTGCGGTTTGGCCAGAGCGCCAATCAGGGGTTCTACTACATTGACAGCCCCGAAGCGGTGTGGAACACGGGGGCGGAAGTGCCGGGGGGCAACAAGGGCTACCGCATCCGCCACAAAGAGGGCTACTTCCCGGTGCCGCCGACCGACACCTTGCAGGACATCCGCTCGGAGATGATCCTGAAGATGATGGAAATCGGGATCGAGATTGAGCTGCACCACCACGAGGTTGCGACTGCCGGCCAGTGCGAGATCGATATGCGGTTTGACTCGCTGGTCAACATGGCCGACAAGGTGCAGAAGTACAAGTACATTGTGCGCAACGTGGCCCGCGCCCACGGCTACAGCGCAACGTTTATGCCCAAGCCGATCTTCGGCGACAACGGGTCGGGTATGCACACCCACCAGAGCTTGTGGAAGGATGGCGAGCCGCTCTTCTTTGACGAGACGCAGTACGCGCTGCTGTCGAAGACGGCGCAATACTACATTGGCGGTATTCTGAAGCATGCGCCGGCCTTGCTGGCGATCTGTGCGCCGACCACCAACAGCTACCGGCGGCTAGTGCCCGGCTTCGAGGCCCCGATCAACCTCGTCTACTCGATGCGCAACCGCTCGGCGGCCATCCGCATCCCGACCTACAGCTCATCGCCGAAGGCCCGCCGGATCGAATTCCGCGCGCCGGATGCCATGTGCAACCCCTATCTGGCCTTTGCGGCAATGATGATGGCCGGCCTCGACGGCATCCAGAACAAGATCGAGCCACCGCCGCCGCTTGATGTGGACATCTACGAGCTGTCGCCGGAAGAGAAGGCCGATATTCGCGGTACCCCCAGCTCGCTCAACGAGGCGCTCGATGCGCTCGAGCAGGATCACGAATTCCTGCTTAAGGGCGGCGTGTTTACCACCGACCTGCTCGAAGCCTACATCGAGACCAAGCGCAAAGAGGCAGTTGGGTTGGCGTTGCGCCCGCACCCGTATGAGTTCATGATGTACTACGATGCATAATTGATTCGGTAACGCCGCTGTGCCTGCGGGCACGGCGGCGCTGTGCCACTACTACCCTACCGCGCGCGCTTGCGTCCGCGCATGCCGATGAGCAGCAATGCGCCCAACAGCACTGTCGAGACCCCAATATAGAGTGCGGCAGCATCAATTGTGATAGCGCCACTGCGCACAAACGACCCAAAACCGGGTATCATCCACACTAGCCAGCTACAGACGATGACGGCCCGCTGTTCGATGACCGACAGCCGCGGCGTTCCCAGCGCCAGCACTGCCGTCGCTGCCCACCCAATCAAGCTAATTAAGACACCTTGCACTTCCATCGCTTCCTCCGTGCTGCTGCATTGCAACCACCGGCTAGCTCTCCGCTGAAACTAGCGGCAACCATCACATGCGATGGCTTTCTGTTCGCATCATAGCAGAGGAATTGGATGGTTTCAACAACTGAAACGCTGCATGATTTGTGCAAAACGTCTAAATTTCACAACCGAATGTAACGGATAGCAATCGCGATCACGGTAATAAACAGCACGATTAGGAGCGAGAACCGGCGCAGCGCGAGCAGGATCGGATCGGCGCGCACAATGGCTTCGGCGTCGGGGAAGAACTGCGCTAGGTGGAGCAACCCAAGCACAATGATGATCAGCGTCAGCACCAAACTGCCAGTGAGCAGCCACGCAAAGCAAAGGAGTGCCGTAATACCGGCAATGCTCCAATAGGTCAGTTGGTTGCCCATATCTGAGTCATTGCTGCGCTGCGGTTCGTCCATGTGATGCTCCTAATGAAGTGATAGGGTCTCTATGAAGTATACCTAAGTTACACCATCCACGGTAGGGGCGAACATCGGTATGCGCCTACCGGTTGGTAATGAAACCGGTATACAATACCTACGTGCGCAACGCACGCTATTTATTTTGTATCGACACTAGGCCCAATATGATCGAAGCCATCCATTTGAGCAAGCAATTCGGTGATTTTGTCGCCGTGCGCGACCTCAATCTAGTCGTCGAACCGGGTGAACTGGTTGCCCTCTTAGGGCCAAATGGCGCTGGCAAGACGACCACGGTGCGGATGCTGGCGGCGATTTTGCCGCCGAGCAGCGGGCAAGCGCGGATCTGCGGCTATGATGTGGTGCGCGAGGCGCAACGGGTGCGCGGGATGGTTGGGTTGTTAACCGAGTATCCCGGTTTGTACGGACGCATGGCGGCGCTTGAGTATTTGGCCTTTTTTGGCGCGCTGCTTGGCCTTGACCCCACTCAGTGTCGCCAGCGCAGTGAAGCGCTCTTGCGCCAATTTGGCCTGTGGGAAGTGCGTGACCGCAACTTAGAGAGTTTTTCCAAGGGCATGCGGCAAAAGATGGCGCTCATCCGCGCGATGATCCACGATCCGCCGGTGCTGTTCCTCGATGAACCAACGACCGCCATGGATCCGCAGAGCGCACGCACGGTGCGCGATGCGATCGGCGAGTTACGCGGTGCGAAGCGTAGTATTCTGCTCACCACCCACAATCTCAGTGAAGCGGAAGAGTTGGCAGACCGAATCGCGATTATTCGCGGTGGCCAGATTATCGCTGCTGGCCCCTTCGCCGAACTGAGCCGTCAATTGCTCGGCGATCCGGCTTTTGAACTGACCTTGGCCCGGCCAGTCGATCAAGACCGAGCATTGGCAATCGCGCGTCATCTGGTGGCGGCAGAGGCGGTGGGCAATAACCGGTTAGTGTGGCAGACCGCCGAGCCGCAGTTGCTGAATCCGGTGATCTTGAACCGGCTCATTGAGGCGGGGATTGAGGTGTATAGCCTTTCTGAACAACCACGCCGGTTGGAAGACCTCTACCTGCGGATTGTGGCCGAGGATGAAGCAGCACCGACGGGAAAGAGCAGGTGATAGTCATGAAACGATTCTCACTCTCCCAGCCTACTACCATCAGCTCTCCCTCGCGCGCGTTGCCGGCGTGGTGGATCATTACCCGGCGCGAGTTGCGTGATACGTTGACCGATTGGCGCTTACTGACGCCAATTGCTCTGCTTTCCCTCGCGCTGCCGGCGCTGGTGGCAGCAGCGGCATTGGTGCTCATTCGTTTTGTCGGCCAAGTTGATCTGGCAATTCAGATTATTCCGTTTGCCATTCTGTTGGTGGGATTTTTGCCAGCCGGCTTCTCGCTGATTCTTGCGCTCGAGTCATTTGCTGGCGAACGCGAGCGCAATACGCTCGAAACGTTGCTGGCGATGCCGCTTGGCGATCGCCAACTGTACCTCGCCAAACTGACGGCGGCGCTGGCGCTGCCACTGCTCGGTGCCTTACTCAGCCAGTTGGTGTTTGGCATGCTCTTGCAACTGTTTGCCTCAGATGTGGCCGCTGTCGCGCTTCAACCGCTGCGGCTGTTGCTGTTGCTGGCATTGGTCGTTACGATGGCGCTAGTAATGGTGAGTGGCGCAGTGATCATCTCGTCACATGTCATAACTGTTCGCGCGGCAAGTCTGCTGTCGAGCCTGATTTTGGTGCCGATGGCGCTGGTCGTGCAACTCATTGCATTTTTCATTGTCAGCGATCGGTGGGAGGTGGTACTGGCAATCTGGTTGGGTCTAAGCGTGCTCGTGTTGCTATTGGTGCAAATCGGGATGCGCTCGTTTAGTCGCGAAGAGTTGCTGGCCCGCGAGCAGATTCGACGACCTTGGTTTGGGCAACGTGCACGAACGCGCCGTCAGATCGAGTGGTTTGGTGGTGGATCGATCTGGATCGTTGCCCGACGTGAGTTGATAGAGATTACCCGTGACTGGCGTTCGGTAGGGTTGCTGAGTTTTCTAGCCGTTTTGATGCCTACCGGCTTGACCGCAGCGATTTACGCGATCTCTCCTCAGCTCGACGACCCGTTGACGCTTGCGCCGCTGATTCCGTTTGGCGGCGTGCTGGCCGGCTTTGTGCCGATTAGCTTTGCGCTGGTGGCGGCGCTTGAGTCGTTTGTAGGGGAGCGTGAACGCAATACGCTTGAAGCGCTCTGTGCAGCGCCCATTTCAGATCGCCAACTTTTTCTTGGCAAGTTGGTCGGTACGTTGCTGATTCCGCTGGTCACTGCTCTCATCACCCAGTACCTCTTCTACGGGCTGGTGGCGGTAAATTTTCCCGCCATGTATGCCGATGGAATGTCACTAGCTTTGCTGGGACAAATGGGATTGCTCACCATTACTGTAGCGGTCGTGCTGGTAACCGGCGCAGTGAGTCTCTCGATCCACGCCGGCAGTATACGCGAGGCGTCGCTGCTTGCGTCGGGGATTTTGTTGCCGACGACGGTGCTGTTGCAAATTCAAGCGCCTTACTTCATTGCCCGCCGGTTTGATGTCATCTGGCTGGCGATGCTCGCGTTAGTGGTCGTGGCGATGGCCTTTTTACGGAGCGGGTTGCAAACCTTTCAGCGCGCTGCGATCTTTTCGCGCAGCCGTGAAGAGATGGGCTTACGCCGGCTCTGGTCGGTCTTTCGCTGCTTCTTCAACGAGTACCACCCGGCGGGGACGCCGCTTTATGCCTACGCTGGGTTGCCGTTTTCGCCGAAACGCTTCTATCGTTACGAGCTACCAGCGTTGCTGCGCGAATTACGTTTACCATTGGCGGTCAGTGGGTTGGCCGCAGTGGGGGGAAGTGTTTTTGGTTTTGGGAAGGCAGCAACGTGGGTGTTGCCGCCAGTCGAGCGGATGCTTGATCAGATTGCGACCGGCCCAGCGCCATCGCTGTGGTTGGCACTGTTTGTGTTTCTCAACAACATACGGGTATCAGTCCTCTCTAATCTACTCGCGCCGTTCAGTCTAGGCGTATTTCCCTTCCTCGTGCCGGCGACGGTCTTTGCTCAGATTGGCTATGTCTGTGGGCGGCTGATCGAACGCGGCGGGGTCGGGCTTGATAGTCCGTTGACCTTCCTTGTTGCGTATCTGTTGCCGCACGGCATCATCGAGCTGCCCACGTTTTTGCTCAGCGCCGCGTTAGGCTTGCGCATGGGTGCCGCATTGCTCACCGCGCCGGGAGAGTTTACCGTGGGCGAGAACCTACTTTGGGCAATCGCCCAAGCGACGAAGGTCTGGCTACTGCTGATTGTGCCGTTGGTGTTGGTGGCGGCGCTCATCGAAGGATTGCTTACGCCGCTCGTCATTATGTGGGCGTATTAATATCGAGCACCATGATCGGTATTGTCCGCCCGGCCCGGCGGGCATAGGCGACAAAGCCGGGATAGTAGCGCACAGCCCGTTCCCACAGTTCGAGATATTCGATGCCGGTGGCTTCGCGCGCCCAACAGGTAAAGGTGTGACCGTAGATGTTCACCTGTACCTGCGGATTAGCACGCATGTTGTAATACCAGTCGGGATGGCGATTACGGCCAAAGTTCGATGCCACCAGCACAATCCGATTGCCGTCAGGCAAGAAGAGCAACGGTGTGCGCCGTTGCGCGCCGCTGCGTGCGCCGGTGGTGATCAGAGTAAGTGTTGGGTAGACGAACGAAACAATCCCCATCCGCCCACCGGTCAGTTGGAGCACGAGGCGGTCGAGGGGCTGGACACAGGTGCGCACAAACCATGCGCCGGGACGAGTGGCCGAAAGATGGGCGATGATCAGTTGGAAACGGCGAAAGAGACGCATAGTGACTCGCTGAGAAAATACAGAGATGGCGAATGTTAGGAGAGACGAACGATCGATCTGTCTCTTGTATGGGCTATGAGTTGGCAGATACGTATGCCACACCATGATGCCATGAGGTTGAGCTTTTTGGAGCTTTTGCCCCCGGAAGGGGGCGGCGTGCCGCGCCCCTACAATATGCAATGATGCCATGAGTTGAGCTTTTTGGGGCTTTTGACCGCTATAATTTGCTGATATGGCCGAGCGGACTGTGCATAGACACAACAACCGCTATGCCAACCTGTTTTTGGCGGCTACCGTTTGAGTGCTGTGATTACTTGATAAGACAAAAATCTGTTATGATACAGAGCAGTACCGATTCTCGCTGCAACCCACGCACGGAGATCCGTTCATGTCTGAGATCGCTTTCGACCACGCCGCTGCCATGCGCCGGATTATCGGCGCTTTATTTGTGACGCAGAGTTTAGCATCGGCTGCGGTTATCGCGAACATTGCGGTGAATGCAATTGCCGGCGCTCGACTGAGCGGGAATGACGCGCTGGCTGGCTTACCGGCAACGCTGATGCTCGCCGGCGCGGCGCTGTCGGCCTATCCTGCTGGCAGGGCGATGCAGCGGTTTGGCCGCCGGCCCGGCCTTATCACCGGTATGTTGTTGGGTTTGGCAGGGATGCTGGTCGATGGGATCGCCGTGCTCAGCCACTCATTTTTGCTCTTCTTAGGCGGGCTATTTCTGGTTGGGATGGCGCGCGGGATTATTGACCAGAGCCGTTACGCGGCGGCTGATGCGGTGCTGCCCGATCGACGGGCGGGTGCGATCAGCACGATCGTCTTTGCGGGGACGATTGGTGCGGTGGGGGGGCCGTTGTTAGTAGGGCCGTTGGGCCAGTTCGCGGCGGCGAGCGGATTGCCCGAACTCACCGGGCCAATGTTTGGCGGCGCACTATTGTTCGCACTAGCGGCGCTGATCATGTTTCTCGGTTTACGTCCCGATCCGCGCGTGCTAGCGTTGCGGGTGGCGGCACAGGCGACCACATCCTCGCCCACCCTAGCCGTGCCGGCGCGCTCGCTGCGCGCCATCTTGCGCCTGCCGCTAGTGCGGGCGGGGTTGGTGAGCATGGTGCTTGGTCAGGTTGTCATGGTGTTAGTGATGAGTGTCACCTCACTCCACATGAGCCACCATGCCCATGGCCTTGACAGTATTTCGCTGGTGATCGGCGCTCACACCTTTGGCATGTTTGGGCTGTCAATGTTCACCGGCCGGATCGCTGATCGGCTTGGCCGTTCATTGACCATCGTTCTCGGCGCGCTGATGTTGATTGCAGGGGCGCTGATTGCGCCGGCGTCGCTGCTGACGCCGTGGCTGGCCTTGGGGTTGTTTTTGGTGGGATTGGGATGGAACTTTTGCTACATCGCCGGATCGTCATTGTTGGCCGACGCTATTACCCCTGCCGAACGCGGTGCGGTGCAGGGGGCGAGTGATCTGCTGGTCAATCTAGGATCGGCGTTTGGTAGTCTGAGTAGCGGGTTTATTTTGGCCGGATTTGGCTATCTGATCCTCTGTCTGATTGGCGCTACGCTCAGTTTAGCGCCGCTAAGCGCGGCTATGTGGTGGGGACAGCAGACCCGCCAATTGGCGGCGGGAACTGATTGAGGGTTGAGGAGTAGGCGACCCGGGTTGCGCTCTTGGCTCGGAATGATGAATATCATTCAGTTAGGAAAGGAGTTAGCTGCGCTTTATGCCACCATCACCGTTTCCAACTTTTTGGGATGCGCTCCACCGGCCACCGGCGCGGCAACTACGCTGCCGGCTGAGACGTATTCATCACGAACCGGCCAGTCGGCGTAGTCCGTTGCTCTTGCTGCACGGATTTCCCGACTCCGAGCAGATGTACGACGCTTACATCACACCAGCCGAACGTGAGCAGGATTGGTTGCGTGGACGGAGTATCTATGCCATCGTGTTACCGAACCGGCGCACCAATCCAAATTGGCCGTCATTGCACGATCTGTGGCACGGGCGATTGGCGCGTGAAGTAGCGGCGCTCATCGATGTGGTAATTGCGGCTAGCCCAACCGACAAAGTGACGATTATTGCCCATAATTGGGGGGCGACCTTTACGTGGATGCGGGTACGGCAACGGCCCGATCTCCCTATCGAGCGGATGGTCGCGTTGTCAGTTGGATCGTCATTCCGCTACGATGTTGGCGAACACGGGGTAGGGGCATTGTGGTGGTTGTATGGGGTGTTGTTTGGCTTGCCGTATTATCTGCCGCCAGCGCGATTCCTTACCGCAGCGGCACTGATAGCCGGCGGCTATCGCGCCCCAGATGCAGATAAGGCTGCCTATGACAGCTTTCATTACTGGGACTGGCCGTTGACGTTGGCTCGGTTGCCGTGGCGACTGGCCGGTTATGGACAACAACCACCATTCACCGATATTCGCTTCCCAGTGCTCTTCATCCGTAGCCCACTTGACCGGATTGCCGCTACCGCTGGGTTTGAACAAGCGTTGCGGCAGCGTCCTGACTGCGTTGTGCATCTGACCGATAATCCGCATTGGTTTCCTGAACAAAGGCCGGCAGAGGTCCTGAGATTGGTACGATCTTTTCTCGCCGATGAAGCGAGCAGCCTGTACATTTGATACGTTGATTCAATGTGCTACAATACCGGCAGAAACATAGACTTCCGTACCCGATATGGCAGTATATGCTCTCATCACTATGGAACTGGTTTCTCGCCGTACCCACCTCTGACGCCGAACTGCAACGGCGAGGCAGAAATCTGCTGATCATTGGGGTGGTGTTAGTTGTGATGTCGGTACTGTCGATCCCCTTAGTCCTCATTCAGCCTGATCCCTTACCGCAATTAATCGCTAACCTATTCGGTCTTGCTCTTGTTGTAGCTATCATCGTAGTTGCTCGACTCGGATGGGTAGATCAGGCCACTATAGGCTTGATCATTATCCTTGTGGTCAGTTTTGCGGTGATTCCCTTTGGTACCGGTCAGATAGGGCTTGTACCGATCTTTGCGGTCGTTGCTGTGGTAACGGCTGCGGTCATTGGCCGCGAGAGCCACGTTGTGTTTGCGGCTGGGGCTGGCATTGTCGGGATGGTCAGCCAATGGTTCGGGGTCTCGATGCGGCCGCAAGTAGCGCCTTCGGCTGGTGAGATCGTTGTTGTCGGCATCTTGCTAACGGTGGTTTGCGGCTTGATTGCTAGCATAGGGACGCGCAGCGTGCAGCGGGCGATCGAGGTTGCTGCGACAGCGCAAATGAAGGCTGAGGGTTTAGCGCAACAGTTGGTTGAAGCGAATCAGGCGCTTGAAATACGCGTCGCCGAGCGCACTGCGGCTTTGCAAGCAGCGTTAGCAGAGAGTGAGCAACGACAGGCAGCGTTAGCTGCGGCGTTGGCCGAAAATGAGCGACAACGGCGTGAAATTCGTGACTTGAGCGTGCCGATTTTAGCAGTTCGTGATGATACGCTAGTCATGCCGCTGATCGGTATGCTCGATGGCGAACGGCTGGCATTGGCTCAGCAGCGCGCTCTGCACGCGATCGAACAACAGCGGGCGCGATCGTTGTTGGTTGATATCACCGGGGTGCCCTTCGTTGATCAAGCGGCGGCTCACAGCCTCGTTGCGCTAGCGCGTAGTGTGCGGTTGTTAGGGGCGCGGCTGACATTGATCGGGGTTAGTCCTGAGGTGGCACAGACCATTATCGGGCTGGGCATCGAATTGCATGACATGAGTGTTGCGCGCGATTTACGTGATGCAGTGATGCGTGGGAGTACACCTTCTTCGATGTAGACGAAGTCGCCTGCTATCTCAACGCCTGATACATCTCGCTATGGGCTGCTGCAATCAGTTGCCAATCAAACCGACGGGCGACGGCACGAGCCGCTTCACCGAGGCGAGTGCGCGCGGCCGGGTTATCCAGCAAAGCGCTGATCGCAGCAGTAAAGGCATCAGGTTGGGCGGCAGCAAATTGCACTGCCCCGGTCAGAGCGGCGGCGGTAGCTGCCGAAGCAGGCGGTGTGGTAACGATGACGCAGCCATGCGCAAGCGCCGCCAAGAGGCTGCCGCGCCGCAACGATGCACCGTCGCGGAACGGTAGCGCGATCACATCGCAGGCGCTCAGGTAGGCCGAGACCTGCGTCGCGGTGACGTGACCGGTGACGATCACCCGATGGCGCAGACCGGTCATTGTAAGGCGTTGCTGCACCGAATCGGCGTAAGTGCGATCGGTCGGCGAGGTAGCGCCGCCACCGATAATCAGCAGGTGCCAATCTGGTTGACTGGCGACCACGTCGATGAGCAGATCGATCCCCTTGCCCGGTGACAACAGGCCAAAATAGCCAATGAGCGCTTCGTTGGCAGTCACACCGAGGCATGTGCGCCACGCATCGCGATCGTAATCCGGTGGGAGCGATGGTTCAATATTGGCGCCAATCGGGATGAGACGAGGTTGAATACCGGCAGCGCGCAGGGTGGCTTCGTCTTCAGGGTTGGTGACTACAACTGCCGTGGCCGAGCGTGCCGGTAGCAATGTTACCCAATTGCGCACTGGCCCAGCTTTGGGGAAGAGGTACGGTGGCAGCAAGTCGTGATACGTGATAGCGGTTGTAATGCCTGTCCGACGTAGCAATAGCGGCAGCATATTCACGCCGATCTGTAGGTTGTAGGCACCAGTCTGGTACTGGATATGGCACCACGTAGGTCGTAATCGGCGCACGATCTTGACCAGTCGAACGGCGGCAAGTAGCCGCCAACTTGCCCCGTTCCGTGGTGTTGGCAGTGCTTTGTCGCCGCTGCTCGTAGCCTGCCATAGTCGCCAACGGCCCTGCGCTGCAGTCAGCGTCATAACCTCATACCCAGTGGACGCAAGCGTCTGGGCCAATCGTTGGGTGTAGTCACCGACACCTCCCGGTTGTGGTGGATATTCGCCAGTGATGAACAAAATCCGCATCTGATGCTCTCCATAGCTGCACGTACTGGCATACAATACCACAAACAAGAGACGATTAGACAGATTCTGGGCAATGGATAGTGTGCTGCTCGACTGGCCCCAGCCTTGTAAGGGGTTGACTAGACCGCAGCGTTGGCTTGAAGCAATAGTCTCGATGAGATGGTCGCACCCATGCTCAGCAATGTGACTTTGTCACTGATCAAAGCGGATGAATCTGCTATAACAGAGAAGTAGGCATAATAAGAACAACGGTACGAGGAGGTGGGATAATGACTCCGAATATGGGAAACGTTGATCGGATTGCGCGGGTGGTGATTGCGCTCTTGCTCGGATTGATGATTGTCACCGGTGTGCTAAGCGGGGCGTTGGCATGGATTGGTGGCATTCTGGCGGTGGTGTTTCTGGCCACTAGCGCGATCGGTTTCTGCCCGCTGTATCTGCCCTTTGGGATTAAGACGCGCTAAAACAATCTTCCCACGGAAGCAGCGGGGTACGGAGGGGAGCAGCACAACGCGCTGCGGCGTACACTGCATGCTACCGATGCGCAGAGATTAGATGGCTGGCATAGATCCAACGCTCATCGCCGATTAGGAAAATTATCGTAAACCGGAGCGAGACACCTTTGGTCTCGCTCCGGTTTTTTGCCCCAGTACATAAGAGGCTGCTCGCAGGCTTTTGGGGAGCGCTCTTTTTTGTGCGATGTGGATAACCGGTGAGCGTATGAACGTACCAAAGCGAACTCAAGCCGCTGCTGAGCGCACATAGACCGCTCCAAGCCTATATTAGCCGGCCATGGAGCGTTGCATGCGTTCAGCGCAGAAGGTCTGCGTACACAGATTGGCGCGAAAGAACCACTCGCCCATGATACTTGTTCATAGGCAAGATATTCATCATCTTCACCAAGGCCCCTCCACAACTTCTTCATATCTGCTTCTTACACTGAGTGTAGGAAGAGCGAGTTTGGCAGGAGGATCCTATGAAACAACGACCCCAAAACTGGAACCATTTGCTGATTGACAGTGTTATGTTCATCGCCTTTCTCATCACTACTGCCCCCAGCTTCAGCGGGCTAGCTATCCACGAGTGGTTGAGTTTGGCGTTGGCTGGGATGATCATCACCCATTTGCTGCTGCACTGGCAATGGATCGTTACCATCGGCAAGCGGCTGTTTGCCAAGACAATATGGCGGTCGCGTTTGAACTATCTACTCAATGCGCTGCTGTTCCTCGCCTTTACCATCACGGTTGCTACCGGCGTGCTGATGTCGCGTGAAGCGTTGCCATTGTTCGGGATCACGCTGCCGCGCGATCGCACGCTCGAAATCCTTCACCGGCAGGCGTCGGATCTGACGGTGATCATTCTCGGTTTGCACGTCGCGATTCACCGGAGTTGGATTGTAGGTATGTTCCGCCGGATCTGGCCGTTGCGCAAACCGACTCGCCAACCGGCGGTGGCGCAGCTAGAGGAGGTGCGGCAATGAAAACACTCGGACGCATCTTGATCATTGTTGGTGTGGCAGTATTGGTGGCGATGGGGTTCAACTGGCTGCGAGTGAACCATCTGCTACCGGTGACGCAGGTGGCGGCGCGTGAAGAGGGGGGTCGCGGGCGCGAGCGCAGTGCGGTCATCTTTAGCGGCGAGCGGGAAAACGGCGCATTGGCCGGTCGCGGCGAGCATCGTATCAACGAAGCGCCGTCATTGGCGAACGCCGGTGAGTTGGGCGAGGCGTTGATCAAGATCGGTCTTATCACGATCGTTGTCGTGATCATTGACCGGCTCATCAGGCTGTTCAAACATCGCCAACGCCAAGCCGCAGTCACTTCATAAACGGCGCGGGGCGATGCAAGGCATCGCCCCGTTATCATTTCGCAGAGGCATGACGTTTGCGGCGCTCGCAGACCCCAACTGGATAGCCAATCATTTTGGCTGTATCACCTGCCAGCCTGATCAGCAGTACCAACACCAGCGCGGCTAGCCGTTCGCCGAACGGTCTCCCGCGCAACTTGGGCCAGAGCCGGCGATAGGGGGCGTGGGTGTAGGCGGCCACCCCCAACCCAACCAGCGCCCCCACCAGCGCACGCAGGTGCGGCTGGCTGATCGCGATTCCCAACAGACCGCTGAGCGCAAGATACACCGCATAGCGCAAAGCATGGCGTTTGGGCCACAACCCGGCCCGCCCGTCGCCGCGGGCATAGAAATAGTACTGGCGAATGAAGGCACGTAACGTGGATCGCGGCGCGAAATGGACCACCGCTTCTGGGGTGAAGACGCGGCGAAAGCCAGCGCGCTCAACCGCTAGATCAAACAGCAGGTCTTCGCAGTGGCTGGCCCATTCGGGGAACCCGCCAACAGCTTCCCAAACCTCTTTCCGAAAAGCCATTGATTTGCCGAAAGGGAGGAAGGTTGCCGGATCGATCTCACTGCTGCGGCGATAATTGGTTTCACCGAGCGCCAATGCAAAGAGTGAGCGGGGAGTGGGGTGGAAAAAGCCGCCAACCAGATCGGCTTCTCCTGCCTCGATGGGGGCTACGATGCGCGCTAGCCAATGCGGATCGAGGGTTAGCCCGGCGTCAGTACTCGCGATAATCGGGCCACGGGCATGACGAATGGCGTTGTTGCGGCCCGACGAGATGTTGTGCCCACCGCGCACCAATTTAATCTGCGGGTAGCGTGCAGCGTAAGCGGCGACGATGGCCGGCGTTTCATCAACGCTCTGGCAATCATTGATCACAATCTCGTCGGCGGCGCGGGTTTGGGCCAGCATTGAATCAATCAGCGCGGCGATATTATCAGCTTCATCGCGCACTGTGCAGATGATCGAAACCGATTGATGTTCGCTCGTCATTGCGCAAAGGCTTCTGGTACAATATTCAATAAGTCTCTCCGTACCTATTGTACCAGACGAGGTTGTCATGACGAACTTGCACGGATTTGAGCTGCTGCGTGATGAGTTCATCCCCGAACTTAATACGCGCGCTCGCCTGTATCGCCATCTAAAGACTGGCGCTGAACTCCTCTCGTTAGAAAACGACGACGAAAATAAATGTTTTGGCATTACCTTCCGCACGCCGCCCCGCGACTCAACCGGCATTGCCCACATTCTCGAACACTCAGTGCTCTGCGGATCGCGCAAATATCCGGTTAAAGACCCCTTCTTCACCTTGGTGAAGGGATCGGTGCATACCTTCCTCAACGCGATGACCTACCCGGATAAAACGACCTATCCGGTAGCCAGCACCAACCTGAAAGACTTCTACAATCTGGTTGATGTCTATCTCGACGCGGTCTTCTTCCCGCGCATCACGCCCGAAGTGCTCAAGCAAGAGGGGTGGCACTTCGAGCTGCCGGCGCCTGATGCGCCGCTCACCATCAAGGGTGTGGTGTACAACGAGATGAAGGGGGCCTATTCATCGCCTGATAGCCTGCTCTACCGCTATTCTCAGCAGTCGCTCTTCCCCGACACCACCTACGGCTACTCGTCGGGTGGCGATCCGCAGGTGATCCCCGATTTGACCTACGAGGCGTTCAAGCGATTCCACGAGACGCTCTACCACCCCTCGAACGCGCGTATCTTCTTCTACGGCGACGACCCGCCGGAAGAGCGGCTGCGCAAGCTCGACGAGTATCTTAGCCAGTTTGAGCGGATCGATCCACCTTCGCACATCGAGCCACAGACCCGTTTTAGCGCGCCGCGCGAGTTTGAGTACACCTTTAGCGCCGATGGCGACAACCAGAAGGGCATGGTAATGCTCAACTGGTTGATTGACGATAATCGTGACCCGACAGTGTTGATGGCGCGCGAGTTGCTGAGCTATATTCTGTTGGGGAACGCGGCGGCTCCGTTGCGTAAGGCGCTGATCGACTCGGGGTTGGGCGAAGAGGTGGTCGGCGGGTACGAGAGCGATTTGCTTCAGCAAACCTTCTCGGTAGGAATGAAGGGAATTGATCCGGCCAATGCCGCACAGGTTGAAGAGGTCATCCTGCGCACACTGACCGATCTCGCCGAGCAAGGGATCGATTCCGAGACGATTGCGGCGGCATTCAACACCTTTGAGTTCAGTCTGCGCGAGAATAACACCGGCAGCTTCCCACGTGGCTTGGTGCTGATGCTGCGCGCGCTGGGCACGTGGCTCTACGACGATGATCCGATTGCGCCGTTACGGTTCGAGGCGCCGTTGGCGGCAGTGCGCACGATGGTGGCAAGTGGCGAACGCCTCTTCGAGCGCCTCATCCGCGAGCTGCTGCTCGACAATCCACACCGCACCCGCGTGACCCTGCGGCCCGACCCTGAACACGCAGCGCGCTTGGCCGCAGCCGAGCAGGCTCGGATCGACGCCTTCGCCGCGACCCTCGACGACGCCAAGCGTGCGGCGCTGATCGCCGAGACGCAGGCGCTGGCCGAGTGGCAGCAGATGCCTGATCCGCCGGAAGCAATTGCCGCCATCCCCACCTTGCGCCTCGCCGATCTTGACCGCGCTGTCAAGCACATCCCGACCGAGATTGACGAGCGGGGCGGGGTGCGTCTGTTGCGCCACAATTTGTTTACCAACGGAATTGTTTACCTCGATCTCGCGTTTGATCTGCGGGCCTTGCCGTCACACCTCTTGCCCTACGTGCCGCTCTTTGCCCGCGCCTTGACCGAGATGGGTACGGCGACATCCGATTTTGTACGCTTATTGCAGCGGATCGGGCGGGAAACCGGTGGTATTTATGCAGCCACGATGACGGCCACCGACATTGTGACCGCAGCACCAGTAGGGCGCCTGATCGTGCGCGGCAAGAGCACTGTCGCCCAAACGATCGAGCTGTTGCGGCTGTTGCGCGAGATTCTGCTGACGGTGAATCTCGACAACCGCGAACGCTTCCGCCAGATCGTGCTGCGCGCACGCGCCAACAAGGAATCATCACTGGTGCCGGCGGGAAATGCGTATGCGCGTCAGCGCCTCGCCGCCCGCTTTGCCCCGGCTGAGTGGGCCGACGAACAGATGGGTGGCGTCTCTGCGATCTTCTTCCTGCGCGAACTTGAGCAGCGGGTGCAGCATGACTGGCCGAGCGTGCTGGCCGATCTCGAGGCGGTGCGGGCAGCGCTGATCAACCGACGCGGCTTGGTGGCGAATCTCACCCTTGATGCCGATAACCAGCAGGCTGTGTTGCCTATGCTGACCGCCTTCCTCTCTGAGCTGCCAGACGCCGCTTACACGTCGGTACATTGGCCGGTGCGGAGCGTTGATGGTGGCGAGGGATTGATCATCCCAGCACAGGTGAACTACGTCGCAAAAGGGGTTAATCTCCACGCGCTAGGTATTCGGCCAAGCGGTGCAGCAATGGTCGTGCTGCGCCATCTGCGCATTGACTACCTGCTCGACCGCATCCGCATTCAGGGAGGGGCGTATGGCGCCGGCGGCAACTACGACCGCAGCACCGGCTTGTTCATCACAACCTCGTACCGTGATCCCAACCTCTTGCGCACGCTCGATGTGTATGACGAGATGGCGGCCTTCCTGCAAGAGACGGCGCTCGATCCGGTGACGGTTGAACGGGCGATTATCGGCACGATCGGCGATATGGATGCCTACCAGTTGCCGGATGCCAAGGGCTACACGGCGCTGGTGCGCTACTTGACGGGCGTGAGCGATGAGTATCGCCAGCAGATCCGCGATGAGGTGTTGGCAACCACGCCGGCTGATTTCGTGGCTTTTGCCGAAGCAGCGGCGGCATTGCGTGATCACGGACAGGTGGCAGTCTTAGGTTCCGCCGAGGCAATCGAAGCGGCCAATCGTGAACGGCCCGGTTTGTTAACTCCGATCAAAATCTTGTAGGTAGATTGGCGATATGCCTGTGACTGTGTAGAGACGTTGCATTGTAGAGACGTTGCATTGCAACGTCTCTACTTGAGAGATGTTGCGTTAGTGGGAACGAGCAGAGCGGTAAGGAGCAACAGGGTTGTTGCCCTCATACGGAGGAACCTATGCCGACTAGCGATCCAACCAGCTCGATCGGATCTATTGCTTACGAGGCCACGATTGCCGATCTCCAGACAGCGATGGAGCGTGGTGCGCTCAGCGCTGAAGCGCTGACGATGGCCTGTCTCGAGCGGATCGAAGCCCTCAATCGGTCAGGACCTTGCCTCAATGCCGTCATTGAGGTCAGCCCGTCGGCACTCGAAACGGCGATCGCGCTTGATACTGAACGTGATACACGTGGGCCGCGCGGCCCATTACACGGCATTCCAATTCTGCTCAAAGACAACATCGACACGCTTGACGATACGGCTACGACGGCTGGATCGCTTGCTCTGCTCGGCTCGCGTCCGGCGGCGGAAGCGACGGTTGCGGCCCGCTTACGTGCGGCTGGAGCAGTGATCTTGGGCAAAGCGAATATGAGCGAATGGGCCAACTTCCGCAGCACCGCGTCGTCGAGCGGATGGAGTGCGCGCGGTGGGCAGGCGCGTAATCCGTATGTGCTCACGCGCAGCCCTTGTGGGTCGAGTTCGGGGTCGGCAATTGCGGTTGCGGCCAGTATGTGCGTCGCCGCGCTCGGTACCGAAACCGACGGCTCGATCTCGTGTCCGTCAGCGCTATGTAGTGTGGTAGGGATCAAGCCAACTGTCGGCCTAACCAGCCGAGCCGGCGTGATCCCGATCAGCTTTACGCAGGATACGGTTGGCCCGCATGCCCGCTGCGTCGCCGATGCTGCCACCGTACTCGGCATCATCGCCGGGCCTGATCCGCGTGATCCGGCAACGGCAGCCGCAGCCGGTCATGTTCGCCCTGATTACCGCACCTGCTTGCAAGCCGATGCATTACGCGGGGCGCGGATTGGGGTGGTGCGCAGCGATCGCTTTGCCTGCTTTGGTCGCCATGTCGAACGGGCCTTTGACTATGCGTTGGCAGCAATGCGCGATGCTGGGGCGCATATCGTTGACCCGGTGAAGCTATCGGAAGAGGTACTGGCGTTCAGTGAAGCTGAGCTAACGGTGCTGCTCTACGAGTTCAAGGCGACGTTGAACCGGTATCTCGCCGAGCGCATCCCTGATCCGCAAGCAACCACACTGGCGCCGCGTTCGTTGGCTGAATTGATTGCCTTTAACGAACAGCATGCTGAGCGCGAATTGCGCTTCTTCGGCCAAGAGCTGTTGTTGCAAGCGATGGCAGTGGGTGATCTCGGCGATCCGGCTTACCAACAGGCGCTGGTGGCTAGCCGCGATGAGGCGCGGAAGGCGCTGGATACGGTGCTCTATGAACAGCAGCTCGATGCTCTCGTAGCGCCGGCGACCGGGTTAGCATGGCCGATCGATCTGATTGGCGGCGACCGCTACCTTGGCGGTAGTAGCTCATTACCAGCGCGGGCCGGCTACCCAATGGTGACGATGCCGGCTGGGAGGGCGTTTGGATTGCCGGTGAGCATCAACTTCATCGGTGGGGCGTGGTCGGAACCGATGCTGATCCGGTTAGCGTATTCCTTCGAGCAAGCGACTCGCTTTCGCCAGCCACCCGCTTACCGTGAGCGGATTGAAGGGGACGAGTAGTGGTATAGCGATGCTATGCCACTACCGTACCTCGAATACCTCTTTATCGACCACCTCAATCTCAACCGGATAGTTGCCGGTAAAACAGCCGGTACAGAAGGTGTCAGGGTCGCGTCCGGTTGAGCGGATCAGACCTTCCAAGCTCAGGTACGCCAAGCTATCAGCGCCGAGATGTTGGCGAATGCCCTCGATCGTCATCCGATGGGCGATCAATTCGGGGTAGGTCGCCATATCAACGCCGAGGAAGCAGGGATGGCGGATAGGTGGCGATGAGACGCGCACATGCACCTCGCGCGCACCGGCCTCGCGCAGCATACGCACAATCGGGCCGCTAGTATTGCCGCGCACAATACTATCATCGACCAACACAACTCGCTTACCGTTCAGATTATCGGTTAGCGCATTGAACTTGAGTGCAATGCCCAACTTGCGTAGCCGGTCATCGGGTTGAATAAAGGTGCGGCCGATGTAACGGTTCTTAATCAAGCCTTCCGAATACGGAATACCTGATTCTTGCGCATACCCGATCGCTGCCGGCGTCGCGCTGTCAGGGACGGCGATCACCACATCGGCGTCGCACGGCGCTTCACGGGCCAATTCACGGCCTTGCGCCACCCGCATGGCGTGCAGCACCTTGCCGTGCAGCATACTGTCGGGGCGGGCGAAGTAGATGTATTCAAACAGGCAGGCGGCGGTGTGCAGCGAGGGTTGGCGGGCAATGACTTGCGGCCCATCGAGGGTAATCTTCAGAATCTCACCCGGCTCGATCTCGCGCACAAAGTCGGCGCCAATCGTGCCAAGTGCGCAACTCTCGGAAGCGACCACCCAGCCCTGTTCGCCGAGCTGGCCGAGACAGAGCGGGTGCAGGCCCCACGGATCACGCACCGCGTAGAGCGCATCGCGGGTGAGCACGGTCAAACAGTACGCACCTTGGGCACGCACCATAAAGACCTTCAGCTTCTCTTCCCACGTTCGCCCCTCGCCACCGGCCAACATTTGGGTGATGACTTCACTGTCGCTGCTGCTGGTCAACCCGACACCGCGCTGCAACAGTTCACGGCGTAACGAAGCGGCGTTAGTGAGGTTGCCGTTATGGCCGACGGCCAGCGGCCCTAGTGCGCTTTCGACGACGAAGGGTTGGGCATTCTCGAGCTTCGAGGAACCGGTGGTCGAATAACGGGTATGACCAATCGCCATATACCCACTGAGCGGGCGCAACTTCTCCTCATCAAACACTTGCGCCACTAGCCCCATATTTTTGTAGTATCGAATGCTGCGACCATTGCTCACCGCAATGCCGGCACTCTCTTGGCCGCGATGCTGGAGAGCATAGAGGCCGAAGAAGGTTAGGCGGGCGACATCAGCGTCGGCGGCGACGATGCCGAACACGCCGCATTCGTGACCCGGTTTGTCATCAGGGGTGGCGGGATCGTCTGTTTTGCCGGCAATGGTATGATTACGATCAGCTACGCCCGATAGCGATTGATCGTCCATGGAACATCATCCTCCTGCGCGCAGGGTTGGGGACACGTTGCAACGTTGCTATCTATGGAAAGTATAACACGGATCGCTATGGCATCATTCGACAGGACGCCGCCGCAGACCGGCATATCATGGGGAAAGGGTTGCCTCCTAACGGTCATCATGGTGATTGCGTTAGGGATTGGCGGGGTTTTGCGGCTGGTAGAAATTGGTGTAGGTCTGTTCGATTCGGGGGGGATTGGCCGCGCAGTTGTGATCTGGATCAGCCTAATCGTGGGCTTGATTGCTTTTGGGCTATGGGCCAGCCTGACGCGCGGCGTAGTGCGCGCTGCGGCACTGCGCTGGCTGGCGGCGCTGCCATTACCGGCCATGCTCGCGTTCACGACCTTGATACCTTCGGCGGAAAGCCAACTGATTGCGTTAGCTCAGCTTGGTCTCAGCTTGCTTTATGCACTCGCTCTGATGCTGCTTATTCGCCAGCCAGTGCAATGGAGGTGGACGCCGGTTGCCGTGAGTACAGGGTTGCTGGTGACGTTGCCATGGCTGGCGATTGGCGCACCCGGTTCGTGGCTGGATGTAGGACTGGCGTTATTGCTGGGTGCGGTTGTGGGTTGGGCTGGCGGGCAGGTGCTGGCGTGGCAACCGCCCATCAGTTGGCAGCGCGCTGAGGTTTCCTTCAGGGTATGGCTGCTCGAAGGCGCGGCGCTCAGCCTCTTGTTGTTGCTGCTTAGTCGGACATTAGGGCCGAATTATACCGCAGCCATGTTTCTCTTTTGCGCCCCGGCTGGTGGCTGGCTCTGGCTGGCACTCGGTCGGCAGGCAGGTCTGGCCGCTGTGACTCCGATCTCGGCACTATTTGGTACATTCTTCTTTGGCGTACCGTTAGCTTTCACTGATCCTGATGTCATGGTGGCGCTCCTGCTTGCTAGCAGTTTTCCCGAAGGGTTTCATTTGGCGATCGTAGCTGCTATCGGGCAAGCCTTGTTAGCATTACTGGCTACGCCGGTGGCACTGTTCGTGGCGAATCAGCGAGTTCATACTGTGGGTGCCGGCTTCGTCGCAATAGGCGGATTGGCGCTGCTCATCGGCGGTGGTCGGGCAGCACCAACGGGCGACCGCCTGTTCGTGGTCTTGCGCGATCAGACTGATGTGAGCACGTTGGCGACAATTGCCGATTACGATCAGCGACGCATAGCCGTGTATCAGCGGCTCACGGCCCACGCCGAGCTGACACAGGCTGATCTACGGGCAACACTCGATTGGCTTGGGGTGCGCTACACGCCGTATTACCTTGTCAATGCGTTAGAAATTGAAGCTGATCTGCCGCTGCGCCTCTGGTTGCAGAGCCGGCCAGAGGTGGCAGCAGTGATGCCGGCGCCGCACCTGCGGCCATTGCCGGTTGCGCCGTCGCCGGCAACGGGTGATCAGCCGCCGCCGGACTCGCCGCCGTGGAATTTAACGATGATAGGTGCGCCAGAGGCATGGGCGCTGGGTGTGCGTGGTGCAGGGATTATCGTTGGTCAAGCCGATTCGGGCGTCGAGGTCGACCATCCTGAATTGAGCGATGCCTACGCTGGTCGTTTAGGCAATGGTGTTGACCATACGTACCACTGGCTTGATCCATGGACAGGAGCGACC
This sequence comes from uncultured Chloroflexus sp., assembly GCF_937951745.1. Lineage (GTDB taxonomy): Bacteria > Chloroflexota > Chloroflexia > Chloroflexales > Chloroflexaceae > Chloroflexus. Next base: position 31,329 of record NZ_CALFBQ010000004.1, read on the forward strand.
GCGCCGTATGATCTGGGCGGTCATGGCACCCACACCCTAGCTACTGTGCTGGGAAACAGTGTTGGCGTTGCCCCGGACGCCCAATGGATTGCTTGTGTCAATTTAGCACGCAATCTTGGTAATGCGCCGCGCTACCTCGATTGTATGCAATTTCTGTTTGCACCTTATCCACCCAGTGGCGATCCGATGCGTGACGGCGATCCCATCCGGGGGGCGCACGTGTTGAACAACTCGTGGGGGTGCCCGCAAGACCTTGAAGGTTGCACTCCTAATTCGTTACAACCGGCAGTACGTGCACTGCGAGCGGCTGGAGTATTTGTTGTCGCTAGCGCCGGCAATGACGGCCCGGCGTGTAGTTCGCTCAACGCGCCATTGGCCATTTACGACGATGTGCTCACGGTTGGGGCGGTGGATGCTGATGGTCGGCTCGCGCCGTTCAGCAGTGTTGGCCCGGTGCTGAGCGATGGCAGCGCGCGTGTCAAACCCGATCTCGTTGCACCGGGGGTAGACATTCTCTCGGCCTTTCCCAACCAAAGTTATACGCGAGCAAGTGGTACCTCGATGGCCGGGCCGCACGTCGCTGGCGCAGTAGCCCTGCTCTGGTCGGCGAATCCGGCGCTAATTGGCGATATTGAGACAACCGAACGCATCTTGCGCGAAACCGCCCGGCCCTACACTGCCGCAGATAGCGAGCGGTGCGGGGCTGGCAATGGCGCCGGCGCGGGCATTCTCGATGTGGCAGCGGCGGTACGGCGGGCAATTGGGCGATGATCGGATTGTTCGCCTGATGTGATACACTCATAGTATGAACCATCGCATGCCGTCACTCATCCGAACAGTTACATCGCGTTACCAGCGCACTGCATTGGCATTTCTGATCTTGCTCTCGCTGGTGACGCTAGTTGTTGCGCTGAGCGCGCTGGGTGATGCAACGTTGCGCGCCGAGTGGCCGCGTTTGGCCGGGATGCTGGCGTGTCTTGGTGTAATGCTGGGATTGGCATGGCTGACCCCGCTGCGCGTCTTGACTACGTGGGGGCAACTCGCGTTGATTGGTCTTGAACTAGCGGCGGCAGCCGGTGCGCAACTGCTCACGGCGGCGCCGTTGATCGACTACATCTATCTTGTGCTCGTGTTACAGGGCATTATGCTCTTTCGGCCATGGGTGTGGGCGATCATGGCAGTTGGGGTCTGGGCCATTTGGGCCGTTGTACGCTATCAGCTCTCAAAAGACCTGCTTGGCTGGTTGCAGAGCAACCTTGTGATTGCGTTTCCGGCCACGTATGCGATTATTGCCGCCTTCATTTACGCTCGTCACGTGCATCGCAGCGAACAGATGCAGGCAATGTTGCAGCAGATGCAGCAACGCTATGCCGCTTTATCTGCCTTTCTGCGCGATGTGCAACAGCGTGCAGCACGCGAAGAACGGCAGCGCCTGTTACATCTACTCGCGAGTGAAGTGCAGCAGGCGTTGGTGAATGCCGAGCAGAGTGTCACCGCCGCTTTGGCGATGGCGCAGACGAACCTTGGCCGGGTGCAGGCCGTGATTGATGTCCCACGAGCGGCGGCGGCGAACGCGATCGAGCGTTTGCGGGCCACGGTGATGGCCTTACGCTATCAGTCGGGGAGTGACGAGTCGCCGCCGCGTCTGGCGCTGACTGGCGCCATTGATGAGACCTTGATCGCGCCGCGCCCGAATCACATACTGGCATGGCTGTTACCGTCGCTCTTTGTCTCGTTGTCGTTGGGGTTGGCGTTGCTGCAACCGCACCCTCTGTCGCTGGGGGTATTGCTCTGGTTGGTGGCACTCGGCGGCTTGTTGATTGTGACCAGCGCATGCACCCAACAGGTGCGGCATGCCGTTTTTGTCCAACTGGGATTAGCGGCACAAACCCTGACAATTGGGCTGATGGCGGCTATGACCAATCTGTTGCCGCTACTCTGGGGGTTGTTGCTGGTGGCATGGCAAATGGCGAGCCGGCTGTCGCTCTTGCAATGGCTCAGGTTCGTAGCAGTGTTGCCACTCCTCCTCATAGTGGTAAGTTTTTGGCAGCCATTCGCACTTGACGTAACGACAACAGTAAGCTTGCTGGTGGCAATGGTGCTGGTGAGTGCGCCGTTGTTGTTGGCTCGCTATCAGTTGCGCCGTCGTCAGCAGGTCGAGCAACAGGTTAAGTTCCTAGAAGCGGAGATGCAGCAACAAGCTAACGAGGTGCATAAGATTGCTGTGGCAGCGGAGCGGGCGCGGCTGGCGCGTGAGATGCACGATGATCTTGGCTCGAAACTGGTGTTGATCAACTTGACGTTGCAAGTTGCTGCCGAATTAGCTGCCGAAGATCCGGCTGCGGCCTGCGATCATTTGGCGAATAGCCGTGAATTATTGGGGAGCGCGTGGCAAAGCTTGTTGGCCGTCGTGGATGCTGAACTTCCGGTAGGTGCAACCCTGACCGAAACCTTGCGCCAGTTGGCAAGGCAATGTGCCCAAAGTACACGCGCACGGGTGGAATTGGACATACAGGGTGAGGTTGATCATCTGGCAGCCCCGGTTATTCATTGTCTCTATCGTACTGTCCAAGAAGGTTTAACGAACGCCTGCAAACATGCGCGCGCTGACACGATTACCGTGCAAGTAAAGGTTGAAGGCGGCTGTGTGGTGGTAACGATCACAAATAACGATTGTCCTGATCGCGTGCTGCTGCCGGTTGATCTGGGCAGTGGCAGCTTTGGTCTGATCGGGTTGCGGGAACGGGCCGAGGCGCTCGGTGGTGGTCTTGAGGCCGGGCCGTTGCCCGCAGGCGGCTGGCGGCTGCGCTTGGTGTTGCCGGCTGAAGATGAGGCTTCACTATGACGATACGTGTCCTCATTGTTGATGACCAGCCGCTGATTCGCACCGGTATCGCAACGTTGCTGGCTCGGAAAGCGGATATTGAAGTGGTTGGGCAAGCTGGCAACGGTCGTGAGGCACTAGCGCTGGTGGCAGAGCTTGATCCTGATGTTGTGCTGATGGATGTGATGATGCCAGTGATGGACGGCGTTGAAGCGACGCGACAGCTTGCTGCCCGTGGCCCGCGACCGCTGGTGATTATGCTCACTACCTTCCACGATGATGAGCGCGTGTTGCAATCGATTGCCGCTGGCGCGCGCGGCTATCTGCTCAAAGATGTTGATCATCGCACACTGGCCGAGAGTATTCGCACGGTTGCTGCCGGTGGCGCACTGATCCACCCCCAGATTACTGCCCAACTCTTGCCGCGTCTGAGCCAGTTGGCTACCGCTGCGTCGCCGCCGGCTGAACCGCCTGTTGCTGAACCGGCGATTGCGCTGACTCCCCGCGAGCGCGAGATTCTGCTGCTGTTGGCGCAGGGCTATACGAATCAAGAGATTGGCGAAAGGCTTGCGCTTAGTATCGGCACGGTCAAAAACCACCTCAGTGTCATTTTTGCGAAGTTGAACGTGCGTGACCGTACCCAAGCTGCGTTGTGGGCACGCGAGCACTTGCGGTAGCATTGCTGGTAAAAATGGTGAGAGCGGAAGTACCACGAGCGCACTCGATTGCTGACAGCGCGCGGCAAGGTACTTGCCACGCGCTGTAGACAGTGATGTTCGTCCAGTATGATCCGCATCACTTCATGATCACCGCCATCAGCACACGATACGTCGGCGGTGCAAACGCACCTTTGGCAGTATACATCACCGAGTTGCCGGCGCTATCGGTCGCGGTGATGATTAACCTCACATCAGGCCAATTGCGCGGGACGCTCGCTAGCCAACGTTGCCGGTTGAGCGGATCTTGCGTAAAGGTCAGCGGCATCCACGTCGCGTTGTCGGCGGCAAGATAAACACCGGTAACTGCAACCTCAGGATTGCTCGGATTGTCAGGATCGCTGACGATAACCTCAATTGGGGTGGAAATACTCTGCAACCCGGCATCTTGCCCAGCGATACGTACTCGTTCGATCACCGGTGGATTTTGATCGGCCAAGGCTGTACTCGCTCCGTCCGCCTCTGGATCGGTGTAAATCACCTGATAGACCAGTTGCGTGTAAGGGCGCAACGTGCCGGTCACGCCGTTGGTGGCGCGGAATTGGGCTGCTGTGCTAATCAGGGTATCACGCTGTGAGTCGCCGCTGCCGGTGCTGCTATAGCCGAAGAAGCGATCGGGCACCCACACCCCGATCCCTGCGCTGAAGTCGGGTTCGATAGTCGTTGTAATCAACGGGGTGGAGGTCTCGGTCACAATTTGGGTAACGGTTGGGTTGAAGTTCTCGACAGTGTTGTACTGGCCACCAAGGAAGATGATATCGCGCACCACTAATGGCTGGTGATCGTCATCATCACTACCCGATAGCGCCGTAATATCGTAGGTAAAGGCAGGCAAACTCGGCATCCCGATCAGATTGTTGTCAAAGACGGTTACCGTTGGCGTGACGTTAAAGGTGCTGGCGAGCAAGAAGGTGTCGGTGATGGTGAAGTTGCCGGCAGTGAGCTGTACCGCTTGACCGGTGCGGGTTGGGCGAAGGTAGTTGGCATCGTAACTGATCGTAAACGTGATCGTGCGTGTCAATTGACTGCCGGATGTTGGGATGGGTGCAGTGCGATCATTGATGGGTAGTTCGGCATTGAGATCTTCAACTGGTGCCGTGAGCGGATTATCTACCAAGATTCGCTTCCACGGCAGCCCGTACAGCGTGGTGATCAAGAGGATTTTGTAGTCGTAAGCGTTTAATCCGGTTGAAGTGCGCAAATAGCGCAGCTTGGCCTGCACCAGTGCGTCGCCGATGTTGCGTCCTACGTAGGTGATGCCGTTGGTGGCAGATGGATCGGGACGGGTTTCATTCCGCATCAGTTCTTGAGTCAGCAGCGCTGCCAGTCGTTCACTGTAATCAACGCCGTCGAGCGTACCGTAACCATAGCCGGTGTTACCGATCCAGTTGCCGGCATGACGGTTGAAGGCTTGGGCAAAGTCGGCAGCGTAATAGTCGAGCGGGATGTCAAGTGTCTGATCTATCGCTCTTGCCGGCACATTGTAGCCGCTGTGACAGCCCACCGAGTAGTAGATAGTGTTGTAGAAGAAGCCGGGGCATTCCACTGGGTAGTAGTCGCATATCGACGATACACCCTCGTATCCCGTTATTAACACGCGATCAGCCGGGAAGTTAGGAGACCTGCTACTCTCGACTGCTGGGATAAGTTGCCAGTGATCAAAGTGGGCATTGAGCGAGCTGAGTAGCGTGTTCGTGCGCGAAAAGATACTTAATGGCGCGCTGAAGAAGCCGGTAGTCCTGAGTGGTTGCTCAAGCCATGTGTTCTCGAAGGCGGTGCGATCCCATAAGTTGCTAATGAGTGGCCGTTTGGCAAGTGAGTTAGCCGTGGCTTGGTTGAGGGTGCGTGAAATTGCTTCCGCACCGTCGATCAGAAAGTCATAGCCGGTAAGTGAGATGCTGTATGAAGAGATTTCTGGGTCTACCCGAAGATCGATATTCGTCTCACTGTAGGATCCCGGCACATTGCGGCGCAGAAAATCGGCGATTTCACTCGGTTGCTCGACGATCCGGCCAATGGCTAGTTGGGGCACGAATAATGGGAACCCATAGAAGCGGTATGGTCGGTCAGTGCCATACGGGTTATCGCTCAGCAACATCCGGTTGCGTAGCGCTGCACCAAGCGGGTTGTCGGCTGCGATCAGGCTATTGCCGTTGCTCCGCGTGTCGATGCTCTTTAGATATTCTAAATAATCGGCCTCGTTGGCAATGGTGGTTAGATCGGGCAGACGGAAGAAGGGGATGATCTCGTCGCTCCCGATCAAGACAATATGCCGCACGTTGGGGTAAGGCGTCCTTTGATTCGTCTCATTGTTGCGTGTATTATCGTTGTTAGCTATCATCTGGTACCGGATGCGCACTTCACCCGAACGACCATTGCCGGCGGGGGCAATCGCCGCTTCGATCACGTGGTCAATGATACTGGCAAGGTAATTGGCGTAGAGCGGGTTGCGCTGATTGGCCGGTTGCGACCAGTCGCTCAGCAATTGGTTAAATGGCGTTGCGCCGCTGCTGGTGATGACCTCAAGATTGGCGAGATCGATAACCGCACCTTTTTCTCTGATCAGTGGATGTTCTGATGCGCCCCAAATGAGGGTCTGCGTATATGAGTACGATTGTTGCAAGGTTGACGTAATTGTAGTGATACTCGTCAGATCGTTGGTATACACCTCTTGCATGCGGGCGGAATTGATGATGTAGAGAGTAGTGACATTGTCGTCGGGTGTGTCAGTCAGAAACTGTACGTGCGGGGCCGGGCCAAGTGATTGGAGCGTACTGCGCTGGAGCGTAATGGTCAGCCGGTACGGTCGGGAACTGATTTGACCGGCATTGGCCGGCGCAACCGCTGCGAAGTATAGCCCCGGTTGCCAGACGATCGTCTCGATCCGTTCATCGCGGTTGGCAAGGTTGGCACTGATTGAAGCAATCTGGCCACCAATCGAGGCAATCTGGCCGCCAATCGAAGCAATCTGGCCGCCAATCGAAGCAATCTGGCCGCCAATCGAAGCAATCTGGCCGCCAATCGAGGCAATCTGGCCGCCAACCTGTGTTACACCCTCCAAACCGCGTTCGCCGGTATCGAACTCAAAGCTGTCGGTCGCACCACCCTCGCCAGTTGCCGGATCAATGCCGCCACCGAAGACCAGATCGTAATCGGCGTCTAAGTTAGTTAGATCAATAGTCACCAACGAACCGGGCGCGTCAACCACAAAGGCGAAGTAGTCAATATCACTTGACGAGGCAATAATGCCATTGATCGACTGCCGCCAGCTATCGGTGCGATCAACCGCGATGCGCTGAGCGTTTGCGCCGGGTTGGAGGATGCGATTATTTGGCTCGATCTCATTAAGCAGCGGCAATTCGGAGATGCTAGTGAGATGGATCGGTTCGGATTCGGCGGCAGTAGCCGGGGTGGGTTGTGGCGTCAGCGCGAACGGCGTGAGCAACATCACCATAACTGTCAGCACGATCAGGAGGCGTGACATAAGAATGCTCCTTCCAAGTTATGCAGGTAACGCCACGGCGAAGGTGAGATCGCGCTGAGCATCAAGTTCGGTAAAGATGGCGATTGCTTCGGCGCGAGCGATGGCCGCAGTAGCATCGTCGTGACGGGCGAGTGCCAGCCGTGCTTGCTGATATCGAACTTTGCCTAACTCATAGCGATTATCTAGTTGGGCCAAGGTGGAGCTGCTGCGGGCAAAGAGATCTTCTGCAACATCAAGATCGCCGCATGCTAAAGCTATCTCGCCAAGCACACGATCAGCAATTGCCGAGTCGTCGGCTTGGCCGAGTTCTTCTGCAATAGCCAATGAACGATGAGCGTTAGCGCGGGCTTGAGTAAGATCACCCAAGACCAACGCCGCTAAAGCGGCTAAGCGCAAGACTTCGGGTAAGAAACTGCGGGCATTGATCGCTTCGAGATCGGCAATTGCCGCCTGAAACAGTTTGAGCGCCTCGGCAGCGCGGTCTTGATAGAGTAGCACTTCGCCGCGGTTATACTTTGTTACTGCAACCCCGAGGCGTGAACCGAGGTGGGCAAAGAGTTCACTGGCTCGCTGGTACAATGCGCCGGCCCGGTCGAGTTGGTTACGTCCTACTAATACTACCGCCAGATTGTTGGCCGTGCGAGCCGTGGCTAACACATCGCCAATGTTTTCTGAGATCGCCATCGATTGCTCGAACACGGCAATAGTCTCGGCCCATCGTCCGGCTTGGGTGTAGACGCGGCCAAGGTCGTTGAGCACATCACACAAGCCGGCTGGCATATTTGCCTGTTCGTAGAGGGTGCGCGCTTGGTTGAGCGTTTCGATCGCTTGGGCGCGGTCTCCTTGATCATTGGCAATATTACCGATAATCTTGAGCGCGCGCGCCTGATCGGTGGCGCTGCCGTTTTGCGCCGCCAATTCGTAGCCGATCCGCGCCCATTCCATGGCATGGGTGTAATCACCGGTGCGGTACGCGATGCCGGTGCCGAGAATGTAGCAGCGCGCCGTCTCTGCTTGCAAGCCGCGATGGGCGCGGGCCATGCCTTCGGTCAACCGATCGAACGCGGCTTGATAGCGTGAGCGCCGCTCTTCCACTGTGGCCAGCATGCGGTGCATACGCAACCAGCGTTCGCTGACCGGTTCGTCTCCTACCGGTAGACTGAGCTGCAGCGCCTCGTGGAAGTGATGTTCCGCTTGATCGTATTCACCCAATACCAGATGTAGTTCGCCGATCGCTTCATGGATCGCGGCCACGTGATCGATCAGTTGCGCAGGCGGTAAGACCGTCGTTAGCCGTGGCGCGATGTTGAGCGCGGTGGTATACAGGGCGAGCGCGTCGCGGTTGGCGAAGCGCCGGCGGGCTTGCTCGGCAGCTTGCACGTGATAGCGCAAGGCAGGTTGCCACTCTTCGGCTTGCAGAAAGTGCCATGCCAGCACGGCGTACTGTTCTTCGAGCTGCTGGGCTGCGATGGTTTCGATCCGACGGGCAACACGGGCGTGCAGAGTGCGGCGGCGGGCGTAGAGAATCCCTTCGTAGGCGACATCGCGCAGCAGCGCATGGCGGAAGATGTAGGCTAAAATCCGCTCTTGCTGGTCGGCTTGGATCAATTCGCCTTCAATCAGGCGTTGGATGCTCTCGTCCAGCGCAGGTGGGTTTGAATACACTCCTTCCACCACCGGGCGCGGAAAGCGACGCCCAATCACTGAAGCAACCTGCACCAGCTCTTGGCGCGGTTCGTCGAGTCGGTCAAGTCGGGCGATCAGTAGACCTTCGATGCTGCGCGGCAGCTCGATTTTCTCGATTGGTTGCGTTAGTTGCCATACGCCGCTTTCTGCGTTGCGCACCAGTAAGCGGTCACGCACTAACGCGCGTACCAACTCTTCGATAAAGAAGGGATTGCCTTGGGTGCGCTCGAGTAGCGGCAAGATATCGTTGGGCGGCGGCCCGCCAAGGAGCGCTGCGAGCAAGGCTTGGCTATCGCTTAGCGGCAATTCGCCTAACTCGATTCGGATGGTGTTGGGGAGCGTTTCCCAAGGTGTAGGCGATGCCATTTCGGGACGGTAGGTGAGGGTTAAAGCGAGTGCTCTGCCCTGAGCGGCTTTGCTGAGGCGTTCGAGCACTTCGAGCGAGGGTGAGTCGGCCCAATGGCAATCTTCGAGCACCAACAAAACTGGCTCACGCTTAGTTGTAGCGAGAAAAATATCAACGATTAGCTCTTGCAGCCGGTCGTGCCGTTGTTGAGGCGATAAGCCGGCGGTGAGCGGCGTATCAGCCAGTGGCAGGCCGAGCGTATCAGACAGCAACGGTGTAAACCGGCTGGAATCCGGCACGAGCCGTTCGACGCGGGCAACCGTGTCAGCAGCTAATTGGGCTGGTGCGGCGCGCAGGTCAAGTCCTAGCGCATTCGTCAGCGGCGCGCGAATCGTGGCGTAGGCGGTGCGCTGTTCGTAACTCTGGCAATCGCCAAACAGGATCGTAAACGATGGTACATCTTCGGTCGCATGATCGTGTTCGGTAGAAGCGATGACTAAGCGCTGGATCACCTCCTCGGCTAGGCGAGATTTACCGGCGCCAGCTTCGCCGACAATGGCAATCGTCGCGCCTTGCCCGTTCAACGCTGCTCGGGCTGCCGTTAACACACGTGCCAATTCGGCATCTCGCCCGATCAGTGGCGCAACCGTCAACTGTTCGAGGTGATGGCGCGTGGTAACTGTGGCAATCTGTACTACCTTGGCCGGTGTGACCGCTTCACGAAACCCCTTGAGGTGCAGCGGTGTTCCTGCCTCAAGCACAAATTGACCTTCGATGGCTGTCTGCGTGCTTGGTGAAAGGTAGATCGCGCCGTCAGGCGCAGCGGCCATCAGACGAGCCGCGAGATTGACCGCCGGCCCCATAACGGTGTATTCATACCGCGTTGCTCCGCCGACCCGTCCGGCAAAGACGGTACCGGTATTGATACCGATCTTCTGGGCCAGCGGTGGCGTAGTCGGGCCGAGTAAGGTGGCAATCTCGGCGTTGACTTCAGAGAGTGTCTCGCGCAACTCGATTGCACAACGCACGGCCCGCGTCGGGTCGTCTTCGTGAGCAGTCGGTGCTCCGAACAACGCCATCAACTTGTCGCCATGGGTGTACATATCGACTTTGTTGATGATGCCATCGTAGCGATGCACAACTGCCTGCATGCGCCGGTAGTAGGCGTTGAAAACGGTAGCGGCTAGGTTAGGATCAGAATCGAGCACCGCAAGGTAGTGGGAAAAATCGTGGACATTGGCAAAGAGTACGGTAACCGGGCGAAACTCACCTAACTCGCCGGCAGCAGGGTCGAGAAAGCGCCGGGGCAGGCGATACACGAGGTAGGGTTGCAATGCCGCTAATTGGTGGGCCAAGCGATTGAGGGTGGCCAGATCGTTGGGGCCGTCGAGCGGTAATGGCAGTGGCGGCGCAATCATAGCTTGGGTAAAGGCTAGCTCATGGAGCCGATAAAATCCATCGCGCCGCGCCTCAATATGCGGCTGAGCAAGCAATCGGGCCGTTTGTTCCGTAATCACCACTTCACCGGGCGCAGCAATCTCTTGCGCGAGGGCCACCCGGTTCACTTCCGGCCCGGTCACCACCAGTTCGATATGGCTCTGATCACCGACTTCGGCGGCAAAGACACGTCCGACATGCACGCCAACCCGCAGCCGCAGTGTAAAGGTTCCGGTCCGGGTTTCAAGATTGGCGAATTCAGCCATGCGCGTTTGCATCGCCAAGGCCGCCGTACAAGCCGCGGTCGCATGCTGATCGCCGAGTGTAGCAGCATCGAAAAAGACAGTCAGGGCATCGCCGCCAAACTTGAGCAGCGCCCCGCTCCGTGCTTGCACTTCATGCAGCAGCGCGGCAAATAGTCGGTTGACAACTGCTGAAACTTCTTCGGCTCCTTGCCGGCCAAGCACCGATAACCGTTCGGAGAGAGCAGTGAAGCCGGATAGATCGGCAAAGAGGAGCGATCCTTCCCAGAACGCACCGGTGGTGCGTCCGGGTTGCGGATCGGCGAGTTGGCTCTGCACAATGCGGGCCGGAATGTAGGCAGCGTGGGCGGCCAAGCGTGCGCGTAGATCGCGCCCAAGGCGTGCGCGCATCGGTAGGGGCAGATCGTTGACCGCAGTAAGCTCAGCAATCTGCTGGTCATCAAGGTGAATGATGAGATCGTGCCATTGCGTCAGCGAACCCGTCATGACGGCTTCCATATTCGACCTCGGCGACGTGAGAGCCGTTTGTATCTATATCTGTAAACGAATCGTCGCCGAAGATTGTTTCGCGGTAATGTATTCATCATGTTCGGAATAAGTGTGCTCAGCGGTTAGATGGTTTATGGTTGTGCTCTCATTGTGCAACCAAAGTAGGAAAAAGAGAAGAGGCTAGATAGCCTAAGTTGGATAAAAAATTTTTAGTGACCTCTTGACAATATCTCGCTAGGGGTGTATACTCATCGCAATTATTAAAAGTGTAATAATAACACTAATTGGAGAACGTCCCATGGTCGCCCAGCTCTACGAAACGACCGGCGTCACCGCTGCCGAATTAATAGCCGAGATTAACGACTTGCGCCGCCGGCGCAATGCCATCATTTTGGCTCACAATTACGAATACGGCGAGATTCAGGAGATCGCCGATTACGTTGGCGACTCGCTTGGCATGGCGCAGGCTGCCGCCCGCACCAACGCCGATGTGATTGTGGTCTGCGGCGTCTACTTTATGGCTGAAACGGCAGCCATTCTCAACCCGCAGCGCACGGTTCTGATCCCCGATGCTAATGCCGGCTGTTCATTGGCCGATTCGATAACCGTCGAGCAGTTGCGCGCGTGGAAGGCGGCCAATCCCGGCGCGGTGGTGGTGAGCTATGTCAACACTAGCGCCGCCGTTAAGGCCGAGAGTGATTATTGCTGCACGTCGGGCAATGCCGAGCGGGTGATCAATGCGATCCCGGCTGATAAGACCATCCTCTTCTTGCCGGATATGTTCCTTGGCAGCTACTTGCGCCAAAAGACGGGCCGTCCGCTCAAGATTTGGGCCGGCGAGTGTCACGTTCACGCTGCTATCCGCCCTACAATGATCGAGCAGAAGCGGGCGGCGATGCCTGATGCCGAGTTTCTGATTCACCCGGAATGTGGGTGTGTGAGCAGCGCGATGGACTATCTGGCCCGTGGTGCGATAGATAGTCGCGGTACCCATATTCTCTCAACCGAGGGTATGATCGCGCATGCCAGTCGCTCGCCGGCCAGCCGCTTCGTGGTTGCTACCGAGATCGGTGTGCTCCATCGGATGCGCAAGGCTAATCCTGACAAACAGTTTGTACCGATTGATGAGTCGATCAGTTGTCGCTACATGAAGATGATCACGCTCGAAAAGGTGCGCGATAGTTTGCGCGATTTGCGCGAACCCGTCACCGTGCCGCCGGACATTGCCGCGCGCGCGCGAGTCGCGATTGACCGGATGTTGGCGTTGTAGTCGTGGCAATGCACCGCATTGTCGCCGGAGGACTCACAATGCAATCTATCTCTGCCCCGCGGAGTGCGTTACCATCGCTACCCCCAGCTCGCGAACGGCGCGTTGATGTCTTGGTCATTGGCGCCGGCGCGGCTGGCCTGACCGCCGCATTAGCAGCCGCAGCGCGCGGCGCACAGGTTTTGGTGTTGGCCCGTGGTTCGTTGCCGGAAAGCAATTCGGCGTGGGCGCAGGGCGGCATCGCCGCTGCGCTCGATCCGGCTGACTCGCCGGGGATTCACGTTGCCGATACGCTGACTGCCGGCGCCGGTTTGTGTGACGTGGCGGCGGTGTCGGTGTTGGCTCACGAAGCGCCGGCGTTGATGCGGGAATTAGCCGAGCTTGGCGTCCCCTTTGAGCGTGATGCCGATCGGTTTGCATTGGGTTTGGAAGGCGGCCATTCGCGCCGACGCATCGTTCACGTCGGTGATGCTACCGGCTGGGCGGTGACGCAGATGCTGATCGAGCGTGTGCGAGCGATGCCGCTGATTACCGTGTGCGAGCAAGCGCAAGCGGTTGAGTTGCTCACCGCCGGTGAGCGGGTGGTGGGGGCGTTGGTGCGGTTGGTCGGCGGCACGTGGTTGCGGGTGCTCGCTACGGCGACGGTGTTGGCCAGTGGTGGGGCTGGCGCGTTGTATGGCCTCACCAGCAATCAGCCTACGGCGCTGGGTGAAGGGATCGCGATGGCGTATCGGGCCGGCGCGGAAGTGGCCGATATGGAATTCGTCCAGTTTCATCCTACGGTTTACCGTACTCGCGATGGGCAGGGCTTCTTGATCACCGAAGCGGCGCGGGGCGAGGGTGGCTTGCTCTATACGCCAGCGGGCCGTCGCTTTATGCCGGCCTACGATCCGCGCGCCGAATTAGCCCCGCGTGATGTAGTGACGCGCGGTATTGTCGCGGCGATGCAGGCCGAGGGGTGCGATCACGTCTTGCTCGATCTGACCCATCTCCCCGCCGATCTGATCGAACACCACTTCCCGACCATCTGTGCCCGCTTGCGGGCCGATGGGATCGATCCGGTGCGCGATCCGATCCCGGTTGCACCGGCGGCGCACTATCTGATGGGAGGTGTGCGCACCGATCTCAGCGGTGCGACTACTCTGCCCGGCCTGTTTGCTGCCGGCGAGGTGGCATGCACCGGCGTGCATGGCGCGAACCGGCTGGCGAGCAATTCGCTGCTCGAGTGTCTCGTCTTTGGCCGCCGGGCCGGCGAAGCGGCAGCATCGTATCGTGGCCGCGCTGTGCCGCCGCCTGACCCCTTGCCGGTGGCGCCCGTGGCTGTGTCGCCACCGGCTGATTGGCGCAACGCGCTAGCGACGATCATGCGCGCGGCGGGGCCATTGCGCCACGGTGATGGCCTGCGCGCCGCCTTAGCTGCGTTGGAGGCATGGCCGGCCAGCGCCGATCTGACTGATGCTGATGCGCTCACGGCGGTTAATGCCGCCCTGACGGCGCGGCTCATCGTCGCTTCTGCCTTGCTTCGCACCGAGAGCCGTGGCGGCCATTTCCGCCTCGATTACCCGCAGAGTGATGAGGCGTGGCGCAAGCATACCATCTTGTGCCGCGGTACATCACCGGTGTTTGTGCCTGCCATTGCGCCGGCGCCAGCGTTGGCCGCCGATTAAGAGGGGCGCGGAGGCGCAGCGGCGCTGCGCCCCTTCATACCCCTTTACACCCTTCTACCCTATACATCGTCGTTTATGATACGAAACGGAACTCGTATGGAACTTCCCCTACAGGTTATTGATACTGTTGTCGCTCATGCGCTCGCCGAAGACATCGGCAGCGGCGATCTGACCACGCTGGCTGCAATTCCGGCGACTGCGCACATGACCGCTCATCTTGTCACCCGTGAAGCTGGAGTAATTGCCGGCTTGCCGGTGGTGGTCGCTGTCTTTCGCCAGCTTGATCCCAGTGTCAAGGTGCTGCTGCACACCGCCGATGGCGTCGCAGTTGTTGCTGGTGCTACGCTTGCCACCGTGACCGGCCCGGCCCGCAGCATCCTCAGTGGCGAACGGGTGGCGCTCAATCTGTTGCAACGCCTCAGCGGGATTGCCACCGTGACGGCCCAGTATGTGGTGGCAGTGGCCGGCACGCGGGCCCAGATTCTCGATACGCGCAAGACAACGCCGGGTTTGCGAGCGCTTGAGAAATATGCTGTCCGGATGGGCGGCGGGCGCAATCACCGGTTTGGCCTGTATGACGGCGTGATGCTCAAAGACAACCATCTGGCCATCCTTGCCGCACAAGGGATCGATCTGGCAACTGCTATTGCCCGCGTGCGCGCGCAGCTTGGGCCGATGGTGCGGCTCGAGGTTGAAGTTGAGAGCGTCGCTGATGCGATCACTGCCGCTGAAGCCGGAGCCGATCTGATCTTGCTTGATAACATGCCGCTCGACCAGCTCCGCGCAGCGGTGCAGGCGGTAGCCGGTCGTGCGCAGACCGAAGCCAGCGGCGGCGTCAATCTGCAAACGGTGCGGGCGATTGCTGAGACTGGGGTTGATTACATTTCAGTCGGGGCGCTGACCCATTCGGTGCGCGCGCTCGATATTGGGCTCGATTACGCGGCGTAATCGCAGTTTACTCGTCATCAGCTAGACTCTCAACCCGTAATTGCCAGAGCAACCCGCCTAACGCTGGGCCGAACCGGTCAATTAGACGCTGGCGCGTCCGACCCTCTTGGTAGCGCTGATGGGCAAAGCGCTGAATTTGCTGCTCTTCATCGCCGACGCGCAACGTTTGCATCAGTTTGAAGGAGACATCGTTGAGGCCAAAGGTGGCTGCCACATCCACCAAGCGGGCAATCGACTCATAGGGTGGTTCGAGCAAGATGGTAGCGTGCGTGTAGATGCCTTGCTCACGGGCATACGCGATCAACTTGCGGGCCTGTTCACGGCTGCTGGCTGAGTCGAACACACTTGTCGCGGCCAGCGCAAACGTGATCGCTTCGCAGCCGGCTTGCGCCAACCGCCGGATCCGCTCTTCGTGTAGGCGGTCAAGGGCGACGGCAGCTTGCCATTTAATGTTGAAGTGCGCGCCAATCAACTGATCGAGGAACTCATCAAGCCACTGTTCATTGATGGTGATCTCTGGTTCACAAAACAAAAGATGGCGAATGCCAACTTCTTCGACCAGAGCGCGAATCTCTTGGCAGATCTGGCGGGTTGAGCGCATCTGCCATTGGTTATGCATCCGCCAACCGATCACCACCGGCGTCTGCACCTCACCACCCGGTGCGCGCAATTCGTAATGTTCGAGCGAGAGCAAGTGGCGGGCTGGATATGGCAGTTCTTCGCCACTCTGTACGGCCAGCGTGTTGGCGCCGTCAAGCCAAGCTAATACACTGGCGGTGGCTGCTAATGCTTCACTGCCGCTGCGATGCACGAAGAGCGGCAAGATGTCGGGATAGGTTTGGTGAATATGGGAAACGGCTTGCTCAAGAGCGTGGCTATCTTCACCGGCGATAATGACACACTGTGGTTGAAAGGTTTCCAACCGGCGCTGAATTTCTTCCCAACTGCCCAACGGATCGAGCGCGCGATCGTAGATACGCACAATCGCGCGCCGCTGTTCGAGCGCCGCTGCTATATATGCCACCGTGAGCGGCGGAAGATGATTATCATCTTTGCTTGGGAGTGCAATAATCGCGATCTTCACAGTGACTCCGGCCAGTGTTGTGTCGGGTAGCAAACTCTGACATAACGATAGGCGAAGGGATGGGTCGCTAGCACACGTCGCAACTCCTTAATGGTGCAGCGAGCCATCGTAACGTTTCTCTCGTTTTTGCTGGTGATCTCCTTATTGCGAAGTGTAGCATATTTGTGGTCAGATCAATGTGACGACTTTGTCAGAAAGCGTCTTCACTGCGCAATGGCGCCATCATCAGTATTGGCGCTCAACGCGCGTTCGCGCTGTAACGGCAATGAGAATGAAAAGCGGGTTCCTTTGCCTACTTCACTGTATGCGATCCAAATGTTACCGTTGTGCGCTTCGACAAACTGCTTACAGATTGCCAATCCTAGTCCTAAATGCAGCCCTTTTGAAATGCCGTTGCCGCCGCTGTAGAACGATCGGAAAACCTTGTCAAATTGTTCGGGCGGAATGCCATTGCCGGTGTCAGTGACGTGAATATGGATGTATGGGTGTTGCAATTCGGCGCTGACGGTAATCTTCCCGCCGGCAGCGGTCGCTTTGGCGGCGTTTTCGATCAGATTCACTAAGACTTGGCTAATCCGTTCTTCATCAGCCACGATATCAGGCAACTGATCGGGAACTTCCCACACCAATTCGATATCACGCTCTTTGACCTGTTGTTGCTGCTGCATACAGGGGGCAATAATTAGGTCAATCACATTGGTGCGCACTAGATTCAGCTTGAGCTGGCCGGTTTCCGATCGGTTCAGGTCAATCAATTCGGCGATCCGTTTAGCTAGCCGGCGGGCGCTGCTATCTACTTCTTGCAGAAATTCACGCTGGCGTTCATTGAGTTTCCCGATACTGTCGCTCTCTTTCAACACGATTTTGAGGTAGCCTTGCAACGTGTTGAGCGGGTTGCGCAATTCGTGAGATACTTTAGCGATAAACTCACGGCGCTGCTGTTCCTGCATCTTTTGGCTGGTTATGTCATGTAATACCAGCACGGCAAGGCGCTTATCCGGCGAGGTGCTGACGAGGGTGCCATGAATCCGATAGTACCGTTTGTCATCATCATTGCCATCATGCACCTCCCAGATGCGCGAGTCGCCTGCCTGATGAAGGTAGGTGGCGAAGTCGGCCAATTGGGTGGCCAACCTGCCATTGTGGGCCGCGCTTTGCGCCAAGGCCCGGCGCGCGATGGCATTGTCGAGATAGACAGCCCCTTGATCGTCGTAGACAATCAGGCCATCGGCCATGTCGTGCAACACGGTGCTGAGCATCGCCTGCTGCCGGCTCAACTCGACGTGCAGTTCGGCGTTGCGGATAGCGATCATGGCTTGAATGCTGAACGATGTCAGATGGCGTTCTTCGGCCAGCGAAAACGCCTCTTCTTGGTGACTGACCACGCTTAACGCGCCATGCACATAGTTAGGTTGTTCAGGATCGAACAGGGGAACGCTGAGCGCAGCGCGAAACCCATAGTGAGCAAGCACGGCCCATTCTGGCCGCTGCTCGATCTCGTGTTGATCGAGCAAGATGGTGCGCTGGCTGGCAATAACAGCCTGCGCGAGCGTGTTCGCCCAATCGGCGGCATGGCGATTGGCATGCAGGATCCGGTGTTCGAGATCGGTGCGCCGTATCAGGCTCAGGGCCGCGTCATCGATCCGTTGCACTCCTAGCATATAAGCCAGCGAGTCGAGAATTTGACGCAAAACATCATCGAGGCTCAGTGAGCTGCTGATCGCGCGCAAACTTTCGCCAAGCGCTTCCATCCGGCGCAACCGATCGCGCAAATCATTGTTAGACGCCTCAAGGCTGGCGACCTGTTGCTTCTGCTCGCGGCGCAGGTGTTCGTAACGCGCGCGCCATTCGCGTGCAGCTAGGTTGCGCTGGTTGCCAAACAAAATCAATGCCGCGATGGTCGCGGCACTGATGAGAAAACTGCCGAATGAAGCGAGATTGCTGAACATTCCAGAACCGGGCAGGGCCAGCATTGGGAGATCAAGGGCGAACAACAGCCCAACGAGTCCCGGTACTAGCGCTAACCACAATGAATAGAAGCGATAGCGCCATGCGCGTAGCGCGCTGATGCCCTGAATGACGACTATGGCGGGAGTTAAGCCGGCGGTGGCGATACACCAGCCGAGCGCAATGACATCACCGATCCCGGCGAACAGCAACAGCCGCCCTGTTAACGGAGCCATGCGACGGATCCAGAACAGGAACCCGATATTCACGACTGCGTAGCCGATCAGAACCCAGAGAATCGGTGGCGATAGGTCGAATTGTGTCAGCGCCCAACTCAATCCTAGTGCCGGCAACGGCAATAGGCGACGAGTGATAGTTTGAAGTTGCTCGGTATTAGACCGCATAATGGCCGGTGAGATGCCATAGTTCACGGTTCAAACTTGTAGCCAAGGTTGCGTACCGTAATCACGTGGCGGGGATGATCCGGATCTTCTTCTACTTTCGTGCGTAAGCGCCGAATGTACACGGCGACAAGGTTGCTCTCGCCTTCGTAGTCGTAGCCCCAGACTTTACTCAAAATTTGGGTCACGTTCAAAATGCGGCCAGCATTTTTCATCAAATAATACAGCAGGCGAAATTCAAGGGGGGTCAATTCAACGACGCGACCATCGGTAAAGATGACTTTGTGCTCGACCGGATCGAGCGTAATATTGCCTTGGCTGAGGCGGGTTGACGTATTCAGCATATCGGCGTTGCGCCGCCGCAAGACGGCCTCAACGCGGGCTAATAACTCCGATGGCTCATACGGTTTGACCAAGTAGTCATCGCCGCCGATTTGCAGACCCGTCACCCGATCTTGTAGTTGCGATCGTGCCGATAGAAAGATAATGGGTACATCAGAATTGCGCCTAATCTGCCGGCAGACTTCAAAGCCATCGATCTTGGGCATCATGATGTCGAGCAGGATCAGATCGGGATTGTGCTGCTCGATGACTTGCATAATACTGGTGGCGTCGTGTGCACGGAGAACCCGGTAGCCAGCTTCCTCAAGCAGATACGAGGTTAATTTAGCGCTGGGAATGTCATCATCAACCACCAAAATATTCATGGAACGCTCCCCGTTTGATTTTAATGCGCACACCAATAGCGCCTGCATATGACAGCTTATTCATTGTACCACTTGCCGATCGCTTTGGGTAGAGTGGTAACATTAAAAACTTGTGCCTGCTCTCATGCTGCCTTCGGGAGCACACCGGCCATTGCTAAGCATGTCGTTGTAGCTTGGTATCGTCGTGCTAACTGAGCAATCATGCGGCGGAATCCTAAGGCATAGGGTTCCGCTCTCTCCGCTCGCTCCGTAGCTCTGGGGGAGCGTTGTCTGCTGATCCTATGCGCTCGCCGTAGCGAAGACGTTTTGAGGACGCTTGAGCGTTACCATGCAGATTGTCGCGGAACGTCTCGTTCTGATCGGTGCAGAGCCGTTGGTGCGCTCTCGTGTACCAAGCTCAGAGGTGATCTCATACTACGAACTACTGATCGCCGGGTGTTGCTAGCCATTCCATTCATTCGGTTTGCCGATGCATTGGGCAACACCACCAGCAGCTTGGTGCCTGTCTGCGTTCGGGATGACCGATCCGCGCGCTCGTTCCTATTCGGCCAGACTTCTTCCGGCCAACTTCCCGTCGTCGCGGGAACAGGCTGGCCTGCGTTTGCAATGGTAACCTCCAGCAGACATTCGTCGGCGCCATTAAGACTGAACTGCCCAGCGAGCAGATCGTTTGCGCCAACTAGCCCTATCCCGGCTTTGCCGCCGGAACGAAACCGCTCGTGCTGGGTACGAGTATGCCGCCAACATCGAAGTCGAGCGACATAGTTCTCTTTGCATCGTTTTGTTGGCGCATTTCCTCTCTGGTATTCTGTTCAATGTACGTGGAGGTCATCATGATAAAGATTCTGTCTGCTCGTTGCCCTCCTATTGTGCGGTGGTGCTGTTCGCGCAGCAGCATACGCAGCCCGTGTACGCAGCCGGCTCTGTTGTCAATTCGCTGGCGAATAACACGACGAACGACACGTCACGCACTCTGCGCGAAGCGATTCTAGCGGCGAACAATACTCCGGCCAACGCCAACTGCGGCGCAGGGAGCGCCGGCAACGATACCATCACCTTCGGCGTGTTCGTCCCGCTCACGCTGATCTCGTTTCTGCCGAATATTGTGAGCGGCGCGGGATTACTGACGATTGATGGCGGCGGGAACAGCACTATCAGCGGCAATAATGCGGTGCGGGTGCTGATGGGTGATAGGGCGCCAATCTTACCCTGCGCAACCTGACCATCGCTAATGCGAGTACTCCATTGAGCAGCGGAGGTGTGGTCAATAATGGCACATTGACGGTCAGCAACCGCACCCTCTCAGGCAATAATGCTGGTAGCGGCGGTGGCATTATCAACTTCAACAGCGGCACGCTGATGGTCGCTAATAGTACCTTTTCTGGCAATAGGGCAACCTTTGGCGGCGGTATTGACAACGCCGGTGATGTATTGACAGTGGTAAACATCACCTTTTCTGGCAATAGCGCCGCCAACAGCGGTGGTGGAATCTACAACAACTCCGGCAGCACGCTAATAGTGAATAACAGTACCTTATCTGCTGGCAGCGCCACAAACGGCGGCGGCAGGGACGGTCTCGGACTGGCCTCACAACTTCAGGGGCAGACAGAACCTAGGGTGTAGATACGGTTGATAGCTTTGCAATGAGCCGTTTCACCCTCACCCCTAGTCTCTCTTCCACTGGCGCGAGAGAATGGGTGCGGCAAGAGGTTGCTGCTCGCTACGGTGTACTCTCTTCCACCGGCGCGAGAGAATGGAGCAGAGTTAAGCTTTGAGGCATTGCACAGCGATCAACCGTTGTACTCGACCAAATTTTTGTTCGCCCCTCAACCCCCACAACGGAGGGGCAGGTCTGAAATCAGTTCGCGATAAGCATCGGGGTGGTGCCAATTACTGCCAGCGCACCGGCGACCCTTGCTGCTGGCGGTGTTTGCCGGGTTGATGCGAATGAGGCTATCGTTGAAAGTAATGAGCGTAACGATCATGACCCCGCCAACACGGCGATGGTGCATCCGGCTGATCAGTCGCGGATGGGGGGCGACGCAGAGCGTCGCCCCACGCTGATGCCTTACACCGACAGCGCTCGCTCGCGTATCCGGCGCCGGGCCGGCAAGATGGCAGGCCGGGCCGGTTGCCGGAATGGCAGTGGCTGAGGTAGGGCAGTCGGTTGGGGTCGGTAGCCGAGCAGGCGCATAATGGCGGCCTGATCTTGCTGAGGTGTGATCCGTGAGCTGAGCCGCCCGTCGCGCTCTTCGACGATAAACCGGGCCGCTTCGGGAGTGAGGCAGTGGTGCGCGCCGCCGCGCCCTGAAATCATCTGCTGGTACGCGCCAATGCCGAAGATGGCTAGCACAAGGCCACCTTCGGTAGCCGGCAGCCACAACGGTGCCTGTGCGGGTCGCGGATAGATGTCGTCGCTGTCGCAGGTGCGCCGGCCCGCCAGCCGCACCGGACGCACCGGCTGGTCCCAATCGGTCAGCGGCAAGATCACAAACTCCTGCCCGCTCACAAACAGGGTGTCAGGCAACATGACCATCATTGAGCCATTGACCAGATACCAATCGGGTTGGCCGGCGTGACCTGCCTTGACCGCGCCAACCTCGACCAGATAGGCGCTGTGGGTAGCGACGGTGTAGCGGCCAAACTCGCCGATTAATTCCGGCGCCGGTACGCCATACTCAGCGCAAAGGTCGCGGATGGTCGCCATTAGCCGGCTCAGGAAACGCTGATAATCAAACGTGAAAGTCAACTGGTATCCAGAGGTGGGCATCCCGCCGCCGAAGTTGAAATACCGCAGGGTCGGCACCCGCTGGCGCAGCCGGCAGTAGTTCTCGATTGAAGCGCGTAGGGTTGTGAGGAAGTGGGCTTCGTCTTCGATCTGGCTGCCGATCATCGCGTGGTACAGCACCAGCACGTGGTGGCTATCAGCAATCAATTCCGCCGCCCGCTCGATCTCGGTGGTGGTCAAGCCAAAGCGGTCGTTGCCGGGATGGCGGCCATCGCGGTTGCCGGCGGCGCGCTCGCGCACACCGAATTGAAGCGGCACGGGTGTGGCGAGCAAATCGCGCAGCTCGTCAAGATCATCGAGCACCGGGATCACCGTCTCGCACCCGTCAAGGCGAAAGTTGCGGATCGCATCGCGGTAGGCCGGCTCTTTCGAGCCATTACAGCAGATCAGCCGGTCTGCCGGCAAAATCCCTTGCCGCCAGAGACCATGGGCGATAATCAGGTCAGCCGTCGCCGAGGTTTCGTAGTGCGCACCGGCGGCCAGCGCCGTCTGCACCGCTTCGGCGGCGAAATTGGCTTTGGTGGCGTAGGCGTAGTGGAACGCGGCTGGGTATTCGGTCGCGGCGCGTGCTTGCTCTGCCCAGCCGATCATGCGTTGCACTTGGGCGGTAATTTGGGGCGTATAAACCACTTCAAGCGGTGCGCCATGTTGGCGCGCCAGCCGGTTTAAGTTGAGACGATCGCCGAAGTAGAGCTCACCGTCGTAGCGGCTCACGAAATCGGTCAGGCGGCCCTCACCGGCAAAGCCGGTCTGCTGTGCAATCAGGTCAGCAAAGGTTAGCGTCTTCAACTTACCACATTCCTCCGCAATACGAGGCGGGTATTACCCGCAGAGCGAAAACAAGGCAAGACGAGATCTACCCCGCATGCAACGGGCAAGATCACAGGCGTGCAATGGCTAGCGCCAACCGAGCACGATCGGCGCTGGCGCAGCCATGAGTTTCAGCGATTCAGCGTCAGGGAAAGAAAAAAGGCCCTGCACCTGATGCAGTGGCCGGGGAAGCGAGAACGCGCAGCGTCACTCGCGCGGCGAGCAGGCAAGGCCTACTGGCGCACGGCTTGCAGGTGTGCAGTTTGGGAAGCGCTGAATCGCGCGTATGTTGTATGCGCCGTCCATACTGCCTCACACTAGCCCACCCGACGCCGTCTTCCACCCGAGGCGACGTTAGTCGCCGTGACGACGATTTCCGCTCGGCGTTCGGTGTTGCGTGTTACGTGTGCCGGGTGCCTTCCCAGAACGCGAAACCCGTAACCCGAACGTAACGGGGGGCGCGAATGACATGGCCGATTGGCTCGACCGAACGTGAATTATACAACCGATAGGAGTAGGAGTCAATAAGTGATCGGGGAAGTTGGGCACGGAATTTCATGTCATTGCGCGTCGCTACAGATGGTGCAGCAACCCCCCGGCGTGAGCGTGCGAGGGGCGTGCCCGATGTCATTGCGCACCGCCAGAGGCGGCGAAGCAATCTCCTGCGCGAGTGGGAACAATGCCTCTGCGGAAACGACCAGCGGCAATGGTCGTGTTCGGGCAGCGAGCGCTTCCGTGCTTGCGGAGGATTGCTTCGGGAGACCGGCTCCCTACAGGTACCGGCACACCCTTGCAATGACATGAAGGAACGGACAGCAGGGAACCCGGCCCTTCAGGGCCGGGCTAGGGTTACGAAGCCTGCGGTGCGGGCTGCTGGCCCTCACCTCCCCCGGCCCCCGTTCCCACCTGACGGCGGGAGAGGAGACGTTTGTTACCGCGAAGGGCACTGAGGACGCAACGGGAAGGGGTAAGGGCCTCCCCTCTCCTAGCGGGGGAGGGGTTAGGGCTGGGGCACAT
Organism: uncultured Chloroflexus sp.; assembly: GCF_937951745.1. Lineage (GTDB taxonomy): Bacteria > Chloroflexota > Chloroflexia > Chloroflexales > Chloroflexaceae > Chloroflexus. The sequence goes on from NZ_CALFBQ010000004.1 coordinate 55,210, forward strand.
CCCCTCGCGCTGACCTCACTTGACCATCTGGCCGCCTTCGGCTATTCTGCGCATGCTATGCGTCGTTTGTTACTATTGGTCATTATTATCCTCAGCGCATGCGTGGCTCCGCCCCCGCCTCCGCCGCCGGTCACCCCTACCCCGCCGCCGGCGTCGCCGGCGGTGAGCGGTCAGACCACCGCTACTGCCACTGTGACGGCGACGTCGGCGCCAATTGCAACACCGGTTGTTACGCCGCCCGCAGTCATTACCGCAACCCCAGTGCCTGCCGTCCATCCCCTCTTCGACCCACAGCGGCTCAGTTACGACCATCACTTCAGCGCTCCCGAAATCCAAGCTTTTCTCGAGGTGCGCAATAGTCCGCTCGCAACGATGCGGATAGTCATTGGCGGGCGGAGCCAATCCTTTACCGATGTGCTGGTCTCGCTTAGCCATCTCTATAGTGTCAGCCCGCGCTTATTGCTTAGCTTGATGGAATTGCAAAGCGGGGTGTTGAGCACGTCCACGCCGAGCAGCGAGCAATTGGCATGGGCGGCTGGGTTTCGGGGTGAGAATGGCAACCGGCGCGGCGTGTTTAACCAATTGCGCTGGCTGACCCGCGAGTTGCGCGCGGCGATGCGTGATTACGCTTTGCTGGGGCCTGAGGCGCTGCCGCCGCTGACATTTGCCGATGGATCGCAGGTTGCCGCCTCGCCTGACCTTAGCCGCTACGTGCTGAGCCGCGCTCTTGCCCCAACGACGACGCCGGGCCAGCTCGATCCGCTGCTCTGGGCCGTTGCCCCTACCTATCAGCGCCTATTCGACCTCGATCCGCGCCTTGAACCAATTGATTGGCCGGCGCCGTCCGAACCGTTCCTTACCCGACCCACCGAGCGCAACTTCCCGGTCACATCGTTTTTCGATCACGACGCGCCGTTTCTGCGTGAGAACGGTTCAGTGCATACCTTCTGGGGGCGGGCCGAAACCGATCGTTCGTTCGCTTACGATGGCCATACTGGTTGGGATTACGCGCTGGGGCCGCCCGACCGGGTGCTGGCCGCCGCTCCGGGCCGGGTGGTCTTTGCCGGTTTTTCTGATGATGGCTGCCCCACGCCGGCGGGTGGGGTGATTATTGACCACGGCAACGGCTATCGCACGCTCTATTGGCATTTGGCCCGCGTCAGCGTGACTGCGGGTGAAACGGTTGACCGCGGCGCGGTGATCGGGATCGCTGGCGATACCGGTTGCGCGCGTGGCGCGCATCTCCATTTGCAGGTGCAATATCTTGGGCGCGATGTCGATCCGTATGGCTGGTGCGGCACTGATCCCGATCCATGGGCAGTGAATCCGGTGGGGCAGATCAGCGTGTGGTTGTGGGCCGATATGCCCTCGCCGTGCGCGCCGCCGCCTCCCGGCGTGATTGTAGTTGACGATGCCGATCCGGGTTTTCGCGTAAGTGGCGATTGGCAATCGCTTGCGATCGGATACAGTGGCGGCTCCCGCTTTGCCCCGTCGCAACTTGCCGCCAGCACAGCGAGGCCGTGGCGCTTTAGCGATTTTGCTGCACCCCGGGTTGCAATTTGGCAGCCAGCATTGCCGGCTGCCGGTAGCTACCGGGTGCTGGCGTATGTTCCGTTTGCGCTTAATGGCTACGATGATTCACGCGAGGCCCGCTTCTTGATCCGCCACCGCGATGGCGAAACGATCGTGACGGTTGATCTCGAAGCTGAGCGCAACTGGTGGGCCGATCTGGGGGTGTATGTATTCGATCCGGCAGCCACGCCGTTCGTGGCTACCGGCACCTTGGCCGGCGATCGGCAGCGAGGCATCTGGGCCGACGCGATCGCCTTCATACCGGTAGCTGAGCCTACGACGCGCTAAAGAGGAGATCGCGTTGATTGAAAGCGTAGCGGGCTAAGCCAAGAAACGCCAGCAGCAATGAGCATTGGGCCAACAGGTTTGACCACGCCGCTATCTGTGCGAAAGCCCGGCTGATGCTCAACTGATACCCGTAAAAGACCGGTACTAATGGCCCGCTCAGGATTGTCTGAAAGGCGCGCAGCACATTAACTAGGAGGGGGTTGATCTCGGTGAGTTGGTTGATGACCGGCCCGCCGATCACGTTGCTTGATAGGGCGATGGCAACCAAGGCGAGCACGAAGAGCCGCCAGCCGGTTCCAAGCACGAGCGGCGAGAGCAAGAGCGTGAGCGCCGCAACCAGCCCGACGTTCAGGATGAGTGGCAAGGTCGCTAGGAACCATCCGGTCACATCGAGATCGGTTGCGCGATTGATCAGGGCCGCCAAGAGGCAGAGAGTCCCATACATCGCCAATGCGACGGTGACGGCGGCCAAGAATAACCCGATCAGATACGCCCCCCGGCTAACGTTGTGCGCCAAGACGATGTACCCCTGTGGCCGATCGCCAAGACTGATCATATAGCTGGTGGTGACAATCGCCATAGCCGGGCTAAAAAGACCCAACACCGTAAACAGATAACCGGCGCTCATCGGGGCTCCGGTCGGGCGCAACAAGACGACATAGCAGGCGACAGCGGCTACCACCTCTAGCAAAACTCGCCCCGATCGCAGATATTCTAGCAATGTAAATCCGGCGAGCCGGACAGCTTGCGCGATCGATCGCATCATTGTTTGCCCTCCCTCTGGCTAGGCGGATTGGTACTGCTGCGCTGTAACAGTCGCTTCAACATCGGGTCAATATCGTCAGTTGGCGGTTTGAGCAACGTTTCGCGCAACACTGGGCGGAGGGATGTCACGTTGCCAACCAGTAAATTGTCGACCGGCTCGCCGCGCACGGTGCGCAGATAAATCTGCGCTAACCGGCTCATTTGTGGTTCAAGGGCGTGGATTGACACATTGGCTTCGATCAAGGTCTGCAATACTTTGGCCTGCAACTCAGGCGTATGTGGACTGATTAACACCGCCTGCTCGGTGCATTGCACTTCGCGCCCGATCATTTCCAATCGCTGGCGCAACGGTAGATCGAGTGGCCCAGTTTGCACGATGATGCTGCCAGCGGATTGCCGTACCTCGGCGACGTTGAGTTCGAGCGCAATGTTGCCATTGGTCAGAATGCCGGCGCGGTCGCAGAGATATTCGACTTCGGCTAGTCGATGAGTGCAGAGCAAGACAGTATGACCACGCTGACGTACACCGTTGAGTAGGGTTAGCAACTCTTGCTGACCGTCGAGGTCAAGGCCACTGGTTGGTTCATCGATCAGCAACAGATCGGGATCGGTCAAAAGCGCTTGGGCAATGCCGAAACGCTGGAGCATGCCCTTGGAAAAGGTGCGCAGGTGGCGATTGGCCACCGTGGCGAGTCCGGTCAGTTCAAGAAGTTCGTCAATCCGTTGGCGCAACTGGCTGGCCGGCATCTCATCGAAGCGACCGAGGAAGGTGAGATATTCGCGAGGAGTGTAGTAGCTGTGATAGCGCTGTCGTTCGGGCATATAGCCGATCAGGCGGCGTTGCGCTTCCAAATTGGCGCTGCCGAGCACGCGGATGCGCCCGCTATCGGGGTGCAAGAAGCCGAGCAGCAGATGGATGAGCGTGGATTTGCCAGCCCCGTTTGGCCCTAACAAACCATACACTTCACCGGCGACGACACGCAGATTGACGCCGCGTAATACCGAGACGTGACCGTAACGTTTCGTAAGACCTTCAACGACAATGACATCGGTCATGATGCCGAACTCCGGTGATGATGGCTGCAATGAGCGATGTATGCTACATTATGTGTCAACGTATGCAATGTTGCGAAAGGCGGCATCATCGGTTCATCCGCGCTCGCTCATCTGACTACGAGGATGGTCGGTTTGTTGGGAAGGGCATCGATTTCACCGCGCTACCTCTCTTAGGAACGCATAGTAAGCGCGCTAGGATGGGATCACGCCGCAGATAGCGGAAGGCATTCAGGCGCTTTGTCCTAATCCCAGCATTGCCACAGCCAATACCGCCAGACTCCCCGCCCAGATGAGCGTAGTGCGAAGCGCCGCCGGCACGCTTAAGCGTGGCAGCCGGCCTTGCAACCATTGGAGAGCAAGGGCTGTGATGGCGCTGCCGCCAATGATGATCAACAGCTCAGCCCATGGCGGCAGCAGTTCGCGCGGTAAGCCTGCCATCCAGACGACGGTCAGCAGGGCTGCCGCAACTGTATCGCGAGCAAACGTTAAGGTTGCCGCCGGACGCGCTGGCAACCCTTCGGTGATCCCCTGCGGCCCTAACGATGGTTCTGGCCCGAATGGACCCCAGTTGATCGCCGCCGGCAGGCTGAACAGACCGGCCAGCCAGATGAGCAGGTGGCCGCTGAGCGTCCAGCCGCTCAAACCGCCTGAGCTGCTCAGGCTGATGACAGCGACACTCCATACGATGGCTCGTCCCAATACGCCGATTTGAGCTTCGCGCACAGCGGCGCGCACGAGGTGAGGCGCCCCGGACGACAACGCCGGCCAGAAGGGGAGCCACGCCGCCGCTTCCAAACATACCCAAGCCCCTAACCAACCAAATGGCAGTGGCGCCGGATGCCATGGCCACGGCAAACTGGCCAGACCGCCGGCAACTAATCCCAGCGTGGCCAGCGCCAGCCAGCCAATCCAGTCCGTGGTCAGGAGCAAGCTGCCATTGGCCGGCAGTTGGCGGGTGGTGAGCAAACGGTAGCCAATGCCTAGCCCGATAGCCAGTGCGCCGCCCGGATAGATGATCAGTGCTATCAATCCGGCTATCAACATGAAGGTTGTCGCTTCCTTTCTCTGCTTTGCTATACAGCGTGCAGCGCAGCCAGACTGCGCACCGCCGCTTCGATCGTTGGCAACAGCACATTCGGGCAGAGGCCGATTGCCAACATCACAGCCAGCAAGATGCTGATGAGGGCAACGCTGCTCAATGGTTCGCTAGCTGGTTGGGGCAGCGGCAGGCGATCCAGTTCGGTTTCGCCAAGCAGCGGCGGTTCCTCATCTGAGGGAATGTCGCGCGAACCAATCAGATACTGCACGGCCAATTGCACCAGTGTCAGCGCCGCTAAGCCCATTGCCGCCAGCACGATCAACAATTCGCCCCAATGGATCGCTGCGGCTGCTTGTAATACTAAGAGCGAGCTGGTTCCACCCGGAAACGGCAACCAACCGATTAACGCTAACCCGCCACCTAACACGCCGGCGCCTGCCACTGGCTGGCGCCAGAAGAGGTCGTTCCGAGATTCTGCGGTCAGGCGCTCGTGCGGATGTTCGAGCAGGGCCAGACTGATCAGAATGGTTGTCACGGCTAACGCTAGATTGATCACACCAACCAGCGCGCCACTCAGGCCGGATAATGACAGTGAGGCGAATCCATAGAATATGATACCGCAATTGCTTGCGATCAGATAGGCAATGCGCTGGCGCAACGTACTTGCGGTCAATGCTAGCGCGCTGGCTAACACGGCGCTGATCGCCGCCCCGATGCGCAGCACATGAAGCGCTTGCCCTCCCTCGAAGAGCAGCGTCGGAAAACTTTGCATCGTCAGCAACAAAACGAGCAAGCTCGCCGGCGCTGGTAGGGCGATAATAAGGATGGCCGCCAGCGATCCGGCGTATGATATCAGATCGACCAGCCACGAATGGAACGGCGTCAGCGCCATACGCAACGCAAATCCGGCGGCCAGCAAGGCTAAGATAAACCGAGCTGGCGAAATGCGCCCCGGCAGTTCACCCGGACGAAAGATATCGGTGAGGACGTAGGCGATGTAGAGCAAGATACCGGCAACGACCATTAAGACCAGATACTTCAATGCAGTTGCCAGCGTCTGCCGGTTGACCAAGACCCCGGCTCCGGTTGGTAGATCAACAATGGCTAGCACCGTTGTCAGACCGATGGCCACCAACACCAAGGCGGTCACGAACGAGTCTTGCATCACCAGAATTGCGATCGTTTGACCAACGGTGAGCAGGCCGATGGCGCTGAAGTTTTCGCCGTGCGGCACGATGAGCGCCGCGGTCAGTGTTGCAATGCCCACCCCTAAAAATAGAAAGAGAAAGATTTGGTTGAGCGGGCTGAGCAATAATGTCACTCCTAAGACGCGCACCGGATCGTCAACCCGTACTTGTACGGCGAGCAACAATTCAACGACTAGCGTCCCGATGCTCAGCGCAATGGCAATGCGGGGCAACCGGCGCAAGAGAAAGGTGCTGAAGGCCATACTGAGCGGGAAAAAGATGAGTAACAGGTACAGCATGGTTATCCGCGGTAGAGTTCGCTGATCGCGAGCGTCTTCAATCGCCCATAGACGATCCCAGCGAGGTAGGCGATAGCCAAGGCCAGCAAGATTTGGACAACGCTGAGCAACAGTAGCGCCATAATCTTTAAGCCGCTTGCCGCCGGCGCGCTCATGACCGCACTGTACAATAAGTCAATCCCGCTGGTGCAGAGGAGCAAGCCCAAGCCGATTTTCAATACGTCGCTAGCCGTGGCCATCGTGAGCATACCGCTAAGCGCAAGCCAGTACCATGCGAAATCGAGACCGGGACTGGGCGCAATCGGGTAGATGATCGGCAGAACGATGCTGGCGATCAAGGCGGCAACTCCTGACCAAAATGGAAAGACATAATCAATCAACCGCAGCGTTTCGGTGGAGCGTTGGCGAGCAGCGGCGCGCAAGGCTCGGCGTAGCTCGGCTTGCCCGAACTCATCGAGGTCTTCGAGACCATAATCGCGCGAAAAAGTGAGTGCCGTGACCGCGAGAATGAGCGTGGTGCAGACGCCAGTAATGAGTTTGATCAAGGCTAGCGAACTTAGCCCTGCTTGGCCGAGATCGGGTCGCACGAAGGGTTGTTCGTTCAGTAAGCCGGCCAGCGCCCCATAGTTCAACAGCAACAAGATGACTGTCAGCCGCCAATCGCGCAACAGTAAGATGCCGCCTGCCGAGATGCCGAGCAGTATGATCCAGATATCAAACGTCATAGTCCGTCATTCCTTGTCAAGGCGACGTTCATTGCGCCATCAAGATGAGGATGGCCAACAGCGCGACGATTACGCCAAAGAGGTAGTAGCGTTGCTCGAAGATGATCATGCCGGTATGCAACATGCTCGCTACCCGATCGATCGCGCGCCCCAGCCAAATCAGCGCTGTGTGCGCATCGGCGGCTTCCGCCAGCCCGCGCAACCTATCACCCATTCCCTGCCAAGTGGGGATAACGGGGTTGCCGATATTGGGTGGCGGGTCGAGCCGCTTAGCTCGCCGCGCTAATAGCCATCCGCCAAGGCCGCTGGCCAAGGCAAAGCTAATCAACGGCCAAGCAACCGGATCGGCGGGGAGCACTGGCGGGGCAAAGGGCGACCAGCTCAACCACAGCGGCCATGCCAACCACGGGATCAGGCCGGCCAATACCAGTGGCGCGAGTGCCAAGCCTCCAAGCATGCCTTCTGGCCAATGTTCGCGCGTCGTCGTCTGACCATGCCAGCACCGGATTACGAGCGGCAACCCGGCTGCTAGACCGATCAGGGCAGCGGCGATGAGTGGCGCAATAGCCCAAACCAACCGGGTGGCGAGTGCTTCGATCAGCCAGCGCCATCCCCAAAAGCTCCACCCAAGCGGAAGACCGGTGGCAATGGCGGTGGTGAGCAGCCAAAGTACGCCGCTCAAGGGTAGCGCCACCTGCGCTGCTGATCCGTCAAGCGCATCGCTACTCTGACGTTGGATGATCGCTGCGACCACGATCCCGCCAGCAATGGCATGGAGCTGCAAGGCCAGTAAGAGTGCCGGTGCGGCTAAGCCGGCCAGAGGATCGTTGATGACTGCGGCGCACACGATCACCCCGGCTTGTAGTGCGCCCTGCCACAACCCCAACTCGCGCCCATTCGCCGCGCAGAGCGCACCGACTGCGGCTCCGAGCGCGCCGATGGCGCCAGCAGCAGCCAACAACTGGCCGGCGAGCGCCGGCAATGGCGGTAATTGCGGTATGACCCGCACCACGAACCCCAACCCAATCGTTGGCAATACCAGCCCAGCGATTAGCGCACCAACCGGCGCTGGCGCATGGGCAAAGCTCAAGCGTGTTCCGGCGAACGGCGGCGCTCCGGCTAAGGCCAGTGCGCCGATCACCGCGAAGAGTACCGGCGCTGTTGCAGGCGTTGTATCAGGGGTCAGCAGCGCCATAAGCGCAATGAGACCGCTCACGGCCACGACGGCGACTGCTCCGGCAATCAGGTGCGGGGGAAGTCGCCCCGGTGCCGGCATCACACCGCTAGCGAGTAACGCGCCGTGGGCGGCCAGCACAGCCAGCGCCCAACTGAGCGGGGTCAACACGCTGAATGGGGGGATCGTTAAGCTGAGTAGCGCAGCGGCAAGCGCCAATGTGAGCCAGCCAAACAGTGTACCAAAGCTTTTAGTAGCGGGGGGAACGGCGAGTGCTAACGCGAGCAGACCAATGGTTCCGCCAAATAATAGCCCTCCTGCCAGCGCTCGTTCGCTCAGAGCAACTGGCGCTGGCAAGACCACTGCGATCGCGCCAATGCTGTACAACGGCGTCGCCTCCGCCGGTTCAAGCGGGTCAATGATGACCCCAACCATGGCGATCCCGCTGGCTAGCGTAGCGAGTAACGCTAAGCGCCGGGTAATGCCAGCGCGGCTGAGCAGAAAGCAAGCGGTAGCAACCGCCAGTAAGCTTATCAGTCCGGCAGTAACACCCATGAAGCGTCGCTATCCTCCCCCTGATTGCAGAAGCGTTATTCGCGACCAATGATATAGGTCGCTGCTTGCCAGCATGCCGTGCATGGGTCGGTTGAGATGGCGATCAGGAGCGCATCGTCAACCGCAGCTTTTTGCAGGAGTGAACGCGCTAGTAAGCGGTCAAGTTGCGGCGCAATCCCGATCTGCACCTCGGTGAGACGCTGGCCGTCGCTGCGCACAGTATACCGCAGGGGGCCGCGCGGTGCTTCGACGGTTGCGGTTGTTTCACCTGCCCGCAACTGGATCGGCTCCTGCATGACGCCAATCGGGAGATTATGCAACCAACGCGCCGCCACGCGCAACGCTTCAATCGCTTCCAACAACAAGACGACCGCCCGCGCATACACATCGCCGCCCTCTTCCACCACGAGCGCTGGGGCAAGGACGGTATACCCGGCGTATGGCGCATCGGTGCGCACATCGGTGGGTACGCCGCTAGCGCGCGCCAAGGGGCCAGCCAGCCCAAACTCTTTGGCGGCGCCAGTGTTCAAAACGCCGATATCAACCATGCGCGCCAAGAGCGTTCGGCGTGGGATCGTTTGCTCGGCCACTGCGATCATCGCCGGTAACAAATCGTTGATCGCTTGTTCGGCGCTGGCTAAGGCGCTCTCATCCGGCTCTTCCGCTAATCCGCCCGGCCGAATCACCGCCGCTTCGTAGCGACCGCATAGGTTGAGTAAGATCGAGCGGATCCGGGTTTCAAGCCGGCTTAGCCGCGCAGCATCACGTAAGCCCAAGGCGGTGGCTAGCGCGGCCAGTGTATTGGTATGCGATGCCGCGCGTTCCAGTTCCGCCAAAATAGCGCGGATGGCTTGCGCCCGTAGCGGTGGAGTCACTTCGGTAAGCGCCTCAATGGCCAAGCTTAGTGCTAAGGTATGCGCAACGCTGCAATAGGGGCAGATCTGCGCAGACGCGCGCATCGCGCTCTCAATGCCGCCCTGCGTGAGCCGGCGAGCGTACGCGCCGTCGCCGATCGTTGGCCGGTATTCGACATCAATAATGTATTCACCCTGTATCGTCAGCGTGACGTGCTCGCCATGCCACGCGCCTGCAACCGGTTGGAGCGCCAGTTGGTACTTCAATCCGCCTCTCCTCTCTGTCGCGGCGCATTATACCACGCTCCCTTCAACCAGTGCAGCGGCGGCCATCCACCGTCGATCCACCCGCCGATCCACCCAGAGATGGTAGGCTTGTACAATGAACGATGGTACAGTAGAGAGGCGTCGAGCTGAACTCCGGCGCCACGCTCAATGCCTAAATCATATCAGCGCTAGCGGTAGTTCAGGTGCTTTTGGCGTCTGCTAAGCGAGGAGAAATGACGATGTTCTTCTGTTTTGATCATATCTATTGCTCGCCAGCCGGCAATATGGCGATCACATCTCAACGGGAAAGCGAACATCCCGTAGAGTATCGTTTGGTGGTGGCAAATCAACTTCTCTATATTATCTTTGATGGTGGCAAGCGTTGGAGTGGCTATGTCATACGCCCTTCCGATGGCATCGAAGCCTCGTTTAGCAGTCGTAGCTGCCTAGAGTATGTCATCGAGGGCTTGATCGGACGGCGGGTTTGGCCGCAGTATCGCCAGCAAGTGCTAGCGTTGCTTGACCAGTTTCAAGCCTGAAGCGTGTGACAACGGTTCACGATGAGACGATGTTGCCTGAACGACAGCCCAACGGGCTGTCGTTGCTGTTTCGGGCGTACTGGATGTTAAGGTCTGTTTCAGGCCGGTTCGCGTTCGTCACCGAGCCGGATGCGGGGATCGAGCAGCGCGTACAGTAGATCCGCTAACAAGTTGGCAACTGCGAAGATGACAACCGTGATCATAGCGACGGCTTGCAGCAAAAGCAGATCGCGCCGATCAATGGCGAAGGTTAGCAGCCGGCCAATCCCCGGGTAGTTGTAGACGTTCTCTACCACAATCAACCCGCTGATTAACCATCCCAGACTGATCGCGATCACCGTAATCGTGGGCAAGAGTGCGTTGCGCAAGACGTGCCGGCGCAGAATGGCGAGCGGTGACAATCCCTTGAGGGTTGCGGTACGAACATACTCTTGGCGCAGTTCGGTGATCACGCCGGTGCGGGTAAGGCGGGCGATGTAAGCGAGCAATACGAGCGTAGCGGTGATGGCCGGCAAGGCTAATTGGGGCGCGATCTCGATCAAGGTGGCGTCGGGCCGGATTGATGAGTTGGCCGGCAGCCAGCGCAACCGAAAGGCGAAGAGGTCGATCAGTAGTAAGCCGGTGACGAATTCGGGCAAGCCGGTGACTGAGAGGAGGCTCACATTAATGACGGTGTCGTCGGGTTTGCCGGCCCGCCAGCCTGCCCACACGCCAAGGCCGATGCCGAGCGGCAATGCAAGCAGAAGAGTAGCGCTGGCCAGTAATAGTGAATTGCCGAGCCGCTCGAACACGAGCGGGCGAATGGGTTGACGTGTGCTGTACGAGATGCCCCAATCACCGGTGATAAAGCCGCGCAGCCAGTCGAGGTATTGGACGGGCAACGGGCGATCGAGGCCGAGTTCGGCGCGTAGTGCGGCCAACGCCGCTTCGCCAGCTTCGCGGCCCAACAGTACGCGGGCGACATCGCCGGGTAATAGCCGGCAGATTAAAAAGATGATCAGTGAGCTGATGAGGACCGTTACCCCCAGTAAGAGAATGCGGCGCAGCAGGTAGCGCAGGATCATAAGCTATCTCGTCTGGTTGTTCACAGTTTCCATTCCTCCCCATAGTGTAACCCACTATTCGCTTGTGATGTTTTGGCGTCTGGTTGTGGCGACTGTCCTCATCTCCAACTCCTTGCCCACGCCAGCGGGCAAGGGGCGCTGCGGTGTTCCGCTCCACGGTGCCTGTCCCGCCGATCAGGCAGCGTTCTCGCTCCTGCCGTCAGGCGGGAACGAGGGCCGGGGGTGTGAGGGCCAACGCCAAGAGCGCCGCGGCGCCGGACGGCTGGCCGGCACCGCAGAGACGTAAAGTTCTTTAACGCAAAGATGCCAAGGAACGCAGAGAGCGCAAAGGTATGAGGGAAGGTGATCATCCGCTGCGTTCTTGGCGCCCTCTGCGGTAAATCACCCGCCATCCCCTACTCATCCAATCCGGCCAGCAGCAGATCGCCCTCGGCGGCGGTGATGCGCCCTTCGGCGACCATCTGCAAGATCGAGGCCCGTTGTTGTTCGCGCTCCGCCTCGCTAAGTGGTGCCGAGCGCAGTTGAATGGTTTGGCCGGTTGCCGGCGGTGGCGACGGCGGTGCATGGTGTGGCGGGGCCGGCGGCACGGGCGGCACGGGTGGTACGGGCGGTACGGGTGGCACAGGTGGCACAGGCGGGGGTGGTTGGATGCGACTGAGTGCGCGTTCCACCGCCTCAAGGGCGCCACTCAGGCCAGCCGCTGCCGCCTGCCGGGCCTGCTCTTTGATCCGCTCGATCCGGTCGGGATCGAGCCGCCATTCGCGCTGATTGATCCGCACCCGCACCCGTTCGGGGCCGGCTTCCTCTTTCAATTGGCGCGCGCGCTTGGCGAAACGGTCGGCAGCAGCGCGCGCCCGCTCAGCCGCATCCGGATCGCGGCCCGATAGCGCGCTGCGCAGCTCGGCGGCTAGCTCGCGGCCTAGTTCGCTCAACTCACGGCCCAGCTCGCGGCCCAGTTCACCTAACTCTTGCCCCAGTTGTGCGCCGATACTGCTGAACGACCCCGGTTGGGCGGGGCCTTTGACGACCAAATCGCCGCCCACGATGAGGCGTAGACTGGCCGCTCCGTTGCCGTAACGCAGCTCGACCTCTTGGCCGGGGAACGACGGCTGCGCGCCGGCCCCGCTAATCTCGCCGCCTACCACTGCTGTCAGCGCCAGATCGGGTGTTTCGGGAAGATGGATCGTTGCATCACCACCCACTTGTGCCCGGATAACGCTGCCGGTGCTACAATTGGCGCGTAACGACAAATCGCCTCCCACTGCGTTGATGCTTAGGTTGCCGCTGGCCTGCTTAATTGTGCAGTCACCGCCGACATTGCCAATCGCCAGATCACCTGTCACGCTGGCCAGCTTGCAGTCGCCGCCGATGATGCCGATCTGACCGCCGACCAGCTTGCCGATCTCTATGTCGCCGGCGACCGTCTCAACGCTCAATTGATCGATCTGCGCATCCTCGGTATCAACATCACCGCTTACCGACAGGCACTGCAACGCCCGCGCCTGCCCGCTTACCGTCAGATCGCCGTTCACCCGATCGAGCCGGAGATGGGCGACGCCGGTGGCGGCAATCTCAACATCACCATTGATCACGCTGACCACCAACTGCTCACTGAGGCCGTTAGCAGTTAAATCGCCATCGAGGCGCTGCACTGCCATGCTTAGCACAGTGCGCGCCGTGACATCACCAGCTACGCTGCTAAACTGGGCCACCGGTACATCAATCAACGTGACATCGCCATGAATGTCAGCCGTCGCCGCTAACTCAGCAACTGCGGTCGCAGTGACATCGCCGGCTAGATAGCCAATTGCGACGTGCTCGGTAATCTGGCGCAATGCCAGATCACCGCTGAGCCGATCTACCTTTACCCGGCGCAGGTTCATCACCCGCGCGTCGCCATCGCAAACCGAAATCCGCACTTCAGCGGTGGCAGGCACGGCCAACTGCACATCGCCATCGCACGGGCCGATGACCACCCCCGCTTCGCCGATCTGCACCGCCACCGGCTCATCAGCTTGCCACTCGATCGCCGGCTCGTCCCAGCCGCGAATTGTGAGATCACCCTCGACCGGTTGGATCGTGATCGTGATTGGCTCCTCAACCGGAATTCGTTCTTTCATCGTCGTGCTCCTGAGCTACTCACTAGCTCGCTATTCGACCACTATCTCGATTCGTTCACCCTCTTCCAAATCCTGCCATTCGAGCAGCAATCCGGTCGTGCCCCGCTCAACGCTGCGGATCAGCTCTTCGAGGGCGCTGCCGCTCAGTTGGGGCGCCAGCCGCGCGCCAAGCCGCAGACCGACGTTGATCAAGCTGACCGGAATGGCCACCGAGGCTTTGAGGCGTTGCGACGCCAGATCGGTCACGCGCACCCGCACCAAGCGGGCGTGGCTGCGTTCGAGCGGGCGCGGGTCGGCGCTGAGGGCATCGAGCAGGCGGGCGGCTTCAGCAGCCGAAAGCTGGCCCTGTTCGATCATCTGCAAAATCCGGTGACGTTCTTCATTTGCGCTGTTCATCGCCGACTCCCTTCAGCAAGCGGAGTGCCTCTTCAACCGAAATCTCGCGTGCGGCGAGGCGGTCGAGAATCTGGCGGCGATCGACGCGCGGTTCGTGTTCGGGCGGGCCGCCGAGCAGAGCAACAATCTCATCGAGGCGAGCGCGGGCGGTGTTGTAAGCAATATCGAGCTCGGCTGCGAGGCGCTGGATATTGCCACGATTCTTGACTAGCAACTCTACAAACGCCAACTGTTCGGGCGAGAGCCGGCCAATCCAGCCGAGGCTAAAACGGCCTTCTATCACGATCCCGCTGCTCGGCGACTCGAGCCGGGTCACGATCAACTCACCGCCAGTAATGGGATCACGGGTAAGAAGCGGGTGCATAGGGGTCTCCTTGCTGTTGTGCGAATGTTACTAGATTGCTGCCTCACCGCTTTGGATTGAAGGGCGAACAGAACACGTGATCGCACACAACCGTTGATTGCTATGCGATGGCTCAACGCTCGGCTCCGCGCTCCCCTCTCCCGCGCTATGGGGCGGGGCTGGGGGTGGAGGGTAAACCGGCTCACCAGCATCCTATCAACCGTATCTACGTGCATACGTGCTGTCTGTCCTTGGAGTTCATTGGGCGAGAAGTCGAACGTTTCAGCGTGGGCAGGTGAGTAGCGAGACGTTTTGGACGGTGATCACAAGTTGTCTCCATCACTCAAACGCTTTATCCGCATAGGTGAGGTGACTGGTGCGGCGATCAACCGCGTAGCGCAACAGGCGCTGACCAAGCCGGATCAAGAGCCAGCCGAGCCAACGCGCTGGGCGGTGCGCGAAGCGCGCGCGCGGGCATAACCGGGCTTGGGCGGCCTCGGCGATCCGTTCGTTGCTTGTGTGCGGCCATAGCTTCTCGTGATGGTAGAGATCGCGCATCATTGTCACACCTCAGAAATTTTTCATTTGTTTGGTAATAATTGCCAATCTGGATGAAATATTACCATCTAGAATGGTGATTGTCAATAGCTCTCTGATTAATTTTGGTATTCGATCGGTATTTCTTGATGGAAAAGGCTTGTGGTATGATAACAGCTATGACCGCACAATCTGCTCATCACAACCGATGGTCAGCGCGCGCTGGCGATCTGGCGCTGGCCCTGATCTGTTTGCTCGGTGCAATCGCGTTTCTCTATCCCTTTGCGATGGGACGGGCCGAAACCGGGTTTGACCAAGCACATGCCGCTACTGCGCCGATCTTCTTCGCCCTGCTCGGGCCGGCATTATTGGCGCTGCTGATTGCCGAGCTAAGTGCCGGACGGCTTAATACTCGTATCCTTGCCGTATTGGGGGTGCTGACCGGCGTGGTAGCGGTGCTGCGGTTGCCGGCTGGGCCGGGAGATTCGCCCACCTTCTTCTTCCTCATCATCCTCGCCGGCTATGTGTACGGTGCACGCTTCGGCTTTCTGCTCGGTGCGCTGGCGCTGCTGGTCTCAGCCCTGCTCACTGGCGGGGTCGGGCCGTGGTTGCCGTTTCAGATGTTTGTCAGCGGTTGGATGGGGATGAGCGCCGGTCTGCTCGTGCCGCTGGGCCGGCGCTTGCGACCGGGTGGGTGGGCCGAGATCGGACTACTGGCCGGCTTCGGCTACCTGTGGGGGTTTCTGTTTGGCGCACTCATGAACCTCTGGTTCTGGCCGTTTGCGCCTCCCGGCGAACTCGGCTGGACGCCGGGCAGCGGCGTGGTGGCGACGCTCCGCCAGTATGCCATTTTTTACGCCGTGACCTCGTTGGCGTGGGATGCTGTGCGCGCTTTTGGCAACGCCGTCTTGATCGCGCTGCTGGGGCGGCTCGTCCTCAAAGAATTGCGCCGGTTTCGTAACCGCTTCTGGTTTACGGTTGTGGAAGGCATGGAGGTATAGCCAGTCTGGGTTGTTTGTGCGCTGCTCCTTGTGTCAGTGCGCGTCGCCGGAGGCGGGGCTAAAGTTGAGGTCTCTCACCGTCGAGAGCGCGTGAGGGGCGACCTATCCTAACGATGTTTGCAAACCTTCACGCTCTTTGCGCCGTTGCGTTGGTCCTCACCCGTGTTTACTCCGAGCGTGCTGCGGATGATCCCTTGCCAAAGCCTCTGCGTCTTCTGCGGTCAAAAACCGCTGCGTTCTCTACGGCAAGTCGTCGGGCTTTCGCCTTTTCGCGCCAAAAACAACCCCACCACTGCGTCACGCAGTGGTGGGGGCGCAAGGAGGAGGGTACATTTCGCGTTACTTGGCTAGCGCGCCGCTCACACTGCTGCCCGCCGGTGTCACAGCCAGATCGGGGTATGCCACCATCCCGTGCTCGCCGATATCGAGACCGGCCTCTTCCTCTTCTTTTCTCACGCGCAGACCGATCGTCGCCTTGATAGCGAAGAACATCAACGCCGCCGTCGCCACCGTCCAGAACCCAACTGCTACCACGCCGACCAACTGCGAGATGAGCAGGGTCAAGCCGCCGCCGTAGAACAGACCGGTGGTGCCGGTATTGCCGGGGATCGAGGCGAAGAGACCGACCGCTAGCGTCCCCCAGATACCGCTGATCAAGTGAACCGGCACTGCACCGACCGGATCATCGATCTTCAGTTTCTCAAGCAATTCCGCTGAGAAGACTACGATCGGACCAGCGATGAAACCGATGATAATTGACGAGAGCGGATCGACGTAGGCGCAACCAGCAGTAATTGCCACCAAGCCACCCAACACGCCGTTAAGGGTCTGGCCCAGATCAGGCTTGCCATAACGCAACCACGCGGTGAAGAGCGCGCCTAATGCACCAGCCGCCGCCGCCAGATTGGTCGTCACCGCCACCATCGCCACCGCATCAGCATCACCCTGCGAAGCAATCGCCAATTGCGAGCCGGGGTTGAACCCAAACCAACCCAGCCAGAGAATGAAGGTGCCTAGCACGGCCAGCGACATATTGTGGCCGGGGATCACACGCGGCTTACCATTGGGGTCGAAGCGGCCAAGGCGGGGACCAAGGATCATCGCGCCCACCAACGAGGCCCAGCCGCCAACGCTATGCACCACTGTGCTGCCGGCAAAGTCGGTGAAGCCCCAGTTGCCTTCGGTGCTGCCGCTGTAGGTGTTCAGCCAGCCCGATCCGCTCCAAACCCAATGCACAACAACCGGGTAAATGAAGAGCGAGATAATGAAGCTATAGATCAAATAAGCCGTGAACCTCGTGCGCTCAGCCATTGCGCCAGCGACAATCGTGGCCGCTGTGCCGGCGAAGACTACTTGGAAGAACCAGCTCGCCAGCACTGGTACCTCACCCTCGGCAGTTACTGCCGAGAGGAAAAATTGGTCGGTGCCGATGAATCCGCCCGCCGAGGTGCCATAGGCGATTCCCCAACCCACCGCCCAGAAGGCGATCGAGCACATCACGAAGTCCATCAGGTTTTTGAACAAAATGTTCGTCGTGTTCTTTGAACGGGTCAGACCGGCGGTCAACATCGCAAATCCGGCCTGCATAAAGAAGACTAGCGCCGCGGCAACGATCAGGAAGAAGGTATTCATTGCGACGGCTAGCTCCGCAGTGGTAGGGCCTTCTTGGGCGAAGGCGCGCCCGCTACCGACCAACCAGAGACCAAGGCCAAGACCCAGACCGAGACCGATCTTTGTGCGCCATGCAAGCTTCATGAGAGCAGCTCCTTAACCATGAACTATTTAGCGATTGCATGTAACGCATGGAATGCATGTGCTCCATGCGTTTAGATAAAATGCACAAACCATCTGCCTCTGCCTCGTCGCAGGCCAAACAAGCATCATCGCGAGTGCAAACGGTTATATGCCGTTGCTATGAATTTGTGAATAGAGCATAATCACGGCGTATCCAGACAACAACCTTCAGATTCCTCACTCGTGCGCTCGCGGTTCATGCTGCAACACCGCAGATGATGGCCGCGCATTGCGCTTCACCCCCTTACCTTATGTGCATCGTGGCGATTGCCAACTTGTGCAATCATTGATGCAATTATGATAACAGGCCCATATAGGCCTGCCAATAGATAGGATTGACAATCAATGTGTGTGGTAGTTTAGATTTTTTGTACAACTCCTCTTTAGAGAGAGAAGGGGGACAACGAATAACCGAATAGCGGAACGAATGGGGTAACGAATGGTAGTACACCATCCCCCTCCCCCCTTGTGGGGGAGGGGCAAGGGGTGGGGGCACCCTCCCCCTCCCCCCTTGTGGGGGAGGGGCAAGGGGTGGGGGCACCATCCCCCCTTGTGAGGGTGGGAGGTTATCAATTTCATCCAAAGCGTAACATCACCATCCCCCTCCCCCCTTGTGGGGGAGGGGCAAGGGGTGGGGGGGATATCTCCCGCGCCCAGCCGTTTGCGAACGACAGAATGAATTCCGTCCTACAGACGCACCCGTGAGACCGGAGCACGCCCTCTCTCTTCAACGGGGGGCGGGCTGGAGTGCAGGGCCTTTCCACTGCGTCGAGCAGGTGCTTAATGCGAGTTTCAAACCCGCCCCTTCCGCACCGCATTGGCCTTTCCGCCGTTCGTCCTATGCGCCGTTTTGCACACTAGTAAAAATTTGGTATAATCAATATTCAAAGATGGTACGGATCTGGTACGCGCGAGCGATCCCCTGCTGAGCCTCCCCCTCGGTCGAGTTCGGACGCAACGCAGCCCACGCACCGGCCACCTAAACCCTTCGTTGTTCTGCTAGAGGAGTAGCGAGCCATGAGCTTCGCAGACAAGACCCTAACCTGTCGGGATTGCGGGATGGATTTCGTGTTTACAGCGGGAGAACAGCAGTTTTACGCTGCCAAAGGCTTCACGAACGAGCCGGTGCGTTGCCCGTCGTGTCGCAAAGCGCGCAAATCGCAGATGAGCGCGGTCCCCGAACGGGGTCGGGCCAGCCATGCTGCGCCAGTTGCCCGCGAGCGAGTCAATTATCGGGTAACGTGCGCTAGTTGCGGCCAAGAGACCACGGTTCCATTCGTACCCCGCGGTACTAAGCCGGTCTACTGCAGCTCGTGCTTTAACCGAATGCGTGGCGATTCGCGCGCGATGTATTAAACGATAGTCACTTCACCCCTTGCCCCGCTCCCCAATGCCGGGAGCGGGGTTTGTGTTGCTGCTTCATATAGCGGTGGCGACCGCAGCAGCTTGGTTGTTGCACGCTTCCTAACGCCGTGGTCGTCAGCCGAGCGTGTTGTTCGCTTCACCGACCCCGCTCTCTGTATAAACGAGCGGGGTTCAGAGTTCCCCCGCCTATTGTCTGATCTGGGATGGACGGCGTTAATCGAGCGGCCTTCCAGCGCAACGTTCTTCCTCTGTTTGGCAAAATATGTTCAAAATATTGACAATTGCTTTGCATTCTGCTATATTACTTACCGGTCGGTAATAATTAATCAGATTGATCCTGTGAAATGGCAGAACTCAACCTTACGCCCGATCCGCGCATCAGTGACAGTCCGACGGCGCTGCGCATCCTTGATGTGGCAGCCCAACTCTTTATGCAGCGCGGCTACCGGGCCGTTTCGATTAACGACATTATTCACGCCGCCGGCGTAACGAAACCGACTCTCTATTACTACTTCGGCGACAAAGAAGATCTCTTTGTGCAGATGGGGCTACGAGTGCTCGCAACAATGCATCAGCCATTAGCCGAGATCGCTGCTTCTGACCGGCCCTTCGTTGAGCGGTTGCAGGCAATGGCAACGCTGTTGATTACCGGCTACGAGGGCGACATGCGCACGATGCGCCACGAGATGATGGAGCATCTCGGCGAGACGGCTCGCACGCGCCTCAGCGCCGCGTTCTACCAGCACTTGTTTGCACCATTGACAACGGTCATGCACGAGGCCAGCGCCGCCGGGATGGTGCGTGCCGATATAGCCCCGGCGATGTTAGCCATGCTCTTTCTCAGTCTGTGCGAGACCTTTCATGAATTGACGCCGGCCCATCCGATGCTGCGTTGGACCGGCGCCGTTTCACCGGCCCTTTTGGTTGATCTGTTTCTGCGCGGCGCCGGCACGCAGGCCGCGCCCAAGTCTTCAACAGGGATGTCATAATCTATGAGTACCTTACCGCAGTCACGCCCTCGGATCGGATTTCCCCGCCTTTCGTTGCCGGTGTTGATCGCTGCCGGTTTATTGATCGCTGTGATCGCAACCGTCGTCATTCGTTTTGTTTCGACCTCTACCGTTGATCCGCTGGCCGGAGTGACGGTTGTCCCCGTCACTCGCGGCGATTTGCGCTTGACCGTCAATGCAACCGGTTCAGTTGAGCCGAATCAGACAGCTGAGCTGAGTTTGACCCTGCCCGGCCGGGTGCAAGAGGTGTTAGTAACGGTTGGTCAGACGGTGGCCGCCGGTGATCCGTTGCTCCGGCTCGACGATCGCCAGTTGCGCGCTGATGTAGCGGCTGCCGAGGCGGCGGTGGCGCTGGCCCAAGCTGATGTGCAAGCCCTGCGTGAGCGGGCTACTCCTGAACAGCGGGCCGAGGCCGCTGCGTTGGTAGCGGCGGCGCAGGCTGGGTTGGCCCAGACTCAAACGAGTGTGACCCCGGCTGATATAGCGGCGGCACAGGCTGCGGTTGAGGAGGCGCGCGCGCGGTTGCAGAAGCTATTGGAAGGCCCGCCAAGCGAGCAGCGGGTGCGGGCTGAGACGGCGCTCACGCAGGCTAAAGCCGAGCTTGATCGCCAGCGCGAGCTGTTGTCGGCGGCGAAGTCGGATGCGCTGGCCCGGGTTGAAGCGCAGGCGAATGTGGTGCGCAACGCTCAGAGCGCCTATAGCGATGCCTACTGGAATTGGGAGCACGTCAAAGCGAACGGCACCGATCCGCGCACTGGCCGTTCGCTCAACGAGACCGAGCAGCGCGATTTCGAGCGTGCCTTCGAGCGGGCGAAGCTAGCCCTATCCGACGCTGAAGCGGCGCTGGCGCAGGCGCAGATCGCCTACCAAACTGCTGTGCAGAACGAGATCAGCGGCTTGGCCGCCGCCGAGGCGCGGGTCGCCAGCGCGCAAGCCGATCTCGACGCGCTGCTGGCCGGGCCAAGCGCCGATGCAGTGGCCGCTGCTCGCGCCCAATTGGCCCGCGCTGAAGCCGAATTAGCTCGCCTGACCGGCGCATCTCGCCAGAATGCTATCGCGGCCCAGCAGGCCCAGTTTGAAGCGGCCCAAGCGCGCTTGGCCCAACTCACCGCCGATCCGCGTGCCAGCGATATTGCCCGTGCCGAAGCTCGGCTAGCCCAAGCGCAGGCCCAGCTCGAAGCTGCCCGCATTCGGCTCGACGAAGCCACCCTGCGCGCGCCATTCGCCGGCATGGTTGCCGCCATCAATGTTACCCCCGGCGAAGCGGTCAGCGGCCAAGCACCGATTGTGTTGATTGATGTGAGCCGCTACCTCGTTAAGGTGACGGTTGATGAAGTGGATATTGCCCGCGTTGCAATTGGCCAGCCGGTCGAGGTAAACGTTGAGGCCCTCAATGCGCCGCCCTTTAGCGGGCAGGTGGTCAATATTGAACCGCTGCCCGCCGGTACTAGCGCCGTCACCGCCTACCGGGTCACGGTTGCCTTCGACCCCGCTGGCCAGCCGGTGCGCCCCGGTATGACCATCAGCGCCGCAATTGTCGCTGCTACCCGCAGCAATGTGTTGCAGATCCCGGCTACGGCGGTGCGTAACGTTGGCGCGAAAACGCTAGTTGAGGTAGTGACGACGGATGAGAACGGCCAGCGCAAACTCGTGGAACGTTCGGTGCTAGTAGGCTTGCGTGCCAATGGCGTGGTCGAGATCAAGAGCGGTTTGACTGACGGCGAGCAGGTCGTCGTGCGGTAGTGACATGGCCGCGCAGTTGACTAGCAGGAAACCGGCTGGGTTGTGACGCGAGCACCAAACTTCGTCACAACTCCGGCATATAGTAAACATAACATTACCAGAAGGGAGACTTCTGTGACGACTGAATATGTAAGCCGCCCGATCGTTGAATTACGGAACATTCGCAAGACCTTCCCGACCGGTGATGGCGAATTTGTCGCGCTCGACGACATTAGCTTGACGATTGCCGAAGGCGAGATGGTTGCCATCATGGGACCATCGGGCAGTGGCAAGAGCACGCTGATGACGTTGATCGGGTTGCTCGACAGCCCGACCTCTGGCCAATACATCCTCGACGGGATCGATGCCTCAAGCCTAACCCGGCACGAGCAAGCGCGCATCCGTAATCGCAAGTTAGGGTTCGTGTTCCAGAACTTTAATCTGTTGCCACGCCTCACCGCGCAGCAGAATGTCGAATTGCCGCTCGTGTATGGGCGGGTCGGCGCCCGCGAGCGGGCCGCCCGCGCCCGCGCGGCGCTCGAAGCGGTTGGCTTGGGCCATAAGCTCGACAGCCTGCCCAACACGCTGTCGGGTGGCCAGAAGCAGCGGGTAGCAATTGCCCGTGCACTGGTGCATGACCCGGCCATCATTCTGGCTGACGAACCGACCGGCGCGCTCGATACGCGCACCGGGGCCGAGATTTTGGCCCTGTTCCGCGAACTGAACCGCGATCAGGGGCGCACGATCATCATCGTTACCCACGATCCCGAAATTGGCCGCCACATGGATCGAGTGATCGGGTTGCGTGATGGGCGGCTGGTTGACAACATTCTCAGCGAGTACTACGGCGTCGAAGTATTGGAAGAGGTCGAGCGCACTCGTGGTCTTGAGCCGGTGCCAGTGCCGGTGGTGCGTCGGCCAGCCGATGAGTCGGCGTCATAGCAGTAGATAACCGGGAAGAGGAAGAGGCATGTTCACTGAACTGATCGCCATGGCCTTTGATAGCCTACGCGCCAATAAATTTCGCTCACTTCTCACGATGCTTGGCGTGATTATTGGCGCCGGCACACTGGTCGCGGTGCTCTCGCTCGGCAATGCGCTGCAAGGCCAAGTCTTCGAGCAGTTTGTTGATCTTGGCACCCGCCGGATTGCGGTTACGCCGGGTGATCCGCGAGCAAAGGGTGCGCGTGACGTGCCCGGCTACGGCTTGCTCTCGGTGCAAGATTATCACGTACTCGAAACGATGGTTGCCAACCGGCCCGATCTGTTCCGCGCTATCGCACCGGAGATCACGATTAGCACGCAGGCCCGTGCCGGCGCGGTCGCCTTGCAGACGCTGCTAGTCGGCACGAGTGCAGATTACCCGCAAGTGCAGCGCACACCAATGTTGTATGGCCGCTTCCTCACCCCGGAAGATGAAGCGGAAGGTGCGCGGGTTGGTGTGTTAGGCTGGCTGGTGGCGCGCGATCTGTTTGGCGCTGACAAAGCGGCACTGCGCAATGTGATCGGCCAAACGATTGAGGTCAATGGCCAGCCGATTGAGATTGTCGGCATCATTAACGAAAACGGCGGCCCCTTCTCGACCGATGGCCGCATCTTTACCCCGGTCAGCACCATGCGCTTGCGCTTGATCGGTGATCTCGATCTGCCGGGCCGGGGACTGCGCATGAGCAGTATTTTGCTCGGCTTGCAAAGTGAGCAGCAAGTCACCGAGGCGGTGGCCTTGATCGAGAACACGCTGCGCACGGCGCGCAATGTGCCGGAGGGTGTGATCAATGACTTCAACCTGCAAACGCCGACGCAGGCGCTGAATGTACTGGCCGGGATTAGTACCGCCATCACCGGGTTTATTGCGGTGGTCGCCGGTATTAGTTTGGTTGTCGGTGGGATTGGGATTATGAACATTATGCTGGTGGCGGTGACTGAACGCACCCGCGAGATTGGCGTGCGCAAGGCGCTGGGAGCTAGCGATGGCGATGTGCTCGGCCAGTTTGTGATGGAGGCGGTGGCACTCAGTCTGGTCGGCAGCCTGATCGGCGTGATCGGCGCGATCGGTATCGTGTGGTTGATCAGCACTGCCAGCGGGATCAACACCGGCATTTCGTGGATCGGGATTGTACTGGCGTTAGGGTTTGCGTCAGCAATCGGGATTGGGTTCGGATATTACCCGGCCCGGCGGGCGGCGTTGTTGCCGCCGATTGAGGCTTTACGGTACGAATAACCGTAACCATACGTAGAGCCGCACGGCTCCCGATCCGGCCCGTGCGGCTCTGCGCCGATCTGCAATTGCGATCAATGTTCCGGCGTGGTCACCAATTCGGTGCCGGCTACCCACCCTTCACGGCCATCGGCGGTGCGGATGCGCCACCACGGATAGCCGTCTTTCTCTTGCGGGCCGGCCAGCAGCGTCAATTGCGTACCGGGGGGCAACCCGTCGAGCACAGTTGAGTCAAGGCCGGGAGCGTTGCGCAGGCGCAGGTTTTTGCCGCCGGCCTTTTGCACGTAGGCCACGCCACCTATCTGCAACCCGCCAGCAGCCGGTGCAGCCGCGGCAGGAGCTGGCGTACTGGGGCCAATCTTGACCGCGCCGCCACTACTGAGGGCGCTGGAAATGGCACTAGCGACACTGCTACTCTCTGCTGGAGCGCCCGCGCTTTTACCGCCTGTCGCCGCTGCGGCGCCGGCAGTGGTGGCCGCTGCTAGTTGTTCCTTCAATTGTTTCAGCTCAGCCTCCATCTGCGCCATGCGTGCCTCGGCGGCGGCCAATGCCTTGCGTGCCTTTTCGGCGGCGGCGGCATCTTGTTGTGCCGACTCGAGTTCCTCTTGCAGCCGCTTAATCTCTTGCGCTTGTCGCCCGATCTGATCACTCATCGAGCGCATCGCTTGACTGATGCCCTCATTCGTATCCCCCTCGTTTTTCTTACCGCCGAAGTTGATCATCTCCCTTGCTCCTTCCCAGCGACCCTGCCAACCGTATCTACGGTTAGATGCATTATAGATGGTTCAGGCCGATTCGTCACCGGGGAAGATCGGCCCGAATCGCTTCGGCGCAGCGTTCGCCACTTAACATCGCTGCATTAATGCTGCTCGCTTCGGTCAATTCGCCAGCCAGATATAATCCGGGCCGGCTAGTGCGGTTGTCGGGTAGGTTGGGATGGATGCCGGGCGGCTGCGGAAATTGGGCGAAGGGGATGCGATCCACCCGTAAGATACGGGCATTCGCTAATGCTGTAGTCGCCACTGCTTCGTTCGCGAAGATACGGTGCAGATCAACTATGGCCCGTGCCACGATTGTACTTTCATCACGATCAGAGACGCCAATCACGGCGGCGGCATAGAGATACCAACCGGCAGGTGCATATCCCGGTGCTACTGCGCTCATAGGGGCTAGCGTATTGACAAAAGCATCATCATTGGCATTAAGTAGCAACTTTTTACCGCGGTAGAGCGGATGGCGGGTAGCCAACCAGACGCACGATGAACCGAGGCTACCTTCCGGTACCGGCAGCCCACTTAGCCGAGCAGTCTCAGGCGCCGGCGTTGCTAATACTACTGCATCGGCGAACAGTTCACTGCCATCAGCTAACTGCACACCGCGCACGTGCTGATCACGCGTGATTAACGCTGTCGCACGGGTATTCAGCCGTACCCTACCGGCGGCCACTAATTCGGCCCCAAGCTGCTCGGCAATCGCTCCCATGCCGCGATTGGGGACAACCGTCTGTCCCTCGCTCATCATCTTGAAATTGAAGCGAAAGCATTTCGCACTCGTTTGCAACGAGCGGTCGAGAAAGATGCCGCCGAAGAAGGGGCGGAAGAAGCGGTCAATCATGTGGTCACTGAAGCCAAGCGCCTTGAGTTCAGCCAGCGTGCTTTGATCGGGTCCGGCAAGAAGATTGTCAATCATCTGTTGGCGTAGTCGCATTGCGAGGCGCAGCGTGCGCAGCTTGTCGGCGGGCGATACGACGCTGGCCAGCGCCGCGCCGATGAGAGCGGACGGATCACGGTCGCGCAGCGGGTCGGTCAACACCTCGCGCCGACCACCCCATGCCACAATTGCGCCGGGATCGAAAGCCCGGAGATCGAGTGCAGTGAGGTTGAGCTGACGCTGCGCTGCTGGGTAGGCGGTGAAGAGTACCTGAAACCCGCGATCAAGCACGAAGCCTTCAACCCGATCCGAACGCACTCTTCCCCCTAGCCCATCACTTGCTTCGATCAACGTCACTTGATAGCCGGCGCGGTGCAGTGTGCGGGCGCAGACCAAACCGGCCACCCCGCCGCCAATAATGAGTATGTGCATGCAACAATCCTTCTAGGCTAGAGCGAACGCTATGCTTGCAAACCGAAGGTGCAGAGGGGCAAAGGTATGAAGATGTGTTCACGCAAAGGCGCAGAGAATACGTAAGATATGTTTTCAGTGCGCTCAAGTGCCTACATCCAATCCATGCCTTTGCGCCGTTGCCTTCCCTGTTTTCGAGTATACTATGACTTACGACAAGCCTGCTCGCAAGGGTAAAGGGGGCGACCGATGATCCACAACTTCAATCCCGGCCCGGCGGCGTTGCCGCCCGAAGTGATTGCGCGCGCGCAAGCGGAATTGGCCGATTACCACGGCACAGGGATGTCGATTCTGGAAATGAGCCATCGTAGTAAAGAGTACGAGGCGATCAACGCCGCTGCTGAGGCCAATCTCAAGGCGCTGTTAGGGTTAAGCGATGATTACCGCGTCCTCTTCATGCAGGGCGGTGCATCAATGCAGTTTGCGCTGATCCCGCTTAACTTTTTGCCCGCCGGCAGTGTGGCCGAGTATATCATCACCGGTTCGTGGGGTGAGAAGGCTTATGAAGAGGCGCAACGGATCGGCAATACCCGCTTGCTGGCAAGCACGGCGGCTGAAGGTTATCGTCGCTTGCCCGAGCCGGAGGCATTAACGTCCGACCCGCAAGCGGCGTATCTCCATATCACCACCAACGAAACAATTCAGGGTGTGCAGTGGCCGGCTGAACTGCCCGATTTCGCGCCGGCGCCACTGGTCGCCGATATGAGCAGCGACTTCCTCTCGCGCCCCTTCCCTGCTCATCGCTTTGCCCTGATCTATGCCGGCGCACAGAAGAATCTCGGCCCTGCCGGAGTCACGGTCGTGGTGATCCGGCAAGACCTGATCGAGCGCGGGCGCAAGGATCTGCCGGTGATTATGCGCTACGCCACCTTTGCCAAGAACAACTCGCTCTACAACACGCCGCCGGTATTTGCGGTGTATATGGTTAATCTGGTGCTGGAATGGATCAAGGAGCAAGGTGGGTTGGCAGCAATGGCCGAGCGTAACGCGCGCAAGGCAGCAATGGTCTACGAGGCGATTGACACTAGCAATGGCTTCTACGTTGGTCACGCGGCGCCAGAGGCGCGCTCGCTGATGAATGTCACCTTCCGCTTGCCTTCTGCCGAACTCGAAAAGCAATTCTTGAGTGACGCGCAGGCCGCCGGGATGGTCGGCTTGGCCGGGCACCGCTCGGTCGGCGGTATCCGCGCTTCGCTCTATAACGCGGTCTCGCCCGAGTCGGCGGCGGCGTTGGCGAGCTTTATGCGGGAGTTTGCCGAGCGGTATGGATGAGCAACCTTACGCCGCCGCGATCACGTTTTTTCCGGTTGCCGATTTGCAAGCCAGCGCTGCCTGTTACGGCGCGGCGCTCGGCTTGCCGCTTGTGCTTGATCAAGGTGGCATTCATATCTATCGGGTGGCGCGCAGTGGCTACCTTGGCCTGTGCCAGCAAGCCGCGCCACCCATCGCCGACGATCGCCTAATTTTGACCGTCGTGACCGCCGATGTTGATGCGGTCTACCGGCGGCTGGTCGCTGCTGGCGTTGCGACCGACGGTCCGCCGCGTGAGAATCCGCGTTACCGCATTTACCACTTCTTTGCCCGCGATCCGGATGGCTACCGGCTGGAAGTGCAGCGGTTTCTGCATCCGTTCGATGACGATGGAGGCAAGAACCGCTAGCCTATGCGTGTCGTGATGCTTTCAAAGGCCGTGGTCGCCGGTGCTTACCAGCGCAAGCTGGAGGAGATCGCGCGGTTGGGGGTGGAATTGACGGTGCTCGCGCCGCCGGGATGGCGCGAGCCGCGGGTGGGAATGATCCCGCTTGAACGGTGCTTCACCGCTGGGTATACGCTCTTGACCCTCCCGATGGTTTTGAATGGCCATCATCACATTCACTTCTACCGCGGCCTGCGCCCGCTCATCCGGCACTTACGCCCACAGGTGTTCCATATCGATGAAGAGAGCTTCAATCTCGCCACCTTTCTGGCTATGCGGGAAGGGGTAGCAATAGGCGCGCGCTGTTGTTTCTACAACTGGGCCAATATTGACCGTCGCTACCCACCGCCGTTCAGTTGGTTCGAGCGTTACAACCTACGCCATGCCGCGCATGCCATTGCCGGCAATCAAGAAGCGGCGGCGATTATCCGCCGGCATGGCTATGATGGCCCGATCAGTGTTATTCCCCAGTTTGGCGTTGATCCTGATCTCTTTGCGCCAGCGGATGGGCTACGCCAGCACGATGCCTTTATCATCGGCTATGTAGGCCGGCTGGTGCCGGAAAAGGGGGTGACCGATCTGGTAGCGGCGTTAGCCGGCTTGCCGGCCAATGCGCGGTTACGGCTGATCGGCGACGGGATCGAGCGTCCGCGGCTGTTGCAACTGGCGGCAGAACTGGGTCTCAGCGCGCAAGTCGAGGTCTTACCGGCGGTGAGCAGCACGGCCGTGCCGGCAGCGATGCGCGAGCTGGATGTATTGGTCTTGCCGTCGCGTACCCAACCCAACTGGAAAGAGCAGTTCGGGCGGGTGCTGATCGAGGCGATGAGCTGTGGCGTGCCGGTGATCGGCTCGACTTGCGGTGAAATCCCGCAGGTGATCGGCGCAGCCGGTCTCGTCTTCCCGGAAGGCGATGTGACTGCGTTGCGCGCGGCGCTCAGCCGCTTGATCGACCAGCCTGAACTGCGCGCCGAACTTGCTCGGCGCGGCCGAGCGCGCGTGCTGGCCGAGTTTACGCAGGCAGCGATTGCCCGCCGCTATGTTGCGGTGTATCAGGCGATGCTGGAAACGTGAAAGGGGAAGGCGCAGCGATCCCCCCCTCGTGAAAAGTTGGCTCTTTGCGCGTTCAACCATAACGAAGCGACAAACGGTTGTCCATCTCGACGGCGCACTACCCAACCACAGGAGGAATACCACCATGCCGATCAAATCCGATCGCTGGATTCGGCGCATGGCGCTCGAACACGGCATGATCGAGCCATTCGTCGATCATCAGGTGCGGCAGGGCGTCATCTCGTATGGCTTGACCTCGTATGGCTACGACATGCGGGTCACTGACCACTTCAAGGTCTTTACCAACGTCTACAACGCGCTGGTCGATCCAAAGAACTTCGATCCGCGCTCGTTTGTTGACATTCGCGCCGAGTATGTCGATATTCCACCCAACTCGTTTGCGTTAGCCCAATCGTTGGAATATTTTCGCATCCCGCGCACGGTCAGTTGCATCGTGATCGGTAAATCATCCTATGCCCGCTGCGGGATCATCATCAACGTCACCCCGCTCGAACCAGAGTGGGAAGGGCATGTGACGATCGAAATCAGCAATACCACGCCGCTCCCGGCGCGCATCTACGCCAACGAGGGCATTGGGCAAGTCTTGTTTCTCGAGAGCGACGAGCCGTGCGAGGTGTCGTATGCCGATAAAAAGGGGAAATATCAAGGCCAAACCGGGATCGTCTTGCCGCGGATCGATCCGTAAGCGGCACAGCGTAGGGGTACAGCGTCGCTGTACCCCTACGCTGTGCTCCTACACTTCCATCACCATCGGCAACACCATCGGCCGCCGGCGCGTCTCGCGGTAGAGGAATTCGCTCACCACATCGCGGATCTTGCGGTTGATATACGCCGCATCAACCGAACCGGCACCGTTCTTGTTCGCCAGCGCGGCGCGCACCGTCTCCTTCGTCGCTTCGATCAAATCTTGGCTCTGGCGCATATAGACAAAACCGCGCGAGACCACATCTGGCCCGGCGACCAATTCGCCGGTGGCGCTGTCAATGCTCACCACCACGATCAGCATGCCGTCTTTGGCCAGCAGTTGGCGGTCACGCACTACCACATTGCCGACATCGCCGACCGTTGTGCCATCAACGTAGATGTAACCGACCGGCGCCTTGCCGGTGATTTTGCCATAGCCGGGAGAGAACTCCATAATCGAGCCGCCTTCGGCCAACAGCACCCGCTCGCCATCGGGGACTATCCCAATATTGGTCGCCAGTTTGCGGTAGAGCATCAGATGCCGGTAGTCGCCGTGGAACGGCACAATAAAGCTGGGGCGCAGCAGGGCCAACACCAGCTTCAGCTCCTCTTGCGCAGCGTGGCCCGACACATGGACGCGGGCTTCGGGACCGTAGATCACATCGGCCCCGAGCTTGAACAGATTGTTAATCACCTTATTAACGCTGACCTCGTTGCCGGGGATGGGGGTAGCCGAGAACACAACCGTATCGCCGGGTTTAATCTTGACGTGCGGATAGTCGCGGTTGGCCATCCGGTTCAGCGCGGCCATTGGCTCGCCTTGGCTGCCGGTGCAGACGATGGCGATTTGGTCATCGGGGTAAGCCGACATCTCGTGCGGGCGGATGATGGTGCCCTCATCGGCGCGCAAATAACCCAGCTCGAACGCAATCCGCGCATTGGTCTCCATACTGCGTCCAGCCAGCATCACCTTACGCCCATAGGCTTCCGCCGAGTCGATCACCTGCTGCACGCGACTGATATTCGAGGCAAACGTGGCGACGATGATCCGTCCGGGAGCGGTAGCAAAGATATTGTCGAACGCCTCGCCGACTGTGGCTTCGCTCGGGGTATAGCCCTTTGACTCAACCCGCACGCAATCGGTCACCAGCACCAGCGGCTTGCGGTTGCCTAGCTCAGCGATCTTCTCAAGATCGGTCGGGCGGCCATCAACCGGCGTATGATCCAGCTTCCAGTCGGTCAGGTAGATCAACAGACCGGCGGGAGTCGTAATCGCGAAGCCAACGGTATCAGGAATCGAGTGGGCAATATGAAATGCTTCCACCGTGAAGCTGCCCACTTGAAACGGCTCGCGCTCGGTAATTTGAACGGTCGTTACCTTATCTTGCAGCCGGTGCTCTTTAAGCCGGTTGCTGAGCAAGCCAAGCGTGAGCTTCGTGCCGTACACTGGCGGGAAATCGAGTTCGGCGATCAAATGTGGCACAGCGCCGATATGGTCTTCGTGACCATGGGTAATAAGAATCCCTCTAATATGATTCGTCTTCTCGCGCAAATAGGTAATGTCAGGCAAGACGAGATCAACGCCGAGCATATCGGCATCGGGAAACATGACACCGCAGTCGAGGATGACGATATCGTCGCCATACTCAACCACCCACATGTTCCGGCCGACCTCCCCGGCGCCACCGAGTGGAATCACACGGAGACGTTGTTTGGCCATAGGTTTCTTTAGGGCCGGTGTACCAGCGACCCTTGCTCCTTTCTGATACGCTATATTCAACGTTTGCTGAAGGGCGCATCTGCGGTTGCGCCCAAACGAACGATATAATGACAGGGTTTGGCACAACCCTGTTCAGACCACACCCACATGCGCCGTATCATGCCGTCGGCGCATGGTCAACTGCTAACACCTTGGCCCGTGTTTGTGTGCGGGCCATTCCTTGTTCGATCTGCGCGACCAATTCGTCACGGTGCTCGATATCTGGGCCGATAACCAACTGTTGCCGGCCATGGGCCTGCCGGTGGAGCCAGCGCAAGAGCGGGTTAGCAATCGTTTCCGCCGGATCGCACCGACAATAGACGACAACCGCTTCATCAGTAACCGCGGGTGAGGGTCGTAACGCAAGCATTTCTTTCCACGGGCACCACAACCGTACACCCATAGCTTCGTAGGTTAGACCTTCGTCAGCGGGCGTGAACGCAGCGTCCCATTCCGCAATCAGGTTCCAGATCAGCAGTGGTGTGGCGACAATGAGCACCAACAACAACAGCGCCGGCGCCGCTTGTTCGATCGCGGGCGGTTGGGCGAACACTCGTTGCAGATCGGCCCAGAACGCTGCCGGATGAAGGCTGAGGCGCAGCGTGCTGGCAAAACTCCACAGAGCGAAGACCCAGAGGAGCATCGCAACTGTAATCATCAATAGATTGTTGCGCCGGCCAGCCGGCGAGAGGCGATAGGATCGTGACATTGATTTGGTCACACCACCGGCAATGGGCGGCCAATGGTCAGAAGAGACGGAGCTGCTCGGGCGGCTCATCGGCTGGCGGCGTTGCTGGGGCAGCCGCGCTCCGTTGGCGTTCGGCATCGGCCAAGATGACGGGCAGGCGGCGAAAATCTTCTTCCAGCAATGGCCGGTTTTGGGGCTGGTGCAAAGCGGCGGCGGGATGGATCATCGGCACAATTAATCGTCCATTGACATAACGAGGTTGGCCGTGGATGCGCGAAATCCGCTCGCCGGGCAGAAACAGGCCCATCGAAAAGCGACCCAGCGTCACAATCACTGCCGGATCAATGGCCGCAATCTGACGCATCAAAAAGAGTTTGGTACAAGTCTCAATTTCGTCCGGCTCAGGATCGCGGTTTTGCGGTGGCCGGCACTTGACGACATTTGCGATATAGACTTCATCGCGACGCAACCCGGCCAGTGCGAGCAGGTCAGTCAAGAATTGGCCGGACGGCCCGACAAAGGGCCGGCCCTGCCGGTCTTCGTGGTAACCGGGGCCTTCGCCGATCAACATCACCCGCGCGTTGGCCGGCCCCTCGCCGGGCACGGCGCGGGTGCGCCCGCGATGAAGGTTACAGGCAGTGCAGTGTTGCACCTCTTGGGCAATCGTAAACAAGATATCACTGGCTGTCACACGCCCATCCTTGCATGTTTCAGCTTTACCTTCTTTATTATAGCATACCAATGGCAATGACATTCGCTCTATCTTATGCTACACTAACCATAACAATGACTGATTCCAGCAGGAATGCTTCCGATGACCGGACGTTCACCTTCGGCCCAGTTGCCGCCAGATGCCGAGTCGCCCCAGTGGCAGCTCAACCGTGAGCTGCTGACAGTAGCGCTCGATGTGCTGCTGGCAGCGCCGGCCCTTGCCGAGCTGCGTGGTGGAGTTGCCGAACTGCGCCGGCGTTTGGCCGATCTCAGTGATCCGTTGCATCATGCTGGCGAGTGTGCGGTTTGCTTCACGCCAGCGGTGTTGCATAGCGAACTCGATCAGATCGCTGCGGCCCGCACGCTCGAACGCGCCCGCTATTATGTGGCCCGCTTGCGCCGCGCGCTCGAGGCGCAACGGTTTGCGCCAGCCAGTGATATCGATCTGCACCGCTGGAAAGAGTATGACGACATCTTGACCGATAGCCTCTGGTTGATCGAGCGGCGCGACAATTCGGGGGTGCATCGGGCTGATTACTGGGGCAATTTCGTGCCCCAAATTCCCCGCCAGTTCATCCGCCGCTATACTCGCCCCGGCGAGTGGGTACTTGACCCATTTGCCGGTTCGGGTACGACGCTGATTGAGGCCCGCCGCCTCGGTCGCCACGTAATCGGTGTTGAACTGCAAGCGCCGATGGTAGAGCGCGTCCAACAGCTACTAGCTGCGGAACCGCCGGCGCACCCGACGGTTGCAGCTATCGAGCAGGGCGACAGTCTGTTAATGGATTTTCCAGCGTTGCTAGGCCGATACGGTGCAGCTAGCGTGCAGTTGGTGTTGCTCCATCCGCCTTACCACGACATTATTCGCTTTAGCGACGATCCACGCGATCTGTCAAATGCGCCGAGTATTGACGAATTTCTTACCCGCCTTACCCTAGTTGCCGAACGGGTGGCGGCGGTGCTCGACCGGGGCCGCTACTTGGTGTTGGTGATTGGCGACACCTACCGCCACGGTGAATGGTGTCCGCTCGGCTTTCAAGCGATGGAAGCGATCCGGGCCTGTGGGTTTAGCCTCAAGAGCATTATCGTCAAAAACTTTACCGGCACCCTCGGTAAGCGCGGCAGCGCCGATCTTTGGCGCTACCGGGCTTTGGCTGGCGGCTTTTACGTCTTCAAGCACGAATATATCTTTTTGTTGCGCCGGCGGTAATGGGGCAAGGTTAGAGGTTGTTTTGCCACTCTTCCCCCTTGAGGTTTAAGGGGTGAGGGGCTAAACGCAAAGGCGTAGAGGACGCAAAGGTGCGCAAAGGGTTGGTGATGGGAATTATCCCCGGCACCTTGGAGCGGTTATCAGCCTGCGCAGCGGGCTTCATCCCAGTAGGCTGACCCTTTAGGGGTGAGAAACATAGCCACGACAACACACAACCGGCGCAACATGGTTTTGTGCCTTTTGTGTTTCTTTGGAGCTATTACGACGAGGCCCCTTGAGATTGGGCTAACAGCGATCCAAGGAGAAAGACCCTATGCCAACCTTCAGCGTCATCATTCCTGCGCTCAACGAAGCCGATCACATCACAGCGTGCGTGCAAGCTGTGCGCCGACTTGATCCCGCAATCGAGGTAATTGTGGCCGATGGCGGTAGCCACGATGACACGCCGGCACTGGCCCGTGCTGCCGGTGCGCGGCTGGTGCTGGCGCCGCGCGGTCGCGGCCCCCAACTCAACGCTGGCGCGGCCATCGCCAGCGGTGACATCTTTGTCTTTTTGCACGCCGATACGCGCTTACCGGTCAATGCCTTCCCGCTCCTGCGCGGCATGTTCGCCGATCCGCAGGTGCAAGTCGCCAAATTTCGCCTCTCGTTCGATGATCCCGACTGGCTGTTGGCGTTGGCTGCCCGCTTGATGTGGTTCGACTCGCTGCTCACTAGCTACGGCGATCAGTGTATGGTGATGCGGCGCGATCTCTTTCGTGTACTCGGTGGCTTTCCTGATTGGCCGCTCTTCGAAGACGTTGAACTCTTCCGTCGTGCCCGCGCTCGTACTCGCGTCCATGTTGTGCCGGCACAGGTTGTAACCTCGGCCCGCCGCTTTCGCGCTAACGGTATTCTCCGTCAACTGTTGCACGATGTTTGGTTATGGTTGCAATACCTGAGTGGCGTTTCGCCCTACGAGATTGCGCGCCAGTATCGGTGAGGCGAAAGAGTTGCGCTCGTTGTGCAAATACACAGTATCCCGAGTCGGTGTACAATTGAGAAAGAAATCTAACCCTGCGGAGCGCGCTGTTATGACGTATGCTTCTTTTGCCTCGATCGACGAATTGCAAGCGGCCCTTGCCGAACATGCATACATTGCCGATCGTGCCTTGACCACTGCTATCTTTTTGGCCCTCAAACTCAACAAGCCTCTGTTGCTTGAGGGTGAGGCCGGCGTTGGTAAGACTGAAATCGCCAAGACGCTCGCGCGCGTGCAGGGCCGCGAGTTGATTCGGCTGCAATGCTATGAAGGGCTTGATGTGAACACCACCATTTACGAGTGGAACTACGCCCGCCAAATGTTGCAGATCCGCCTGCTCGAAGCCCAAGGTACCGCCCAGCATGCCGCCGCTCAGCAGAGCATCTTTGGCCCGGAGTTTTTGATCAAGCGCCCGCTACTACAGGCGATCGAGGCTCGTGGCGACCGGCCACCGATCTTGCTGATTGATGAACTCGACCGCGCTGACGAGGAGTTTGAAGCCTTCCTGCTTGAGCTGCTCTCGGACTGGCAGATTTCGATCCCGGAGATCGGCACTATCCGCGCCGAGACGCCGCCAACCGTGATCATTACCTCGAACCGCACCCGCGAAGTGCATGATGCGCTTAAGCGACGCTGTCTCTTTTACTGGGTTGATTATCCGACTCTTGATAAAGAGATACAGATCGTCAAGGCCCGCGTGCCCGGCGCAAGCGAGCGGCTAGCCCGGCAAGTGGTGCTGGTTGTGCAAGAGTTGCGCCGGATGGATCTCTATAAGCTGCCCGGTGTGGCTGAGACGCTCGATTGGGTGACGGCGCTGGTCGCGCTCGATCAAACCGAGTTGACGCCGCAGGCAGTCGAGGATACACTAGGCGCGATTTTGAAGTATCAAGACGACATCGCGCAGGTGCGCGGGCAGCGGTTGAACGAGTTGTTGAAACGGGCAAGTGTGAGTGTGTCATGAGCAGCGAGATTGATGTTGCGGCGACGTTGGCGGCGTTGCGAGCCGAGGTGCGCGCTCAACGAGCGGCATTGCCGGCGGCTGAGCCAACCCCTGCCGAGCGTGAGTTGCAGCGGGTGGTGGAAGAACTCGAATATACTCGCGTGGTCAGTGCGCACTGGCCGCTTGAAGGGCGTAATCCGCTTGAGCAAGTGATGGCCTTTGTCAACAAGGTGGTGCGCCGCTACTTGCGCTGGTACATTAACCCGATCGTTGAGCAGCAGAACGCTTTCAACGACACTGCCGCCCGTGCTATTCGCCTACTGGCCGCTGAGAATGCTGCTTTGCGCGCCGAATTGGCTGCGTTGCGCGCTCAATTGCAACAGTCCTCACCATCATCATGAGCCGTATCTTGATCTGTGCTACGCAGGTGCCCTTTACGCGGGGTGGCGCTGAGTATCTGGTCGAGAGTCTGCGCGACGAGTTGCAGCGCCGTGGTCACACCGTTGATGTGGTGGCGTTGCCCTTTCAATGGCATCCAGTGGAACGGATTATCGACAGCGCGCTGGCGTGGCGGCTGCTTGACATTAGCCACGTCAACGGCGAAGCGGTTGACCTCGTGATTGCAACCAAATTCCCGTCATACCTTATTCGCCATCCGCGCAAGGTGCTCTGGTTGGTGCATCAGCATCGGCAAGCCTACGACTGGTACGGTACCTCGCTCAGTGATTTCGACGGCTCACCCGCCCATCGTGCAGTGCGCGAACAGATCTTTCGCATCGACGGGCGCGCGCTCAGCGAATGCCAAGCCCGCTATACCATCTCGCGCAACGTCAGTCGCCGGCTCGAACGCTTCAACGGCCTCAGCAGCACGCCGCTCTACCCGCCGAGCCGCTACGCCGGGCAGTTGTGGGCCGGGCCTTACCACGACTACATCCTCTCGCCGGCCCGCCTCGACCGCGCCAAGCGGATCGATTTGCTGCTGGCGGCGCTAGCCCGTACCACCACACCGGTGCGCGTTATCATCGCCGGCACCGGCCCCGACCGCGACCGCCTCCAACGTCTCGCTGCCGACCTTGGTCTCGGTGAACGAGTCAGTTTTCGTGGGTTTGTAGCTGATAACGAATTGATCGACCTATACGCCCATGCCCGCGCCGTCTACTACGCACCGATCGATGAAGACTACGGCTTTGCCACGGTGGAAGCGTTCGGCGCTAGCCGGCCGGTGATTACGACCGATGACGCTGGCGGCGTGCTCGAATTTGTTCGTCACGGCGAGAACGGCCTCGTCTCGCCGCCCGACCCGGCGGCGATTGCCGTACATCTCGACCGGCTGACTGCCGATCCGGTTGAAGCGGCCCGCTTGGGGTGCGCGGGCCGCCCGCTGGTTGACGCGATTACGTGGGAAAGGGTTGTGACGGCTTTGGTCGGTAAATAGTCGTTTATCACCTGCTATGCCGTAGCGAACACACTCTTGCACCACCCGTCACCTTATGGTAATATCGCAAACGGTGCGGGCAGGTCGCATAGTTGGTCTAGTGCGCGGCACTGGAAATGCCGTACAGCGTCAACGCTGTCGTGGGTTCGAATCCCACCCTGCCCGCCACCGCTATTACCAAGTCGCCAGACCGATGCGCACCACGATGTACCCGATCAACCCCAGTAGGTGCAGCCACACAATCCACCAGAACACGCTCGCATACGATCCTTTGCTGACTTTGTGGCGCACCAGCTCTTGCCCGATCAACGCCCCCGGCCACCCACCGAGCAACTCCCACCAGTGCAGTGTCTTTTCGCGGATCCGCCGCACGCCGTGCTGCGCACGCTGTTTGTCTTCGATATAGAGCATCAGTGTCACTACACTGGCCGCCAGATACCAGCCGATAATCCATACCGATAGCCCTACCGTGATCGTTGCTAGTCCGAGCAGGGCAATGAACGCCGCACATACCAGCAGCGCCAGTATGGTATCGCCCGGATTGACCCGCGGCGGCGCGATGCGTGGTGCCGGCGACTGCGACTCGACGTTGATCGCTTGCAGACGCCCCTGTGCATCTTGGCCAACCTCGAATCTGACCAGTTCACCAATCTGCGGCAGCCAATCGCGGTGATAGCATTGGTTGATGTGAAAGAAGATGTCATTGGGGTGGTTCGGCGTTTGAATGAAGCCGTACTTTTCCTGCGCTTTCCACGTGACAATACGGCCAATATAGCGTTGGTTGTTCATGGTAATAATGATAAGTGAAATGATGAAACCTTTACGAAAAAGAATACCACGCCAAACATCTTCGGTCAAATAGGAGTGATGTTATGGCATAGGGCGTGTACAGTTGTTGTTGCGAGGGCGCGTGGGGGCAGTGCGTCGCGCTGCCCGCGCGCCTGCAGCCATCTCCCGCTTCAGCAGAAAACGCCCCCGCAGCGGGTAACTCTCGTGCTCGGCGGGCATCGCTTCGCCGTCTCTGGCGGCTCGCAATGACAAGCGGAGAATGGGGGGCGTGTGCGGTTGTTATGGCGAGGGGGTGAGTTAACCCCGCAGAGCAGTGGCACAGCCCCCACCCCAGCCCTCCCCCGCTGGGGGAGGGAGTTAACCC
This sequence comes from uncultured Chloroflexus sp., assembly GCF_937951745.1. Taxonomy (GTDB): domain Bacteria; phylum Chloroflexota; class Chloroflexia; order Chloroflexales; family Chloroflexaceae; genus Chloroflexus. The sequence continues at coordinate 93,589 of NZ_CALFBQ010000004.1, forward strand.
CCCTCGTCCAGCGGGTTTAGGGGCGAACAGAATACATGAGCAAAAATACGGTTGATAGTCTTGGAATGCGCCGTTTCACCCTCACCCCCAGCCTCGCTCCCACTGGCGCGGGAGTGGGGCGATCATTCCTTCCACCTCAACACGTGACTGTGCCGGTAACACAGCCGCTTCCCCCCTCCCGCCGTGAGGTAGGAGCAGGGGGCCGGGGTGAGAGCCAACCCGCACTGCGGGCTTCGTAACCACAGCCCGGCCCTTTGGGCCGGGTTGCCCTGTTCCCCAGCAGTTTGTTCTTTCTCCACCAGACCGGCATCGTGAAACCTTCATCAATCGTATTGTATAATCAAGCAGCGCCGTGCGGGGCGCGCTGGTTTGCTCCGCGCCAAAGGAGTCTGAGACAAAGATGCCGAAGCGCACCGATCTCCATACTATTCTCATTATCGGCTCTGGCCCAATTGTGATCGGCCAAGCCTGCGAATTCGACTATTCCGGCACTCAAGCGTGTAAGGCGTTGCGCGAAGAGGGCTACCGGGTGGTACTCGTCAATTCCAACCCGGCCACCATCATGACCGATCCCAGCCTCGCCGACGCTACCTACATCGAACCGTTGACCGTCCCTAGTCTCGAACGCATCATTGCCCGTGAGCGGCCCGACGCGATTTTGCCCACCGTCGGCGGTCAAACCGCGCTCAATTTGGCGGTAGCCCTGCACGAGGCCGGTATCCTCGCTACGTATGGCGTCGAGCTGATTGGCGCATCGGTCGAAGCGGTGCGTATCGCCGAAGATCGCCAACGCTTTAAGGATAAAATGATCGAAATTGGCTTGCAGGTGCCACGTTCTGGTACCGCGACCACGCTCGATGAGGCGCTGGCAGTGGTGGCGCAGACCGGTTTCCCGGCCATTATTCGACCTTCGTTCACTCTCGGCGGCGAAGGCGGCGGCATTGCCTACAACATGGAAGAGTTCCGCGCCATTGTTGAACGTGGTCTCGATGCTTCACCGGTATCGCAAGTGTTGATCGAAGAGAGTGTGCTGGGCTGGAAGGAGTTTGAGCTAGAGGTGATGCGCGACCGCAACGATAACGGCGTTATCATCTGCTCGATCGAGAATATTGACCCGATGGGCGTGCATACCGGCGATAGCATTACGGTTGCCCCGGCGATGACCCTCACCGACCGCGAGTACGAGCGGATGCGCGATATGGGGTTGGCAGTGTTGCGCGCCGTCGGTGTTGAAACCGGTGGTTCCAATGTTCAGTTTGCCGTTTCGCCCACCGATGGCCGCATCTACGTGATCGAGATGAACCCCCGTGTCTCACGTTCGTCAGCGTTGGCCTCGAAAGCAACTGGCTTTCCGATTGCCAAGATTGCAGCGAAGTTGGCCGTCGGCTATACCCTCGATGAGTTGCCGAACGACATCACGCGCGAGACGCCGGCCTCGTTCGAGCCGACCCTCGACTATGTGGTGGTGAAGATTCCGCGCTTCACCTTCGAGAAGTTTCCCCAAGCCGATCAGACGCTCACCACGTCGATGAAGTCGGTCGGTGAGGTGATGGCGATCGGGCGTACCTTCCCCGAAGCCTTTCAGAAGGCGTGGCGCTCGCTCGAGCAGGGGCGAGCTGGGTGGGGTGCCGATGGCCGCGATGCGATTGAGCCGGAACGGTTGCGCGAGCGGTTGATTACGCCCCATCCTGATCGCATGTTTTACATTCGCTATGCTTTGCAAAGCGGGATGTCGGTCGAGCAGATTAGTGCGCTGACCAAGATCGATCCGTGGTTCATCCGTCAGCTCGAGCAGCTCGTCAATCTTGAAGGCCGCCTGCGCGCCTTTGATCTCAACACCATCCCGCCCGATCTGCTGCGCCAAGCCAAGCGTATGGGGTTCAGCGATGCGCAGCTTGCCCACTTGCTGCGCGTGCCTCCCGGCCCGCAGCGCTGGTCGGCAGAATTGGCGGTGCGTCAGCGCCGTCTGGCGCTCGGCATTCGCCCGACCTTTCACCGCGTTGATACCTGTGCTGCCGAGTTCCCCGCCTACACGCCTTATCTTTATTCGTCATACGAAAGCGAAGATGAGGCGGAGCCGTCCGATCGCAAGAAGGTGGTGATCCTTGGTTCTGGCCCCAACCGGATCGGGCAGGGCATCGAGTTTGACTATTGCTGTAGCCACGCCGTCTTTGGGCTGCGTGCTCTTGGTTACGAGACCATTATGGTCAACTGCAACCCAGAGACGGTCTCGACCGACTACGATACCGCTGACCGGCTCTATTTCGAGCCGCTGACCCTCGAAGATGTGTTGAACGTGGTTGACGAAGAGCGGCCCGATGGCGTGATCATTCAGTTTGGCGGGCAGACGCCACTCAAATTGGCGCGGGCGCTCGAAGCAATCGGGGTACCAATCTGGGGCACGGCCCCCGAAGCGATCGATCTGGCCGAGGATCGTGACCGGTTTGGCGCGTTGTTGAAGGAGTTGCATATTCCCGCCCCCGAACATGGCAGCGCCACCTCGTGGGAAGAGGCGCTCGCCGTAGCCCGCCGGATCGGTTATCCAGTTGTAGTTCGGCCCAGCTACGTGCTGGGTGGGCGGGCGATGGCGATTGTTTACGACGACGCTGCCCTCGAACGCTATATGCGTGAGGCGGTCGCCGCTTCGCCGGAGCATCCGGTGTTAATTGACCGCTTCCTCGAAGATGCGTTTGAGATGGATGTCGACGCGATCTGCGATGGCGAGACGGTTGTGATTGCCGGGATTATGGAGCAAATTGAGTTGGCCGGCGTTCATTCCGGCGATAGCGCCTGCGTGATCCCAACTTACATGGTGGCCGAAGAGCACGTCGAAACTATGCGCCGGTATACCGAGCAATTGGCCCGCGCGCTGGGGGTGGTCGGCCTGATGAATATCCAGTACGCGATGAAAGACGGTGTTGTCTACGTGCTCGAAGTCAACCCGCGCGCCTCGCGTACCGTGCCCTTTGTCGCCAAGGCGACCGGTGTACCGTGGGCGCAATTGGCGGTGCAATGCGCCGCCGGCGCGCGGCTGCGGCACGAGCATGGTCGCATTGAGATCATGCATCCGGCCATGGTTAATCTGCCCCGCTACCGGTTGGATGTGACGAGCGAGCAGCGCTACCACGTCAAAGAAGTTGTGCTGCCGTGGTCGCGCTTCAGTGGCGTTGACACGCTGCTCGGCCCAGAGATGAAGTCCACCGGCGAGGGGATGGGCAGCGGCGCGACGTTTGGTGAGGCGTTTGCCAAGGCGCAGATGGCGTGCAATAGTCACCTACCCACCAGCGGCAATGCCTTCCTCAGCGTCAACGACCGCGACAAGGCCAATCTGTTGCCAATTGCCCGTGATTTAGCAGCCCTCGGCTTCAAACTGCTGGCCACCAGCGGCACGGCTGCCTTTCTTCAACAGCACGGTCTTGAGGTGAAGCCAATCTACAAGGTGAACGAGGGCCGACCCAATGCGGTTGACTATATCAAGAATGGTGAGATTGCCCTTATCGTGAACACACCGCTCGGCAAGGCCAGCTTCTTTGACGAGGGGGCCATCCGCCGGGCCGCGATTGTGTATGGTGTGCCGACCTTGACCACGCTGTCGGGAGCAGCAGCGGCGGTGCAAGCGATCCAAGCTATGCGCGCTGGCCAATGGACGTTGCTATCGCTGCAAGAACGGTCAGCGTTGGAAAAGGTGTAACGTCCCCAGTAGAGCTAGACGGCGTCCGGCTCTACGCAAAGGCGCCCAAGACTGCAAAGCGGCGCAGAGGGGTTTGGTGATATAAACTGTCCTCTGCGTCCTACGCGCCTTTGCGTTTACAATCTTTGCGTTCTCTGCGTCTGGGCGTTAACCCCTTTGCGCCTTTGCTTCCATCGCGCCTTTGCGTTTACCGCTGACCCGCCGCCTCGATGTATTCAAGGCTCTGGTGGCGGAAGTAGGTGTTATACAGCTCAGCATAGTGCCCGCCAGCAGCCAGCAACTGGTCGTGCGTTCCCTGTTCGAGAATCTCGCCGCGGCGTAGCACGATGATCCGGTCAACTTCGCGCACCGTGCTCAAGCGGTGGGCGATGATGATCGCGGTTCGATCCCGCATCGCCTCATCCAAACCCTCTTGAATCAAGGCTTCGGTGAGCGGATCAATGCTAGCGGTGGCTTCATCCAAAATGAGAATCGCCGGGTCTTGCAATAACACTCGCGCCAATGCCACCAGTTGCCGCTGGCCCATGCTCAGGCTGCTGCCGCGCTCGCCGACCGGCGTATCGAGACCCGCTGGCAGGGTTGCTAGCCAATCGCCGTGCCCCACCCGTTGCGCCGCCGCCAGCACCTCATCGTCGCTCGCGTCTGGTTTCCCGTAGCGAATATTCTCGCGCACTGTGCCATCGAATAGAAATGGCGTCTGCGTCACCATACCCAATTGGCTGCGATAGGCGGCCAGATCAAGCCGGCGAATGTCGTAGCCGTCGATCTTGATCTGCCCGCCTTGAAACTCGTAGAAGCGGGCGATTAGCTTGGCAATGCTGCTCTTGCCGGAACCAGTATGACCAACCAGCGCCACTCGCTCTCCCGGTTGAATATGCAGATTGAACTGGCGTAAGACCGGTTCGCCCGGTTTGTACGCAAAATCAACCCGATCGAAGATAATCTCGCCGCACAACCGGCCCGGATCGAGCCGGTCGCTCTGCGTCACCCGCGGTTCGGCGTCGATCAGCGCGAACACCCGCTCGCCGGCGGCTAACCCGAGTTGGAACTGGCTCCAGAATGAGGCGATGCTGGTCAGCGGGAACCAAAAGCTCTGCAGGCCTTGGATGAAGAGAAACCACGTGCCGGTGGTGAGTTCGCCGGCATAGACCTTCTGCCCACCGAGGTAGACGAGCAGCGCGGTGCCGGCGGCAGCTAGCAGATTGAGCAGCGGAAAGATGCTGCTAAAGGTATAACGGGTGTACAAGTTGACTCGCCGGCTCTTTTGGTTGACATCGAGAAAGTCGGCGTACACCGCCTGCTCTTGGCGGAAGGTCTTGGCGACCCCGATCCCGCTCACCGTTTCTTGAATGTGATTACTGACTTCGGCATTCACCCGCCGCGAGGCGGTAATGACCTTACGCGCAATAGTACGAAACGCTAATGCGGCACCAATGATGAGTGGCGCCAACCCGAGCAGCACCAGCGTCAGCGACCAACTGACGGTTGTCAGATAACCGACCAGCACTACCACCAGCAGCAACCGGCTGAGCAGATCCATGGTCAGCGTCATCACCTGCGCAAAAGCTGCTGTGTCGGAATTCACACGACTGACGATTTTGCCCGACGGAAACTCGTCGTAGAAGCTGAGGTCGCGGGCCAGCACGGCATCGGCAGCATCGCGACGCAGCGCCAGCACCACGTCGCCGATGGCCCGCACCGACATTGTTTGCCGGATCAGGTTAAACACCCACGACAAACAAGCGATCAGGGCCAGCGCACCGGCCAGCACTGCCGCCTGATTGAGCGAGGTTGCGGTCTGAATCTCGTCAATGCTGTACGAGATAAAGATCGGGATGAGCGCCTCGATCAGCGCAGTGGCGCTAATCATCAACGCGGCGGTGATGATCTTGGCGGCTTGCGGGCGAAAATAGCGCAGAATCCGCCGCACGAGTTCGCCATCGCTGTATGTGCGATCGTAGCCTTCAGCATCGAGGCCATCAAACAGAAAACCCATGACCGTCCTTTCTACTCATCAGCGCCATCATCACGCCGTCAACTTGCCGCTGGCGCCGGGCGCGCCGCCGGATGCTCATAGCGAGCAAAGATCCGCCGGTAGTGCGGCGAGGTGCGCAGCAGCTCCTCGTGGGTACCGGCGGCGACCAATCTGCCGCCATCGAGCACCAGTATCTGATCGGCCCAGCGGATCTGCGCCAGCCGGTGGGTGATCAACAACACCGTGCGCCCTTGCTGCGCATGCCGGATCGCACGCTGAATCTCATCTTCGGTCGCACTATCGATCGCGCTGGTGCTATCGTCGAGAATAAGAATGCGCGGGTTGGCGAGAAACGCGCGGGCCAGTGCGATCCGCTGCCGTTGCCCGCCCGACAGGGTCACGCCGCGTTCGCCGATCACCGTCTGGTAGCCATTGGGCATGCGGCTAATAAACTCGTGGGCTTGGGCGGCGCGCGCCGCTGCCTCGATCTGCTCTTGGGTCGCGCCGGGCGCGCCAAAGGCGATATTTTCGCCGATCGTGCGTGAGAAGAGGAAGATATCTTGCTCAATCTTGCCGATCTGCGAGCGCAGGGCATCGAGATTCCACTCCCGCACATCTACCCCATCAATCAACACCCGCCCGCTGGTTGCGTCGTATGTACGGTTGACGAGTTGGGTCAGCGCGCTCTTGCCGCTGCCCGTCTGCCCGACAATCGCCACCGTCTGCCCGGCGGCAATACGGAACGAGATGTCGCGTAGCACCTGATGCGGCTCTTCGCCGGGGTGAGCGGCAAAGCTAAAGCTCACCTTCTCGAACTCGATCTCGCCGCGCATTGGCGCGCGATAGCCGTTCGGATTCTCGTCAAGATCAGTGGTGGCGTTGATGACCGAAAGAATGCGACGTGCGCCGGCCAACCCGGCCTGAAAGACCGAGAAGGCGAAGAGCGAGATGAAGGTTGGGAAGCGCAAGACATTCATCAGCCCGATCACCGCCACTACTTGCCCCAACCCGATTTCACCAGCGCTGTAGAGCCACAGGGCATGGAAAAACTCCGCGCCTAGCGCAATCCCAAACAGCAAGAGCGGCAGATAGCGCGCCTCAATGTCACCTTGCTGCACAAACAGATCGCGGAAGCGTTGGGCGTTGCGCAGATACTTCGAGCGCTCGAGTGCCTCGCGAGCACTGGCCTTCACTACCTCGATCCCGCTGATCGTCTCTTCCAACCCAGCATTCATTACCCCATACTGCTCGCGCTGGCGCTGGATCACCGGCATCAACCGGCGCAGATACCAGCGCGCGGTGATAATATAGCCCGCCACGAAGAGCAATGGCACGATGATCAGGCGTGGTTCGGTGAAGAAGATGAAGGTCAGCGGCACCACGATCCCCAACACCGTTTCAGAGATCAAAGTAGCGCCGGGCACCATCATATTCGCTACGAAATTGGTATCATCGGTGGCGCGCGCCATGAGGTCGCCTGCGCGCTGGCGATCGTGAAACGCCTTGCTCTTGGCCAGCAAGCTCTCGTAAAACTCTTGCCGCACATCAGCTTCGACCCGCGCTGCGACATTCTCAGCCGACAAACTGCCAATCAACGCCGTTACGCTATCCGTCACCATTACGGCCAGCACCGCCAGTGCCAACCCGGTCAAGGCGGCGTAATCGGGCGGGCCGCTCAGCACGTCGGCAACGCGCCCAATTAACGCTTGCGCCCCTGAATAAGCCGCCCATGCGGTGATGAAACAGAGGTAAAATCCCAACACAAACGGCCAGTAACGCGCCACGTGCGAGAGCAGCCAACGCGCTACGCTGCGCCGGTCGTAAACGTAGGCCGAAGCAACCGTAAATTCACTACGCTGCACGATTAGTGGCTCCTCTCATGTCATCGCAACGTGGCCGCCAGTCGCAATCGTATTGGCACTGCGCCGCCGTGCGTATTGTGGCGAACATAGAACATTATTGCGAGTATATCCTACTTTCCCACCCTACGAGATCAGCCGTAAGGTGTAACCTTTTGCCTATGTTCAACGTAGAGATCGCGTGCTACAATGCGGTTGTGCTTGCGTTCTGCTGTGCGTCATCACGAGGAATCTTGTTATGTCTGCACGTGTGGTAGCGGTGAGTGGCCCGCTGGCCGGTCGGATGTTTCAATTGGGCGAAACATCGCTCACGTTTGGACGTTCGCCTGATAACGCGGTTGTGATCGCTAGCCAGCGCGCTTCTCGCCGGCATGCCGAGATTAGGCGTGAAGGCGGGGCGTATGTGCTGGTCGATCTGGGCAGCTCGAATGGTACGTTGCTCAACGGCCAGCTAGTGCAGCGGCAACTCTTGCGCACCGGCGATACGTTTGCAATCGGTGATGAGGTATTTCGGTTTGAAGAACTAGCTGGAGCTGTGCTCGAACCGACTTTGCCCGTTGGTTCATCACCACCGTCCGTTTCGCCACCCGCCGCTCCCGGATGGTCGGGGCAGCCCCAGCCGCCACCCGCCGCTCCCGGATGGTCGGGGCAGCCCCAGCCGCCGCCTGCCGCTCCCGGATGGTCGAGGCAGCCCCAGCCGCCACCCGCCGCTCCCGGATGGTCGAGGCAGCCCCAGCCGCCGCCTGCCGCTCCCGGATGGTCGGAGCAGCCCCAGCCGCCGCCGCCTGCCGCTGGCGGTTTTCAATTGCCGCCTGTCCCCTCTTCCGCGCTGCCGCCGGCAACCCAACCCCGTCGCTTCCCAATCTGGCTTATACTCGTTGGTGTGTTTACCTGCATCGTTCTCGCGGTTGCCGTTGCTGGCGGTGTGATCTTCTTTAACCGCGGCGGCGGTAATGGTGGCGGCAACAATAACTCTAGCGGCGGCGGGTTCAATACATCTCCTATCGCGCAGCCAACCACGCCGACCCGTGTGCCGCCGCCTAATGCGGCGGAGTGGACGGTGCTGGTCTATCTCGATGGCGATAACAATCTTGAGTCTGATGCGATTGATGACTTTGAAGAAATGGCGCGGGTTGGCTCAACCGATCAGGTGCATATTGTGGTGCAAATGGATCGGATTCGTTCGCCAGAAGTGTGGGATGACCGTCGCTACGGCAACTGGGATAGCACGCTGAGGTTTCGGGTCGAAGCCGGAATGGAACCAACCCGCGAGAATGCACTGACCGATCTCGGCGAGCGCAATATGGGTGATCCGGCTACCCTGAGTGACTTCTTGATCTGGGGAATTGAGAACTACCCAGCCAAACGTTACGCCATCATTCTCTGGGATCATGGCGCGTCGTGGCTAGGCATCGCCAGCGATGATACCGATGGGGATGTGTTGAATCTGCCCGAGATCAGCTCTGCCTTTGAGACGGCAATCGCGCGCACCCGTATCGGTGGCTTTGAGATGATCGGCTTTGATGCTTGCCTCATGGCCCAGTTTGACGTGCTGCACACGGTTGCTCCGTATGGCCGGGTGGCAGTCGCTTCCGCCGAACTCGAACCTAACAGCGGTTGGGCTTGGGATGCGTGGCTTGAGCAGGTGGTTGCTAAACCCGAACAAGATGGCTACGCGATTGGGCCGGTCATTGTGCAAACCTATATGGATTCGTTTCGCGGCCAAAGCGCTGATGAAGTGACACTCTCGGCCTTTGATCTCACCCGCATGAATGAGCTGGTGAGCGGGCTCGATGCTTTAGCGCAAGAATTGCAACGGGGGGTGCAACAAAGCTATACTGCTATCGGCCAAGCCCGTTCATTTACCAATGTGTATGCGCCATCGTATGCCGAAGAGTTTAATGCGATCGATCTGCCGCACTTTCTGAACTTGCTCCCCCAACAAGGTGCAACTGGCGCTGTACGTGAGCGGGCCGCGCAACTGCTGCGCGCAATTGAATCGGCCCGGCTAGCTAATGGCGTCGGGTCGTATCACCGCGAGAGCGGCGGACTCTCGATCTACTTCCCACAGTTGGCTAATCTGTATGCTGAGGCATACGAACGCGCTTCACCGACGCCGCGCGCCACGGCGTGGGAAGAGTTTCTGACCACGTACTATCAGGCAAGCAGTACGGTTGTGCAACGGCCAACGATTCGTGATTTAGCCATTAATCGCGATGTGGTGAGTGTCAATGCGCCCGCTAGTCTCACCGGCACCTTGGCCGGCAGTGATATTGCTTATGTGTTCCAATTTATCGGCATTCCCAACGATCGGCGCGATACGGTCGATCTGATTTTGGTTGATTTCATCTACCCGCCGGGCGCTGCGCCGGGCAGCCAAGTGCCCAATTGGAGCGATGGCGAATTTAGCTTGCGCCTGAATTGGGACGCCACCAATTGGTACTTAAGCAACGGGAATGATTCGATTGAGGTCTTACTAGGACCCATTAAATATGGCTTTGAGTTTTACGGCGTTGAAGGCATCTATACATCAACCGCCACCGGTGAGCAAATCAACGCTGGGCTCGTCTTTGCAATACAGGGCAATGAAGCGCAATTGCTCCGGGTTTGGGGTTTTCCCCGCACCGCTGGCAAGCAAGAACCGCAACCGTTTGAGTTGTTCCCCCGCGCTGGTGATACCTTTACCGCTTACTATCGCTCGTACACTGATACTGGGAGTGGACTGGAAGCTAATCGGTTTGAGGGCCAAACGATTACATTTGGTGATGCGCCGCTCAAGGCGGTGCGTGGCCCGACTCTAAGCGGCGATTATGTGATGGGTTTTCTGGTGCGCGATATTGCCGGCAATTATCACTACAGCTATGTGGATGTGGCGGTAGACAATACCAATGTGCCAACCACGCCGGGTGGTGGTGTGGCGCCGCCTGCCGGTGCAGCCCAAACCGGTTACCAACGCTACGAAGGCGCGCTTAGTTTCGCTATTGATTATCCGCAAAATTGGCGCGCATTTGATACTGGCAACGACCGGATCATCTTCTCGAATCGCGCGGTTGATGATGGTGTGTATGTGGTGGTTGACGTCTACAAGTTTGTTGACGACGATCCAACCGTTGCGACCCGCACCTTGATGGCAGAGCTAAAGACTGTCGTGAACCAGCAAGGCGAGCTGCGCGTTGATGTCACCGATTTCCAGATAGCAGGCCTGAATGGTTTGAAGCTTGAGTATACTTATCCTCTCGATCAAGGCGGTAACAGTTATGTCGTCGCAGTTATCGTCACGAGTCCGAATACGTTGTGGACCTATCTGATCATGTTTGAAGCGCCGGAAAGCGGCTTTGATAGCCAGCTTGAACTCTTCAATGCCATGCTCAGCAGCCTCGTGATCGGGTAGCGAATGCTACGCAGCGGGGAAGGAACGAACCGTGGGAGGGTGCAATCAACGTGAAGTGGGTGAGCGAGCAGTAGCCCAGCTCATCCCAGACATTGTTCAGCTCAAATCGTGTCTGCGGATGGGAGTAGCGGGCGGATATACACCAGCGGCGCTTATCCAACTAGCCCAGACGTTGAGTTATGCAACGCTCGCTGAGGGTGGATCGGTACTCGTCGCTGGGTCAGCTGGTGGTCATTGGGCCGATCTGGCCTTGCAGGACGTGGCGTTGCCGATTCAGCGTAGTAATATCGTGCTCCAAGGTGCGGGAGTGGCGCTGGTTGGGGTGGGGCTGCGTTATGGCTATGCGTTGGTCGCTATTCCGATGGAGTCGTTGGAACGTGAAGCTGATCTGCAATTGCATGATGCCCATTGGAGCTGCGCGCCTGACGATTTGTTGGCCCTGAGCGAGCTGCTCGAACACTCTATCCCGATGCTGCAACGCGCCGCTTTGCAGCGTTTGCAGCCGCCGCCTAGCCATTTGCTCTTGCAGATCGCGCATCAGGCGCTCGATTTTGCCGCTCGCCAACACGTGACGTTGGCGCTAGCCAATCGCGCGCTCACCGAACGGCTGCGCAATCACGAAGATCAGACCCAGATGGTTGTTCATGATATGCGCGCGCCGCTGCATACGCTGCTGATCAGTCTCAAAGCCTTACAGCGACAGGGGTTTGATGCCAACGCGCGTGATGAATTGCTCGAAGTAGCGCGGGAGAGCGCCAATTATCTGCTGAGCTTGACCGAAACGGTGCTCGATTCGGCCCGGCTCGAGACGAGCAGTTGGTCGTTGCAGTTGCAGCCGGCTAACCTCGTTGCGCTGATCAAGGCCGTGTGTGAGCCGTTTCGTCACTTGGCCCATCCCGATCAGCCGTATGTGCGGGTGGAATTGCCGGTTGAGCTGCCGGCAGTGATGTTGGATCCGCACTTAATCGAACGGGTGATCGCGAATCTGGTCTCGAATGCGGTGAAGTTTACACCGTCAAGGGGTGAAGTGGTGGTGTCCGCTCGTCTGACCAACGATGGCCATAGCGTAGAGCTGCGGGTGAGCGATACCGGTCCGGGTATTCCGCGCGAGGCGCAAGAGCGGATCTTCGATCGCTTCTATCAGGCACGTGAGAATGATCGGGGCCGTGGGACCGGCTTGGGTCTCTACTTCTGCCGGTTGGCGGTTGCAGCCCACGGCGGTAACATTATGCTTGAGAGTGAAGTGGGTTGTGGCAGCACGTTCATTGTGCAGTTACCGGTTGGGTAAGCTTGCCGAACATTGAGCAGTCTCCCTACCGCATCCAATGCGCTACCACCGTTGCCGGCGGGTCGGTGAACATCTAGAGTGCGGCAGTTCTACTGCCGCATTCCACTATCATCCAGTTGCGGCAATCGTCGTCACGAGTGTGTTGGTTGCGCCGGCGGCGCGCAATGCGCCAGCGATCGTTGTCGCTTGTTCTGGCGTGGTTAACGCCAGCATCACACCACCCCAGCCAGCACCGGCCAGCTTTGCCCCCAATGCACCGGCGGCATGCGCTGCCGCGACCAGCCGGTCAAGTTCCGGCGACGAGACGCCGATCTCGCGTAGTAGCTCGTGGTTGGCGCTGAGGAGCGGCCCTAACCGTGCCGCATCACCCGTTGCCAGCGCCGTGCGCGCTTGCTCTACCAACGCGCCCACCTGATCGAACAATGCTTCGTAGCGTACCGGATCGGCCTGCCATCGCTCGCGCACCGCACCGACCGGTAAGCGGGTCGGGCTGCGCACGCCACTGTCACCAACGACCAGCGTCAGCGGCGCGCCGATGGGTAATGGCTCGATCAACGGCGGGAGCGATGGCCGGCGCTGAAACCAGATCGGCTGCTCGAACGCCACCACGGTGTTGTCAATCCCGCTGGGGGTGCCGTGATAGCCGCGTTCGCTCTCGTACACGAGTTCGGAAATGGCTGTTGGCGGGAGGGTTTGGCCGCTGTGCGCCAGCAACTCGCGCACAATCGCCGTGGCGATAGCTGCCCCGCTGCCCATGCCGCTAGCGATCGGGATCGCTGAGCGGATGGTGATTTCAACATCAGCCGGGAGGCCAAACCGCTCGATGACCGCCATCACCAACCCGCTGAGCGGTTCATCGGGCCGCTCAACTACTCGCCACTGCCCGCCGAGATCGGGCGCACTGATCAGCGGGCCGCACCCCGGCGGGATCGGCGTGACAGTTGCCGTCGCCCGAATGTCGGCCAGCGGCAACGCAATCGCTGGCCGTCCGTAGACGACGGCATGTTCGCCGCAGAGAATGAGTTTGGCCGGCGCGGTTGCCATGGCTCAACTGCGAATCGTCGCCCCTAGCTCGCGTTCGAGGTTGCCGACGATCTTCTTGCGAATCTTGGCTAACGTCTCGTCGAGCAGGGTGCGGTCAGGCGCACGGAAGACGAGGTGATAGGTCAGGCTGCGTTTGCCTGCCCCCACTTGCGGCCCGCTGTAGCGATCAAACAGCGTAAGGCTCTCTAGATACTCGCCGGCGCTACGCTGGATAACGGCCCGAATCTGCGCCTCGCTGACAGTTTCATCAGCCACAATCGACAGATCTTGCACACTGGCCGGGAAACGCGAGATGGGCCGGTACACCGCTTGCCCAGCGTGGGCAAACAGCGTCTCGAGATCGATCTCGGCCAGCAACACTCGCGGCGCTGACACCTCTAGCCGCGCGCGCACCTGCGGATGGGCTTCGCCGAGCACGCCAACCGGTTGCTGATCAACTGGCTGCCCCCGGCTATCGCGTCTGCGCACCAACATCAGTGCCGCCGAGCGTCCGGGGTGGAAGCGCTCGTCATCGGTCAGCGGCACAAAGTTGAGTTGCTCGGCCAACCCTAACCGTTTGCCGAGCAGCTCGACGATCCCCTTCAGATCGTAGAAATCGAGCCACTCGCGGTCGGTGTTCAGCCAGCTTTCCGGCTGGCGCGGGCCGGCCATTGCAATCGCCAGCCGGCGTGGTTCGTCGGGCAGCCAGCGATCATCTTTGCCCGGCTCGGCTGGGGGCAGGTAGACCCGCCCAATCTCGAATACCAGCGAACGCTCGCGCTCGCGCAGGTTCATGGCCAGCGCCGCCGCGATCGAGGGCAGCAACGAGCGGCGCAAATAGACGTGTTCCGGCGTACTGGGATTGCTCAGCTTGAGGTATCGCTCGGCGACGGCCTCAGAGGGCTGGATCTGCGCAACCAGCGCCATATCGATCAGTGAATAGGTGATCAGTTCAGTCAAGCCGGCGCCGACCATCAGATCGCGCACCTGCTCTTCGAGTTCGATCGCCTTGAGCGTCACTGGCGGCGGCAATTCATCGGCCAGTCGGGTGGACGGAATCTGATCGTAGCCGTAGACGCGGGCAATCTCTTCGCACAGATCGGCAGCCATCGTCACATCTTGGCGGAACGACGGTACCTGCACGTGAATCACCGGCTCGGCGGCTAGCATTGCGAAATCGCCGACTGGTGCGCTGCCGCTGATCGAGCATTCAAATCCTAGCCGGCCTAAAATTTCGGTGATGGCGTGGGCGTCGAGATGAATGCCGAGCAGGCGGCGCACTTCCGAGGGTGGCAGATCGATCGTCACCGGCTGCCACGGGCGCGAATAGACATCGATGAAATCGGCGGCAATCGTTGCCCCTGCGTATAAGCGCATCAGTTCCAAACAGCGGTGCAGCGCGATCGGCGGTAACTCATAGTCAACCCCGCGCTCGAAACGGCGCGATGCTTCACTGGGTAACTTCAGGCCGCGCGCCGTGCGGCGAATCTGTACCGGCTCCCAGATGGCTGCTTCGAGCAACACATTGGTCGTCGTCTCGCTCACCTCAGAGCTAGCGCCGCCCATCACACCGGCGACCGCCAGCGGCCCGGTGGCGTCGCACACCATTAGCGGCGGGTGGGTCAAGCCGCTCTCCGGGCCGGGGGTCAGATCGCGATCGCGATCATCGAGCGTCTTCAACCGTTCGCCGGGTTGGGCTAGGCGTACAATAAGGTGGCGATCGGCTACCCGATCAGCATCGAAGGCGTGAGTTGGTTGGCCCCATTCAAGCATCACGTAGTTAGAAATATCGACAATATTGTTGATCGGGCGCATGCCGGCATTGATCAAGCGGCGCTGCATCCAGAATGGTGATGGCCCAATTCTGACGCCCTCGGCCAATCCCACCATAAAGCGTGGACAGAGATCGGGTTCGCGGACGGTGACGTTGGCCCGCCCAATGATCGACGGGCCGGTGGCAACGACCTGCGGATCGGGCAAGGTAAGTGGCGCGCCGGTCAGTGCAGCGACTTCGCGGGCCACCCCAACGATCGAGAGACAACGGGCGAAGTTGGGGGTCAGGTCGATTTCCAGCACAATCTCGCCCAAATAATCGCGTAGCGGCATTCCTACCGGCGCATCGTCAGGCAAGATCAAAATCCCCTCGTGATCCTCGCTCAGGCCCAGCTCTTTCTCCGAGCAGAGCATCGCATCACTCATCACACCGCGCACTGGCCGGCCCTTGAGTTTCGTAATCACCCAGCCCTCGGCGTGGCCATCGTACAACTGTGCCCCTTCGCGGGCAAACACCGCTTTCAGCGGATGGGTCAAGCGGCCCTGATCGCGATAGGGAAAGAGATTAGGCGCGCCGGTGACAACCGTATGGGGCTGGGCCGCGCCATAATCAACCTCGGCCAACACCAGCCGGTCGGCATTCGGATGCGACCGCACCTCAAGCACATTGGCAACGACAATCAATTCAGGATCCCACGGCAGCGGTGCGCCCTCAACCCCGATCCGGTGGATCTGGGCGACCTCCATGCCGCCGAAGGTCAAGCGCCGGGCCAACTCTTCGACCGGCAGATCGACCGCAACAAATTCACGCAACCATGACAGCGGAACTCTCATAGGCTCCTCGGCATAGCAATCTGGCTGGTGCGATTGTAGCTAGCGCCTTGCAGACTGTCAAATGACGCTGACTACGGGCGTCATTTGCCGTCTAACGGTGCGATCGTGGATTGCCAGCCGGCATGCTACAGTAGCAGTGTGTTCGCGCTAATGCAGTAGGATAACAATGACCCAATCTGACTCGAATGAAGCGCCGGTATCCCCGCCGCCGGCGCCGCCCGCACCGCGTCCGCGGAGTTGTGTTAGCCGGATCATCGGTGTGATTGGCTGGTTCTTGACTGTGATCATCGCGGCTGGGTTGGCGCTAGCTGTTGCCGGAGGCATACTGGTGCTGTTGGGAGTTGATCTCGCCACGCCGCAGCAGATCAGGCAAGCGAGCGTTGATGTGCAGCGGTTGCAAGCAGCGTCCACCGCTCAAGCCGATACGGTGGCCCAACTGCAAACCGTGCAGGCGCAGGCCAGCATCGATCTGGGCAATGCGCGCGAGCGGATCGATGATCTCGAAGCGCAGGCGGGACGACTGGTAGCGGCGGCGACTGCCCAAGCCGGGCAAGCCGCGACGGCAGTAGCCTTGGGGCAGGCACTGCAAACCGCAGTCGCTGAAGCGGCAGCGTTGCAAGATCAGTTGCGCGAGGGGCAAGTTGTGGTGGCGGTAGTGGCAACTGTTCAAGCCGAGCAAAATGCGCGGCTACGCGAGATTGAACGGCGCAGCGAGCGGTTAACCCGTTTTCTTGATCGGCTGAGCGACATTGCTGCCGATACCGTGGATGATGTTGGCTTGCCTACACCAACCGCGACACCTCCTGCGACGCCGTCTCCGTTGACGGCAACGCCAACTGCGACGTCCGTCCCTCCTGTTACGCCAACGCCGTAGTAGACGGTTTCGGTTGCGCTGTGAGTCATAGCTGATCGGTTGCGCTGCGTGATTGCAGGCAAGGCCTAATCACGTCCGATGGCCGCTTCAGTAAGCAAGCGCACCATCTGTTCGATCGAACGGCGAGCGCGGGCAAGGGCGAGCGTCATATCGGCCAGAATCGCCTCGGCGAGCGTGAAATTCGAATGATAACTCTCGCGTAACGCCTCAAACATGTCTTGCGCTTCTTCGAGGTTTTGGGCGGCTCGATCCAACGCTTGCTCGCTATCGTCGCGTTGGCGAGCCGCTGTCATCGGCCAGCGTCCATGAATTTCAGCGCCGCGCACGACGGCCAAGTAGCGCCGCATGCGTTCAGTGCAGGTCAAGGCATCGTACACGGTGCGCTCGGCGGTCACGATTAATACCCGCGCAAGATGAATATTGCGCCCTAATTCGGCGCGCACCTCTTCAAGCGTACTCCGGGCCTGCTGGATGTACTGAACCGCCTCGTCCGCAATGCGGATCAGCTCCACCCTCTCGGTCTCTAATTCGGTTGGCCAGCGGCGTGGTATCGTCGGCATAATCAACAGCGCTCCTTCGTGATCGGCGCAGGTAATCTTCGGCTGCGCGGCGGCGCAGTACATTTTCGCCGAGTTGCCATAGAATGATGGGAATGCCCGCAGCCACAAAGCTCCGCCAGACCAGATCTTCATATCGGCGCCAATCGAGGCCGCTCAAACGGCGAGCAGCCAACGCAACTGGCGCGAGCGAGAGAACGACCCCGCCCGCAACTTCCGCCCACAAATGATCAGGCAAGACTGTCGGGTAACGGCGCTGGAGGAATTCAAGCGTAGCAGCATAGATAGTGGACAGTCCCATTACCTGAAGCGGTAATTGCACCGCCAGATGATCAGCTTCAGTCACTGTGTTGAGCGTTGGGTTGTGATTCACTGCTTGCATTGCGGGGTTCCTTTCGGGTTCCTTTCAGGAATTACTATACCACTAATAAATCGTTTTGTCTAGTCTTTCGGGTGCTTGTTGGGTATTTTTTGGTGTTGGTAGGTGAGTGATAGTCGCCCCTCCTATGCAGTTTGTCTCGTCATTTTCGTCAGTAACAACGAGCAGGCGATTATAGGCAAGACGGCGTCAAAACGCGGTTCAGTTTTATAATACTACATACTGTAGTAATGTCAAGGCCCCGCCGAGAAATTCCCGCGAGAAACTCTAGACGGCTCGAATATTATATGCTATAGTAACTCAGAAAGGTGTATTTAAGAACCCAACAAGAACCCGAAAAGGATCGTCAAACCTATCGTTCTAACCCTGTGAGGAGGCAATGCTGCTCGGTACTTGGCCGGTGTCGCTCGATGAACAAGGCCGCTTGACCATTCCCGCCCCGATCCGCCCCGTGTTTAACGCTGGTGTGGTCGTGACGCGCGGCTTTGAACGCTGTCTCCAACTGTGCCCCGAACCGTTCTGGCGTGGGTTGGTCCAGCGGGTGAGCAATCTGACCCTCAGCGGGGCTGATGAGCGCTGGTTACGCCGGCTGCTGTTTGCCGATGCCAGCGCTTTGTCACTCAATGAACAGGCAATGATCGTTATCTCTGCACCGCTCCGCGCTTATGCCGGTCTTGATCGCACGGCTGTTCTGGTTGGGATGGATCAGTATCTGGAAGTGTGGACGCCTGAACGCTGGCAAGAATGCGAGTCGACCATTACCGCTTCTGCCGGCCGTTGGTCTCGCCATGATTGGGATGTCGCAGTAGCGCGCAACAACGCGTTTTCTTTGTGATCTTGTCTACTACAATTTGTAGTAAATTGTCGAAAGGATTGTGCCATGAACAGCGCCCTGATGCTCCAATCGCGCCTCGTGATCGATCGTCCCTCCGGCAGTGCTCTCATCGCTCGCCAGCGCCTGCGCCAAACGTTGCAGCGCGAGCGGTTGCTCGTGCGCGATCAGGTCGCTGATCAGGCGTTGCTGTTCGCTTTGCTGATGACGGAGCTGCCCGCTGCTTCTCGTGAAGGATAAGCCGCTCGCTGCCGGATAAGACGGTGTCTTCCCGCTGTTAGTCATACCCATCTGATTTTTATGCGACCAACGTACCAGCCTGTTCTGCTCTCGGTCGATTTTAGTTCGTATCATCGCGGCTTTTTTGTCCGCTGGGAAGCTAATGAGGTGATCGATATCACCCAGAGCCAGATGCCAATGCCGATCGCCGCCCACGATGTGCCGCTCGTGTTGCGTGCTCTTGATGTGTTGCAAGACCCGGCCTACCCGCATCCGTGGACGGCGGCGCAAGAGGCTTCCTTTACCTTTACCTCCGCTGAACAAGATCGGCTGCGCGAACTCGATTTCTGGGGCGACGGTGATCGGGTGCCGGCCGATTTGCCGCGCCGGGTCGGTCGTCGCCTCTTTCGTGCGCTCACCCACGATAAGCGCGGCGCTGAAGCGCTGAAGATTGTGCGTAACTATGCGCTGGCGGTCGATCGTCCGTTGCTTATGGCTTGCCATTTCAATGCCCACGCGCCGGCTGATATTGCTCTCGCTGCGCTCCCGTGGGAGTTGCTATGGGCCGATGAGCCAACGCCACTCCTCGCCGAGCGCCGCTTGTCGGCAACAATCGAACGCCGTCTTAAGCATACCGGCCCGCCGCCGCAACCGGTGCCGGGCAGCGGTGCGCTGCGCATTCTCGCGCTCTCGCCGCAAGCCGGGATTCCGCCCGAATTGCGCCAGCTTGAACGCAGCGCCCGCACGAGCGCGTTGCAACCGTTGCTCGAGCGACAGTTGGCTGAAGTGCGCGAGTTGAGTCCGGTGACCCGCCGTGAACTCGAACGAGTGGTGCGTGAGTGGTCGCCTGATGTGCTCCACTACTATGGCCACGGGCGCTATGAGCAAGGTACCGGCGCGCTCTTGCTCGACCGCGAGAGCGGCGGTGAAGAATGGACGCCGCCGGGGGCGTTGGCCGCTGCTGCTGGTGGGGTGCGGATGGTCTTGTTACATGCTTGCCAAGGGGCGATGGCTACCCCCGGCTCGGCCTTGCTCAGTAGTGTTGCCCCTGCCCTGAGCATCGCTGGGGTGCCGGTGGTGATTGGGATGCAGTTTACGATCCGGGCCGATGCCGCAACTCGTATCGCCAGCATCGTCTATGCCGGGCTGGCGCAGGGACGGAGTGTGCAAGAGGCGTTAGTCGCTGCTCGAATCGCGCTGTATGTCGGCGAGACCGATCAGGTGTCGTGGTTTGTGCCGGCGCTGTATGTGCGTAATCGTACCCTTGGGCCGATTTATTTGCGCCCGCCGAGTGACCAGCCATCGGCGTTGACCTTGGGCAACCAGTATCCGCCGCGCCATCCATCGCCGGTTATTCGCCGGTTGCGCATCCAAGACGAATGGTATCGCCGGCGATATGGCATCGATTCTGTGTAGCACTGTAATTGGGGGTAGCGCTCTGGCCGTGCGGCGGTGCGACCCACTCGCCAATCCTCTGTACAGCGGCTATGCGGTCCCCATGATAACTATCGCATAGGTGTCTCATGTATCAGATCGAATGGGTTGGTATGACCCGCAATCACTTCAAACCGGGCACTCCTGATCGGATTAGAATGGTGGTGCTCCATTCCACTGCCGGTTCGTACCCCGGCGACTTTAAGTGGCTCCGGCAGGGCGGTACTCCCGGTCGTGAGGTTTCCGTCCATTATTACATCAGCAAGCGTGGCCAGATTTTTCAACTGGTTGCGGATCAAGATATCGCGTGGCATGCTGGCGTGAGCCGCTGGGAGGTAGATGGCCGCACTGTGTATGGCTGTAACGATGTATCGGTGGGGATCGAACTCGAGAACCGCAACGATGGCCGTGATCCGTACCCGCCCGAACAGTACGCCGCTGCGCTCTGGCTAACTCGCGAGCTGGTGCAGAAGTACCGGATTCCGCCTGCCCAAGTGGTGCGCCATCTCGATATTTCCCCCGGACGGAAGACCGATCCGGCCGGTTTTCCGTGGCAACGCTTTCTGGCCGAGGTGTTCGCCGGTTTGCCTGATGCTCCTACCTTGCCGCCGGGCGAGCAGTTGCGCCAATACATGCTTGATGCCGCGTATCGCGCCGCCGGTAGTGGCCTGCCCGCCGAGTGGCCCTTTTTCGCCCAAGCCCGCGCCGCCAATCTCGGCATGCCGGTCGCCTCGCTGGTCGCCCGCCCTCTCGCTCCGCGTCCGGCATCAGCACCGAACGATCGCGAACGCGCGTTGTCATTGCCTGACGGGACGCGCTATCTGGTTGAAGTCTATGCGCGCGATGCGCTGTTTGCTGCCGTTGGGCCCGATGACTCCCTCCGCCCCGGAGAGAGCGTCAATCGTCTCAATACCGTCCCCGCTAGCCCACAACGGATGGCCCTGCTGGAGGCAATCTTTCGCGCCGCCGATCCCGTCAATGGTTTTCAACCCGGTTGGGCCTTCCACCAGTATTTTCTCCAGCATCCTGATGAATTAGGGATGCCGATCAGCCATAATCACCGGCTGGCGCTGGCACCGGGATTGAATTTCGCGTGCCAACACTTTGCCCTCGATAGTCTATGCTCGCCGGTGGGCCAGTGGCAGGTGATCTACCGGCTTAGCGAGCTTCGTCGCGTCGCTGCTGACCAGTTGGCGCCGTCCGGCCTCAGCCGCGAGCGCGCAACCCAATTGGCCCGGCTCTTACTTGACGATCTCTTCGCCCTCCGCACTGGTCGCCGCTACCAACCTGATGCAGCCCTGATCCAGTATGCGTTAGGGGAAGAACTCGGCGCGCCGCTGGGCCAAACTGAAGTCGTGGTGATCGATGGCGTGCCGGTGGTGTTGATGCCGTTTGCGCTCGATGTGATTGCTTGTCGCCTGCCGGCGCCGGATTGGCCGCTCGACCGTCCATTACCACCGGCAAGCCCCTTTGGCCGCTTGACGGCGTTGCTTGGCAGCCATCGCCAGCTTGCGACCGGTGTGGTTCGGCTATCGCGGGTTGATGACCAGCGCCTGCCATCGCCGCCGGTTACGTCTGCTCCCCTACTCGGCCCAGTTCGTCAAGGCCAGCCATTGATCGACGTGAGCCTGTTTGCCGGTGATGGTGAAATACGCCGCCGTCCGCTTGATACCATTTTGCTTGTGCCAACGCCCGGCCCAACTAGTTTACAGTTGGTCAATGCCCACACCAATGCGCGCTGGCACTACTACGTGGATCATACCGGCACTGTGTTTCGTCTGCGCCACGAACGCTACATTGCCCGCACTGCGCGCGGGGTTGGCTTGCCCGCCGAGCAGCTCGATCAACGCGCCGTCGTGATTGCCGTAGAAGGATCGCTCGAACATGCGCCGCCGCCCTTGCGTAGCGCGGTACAGGCGCTGGTGCAGTTCCTGCGCCGGCAGTTTCACATTGGCGCTGGCCGGGTGCGGGTGAGCGAGCCCATTGCTGAGCTTCCGTTGAGCGAGCAGGCGTGATACCAACCATTATTCACGGGGGAGAGTATGCAATCTGCAGATGTATCGTTTCAGCCGCGTACCCCGATTACCATCAAGCTGATCGGTTTGGGTGGCTGTGGCGGGAATTTGGTTAGTACATTACAACTGCCGACCGATCAGATTGGTGTGATTGTTGCCAATACCGATCAACAAGATCTGGTTGGACGCACCACGGTGCCAACGCGCATTTTATTGGGGCCGCAGCTCACGGCAGGCAAGGGCGCCGGCGGCCATCCTCAAGTCGGCGCAGAGGCAACGCTCGAAAGCGAACCGGTGTTGGCCCAAGCCCTTGCCGGTGCTGATCTGGTGGTGATTGTCGCCGGTATGGGTGGGGGTACCGGCACCGGCGCCGCGCCAGTGGTCGCCCGTCTTGCCCGCCAACTTGGCGCGTTGACCCTCGCGTTTGTCACGATGCCGTTTCACGTCGAGAAGGGCCAACGTAGTCGCACTGCCGAACAGGGGCTTGCCTCGCTAACCGCGACTGCCGATGCGGTGGTGGTCGTGTCAAATCAGAAGATCCTCAGTTTTGTGAATCCACGTGAAACGCTAAGCAAAGCGCTCACCTATAGCAATACAATTTTGAGTGCTGCGATCAGTGGTGTTGTCGAGCAGCTCTCCTTGCCTTCACTAATGCAGCTCGACTTTTCCCACGTTCGCCAAACGCTCAGCAATGCCGGTCAGACGATGCTTGGGATTGGCAGCGCAACTGGTAGCGATGCCGCCCAGCGCGCTGTGCAGCAGGCGCTCAGATGCGATTTGTTGGAAGGAAATTTGATGAAAGCGCGGCGTATGCTGATTTCGATCATCGGCGGCAATAATCTAGGTCTGCTCGATGTTAACAATGCGATCGCACAGATTTACCAGACGATTGATAGCGAGATGGATTTAGCGATTGGTGTGGTCAGCTCACCGCACCAAGCCAACCCTGATCGCGTGCGCGTTACCCTGATCGCAAGCGAGGTTGCCTCGTTTCGCCGGCCACCTAGCACTATCGCCAACAAATCTGCTCCGAGCTCGAAACCGCCTGTTCAATCTCTGGTCCCTGCGTTGCTTCAGTATGCCGATCTTCCACCCTTTTTGAAGCTTCACCGCCGAGGCAGCCTATGATCCTGCATCTGTGCTCGAATGACCCCCTCGTCGCGCTTGTGCATGACCTGTTTGGCGCTAATCCGGTGCGCGTCCCCGATGCTCGCATCCGTCCGCTCTCAGTTGTTGTGCATCGCCATGGGCGCAGTATCTTTCGCGGCTCGCTCTTACCACTCTTGACCGACTCTAGCCCGCTCAGTGTCCAACCATCGGTGTCACAACTGATCGACATTAGCGGTCGTCGTTCGCGGCGGGTGAGTCTTGAATTAGGGCTAGCCATTTTGAAAGGTTTCTTGCGCGGCTTTGGCATCCCCACCGCTGAGTTGTCCACGACGTTGCAAGGTGCTGCCGCTATCTCCTTCTCATTTCCTACCGCGATGCGTCTCGCCTACGATGTCAATGCCCTCGGTTGGGCGCTGGCCGGTCGTGCAATTGATCGCGCCAATCCGGCGGCGGCAATACTGTTCGAGCAAACTCCTTACGAATTGTTGTTGATCGACTCGGTTCTCACCAGCCGCCATATCACCATCACAATTAGCGGCTCAAAAGGCCAACGGCTGAATGTCGATATTGATGCGTTGCGCCATATGCTGGGCGATCTTGGCGCTCAGGCGAGTGTCAACAACGACTCCGATCTCGAAATCACCCTCGCCAGCCCGCACGATTTGACCTTCGCTTTTTCGTGTGTGCGCCTCTTTTTCAATGATGAAGGGTATATCACTACGATGCCGCCCGATCTCGACCGGCGCGTGTTGGGGAGTGCGAGCGGCATCAGAGTGCGTTATAGTCCCGACCGCGTCATGCTCAGCGAGCAGCCGGGGCTGTTAATGTGGGATCATGCTGAGGCGATGCTCAAAGCCTAATGCCAAGCGACGCGGGTCGCCGGCCTGCCAAGAGCAGGGGCTGCGGGGCAGCGCGGGGCGCGGGCCGCCGGCCTGCCATCTATCCATCCTGCTATATGGTGGCAAGCTCTTGCAACACTTCAAGCAAATAATCCACTTCAGCAGCCGTGTTGTAATGTACCAACCCTACCCGCACCATGCCGCCAAGTAGCTCCACCCCGAGCCGTTCGCTCAAGCTCAGCGCATAGTAGTTGCCATCCCAGACGAAAATGCCGCGTTCAGCTAGTTTTTCGGCCACCATCCGCGGTGATAGGTTCGCTAATCGGAACGAGACCGTCGGGGTGCGCCACCCAAACCGTTCCGGCTCGCGAATCCCATACAATGTGAGGCCGGGGATTGCGAGTAAACCCTCGATCAACTGCACAGCCAAGCTCCGTTCGTAGCTGGCGATTCGCGTCATAGCCGTCACGAGCGCCTCGCGCCGGCTCGCAGCCGGTTGACCTAAGCTGGCCAAGTACTCAATTGCTGCTGTCACGCCGGCCAAGCCTTCATGGTTCTGGGTGCCGGTCATCCAACGTTCGGGTAAAGTGTCAGCCGCCGGGCGCACTTTGTAGGGCTGCAATCGCTGTAAATGCTCGCGTTTGCCGTAGATGGCCCCTACGTGCGGCCCAAAAAATTTGTAGACGCTACAGGCCAAAAAATCGCAGTCGAGCGCTTTGACATCGATCGGGCCGTGTGGCGCATAATGCACGGCATCCACAAAGACCAGCGCGCCTGCCTGATGCGCCCATTCGACCACCTGCTGCACATTGTTGATCGTGCCAACTGCATTTGAAGCATAGCCAATCGCCACCAACTTGGTGCGCGGCCCGATCTTCGCCGCCATATCCGCCATGTCGAGCGTACAGTCTTCAATGTCAATATCCACCTCGCGAATCACTACCCCCCGCTCACTCAATGCTTGCCACGGCGCGACATTAGCGTCATGGTCAAGCCGTGTCACCACGATTTCATCGCCGGGTTGCAATTCGCGCCCAATTGCCCGGCTGAGCGCAAAGGTCAGCGAGGTCATATTCTGGCCGAAAAAAACCTCTTCGGGCGCGCAGCCAAGCAGATCGGCCATCGCAGCATGCGCCGTGGCAATCGTCACATCGGTGCGTTGGCTGGTGGCGAACGCGCCATGCGTATTGGCATTGTCACGCGCCAGATATCCGCTGATCGCGTCGATCACCATCTGCGGTACCTGCGTGCCACCGGGGCCATCGAAAAAGACTGCTGCTCGTCCGGCAACCTCTTGCGCCAATGCCGGGAAGAGTGGACGAATAGTGGATGGATCGAAGAACATTACAATCTCCGTGGCAAATCACTGTTTCAGCAAATAATACCAGATGTTAATGAATAGCCAACAGCCTAGGTATGACCGTAGAGGGGATAAAGGTGCAGAGTAGGCAAAGACGGTTAACTCCAAGCCGCCAAGAGAGCAGAGGCGCAGAAGATTCAAACGCAAAGGCGCAGGAAAACCGGAGGGCTGTTCGGCTCCGCAAGGGACGTTTGGGGCAGCGTCACCAAGAGACGCTCTATGTTCGTGTCTGGGGCGTCGTTTCTTGCCCCTCTGTGTTCTCGCCGCTCGCTGCGGTTAACCGATGTGCCCCTCAGCTCCTGCCGGCTCCTGCGTGGTAAAGGCGGGGTGCTACGGTGTCCCGCTGCCGTTCCGTTAACACAGTGGTTCCCCCGCTCCCAACTCACGGCGGGAGCGGGGGCTGGAGGTAGGGGCGAGTGACACAAAAGTGTAGGAAAGCCGGAGGGCTGTTCGGCTCCGCAAGGGACTTTTGGGGCAGCGTCACCAAGAGACGCTCTATGTTCGTGTCTGGGGCGTCGTTTCTTGCCCCTCTGTGTTCTCGCCGCTCGCTGCGGTTAACCTGATATCCTTACCTTTCTCCTCTCAAACACTCTCACCCCCGCCGGTATACCGGCGGGGGTGAGGGTAAGATTGGTAGCGGCGGCAGGATTCGAACCTGCGACCTTCGGGTTATGAGCCCGACGAGCTGCCACTGCTCCACGCCGCGTCAGAGCAATGGGGGAACT
>NZ_CALFBQ010000005.1 GCF_937951745.1 uncultured Chloroflexus sp.
GGAGATGGTGATGCCGGGCGATAACGTGGTGATGACGATTGAGCTGATCGTGCCGGTGGCCATCGAAGAGGGCCTCCGCTTCGCAATCCGCGAGGGTGGTCGCACCGTTGGCGCCGGCGTCGTGACCAAGATCCTTGATTAACGCCTGAGGCCGGATTCGCTGAGCTGCCGGTGGCCTTGCCGCTGCCGGCAGCTTCAAAGTGAAGGGTATACAATGGCCGTGGCCAAAGATACAGAGCGCGACATTCAAGAAAACATCCTCGTGCGCACGTTTCGCGAGACGCGCAGCGAGTTACGGCAAGTCGTTTGGCCAAGCCGCGAAGAGACGATTCGCCTGACGGTGCTCGTGATTGTAGTGTCGTTGGTGATCGGGTTGCTACTTTTTATTGGTGATTCGATCTTCACCTTCCTCTACACGAGCCTCGTGAGCCTCGTCCAGTAAGCTGTTCGCGAACGGGGGCTGCCCATGTCTGAGGAAAAAGAAAAAGAGACTGATGATCGGCGTTGGTACGTGATTCACACGTACTCAGGCTACGAGAATAAAGTAAAGCAAAATCTGGAGCATCGCATTGCCTCGATGGAGATGCAAGACCAGATTTTTCGCGTCATTGTGCCGACCGAAGAAGAGATTGAAATCAAGAATGGCCAGCGCCGCACAGTCAACAAGAAGATCTATCCCGGTTATGTGTTGGTGCAAATGCGCCTGACTGACGATTCGTGGTATGTGGTGCGTAATACGCCGGGTGTGACGAGCTTTGTCGGGCATGGGAATAAGCCGACCCCGCTTGAGGATGAAGAGGTAAAGGCCATTCTGCGCCAGATGGAGGGCGAAGCGCCGAAGGTGCGCGTCAGCTATCAGAAGGGGCAGGCTGTTAAGATTATCGATGGCCCATTCACCGATTTCGAGGGCATCGTTGATGCGATCGACCACGAGCGGGGCCGCGTGCGGGTGCTGGTCTCGTTCTTTGGTCGGGAAGCGCCGGTGGAGCTTGACTTCTTGCAAGTGACCCGGTTGGTTGAGTAAGATGGTTCCGTTATCCGTGACCTCGCCGGCTGCGTGAGGGAGGGAAGGCGTTTCACTGCTTCCCGCTATGTAAGGAGTAGTGTTGTGGCTAAGAAACTTGTCGCAGTTGTCAAGCTGCAGTTGCCGGCTGGTAAGGCGACACCGGCGCCGCCCGTTGGTCCGGCGCTCGGCCAGTACGGCATTAATATCATGGCGTTCGTAAAGGAGTACAATGAGAAGTCGGCTTCGCAAGCCGGCAGCATTGTCCCGGTCGAAATCTCGATCTATAGCGATCGCTCCTTCGTCGCTCGCCTGTTGACGCCGCCAGCGGCTGACCTGTTGCGTAAGGCTGCTGGGGTGCAGAAAGGTGCGAGCAATCCGAAGCGCACCACGGTAGGGTCTATTACCCGCGCCCAGCTGCGCCAGATTGCCCAGCAGAAGCTGCCCGATATGAACGCAAATGATATTGAGGCGGCGGAACGGATTATTGCCGGCACTGCCCGCAGCATGGGCATTAAGATCGTTGAATAAGCGTTGTTAGTTGGTGGGAGGATCAATTGATCCGCCATCACCACCCGGAGTGTTACCATGCCAAAGCACGGAAAAAAGTATCTCGCCGCGCTGGCGAAGATTGATCGCTCGCGTCTCTACACTCCAGCCGAGGCGCTGGCGCTGGTGAAAGAGACGTCGTATGCCAAGTTTGATGCGACGGTCGAAGCGCACCTGCGTCTGGGCATCGATCCGCGTCACGCCGATCAGAATATCCGCACGACGGTTGCGTTGCCCCACGGTACCGGCAAGACGGTGCGGGTGCTCGTCTTCGCGCAGGGTGAGGCGGTGCAGGCAGCGCTCGATGCTGGTGCTGATTACGCTGGGAGCGATGATCTGATTGCCAAGATCGATCGCGAGAATTTCTTCGATTTCGATGTGGCAATCGCAACTCCCGATATGATGGGTAAGGTTGGTCGCATTGGTCGCAAGCTCGGTCCTCGCGGTCTGATGCCAAACCCTAAGAGCGGTACGATAGTGCCGGCTGCCGACCTCGCCCGCACCATCCGCGAAGTTAAGGGTGGCCGTGTTGAATTCCGCAACGATAAAACTGGCATTCTGCACGTGGCGATCGGGAAGGTGAGCTTTACTCCGCAGCAGTTGGCCGAGAATTTTGTCGCCTTGATGGATGCGGTCAAGGCAGCGAAGCCGAGTGGCGCGAAAGGCACGTATATTCGCACTGTGACCCTGACCAGCACGATGGGTCCCGGTGTGCCGGTTGATCCAGCCGCGGCGCAAACCTTTAAGCCGTAACAGTTATATCTATCTCGTGGCTGCCTGAGACAGCCGGTGAGCATGCGCTCGTAATGGCCCCCGTTGGGCCGCCGGCCGAGGTGGTGTCTGAGATGCGATAGCCGTGAGCGTTGCGCTCGCTCTATCGATAGTGCGCAGTGTTTGGCTGCGCTCATCTCGGTCGCTCGGTCTCAGGACGCGAGCGACCATTTTTATTGTGACTTCATCAGAGAGGAGGTGAGATAGATGCCAACGCAGCGCAAGATTGAAACCGTTCATGAGTTGACCGAGAAGCTGCGCCGCGCTCAGTTGGTCGTAGTGGCTGACTATCGTGGGAGTGGTCGTGGCATGACCGTTGCTGATATGACCGAGCTGCGCCGAAAGTTGCGTGAGCACGGTGGCGAAGTCGTGGTGGCGAAAAATACGCTGCTCAAGATTGCTGCGAATCATACCGGTCGCGAGGCGCTTGATCCGTTGCTCTCCGGCCCGACCGCAGTGACCCTTGCTTACGATGATGCGGGGAAGGTGGCGAAGGCGCTGCTTGATTATCTCAAGTCAGGCAATAAGAGCTTTACTGTCCGTGGTGCGTTGCTCGGCAAGACGCTGCTGCCAGCCGATGCGCTTGAGCAGGTGACGAAGCTGCCGTCGCGCGAGCAGGCGCTGGCACAGGTGGTCGGCGGAATCGCAGCGCCGGTTTCCGGTGTGGTTGGTGTGCTCAACGCCGCGATCTCCAATGTGCTGTACGTCTTGCAGGCTCGTATTGATCAATTGCAGCCGCAGAATTCGTAGGAATAGCACAGCAGTGCTGGGCTGTTGGGTACAGCAACGCTGTGCCCGTACAGGGAATGAGGTTATTAGTACTACATAAAGGAGTATACATACCATGTCGAAGATCGATTCGATTATCGAGATGATCGAGGGCCTGAATGTTCTCGAGCTGGTCGAGTTGAAGAAGAAGATGGAAGAGAAGTGGGGCGTGACAGCGGCGGCGCCGGTGATGGCGATGGGTGTTGCCGCGCCAGTGGCTGCTGCCGGTGACGGCGCTGCCGCTGCTGCGCCGGTTGAGGAGAAGACTGAGTTTGATGTCATCCTCAAGGAGGCTGGCCCCAACAAGATTCAGGTCATTAAGGTGGTGCGCGAGCTGACTAGCCTTGGCCTGAAGGAGGCGAAGGATCTGGTTGAGGGTGCGCCCAAGCCGGTGCGCGAGGGTGTGAGCAAGGAAGAGGCTGAGGCGGCTAAGGCCAAGCTGGCTGAAGCTGGTGCTGTGGTCGAGATTAAGTAAGCTGTTTCGTCTCGCGATGGTGTACGGGCACAGCAATGCTGGGCCCGTACACTGTTTCGGCAAGGGTGTGGTATAGTACATACCCGATGAGGCCAATACTGCCACGCGCTTTTCGCGCTGTCGAGCAATTTAGCGAACTGTATGCCACTGTCGCCCCGTCGTTGCACGCGCAGCAAGAACGGGTGCAAGCTTGCTTGCGCTCGGCTATCGACCGGCCAGCGTTACTTGATGCTGTTGTCGCCACACTGCGTAATCGGCAAGGTATTGTTGCCCTCGAGTCGTCGATCGGCGCTGGCGCAACTACCTTGCTCTGCCAGTTGGCGGTGCGCTATGATTGGCCGCTCTGGCTAGCTGATGATGATGACGGCAGCGGTGCGCTGGCGTTCTATGCTCAAATTGCTGCTCTGCGCCGTCCTTCGCTGCCGTTGATCGACCCAGCAGCGTTGACCGATCCTACCGCTTGTGAACGCCTGTTGGCCGAGGTGGCCGATCCTTCCCAGCCGTTGGTGTTGTTGGTCAGTGCTCCCGACCGCGATCGGCAGCCGTTACGCTCGTTGCCGCTGCCATTGCCGTTTGATCTCCCCGCCGGGGTGACGCTGGTGATGCACGGTTCATTGCCGGTCGAACCGGATGCGCGTCTTGTTCTGCCGGTTGCTGATAGTGAGTTGATCCAAACCCAGACGACCTTGCTCGAACTGCGTCACTGTCCGCCACCATGGCGTGCGCCGTTGCTGGCCGCAGCGCAGGGTAATCTGCTCTACTTGAGCTGGGCTGAACGCTGGCTCCATCTCGGTCTGCTCAATAGTGCCGATCTGCCTGCCGATTTAAACCATTTGTTGCTGGATTGGTGGCAAGCGTTGAATCCAACCGAGCGGCGGTTGGCGGTGTTGCTGGCCGCGAGCGGCGAACCGTTGCCAGTAGCGGCGCTGGCCGAGATTAGCGCTGAGCATCCCCATTTGGTGCTCGATCGTTGGGAAGAGCAGGGACTGGTGCATATCAACCTTCGACGCTTGAGCGATGAAGACACCCTGTTGCTGGTACGTTATGCTCATCGCGCTGTGCGCCTCTTTCTGGCTCGCCATACACCCCGCGAGATGGAAGCCGCTCACGGTGAATTGGCGCAATGGTGCGCTGAACGCTTGCGGCGTAATCCCCTCGATCCGGTGAACCGTTACCTTGTGCGCCAACTGGCGCGCCACACCGCGCTGTGCCCGCCGGCTCAGCGACCGGCTCATCTACCGACCGCTCATCAAACTGCGTGGTTGCGTGAACGCGAGTTGCGTGAAGGGCTGGCCGGTGCATTGCGTGATGCTGGTTGGATGCTGTACGATGCCGCCCATGGCCCACCGTTGGCGTTAGCCCGCACTGCGGCGATCACCGGTACGCTCGCGACCCGCGCCCGCCAATTGAGCGGGGAAGTGGTGACGGCGGCGTTCCTCACTGCGATTAAAACCGGTGGTCGCGAGGGTAGCCTGCGCCGGGTGACGGCCATCGTCGAGCAGTTACCCGATGGCGTGCCGAAAGCCGCTGTGCTGCGCCAGCTCGGCGAAGCATGCTACAGCGTCAATATGCGCAGTGCCGCAATGCGCTTGCTCTCGCGCGCGCTTGATCTTGAGGCGCAACCGGTGTCACGGGCATGGCGCGATGCGCGTGATCAGGCGATCGAGGCCTTGGCGACGGCTTGCCTTGAGGCGGGTGATATTGAGCGAGCCTTGGCTTGCGCTGAACAAATCGATCTGCTCGAACGGCGCGCTCACGTTGAGACGCTAGTTGTGCGCCGGTTATTGGTCGATGGCCAGTATGATCACGCCTGGCGGCTGTCGCGTGCGATACTGCATGAGAACCGAGCCGCATGGGCGCAGGCTGAGGTGGCGGTTGCATTAGTCCGGATCGGTGATCCACGGGGCGAGATGTTGCTCGAAGAATTGAAAGTTGAGACGGCGCGGGCATGGGCCGAGATCGAGTTGGCGTGTGACCTCGCGTTGCGCAACGAAGAGGCGGCGTTTCAACGCATAGCGGCCTTGGCGAGCCCGCATCAGCGTGATCGTGGCTTAGCCCGCCTTGCCCGGGTCTTTGCGCTGGCCGATAAGGATGGTGATGCGCTGGCTGCCGCCGAACGGATTAGCAACCGCGAGTTACGGGTTACAACCCTGCTTGAGTTGCGGTTGTTGTTGCAAGGGTTGGTCGCCAATCTCGCCACCGAGCGCGCGACACGCGAGATTGATGCCTTGCAAGGCGAGGATCGTCCGATCTTGCTTGCGGCTTTGGCCTCGGCCCATGCCGCTATTGGCCGCAAGGATCGGGCGCTGGCGATTGCGTATCAGTTAAACGGCGAAGAGTTGGAACGCGCTTTGTCGCGGGTCGCGGTGGCCTGCGCTCAGGCGGGTGATTATACCGGCGCCCAAGAGGTGTTGGCTGCGATGACCGATGACGATGAGCGCGATTGGGCGCGCGATGAGATTGCGCGTTCGTTGGCGGCAATTGGTGATTGGGATGCGGCAAGTGCGCAAGCTGCGGCCATTGTGGCCGAGGACCAACGGGCGCGCACGAGTGCTGATCTGGCGATCACGCGCGCGCGGGCCGGTGAGGTGCTCGTTGCCGTCGATATGATCCGCACAATTGAGGTGGCCAGCGAACGCGGGCGCGCCTTGGTTATGATTGCGCCATTGTTGTCGGCAACCGATACTGAGTTGGCCGACCGTTTGGCTGACGAATTGCTGACTGGCGAGGTGCGCAATCGCTACCGCGCGGCGCTGGCTGTGGCGCTCGTCGAGCGTGGCGAGGTGACAACGGCTGCCGCTATTGCGCGCCGGATTCGCCGCCGTAATGAACGAGTACGCGCTGAATTGGCGATTGTGGCCGCGCTCGATCCTGCCGATCCGATGACGCTGCACCGGCTGGCGAGCACACTGGGCAAGGCAGCAATTGGGCGCGAAGAAATGTTTCATGCGCTGAGTTTAGTTGTGCCGATGTTGCAGCGCATGGGTGGTACGCAGTTGTTGGCCGAACTGGCGGCGGCGATTGTCGCCGATGATCGCGCTTAGCGTACCCGGCTTTCTACTGGCCGGCAGCATCGTCCCCTATCCGCTTCGCATCTGCCAAAAACAAAGCGCCGCGAACACCCAGAGGAACTCGCGTACCGTTGCTACCTTTCGGTCCTGGCGGGGTTCCGCAAGTATCTGCCGTTCGCGGCACTAGCTCATTATACTCCAAAATCGCGATTGCGCAACTCTTGCATCTACGAGTAGGCGTGGTATTATTCGAGACAACTGTAGTTGTAGGAGGACGCATGAGCAACGAAACCTCGCCTCGCCCTGTCAAGCGTTACGCGCGCATTGCCCCCCTCTACAAAGCACTGATCTGGACATCGTTCATCATGAATGCAGTGCTACTCGTGGTGCTGGGGATTGTGATTGGGATTTTGGTGATGAACCAGCGCCAAGTGGCGCAATTGGCCGAGAGTTTGCCGGTCTTTGCCGCCAATAATTTGGCTGAGTTGCAAGATGTTGTTGATCACCTTGAATCAGCGACGATTGTCTATACGGTGCCGTTGAGCACACGCTTGCCGATCGAGCTGGATGTGCCGATCAATGGCGCAACGATCATGACCGAGCGCAATGTTGTGAAATTGACCGAGCCGGTTTCGTTGCAGGCGCCGGCCCAGATCACGTTTCCCGGCGGCGGCGGCAATCTCAATGCCAGTGTGGCAATCGTTTTGCCCGCCGGGCTTGAATTGCCGGTCGATTTGAATATGAATGTCAAGCTGGTGACATCGATCCCGGTTGAACTTGATGTGCCGGTGAACATCCCACTCGCCGAAACCGAACTGGGGCCGCAATTCACTCGGCTCAGCGCGATTGTTGATCGGTTAGTCGAGCCGGTCGCGCCGTTGTTGCCGATGCCGGAGACCCCGCCGGATAGCAGCAAGCCGCAATGAAGCCTAACCGTGAAGTGTTCACCGGGATAACGCTCGCTGCCGAGCGCGGCGTCACTCGATGGCGGTTAGTAGCGCTACTGCCGCACGCTATGCTAGTGGCTACACTTACTCCCCGCGCAGTTGTTCAGGGCCAAAGCCAAAGGGCAACAACTCAGCCGGGGTGGTCAAGCGGCGTTCGCTCGTGTCGGCGTTGAGCAGAATGATCTGGGCGCGTGGGGCTAATTCAAAAATCACTTGCCGGCACGCGCCGCACGGGCTTGCAACGGTAGCGGTCGGCGTCACCACCGCTAGCGCTGTCACGGGTTCGGTTGTAGCCATGTACGCGTTGAACAGCGCTACCCGCTCGGCGCAGATCGTTAACGGGTACGAGGCATTTTCAATGTTTGCGCCGCTAAAGATCCGCCCATCCGCCGTGAGTACGGCTGCGCCGACGGCAAACTGCGAATAGGGCGCATAAGCGCGGCTTTGGGCCGTCAACGCAGCGGCAACGAGTCGATCAAGGACTGCTTGATCCATGCGCTTCTTTGGTTAGCGGCAATATAGGATTTTCGGCCTCCGCCGGCGCTGCCGCCTCTACCTCTTCCGGCGTATGCCGCACAATGTGCAACCGTTCGGCACGAATGCCTTTCAATGAGAGTACTGTTATCGTGACGTCACCGCAGGTCACTTCGTCACCCACTCGCGGAATCCGACCTAACTGCTCGTACACCAAGCCACCGATCCGATCGGCAGTCGTTGCTGGGAATTCTACTTCCAACAATTCGGCCACATCATCAATCGGGACACGAGCATCGACGATAAACTCGCGCGGCCCCACTTCCACAATCGCCGGCTCTTCGGTGTCGTACTCGTCGCGGATTTCGCCGACGATCTGTTCGAGCAAATCCTCTAGGGTGACGATACCAGCGGTGCCGCCATACTCATCGACTACAATCGCCATGTGAACGCGCCGGCGCTGCAAATCTTCCAAGAGCGCCTTAACCTTCATCGTCACCGGCACAAAATAGGCCGGGCGCAAGAGATCGCGCAGTGGCGTATCGCGCTTGCCGTCGCGTAAAACAGGGATAAGGTCTTTGGCGTACAGAATGCCGACCACATTATCAATTGTCTCTTCGTAGACCGGAATGCGCGAGTGACCGCGGGTGATCGCCATATCGAGCGCGCGGTCGAGCGAGCTATTGACTTCAAGCGCGGCCACATCAACGCGCGGGATCATAATCTCGCGCACCAGCGTGTCACCGAAGTCCATGACTCCCTCGATCATTTCACGCTCTTCGTGTTCGATCCAACCCGCCTCTTCACCGGCGCTCATCATCAGCCGCAGCTCTTCTTCTGTCACTAGCGGCGTCGGCGGGGCCGGTTTGCCGCTTAAGAGGGTGAAAATGGGGCGGGTCATGGCATTGATCACGGCCATCAACGGCCACAAGATCGTGGCGACAATCACCAGCGGGCGGGCCAGCACCAACAGGGTGGTGTCGGGGTTGCGGCGCGCGAGCGCCTTGGCCACCACTTCGCTCAGCAGCAGAATAGCAAACAGGAGAGCAGCCAAACTGCCAATGAGCGCATTGATGCCATACAGTGCCGTGAGTTGGATGGTCAACGCGGTGACGGTAATGGTCAAGACAGCATTGAGAAAGATGATGGCCGATTTGATCCGGTACGGCTCATCGAGAAAATGGGCCGTAAAGCGGCGCGTGCCAAGACCGGCTGAGGCGAGTAAGGCGCTCAGGCGAGGGCGGCTTACCGTCATCAAGACTGTATCGGCAGCCGAAGTAATGCCGAGGAAGATAAGGCACAGGCCAATGCCGATGATCAACGAATTAGGACCGGGGTCCTCCAAGTTAATCATCCTCCTTCCGCAGCGCAGAATGGCGCGATCACTCTGCTATAGTGCCCGAAGCTGCGAGAGCGTTCGGGCGCAATATGCCTGCGTAACTATGAAAACAGCGCGCTGAGTGACAGATCTTTGTGGATCCGCATAATTGCTTCAGCAAACAGCGGCGCGACGCTAATTGTGCGCACGCGCGCTGCGGTTGCCTCAGGCGGTTGGGGAATGGTATTGGTGACAATCGTCTCGATCAGGTCAGATTTTGCAATCAGTTGCAACGCATTGTCGGCAAAGATGCCATGGGTTGCGCAAGCGTAGACAGCGCGCGCGCCGCGGGCCAGCAGGGTATGCGCTGCTTCGATCAGTGTGCCACCGGTTGAAATCATATCGTCAACGATAATCGCCGTCTTGCCCTCAACTTCGCCGACCATCTCGATCACTTCGGCGGTATCGGGTTCGAGGCGCTGCTTAGCAATGATCGCTAAGCCGGCGCCGATCCGTTCGCGGAAGCGGTTGGCCCGCCCCACGCCGCCGGCATCAGGTGAGACCACGACCGGATTGGGAAGGTTGAGTTCGCGGATGTAGTCGGCCAATAATGGCGATGCCTGCAAGTGATCGACCGGAATATCGAAAAAGCCTTCGATTGCCGGCGCATGCAAGTCCATAGTCAGCACCCGATCGGCGCCAGCGGTACGGATCAAGTTGGCGACCAGCTTAGCCGTAATCGGCTCGCGCCCCGATGTCTTCTTTTCTTGCTTGGCGTAACCGTAATAAGGAATGACTGCCGTCACCCGCGCGGCTGAGGCGCGCCGGAAGGCGTCGATCATAATCAACAGTTCCATCAGATGGTGATCTACCGGCGTGCAGGTGGGCTGGATCACAAAGACATCGCAGCCGCGCACATTGTCGTGGATCTTGACCCGCGTCTCGCCGTTCTTGAAGGTGCCGACCAGCGCCCGCCCCAGATTGATGCGCAGGTTGCGGGCAATCTCTTGCGCTAACGCCGGGTTGGCGTTGCCGGTGAAAATGAGCAGGCGACCATCCATGATGCAGTCGTTCTTTCTTGAATAGAAACGCGCAGCGAGCATGCTCACTGCGCACGTATCAATCAATTGACCGAGCCAGAAATCCTGACCACCATTGCCGAGAGCAGATTGTGCGGGTTCAGTCGTTTCATTGCCTGTGGCACGGTTGTTACTATGGCTGCCGGGCTAGGACTCGAACCTAGACTAACGGATCCAAAGTCCGCTGTGCTACCATTACACCACCCGGCATCACGTCAAGTATTATACCATAAGCTTGAAATTGTGTTGTCAATCGCGCGCTGTATTTGGTTGGCCGCTCTATGCTACACTAAGAGCGGTATAACTCAATCCAAGGAGTTTTCGCATGACCGATACCCAAAAGATTATCTTCTCGATGTACCGGGTGGGCAAGGTGGTGCCACCCAATCGCGAAATCCTGAAAGATATCAGCCTCTCGTTTTTCTACGGCGCCAAGATTGGGGTGATCGGCGTCAATGGTTCGGGCAAGAGTTCGCTCTTGCGGATTATGGCCGGTCTCGATCAAGACTACACTGGCGAGATCACCCGCGCCCCCGGTTATACGATTGGCCTGCTCGAACAAGAACCACGCCTCGACAATACCAAGACGGTGCGTGAAGTGGTCGAAGAGGGCATGGCCGAGACGGTGGCCCTGCTGCGCCGCTACGACGAGATCACCGAGCAGTTTAACAACCCTGATGCCGATTACGATGCCTTGATCGCCGAGCAGGCCGAACTGCAAGACAAGATCGATCACGTTGACGGCTGGAATCTCGATAGCCGGCTAGAGCTGGCGATGGACGCGCTGCGCTGTCCGCCCGGTGATACCCCAGTGGCGGTGTTGTCGGGCGGTGAGCGCCGCCGGGTGGCACTCTGCCGATTGCTGTTGCAGCAGCCCGATATTCTGTTGCTTGATGAGCCGACCAACCACCTTGATGCCGAGTCAGTGGCGTGGTTGGAACGGCATCTGCAAGAGTACAAAGGCACCGTGATCGCCGTGACCCACGATCGTCACTTCCTCAACAATGTTGCTGGCTGGATTCTCGAACTCGAACGCGGGCACGGCATTCCGTGGCGGGGCAACTATTCGAGCTGGCTTGAGCAGAAACGGCAGAAGCTGGCCGAGACCGAGAAGGCTGAATCGCAGCGTCAAAAGGCCCTCCAGCGCGAGTTGGAATGGATCAATATGGCGCCCAAGGGCCGCCATGCCAAGTCGAAGGCGCGCATCGCCGCCTACGAGCGGTTGCTCAGCGAGAGCCAAGACCAGCGCGACCGCGAGCTTGAGATCTACATCCCACCCGGTCCCCGACTTGGCGATCTGGTGATCCGGGCTACCAAT
This sequence comes from uncultured Chloroflexus sp., assembly GCF_937951745.1. Classification (GTDB taxonomy): domain Bacteria; phylum Chloroflexota; class Chloroflexia; order Chloroflexales; family Chloroflexaceae; genus Chloroflexus. Next base: position 11,714 of record NZ_CALFBQ010000005.1, read on the forward strand.
GTAACCAAAGCCTACGGCGATAAACTGCTCTACGAAAATCTGAGCTTCGATGTGCCGCCGGGAGCGATTGTGGGTATCGTTGGTCCTAACGGTGCCGGTAAGACGACCCTGTTCCGCATGATTGTCGGCCAAGAGCAACCCGATAGCGGTACGCTTGAAGTTGGCGCTTCCGTCAAGCTCGGCTACGTCGATCAGAGCCGTGAGGTGCTCGATCCCAAGCAAACGGTCTGGGAAGCGATTACCGAAGGGAACGACCAGATTGTGCTGGGGGGGAGGCAAGTTAACTCACGTGCCTACTGTGCTCGCTTCAACTTTAGTGGCAGCGATCAGCAGAAACTGGTGGGTAGCCTTTCGGGCGGCGAACGCAATCGCGTCCATCTCGCTCGCATCCTCAAGTCGGGGGCAAACGTTTTGCTGCTCGACGAGCCGACCAACGATCTCGACGTGCATACCCTGCGCGCGCTGGAAGAAGGGTTAGAGAACTTCGCCGGCTGTGCGCTGATCATCTCGCACGACCGCTGGTTCCTCGATCGGGTTGCCACTCACATGCTCGCGTTTGAAGGCGACAGCCAAGTCGTGTGGTTCCCCGGGACCTATTCGGAATACGCTGCCGATTATCGCCGCCGCAAAGGGGCCGAGGCCGATCACCCGCACCGGATTGTCTACCGCAAATTGACCCGATAACCGGCAAGAACAACCGGAGGAGTCAAGGTGTACCGCAGGACGCTCCTCGGTGTGCTTGACGCTGACAACGTCTGTCGGCTACAATATTTTGTCTGCAACTATCATCACGATCTGCAAAGGAGCGCGTTATGACTGCTCATACCGACACGGCAAAGATGCCTGCTGAGTATATGCCCGAACCGGTGCCCGGCCCGCGCGCGCAGGCGTTGGTAGCCCGCGATCACGAAGTGATTGCGCCGTTGGGGCGTGTGTATCCGCTCGCCATCGATCATGCCCAAGGTTGTGAAGTGTGGGATGTTGATGGGAACCGGTTTCTCGATATGAATGCGGGAATTGCCGTGCTGGCCGCCGGTCATTGCCACCCGCGCCTCATGAAGGTGGCGCAAGAGCAGTTGCAGCGGTTTACCCACATGGCCGGCACCGATTTTTACAACGAGCCGATGGTGCGGGCGGCTGAAAAGCTGGTTTCGCTGATGCCCGGCGGTAAGGGCTGGCAGGTCTTTTTCACCAATAGCGGCACCGAAGCGGTTGAGGCGAGCATTAAATTGGCCCGCTACGCTACCGGTCGCCAGAATATTATCGCTTTCTACGGCGCGTTTCACGGGCGCAGCTACGGCAGTCTCTCGCTGACGGCCTCCAAGCCGCGCCAACGTCGCGGCTTTTTTCCGCTGCTGCCGGGCGTGAGCCATACGTATTATCCCAATTGTTATCGCTGTCCGATTAACCTCCGATTCCCCTCGTGCGAGATCGCGTGTCTTGATCTGATCGAGCGCACGCTCTTCAAGACCACTACGCCCCCGGAAGAGGTGGCGGCGATCATTATCGAGCCGATTCAGGGCGAAGGCGGCTATGTCGTGCCGCCACCCGGTGCCTTAGCCCGTCTGCGCTCGATCTGTGATCGCTACGGTATATTGCTGATCGTTGATGAAGTACAGAGCGGTGTTGGCCGCACCGGCAAGATGTGGGCCTTTGAGCATGAGGGCATTGTGCCTGACATCGTGGCCTCGGCTAAAGGGTTGGGCGGCGGTTTGCCGCTAGGGGCTATGATTGCGCGTACCGAATTGGCTCGCCAGTGGCAGCCCGGTTCGCACGGCAATACCTACGGCGGCAATGGCCTCACCTGTGCCGTGGCGTATGAATTGCTCTGCATGGTCGAAGAAGAGCTGATGGCGAATGCGGCGACAGTTGGTGCTTATCTGCTCGAACAGTTGCAGGCGTTGCAGCAGCGCTTCCCGCAGATTGGTGCGGTGCGCGGGCGCGGGTTGATGATCGGGGTCGAGTTTGTTGATGCCCAAGGTAACCCCGCCGGCGCGTTGGCCGATGCCGTCATGGAGGAGAGCTTCCGCAAGGGGTTGCTGGTGTTGACCTGTGGCGCTTCGACTGTCCGGTTCTGCCCGCCGCTAACCATCACTATGGCGCAGGCTGATGAGGCCGTGGCCCGGTTTGCGTTGGCGATTGAAGCATGCGTTGCCGGCAAAGGTAGCGCCGCCTATGATGCAGGGTTGGCCGCTTAGCTGTATACTGGTAAGAGAATATAATCTGGCTGGCGCAACTACAATGAGGTGATGATGCCTGCTAGGATACTGGGTGTACGCCGTTTTGATGGATCAATCACATGACCGCTCCTGAAGCGACAAAGCAACCAGTCCTCTTTGGCCGGTATCGTGTTCACGAAGCGCTTGGTGAGTCACGGTTGGCTGCTGTCTACAAGGCGACTGACTTACGTCTGCAACGGACGGTCTTGATCCATCTGTTGCGCAAAGAATTGCGCGACAATCCGCGTAAACGCGCGCAGTTTCTGGCCGAGGCAGCCCAGAGTGCGCGCCGATCGCATCCGGTGTTGCTTGAAGTGTTTGATAGCGGTGAGAGTGGTGACCGGCCCTTTGTGATCACCGAAGCGGTGGAGGGCCGGCCTTTGTTTGGCATCGGCGCATTGAGCGTGGCGCAAGCACTCTTGATCGTGCGGCAAGTGGCCGAAGCAATCGCGCTCTGCCAGCGCCACCGTTCGGCTGAATTGCCGCTCGGTCTTGCCCATCCGCCGATTAGCAGCGCCAACCTCTTGTTAGTTGGCGATGGGCAGGTCAAGTTAGTGGACGGTTGGTTCTTTGCGCCAACGATGATCCCAGCCGATCTGGCTCATTATCGCGCGCCCGAACTCAGTGCCGGCCAGCCGCCGCAGCTTTCCAGCGCGGTATACGCTTTAGGCATTTTGCTCTTTGAGCTGATCACCGGCCAACGCCCGATTCACGGCGACGATGCGCAGGCCACCGCGTTGGCTCATCTTACCCAGTCGGTGCCGCCTCTAGCCCGCATCCGTCCAACGATGTACCTGCCATCGGTGGAACGGCTGATCGCACAGGCGACTGCTCGTGATCCGGCCCAGCGCTTCCCTGATGCGCAAGCGTTGGCATTGGCGATTAACGATCTCTGGCGCGAGTTGACGGTGCAGACCCGCCGGTTAGTGGTGCAACCGGCAGCCACTGCTCGTCCTCCTATCGATAGTGGAGCGCAGCGCCAGCCGGTAACGCCGCCGGCAGCTCCTTATCTCCGCCCGGCGCCAACTCATCCATACGATCTTCGCAGCCGGATGAGCCGCGTGCTGACCAATTCGTTTGACATCGACCAGTTTCGTCGGTATAACTTGAGCCGGAGCCTGATGGGTTGGCTGGTTATGGTCACGCTCTTGCTGATAGTGGCCGGGGGTTCATTTTGGGCGGTAACATGGGCGATTGGGCGGTTTGGTTGGGGTGATGCGCCGCGCTTGCCCGATCTGCCGGCGTGGTCGTTGCCTGAGCTGAGTTGGCCGGGCAATGCCGCTCCTGAGCTTTATGTGGTCAATATTGCCGAAGGGTTGAATCTCCGGTCGGCGCCAAACGCCCAACCTGACAATATTGTTACTGTTGTGCCAAATGGGGTTGTGGTGCGCAAACTGGAAGGGCCGGTGATGGCCGATAATATCCCGTGGCTCAAAGTGCAGTTGGAGTTGAATGGCCAGACCATCGAGGGCTGGATGTCGCTCAACTATTTACGTCCGCAACCGTAGGAGAGAGATGGTGGCAGAGGAAGCGGAAATGCGTGAATTGCTCGGCGAGCGGGTTCGCATTCGGCCATGGCGGCGAGCCGATACGCTGATGCAAGAGCGCTGGCCACGCTATAGCGAACCGTTCAGCTCACTGTGGAATATTCCGCGACCATACCAACCCGGTCAAGATGATAGTCATTGGACGGGCACCACTGAGGCGTGGGCGATTGATCTGAAGTCAGGCCAACTTATCGGGCGCATCTCGTTGCGCGAGATCGACCGGCAGTGGCAGTCGGCCCGGTTAGGGATTTCGTTGGCCCAGCCGTATGTAGGGCAGGGTTTAGGCGGTGAGGCGTTGCGCCTCTTTCTTGCCTACTATTTCGGTTCGCTCGGTTATCAGCGGATGGTGCTCGATGTTGCTGCTTTTAATCTGCGCGCGGTGCGTTGCTATCAACGGCTCGGTTTTGTCGGCGTAGGCAGCGAATGGCGGCGCATTGGTAATGAACCGGTGCTCCGCTTATTGGATGATCACCAGTATCAACACCTGCGCCCCCATTTTCGGCGCAACCGGTTTGATGCGCAGGTCGAATTTTACGAGATGGAACTCACGCGCGAGGCATGGCTAGCCGCGGGTGGCTCGTTGATATAGGGGGAAGATAATGTCACTTATCGCCGGAAATCTTGCTATCGTCCAACGCCTGCTCGACGGCGATCAGATGGCATGGGCCGTGATCGGTGGCGCGGCTGCTCATTTATACGGTGATCGGCGTCCGCTCAACGATGTGGATATTCTAGTGCAGCGGGGCGCGTTGCCGCGGATTATCCAATTATTGCAACAATCGCACAAAGCGGTGCAATCAGATGGTTCGCGGGTGATCTGGCGCGGGATCAAGTTATTCGAAGATTTAACGGTGCGTTGCGGTGCTGCCAGCCATCCCTTCTGGCTCGACGAACCGATGCAGCACCACCGCCGCCGGATGCCATTACTCGGCGCGCAAGTCTATGTCGCTGCGCCGGAAGATATTGTGGCCCACAAACTGCTGTTGCAGCGCGGGCCAGAGCAAGGGAAGCACGATATCAATGATGTTGCCGGGATCATCCGGCGCTGTCAACTCGACGTAACCTACCTTGCAGCGCGGCTCAAAACAATGGGCGCGCTTGACATTGTTCGCCCCCATTTAAGCAAGTTTGGGGTAGTGTTGCCATCGTCGTAACGGTATGCTACGACGATGAAGCTTTCGTTTGGCATTGCGCACAGCGGCCAAACAATTGCAGCAAATGCCCCTCGACGCTAAAGCCGGTCTCTTTGGCAACACGGGCTAGCATCTGTTCTAGATCACAGCCTTCAAAACTGATAACCGCGCCGCATTGCGTGCAGACCAGATGATGAAGATGGCCGGGATGGCAGGGTACGTAACCTTCTTCACCGACCGAGCCATGGATACGGGCAAGCCAACCGCTGGCGTGCAGTTGCTCGATCGTGCGATAGACGGTTGCCCGCCCCGGTGCCTCGTTGTGAGTGCAGAGATCGGCGTAGAGTTGCTCGGCGCTGAACGGAGCGCAGTACGATACGATCGTCTCGATCACGCGGAGGCGGGGTCCGGTGATGCGAAGGCCACTGCGTTGCCATGCGGCGCGCACACCGCTTAACCAAGCTTGGGTGTCGATTGGTGGTTGCAGCGATGGAGAGATAGAGGCTGCCATAAGCTACTTCCCGTCTAGTCAACGTGCGAGGGTAGAGCAGCGTATGAGCCGCTTCAACCCTCGCACGTCATCCGTACCGTTTCTAGCACTAATCGCTCAGCGCGTATGCGCTGGTGCTGCCGCGCAACGCGATACTACTATCGCGTTGATCCGACTAATCGCTTAGCGCGTATGCGCCGGCGCTGCCGGCAACAGCGCCAGATGGCGCGCGCGCTTGATAGCAACTGCCAACCGGCGTTGCATCTTGGCCGACACGCCGGTACGGCGCCGCGGCAGGATCTTGCCCTGCGCAGTCAGATACTTCTGCAGACGCTTGACATCTTTATAGTCGGGCACAATACCCAACTTGGTAAACTCACACTCGCGGCGGCGCGCTCGTGGCCGCCCAACCCCTCGCGAACGGCTCATTGATGATGTCTCTCCTTAAATAATCCAATACTGACCGGTCGAGTTTTTATAAACCGCCTTTTAGTATACCACAATCTGCGGGTATGTAGTGCAAGGAATGCGCTTATGCCAACGCTGGCCGGCGAGTATGCCAATCGGTGATGCGTTGATACGCATCGCCAACTCGCAGTAACGTGGTTTCGTCAAATGGCTTCCCGATCAATTGCAGACCTACTGGCAATCCGTCGCTAAAACCGCACGGTACAACCAGCGCCGGTACGCCGGCGAGGTTAATTGGCAAGGTGCAAACGTCGCTGAGATACATCGCTAGTGGATCGTTGATCTTTTGGCCAATGGGGAAGGCCACCGTAGGCGAGGTGGGTGTGGCCAAGAGATCTACCTCGGCAAACACCTGATCGAAATCGCGCTTGATCAAGGTGCGCACTTGTTGCGCACGCCGGTAGTAGGCATCGTAGTAGCCGGCTGAGAGCGCATAGGTGCCGAGCATGATCCGCCGGCGCACTTCGGGGCCAAACCCTTGCCCGCGCGTCTGCTCGATCTGCTCCCACATTGTTTCACCCTCGGCGCGGAAGCCGTAGCGCACGCCGTCGAATCGGGCCAAATTGGCACTAGCCTCGGCGGGGGCGATGATGTAGTATGTAGGCAAAGCATATTTAGTGTGCGGCAGCGACACCTCGACCAATGTCGCACCTTGTTCGCGCAGCGCCTCGATAGCTGCGCGGGTGGCGGCTTCTACTCCCGGTTCCATACCCTCCACGAAGTATTCGCGGGGAATCCCGATCCGCAGCCCGCGCAGATCGCCGGTCAACGCTGCTGTGTAATCAGGGATGGGCAGGGGAGCGCTCGTACCGTCACGCGGATCGTGGCCTGCAATCACGTTCATGATCATAGCCAGATCCGTCACTGTCCACGCCATTGGCCCGATCTGATCGAGCGATGAGCCGTAGGCGATCAGACCATACCGGCTGACCCGGCCATACGTCGGTTTGAGGCCGCTGATACCGCACAAGGCCGCCGGTTGCCGGATCGAGCCGCCGGTGTCGGTACCGAGCGTGGCCGGTACTTGGCCGGCGGCGACTGCCGCCGCGCTGCCGCCGCTACTGCCACCCGGCACCCGGCTGGTGTCCCACGGGTTGGTGGTGATCTGGTAAGCGCTGTTTTCAGTGCTGGAACCCATAGCAAACTCATCGCAGTTGAGTTTGCCGATCAGCACTGCGCCGCCGGCAAGCAGCCGCTCGATGACAGTGGCGTTGTAGGGTGGGCGAAAGCCGGCCAAGATGCGCGAACCGGCAGTTGTCGGCACGCCGTTGGTGCAGATGACATCTTTGATCCCGATTGGGATGCCGTCGAGCGGGCCGAGTGGCTGGCCTTTTCGCCGCCGTTCATCAGCAGCGCGTGCCGCGGCAAGGGCGGTGTCGGGGGTAAGATGCAGGAAGGCGCGAATCTGTGGTTCGGTAGCGTTGATCCGCGCGAGATAAGCTTCGGTGAGTTCTACCGCTGTGATCTCGCCGGCTGCCAATGCAGCTTGAGCGGTACTTACGGTAAGATGAGAGACTTCGGTCATATCGCCTCCAGCGGAGTTGTGGCGCATGGTCGCTTTATTGTACCAGACTTCAGTGCAGCGTTTGACGGTGAGGCAGCGCCTGATCGCGCTGTTGCTCTGCGTTGGATTCCTCATCGGTCTCATCCCACCGCAGATCGAGGCGGTCTATGATCCACCGCCTGAGCTGGCTAATTTGATGCTCTGCACCGATGCGCTGGCCGATCCGGCGATCAGCCTTGGGCCATCAGAATCGCCTTGGCGTGCGATACGCAGTCAGGTGAACTTTACCACCGAGGTCGCACAGGTCTTTTCGCCGCCGCAAGCGATCTTCCTGATCGAAGATGACGATGGCGATAGCGATGGCAGTGTTGATGTCGATGCTTTTGGCCAAACCTTCACCGTACCGGCGACTGCCGAGCAGATCATTGGTTCGCTGCGGTACCGGATACCACCCGGCGCATTGGGGCCGAACGATACGGTGACGCTATCGCTGAACTTGCCTAATGACCCGACTCCATCGGGTCGCATTTTCGCCGTCGATCTATCGCTGAGTGGAAGGGCTGACGGTATTTGGCGCAGCTTTACATGGGCTGCTACGGATATTGCGCCATTAGCTAAGGAGGGCGCGGCGCAATTGGTCATTACGTTGCGCGGTGTAAATGATGGCACGGCGATTAACATCTCCTTTGATAACATTGAAGCACAGGTGTGTGCGCGCACCGTCGCAACGCTCAGCGGGCGGGTGACGCAGCGCAATCGCACAGCATCTGCTCTGAACGATACGCATGTGTTACTGCTGCGTTACGATGGCAACAGGCGGCAGGTGGTCGCAACGGCTCAAGTCACGCCAGCGGAAGATGGCTTTCGTTATCAGTTCAGCGTGCCGCCGTTGCCTGCCGGTGCTGCCTATCAAGTTTGGTTTGCCAATCAGCCACTTGCTCCGGCCCGTGATGATCGCCGGCTGGGGGTGCTGGCTGGGCCGGTCATTACCACCCTTACTGCTGGGCAAGAAGTGTCCAATCTCGATCTTGAGCTGAGCACCGTGCGGTTGGTCGATCCACCACCCAATGCTACAGTGGTGTTGGCCGATGACTCTCCGGTGCGGTTGGAAATTGAGCCACGTGGGATCGAGGGTGAAACCTACCAGATTTGTCTGTATGATCCGGCGCTGCTCGTGTCCGAAACGGGCTTGCCTTCCCAGTTGTGCAGCCCGGTTTTGACTGCGACTGAGCCTTTTTTTGACCTTGTTCCAGCCAGTTTTGCTACATTCCGGCTTCGCTACGGCTATCCGTATCGTTGGTATGCCATCGTGCGTGATCCGCGCGGCACCGCCGCCCATCCAGCCTATGGCTATAGCTTTGCTGAGCATACGATTACCTTCTTGCCGGCGCCACGCACGTTACCTACCCAACCGGCCAACGATGAAGGCTGGCCGGCAGATGCAGCGCCGGCTAGTTGGACGGTGCTGATCTACGTGGCTGCGGATAATGCGCTTGGTGATCTAGCGCGGATGAGCGCGGTGGCGCAGCCAGCCTTTGAGCTGGCGCGGTTAAAGGCATTGGCGGCATCCTATCCGAATATCTCGATTGTGACCTTCTACGATGGATATGGCAACACTGGCGGGGAGATCTGTGCTCTGCGCGGAAGTGCTGTGGATTGCCGGCAGCAACTCGAACCCAACAGCGCTGACCCGGCGACGTTGCGCGAGTTTGTTGCGAAAGGTTTACAGAAGTTCCCGGCCAGTCGCACGATGCTGGTGCTGGTGGGGCCGGCTCATCCGGCGTTGGGGTTTGGGAGCGATGAGACGACGGCCAACCAACTGGCGATGAGCATCGCTGATGTGGGATCGGCGCTCACTGCTGCTACCAATGCGAGCGGTAAACGGATCAATCTTGTGCTGATGCAAGCGCCGTTGACGGCTAATCTTACCACAGCCTTGGCCTTGGCCCCTGCCGCCGATTATCTGGTCGCGCCACCCGGCCAGATCTGGCGCACGCCATGGTTGCGTCAGGTGTTGAACCGGCTGGCCGCGACCGATGGCAATGATCCGCGCGCGGTGGCGAGTGATGTGCCGGTGCTGTATGCGGCGGCGTCACGTGCCGATGGAGTATTGCGCGAGTATGCGCTGGCCGCGTTCGATCTTGCGCACGCCAGTGCGGTGCAAACGGCACGTGATGCGCTAGCTGCCGAGCTTGCGCGGGTGTTGAATGAACGTGGTACTGTCATCCAGCAAGCATTAGGTGAGGTGCGCGCGGCCAGTACTATCTACGACTCGTCGGGCAATGGCTTGGCCGATATGATGCGTGATACGATCGGCGACCGGTATTATGTGCCGGAAGATGCCTTCCTCGATCTCGGTGATTTCACAGCAGCTTTGGCCTCTGCTCCCGCTTTGCAAGCCAGCGCATTAGCCCCTGTGCTGACGGCAAATGCGGCGCTGACGGCTGTGCTTGGCGGTTCGACACCCTTCGTGATCAACGCCCGCCGGCAAGCATCTGGCGTCCCCGGTGTGTCTACGTTGCCTCCCGGCGGCGGTTTGGCTGAGTTCTTCCCCCACCACTCGCTGTTTGGATCCCAGCCGCTTTACGTTGAACGCTTGCTCTACCGCGGCCAAACCGATGCGTGGAGCCGTTTTCTGCGCCGTTATCTCACCGTTGATCGGCCTGTCGGGGTGGGAGGGGTGACGGCTGCGCCTGCTGGTGGCACAGGGTTGCCACTGATTGCCGGGTTCCCGATTGCCTACGATCGGTATCTGCCGATTGTGATCCGGTGATTGGTTGGGTACGATGCGGCCGGTCGTGGTCAACTGGTTGTTGTTGCTTGGGGGTGACCTGTTGTCGTTGCAAGGGCGCTTCTGCTTGGGCGAGAGTGGACGCTGAGGGCTTGTTACTGTGCTCGCAGGAGATTGCTGCACCGCGCGCGGACAGAGCGTTGCTCTACCCGCGCGCGGCGCGTGATGATTGCTACTCCTACTCTACCCCACCCGGGCCGGTTCCACGTCTGCACCTTCACCAGCGGTGAATTGCTGCCGGTACAGCTCGTAATACGCGCCGCGCTGGGCCAATAGCTCGTAATGGCTGCCGCGCTCGACAATCTGACCGTCTTTGACCATTAGCACCAGATCGGCGTTGCGGATGGTGCTGAGCCGGTGGGCAATCACGAAACTTGTGCGTCCGACCAGCATCTGGTCAAAGGCGCGCTGGATGATCCGCTCGGTACGAGTATCGACGCTGCTGGTCGCTTCGTCGAGGATTAAGATGCGTGGATTGGCCAGTGCGGCGCGGGCAATCGCTATCAATTGGCGTTGGCCTTGGCTGAGACCAGTACCTCGTTCGCCGAGCATCGTCTGGTAGCCGTCGGGCAACCGCTCGATGAATTCGTGCGCGCCAACCAGTTTGGCCACCGCGATGACCTCCTCGTCGCTGGCCTCGAGCCGGCCATAGCGGATGTTGTTCAGCACGGTATCGGCAAACAGGAAGGTGTCTTGCAGCACGATTCCGATCTGCGAACGCAGGCTAGCGGACGTCACCTCGCGCACGTCGTAGCCGTCAATCGTGACGCTGCCCGCGCTTACGTCGTAGAAACGCGGGATCAGGTTGACCAGCGTCGTCTTGCCGGCGCCGGTTGGCCCAACGATAGCAATCGTCTGGCCCGGCTCAGCCACGAAGCTCACGTCGCGCAATACCGGCTGGCCCGGTTTGTATTCGGCCCAGACGTGATCGAATACGACCCGGCCTTTAATCGGAGGCAGCGGGCGGGCGTTGTCTGCATCAACCAGATCGGGCTGTACGTCGAGCAGGCCAAAAATGCGCTCGCCGCCGGCAATCGCGTTCTGCACGTTTGTCCAAAGGGTAGCGATCTGTTGGATGGGCTGGTTAAAGCGTTGTACATATTGGATAAACGCAAAAATGGTGCCGAGCGAGATGATTGCCGTACCGAAGAGGGGGGTGTTGCGCAGTGCGCTGAGCGCACCCACCACAACCACAATTGCGATCGCGACATAGCCTAACGCTTCCAGCACCGGGTTAAGCGCGCTGGTGAAGCTGGCGGCGCGAATATTGGCATCACGGTTCGCGGCATTCGCTCGTTCGAATTGGGCAATACTCTCGGCTTCGCGGTTGAACGCCTGCACCTCGCGCGCGCCGGCGATGCTCTCTTGCAGACCGGCATTGACGTTCCCCATCTGCTGGCGGCTGGTGCGAAACGCGCGCCGGGCTTGGGTTGAGAAGTAAAACGTCGCGAGGATCATAAACGGCACGACGCTCAGGCTGATCAGGGCGTAGGGTAGATTGCTCTGCACCATCGCATTGATCGTCAGCCCGATTTGCAAGAGGCCGTTGACAACGCTCAACAAGGCAAAGCTGAGTGTCTGCTGGATGGTGTCGGTATCGCTGGTGATGCGGCTCATAACGTTGCCGGCCTCGTTGCGAGAGAAATAGCCAAGCGAGAGCCGGTGGATATGAGCGAAGACATCTTCGCGAATCTGGCGCAAAGCGCGCTGGCCAGTCCAGTTCATACTAAAGAAGGCCAACCCTTGCAGGAAAGCGCCGCCGATGAAGAGTACCAATAACCAGCCGGTTAAGCCGGCTAACCCTCCCATCCGGTCGGTGATAGTCGCGGTGGGATTGACGTTCGTGTACCAGCAGGCATCGGCGCGCGGGAAGAGGTAACAGTCCACCGCTTGCCCGATCAGTTCAGGTGCTATCACCTGCAACTGGGCGCTAGCCGTGATAAAGATCAGCGTTAGCGCTACTGCAAACCAATAGGGCCGGAAATAGGGCCAGAAGCGAGCGATCGTCGCCAATACATTCTTTGGCTTTTGCACCTCGGTATTGAGCATGCGGCTAGGGCCGCCAAATCCTCCCATCATAGCGTGGATGCTCCTTCGCCAAGCTGGCCGTTTGGTGACGGCAAGGGGGCGTCTTCGATCAACTGGGAAGCGTAGATTTCGGCATAGATCGGGCTGTTTTCTAGCAGATCGGCGTGGGTGCCGCTGGCGACCAAACGCCCTTTATCGAGCACGAGGATCAGATCGGCATTGCGCACCGTACTGATCCGCTGGGCAATCACAAAGCTGGTGCGCCCGCGCATGAGCCGATCAAGGGCGCGCTGGATCAGTGCCTCAGTCGCGACATCCACATTGCTGGTGCTGTCGTCGAGGATGAGCAAGCGCGGATTGAGCAGCAGCGCGCGGGCAATAGCAATGCGTTGTTTCTGACCACCCGATAGTGTCGTGCCCCGCTCGCCAACCCGTGTCTGGTAGCCGTCGGGAAAACTCATGATAAAGTCGTGCGCCGCCGCCGCTTTCGCCGCCGCGATCACCTCTTCGTCGCTGGCGTCAGGGCGGCCAAAGGCGATATTTTCGCGAATCGTGCCGCTAAACAAGTTCGTCTCTTGCAACACAATCCCGATCTGGCTGCGCAGGCTGTCAATCGTCACCTCGCGCACATCGTAGCCGTCGATCAGTACTGCCCCCTCGCTCACATCGTAGAAGCGCGGGATCAGATTGATGATCGAAGTTTTGCCGCTGCCAGTGGCGCCGAGCAGAGCCACAGTTTGACCCGGTTCAACTACAAAGCTGACATCTTGCAACACCGGTGCGCTGCTGTTGAAGTAGCGGAAGGTGACATTGCGGAACTCGACCCGCCCTTGCAAGGGCGGTAAGACGATCGCATTCGGGCGTTCGACAATTTCGCTTTCGGTATCGAGCACCTCGAAAATGCGGGCCGCCGACGCGCCGGCTTGCGCCAGCAGCGCGATGATAAAACCGAGCTGGCCGAGCGGGAAGAAGACGTACACCAGATAGAGGCTAAACTTCTGGTACTGGCCCAACTCTAGCGTGCCATTGAGGATCTGCTGGCCGCCAAAGTAGAGGATCGCCGCTTGGCCGAGCTGGGCAATCAGAAACACCACCGGGAACAGAAAGGCGAAGATGCGGTTGACCTTGATCTGCTGTTCCATCAGCGCCGTTGCCGCTCGATCGAACCGTTGCTCTTCGTAAGGTTCGCGGGTAAACGCTTTGACCACCTTAATCCCGGCGACATTCTCTTGCAAAATCGTGTTGAGCCGGGCCAGTCGCGCCTGTACTTCCCCGAACAACGGTTGGCTCAGGCGGCCAAAGACGACAAAGACGGCCAGTGCAATCGGCAGGATCGGCAAGATCACTAGCGTCAGTTGCCAGTTCGTAAATGCGAGCACGATCAGCGCGCCGGTGAGGAGCAAAAACGATTGGGCGACCAACACCAACCCCTGCGCAACAAAGGTGCGCACCCGCTCGACATCGTCGGTAGCACGCACCATGAGCTGCCCAGTCTGGTTGCGGTCGTAGAAGCTGAACGACATGCGCTGGATCTTGCTAAAGATTGCGTTGCGCAGGTCGAAGGCCAACCCGTGCGATGTTTGTTCAGCCATAAACGATTGCAAAAACGAAAAGACGCCGCGCATCACGGCGAAGACTAAAATCAGCAAGGCCGCGTTAATCACCAAACCTTCAGCGTTGTTGGCATCGCGCTGCAATTGCTCGATGGTAAGGCCGAGTTGTGCGGCCGCGGCAGCCTGAAATGCCGCCGGCACTTCGGTGAGGATGCGGGTAGCGGTGATGCTGCGCGTGACCGCATCGATCATGTTCTGCACCAATTGCGGCACGGCCAGTTGTGCCAGCGTCGCGATCACCAACGCGCTGTAGGCGATCATCACGGTGCGGCGTTGCTTACCGAGATAGCGAATGGCGCGGATCAGCGCGCCGGGATTGGGCCGATTGGTCGGTAGTTGGGCGGCACGATTAGCTTGCATAGACGTTTCCTGCTGGCATGGTTGCTGAATCCTCTCACTTTCGGTGAAGGAGGCGAGTCGTTGGTCGGGTCAGGTGCGCATCGCGCGCTCTAGCAAATCGAGAAAGAGCTGCTGTTCGGCATGGCTTAAGCCGGCCAACAACCGCGCCATGTGCCCTAGCCGTTCCGTTTCAAGATCGCGATGGAGTTTGCACCCGGCCTCGCTCAGGGCCAGCAGCGTGATCCGGCTGTCGTCGGGATGCGGACGGCGTTCGACCAAGCCGTTCTGCACCAGCCGGCGGCTGAGGGCGGTCAACGACGGTGGCGTAATCCCGAGCGCCTCGGCTAATTCGCGCATCGACAGCTCGCGATCAGGCGCTAACAAACCGAGCAAGCGCATATGCGACATCGACAATCCCCACTCGCCGAGCTGCTGGAAGAGGGGACTACGCGGTTGATTGGCCCGCATGCAGTCGATCAATTGGATCAGGCGCTGGGCATTGGCGATGGTGATTTGATCCATAGGTCAAAACAATTAGTTAGACAAACTAAGGGTATGATACGGCGGAAATGATTGCTGTGTCAAATGAGAAATGGAGGAAAGGGCACAGCGCTGCTATACCTGTACAGGAGAGCGCGGGGCGGTTGGTAGAGCCGCACCGACGTGCGTCTCCACGATCATAACGTGACCGGTATCTATGATTCCCGCCGGCAATACCGGTCAAACCATTCCAACGTCCGCCGCATGTGGTCGGCGCGGTGGCGCGGTTCACCGCTGCGGGTCAGTTCATGGCCTTCGCGCGGGTAGCGCACCAGTTCCACCACCTTCTTTTGGCGGCGGAGGATGGCGAAGAGCTGTTCAGCCTCGCTGATCGGCACACGGTAGTCGAGCTCGCTGTGCAAGAGCAGCAGCGGTGTTTGAATCTTGTGAGCATGCGCCAATGGGGAATGATCCCACAATTCTTCATACAGCTCCCATGGGTAGCCACCGAACTCGATCTCGATCAGCTCGTGCGCATCACTGGTACTGTGCTGGGTCAGCAGATTGTAGACGCCGCGCGCAGCGACGGCACAGGCAAAGCGATCGTCGTGGCCGATTAGCCATGCCGTCATATAGCCGCCATACGAACCGCCAGTGACGGCGATGCGGTCGGGGTCGATAGAGCCGCGAACGACGAGGGTGTCAATCCCGGCCAAAATATCAGGTGCGTCAGCTTCACCCCAATTGCCGCGGATGGCATCTCGCCAGAGTTCGCCGTAACCCTCGCTGCCGCGCGGGTTGCAGAAGAAGACCACATACCCCCGCGCCGCCGCTGTTTGCCATTCGTGCCACATCGAACGAAAGCCCGGCCCCCACATCACATGCGGCCCGCCGTGGATATAGACCGCCAATGGATAGCGGTGGGTCGGATCGAAATCGGGCGGGTGCAGCACCCAGCCTTGCACTTCGCTGCCGTCAGGCGCAAGGTAGAGCAATTCCTCGATCGGCATGATGATCCGTTGGCTGAGGAGCCGGTCGTTGATTGCCGTCAACCGGCGCTCGTGACCATCGGCGCTGCGGAAGTAGAGATCGCACGGATTGGCAGGGCTGCCGGCGACAAATGCGATACTGCCATCACGCCCCACATCAAATTCGCTGACGATGCGCGGCCTGCCTACCAGCGTCATTCCATTGCGGTAGGTCGGCGTGCCCGGTAACCCGATCTGGTAGACGTGGGCATCGCCGCGCCAACCGGCGCTAAACAACACGCCTTGCCCGTCAGGTTGCCAGTGGAATTGCGCTATATTCAGGTCAGTATGCGCGGTGAGATCGTGCGGTTCGCCTCCCTCAGCGGGAACGATCGCTACCCGCCGGCCTTCACCGAGCAGTCGTGCCTCATTCAGGCGCAAAAAGGCAATTTGGCTGCCATCGGGCGAGGGTTGTGGGTCAAGGTACGAAAAGCCGGGGCTGGTCAGCGCCTGCGGCAACGATCCATCAAGCGGAATGCGCATCACATCATAATAGGCAAAGAGCGAGTCGGCTTCAGGGTCGCGAGTCGCAGTGCTAAGGAGCGCATCGCCAGCGGGCATCCAGACCGGTGCGCTGTAGTGGAGATCGCCGGACGTCAGGCGGCGCGGAGTAGCCGGTGTGTCTTCGTCGCCGATCTCAATCACATAAATATGCCGCCGGCGATCATCGAAATAAGTCGTGCCGCTGCGGTACGGCAACTTCGTCACCACCCGTGGATCATTGCGCAGCTCCTCGTCGTGCTGGCGCTGCTCACGCGCGCGACGGGCCTCCCACGCATCAGTCGGCGGCGGCGGCAGTTCACCGCTATCTTCTCGTGCTTGCTCTTCGGCGTTCACTGATGAAAGGAACGCGATCCATCGTCCGTCCGGGCTCCACGCTGGATCGCTGGCGCCGTTGGGCATACTGGTGACTTGGCGGGCCTCGCCGCCATCAACCGGTATAACGTAAATCTGGCCCCGCTCATCGTCGCGGTCTGAGACGAATGCCAACCACTTACTATCGGGACTCCAGCGCGGCTGGCGATCCTGCTTGCCGCGCGTAAACCGGCGCAGCGGCCCGCCAGCGGTTGGAACCACCACGATCTGGCGGCGATAGCCATTGTTTACCCGATCGACAGTAACCCATATAGCTGCTGCCATACGTCCATCAGGGCTAAGGCGCGGGTCTTCCAGCCATCCCAGCTCGTAGAGGTCGTCGATCGTAAAGCGACTAGGGGTTGGGGTTGTCATGAGCGGTCCTGCAATTATGAAACCGGTGTCAATTGCTTGCTATTGTAACACACTTCTCTAATCATGTCACTTTGATATTTTTGTCAGAAATTATCAAATGACCATAACATAAACCTTGACATTTTAGCGACATCCAACTATAATCTTACAATAGCGAGTGTAATTAAAGAGGTTTTCACAATTTCTTGTGTAATCATAGGATGAGAACTGCTGATAACGAAAGGATTGCCTCCGGTGAGCACGTCCGATCAAAAGACGCCGCTTTCGGTGCTCTTATTCCATGCCGCGATGCAACGGCGAACATCGCTGGTCGATTTTGCTAGGATGTTGGGTCTCAGTGTGGCTACTTTACGCTCATACCTGTTTGAAGCAGGCGCACGTTCACGGATGCGTAGCAAAACCGTTGAGCAAATGGCGGAAGTCTTGAATATGCCCGCTAGTGAAGTCCGTGAACGTTCTGAATTATTGCCTTACGCCGGGCAAACCTTCGGTGCGTGGTTGAAAGAGCAGATACAAGGCCGGTTCACGCGCGCGAGCCTCTGTACCGCTACCAAGATCAGCGACAGTGCGATGAAAAACTATATCAACGGCCAAACCACGCCCGACCCCGATAACGCGATGAAACTCGCCGAAGTGTTGGGCGCTGATTCGCTGGAAGTGGCTCGACTTATCATTGCGACTGAATTGAGCCAGCGTGGCGTTGTGTTGCCGCCGGCGCCGAGCCATGAGCCGGTGAGCGCTGCCTCTTCGGCAGCAGTTAACTCTGCGCCGGCTTCTGCGCCGGCCAATGCGGTGGCCACGCCGGTGGTTGATACGATGACCGACGAGGCAGTGATTAATGCGTACACCGAGCAGCGCCTGCTCAATCTGTGGCGGCGCTTGCATCCTCAAGGTCGTCGCGCGACGTTAACCTATATCGCGTCGTTGCTGGCTGAAGGGATCTAGGGGGATGGGTGTAAGGTCAGGTGTTAGGGTGGGTTTCAAACCAGCCCTAATAGCCTGATCACACTTTGTTTCTATTTCTATGTCCCCGCTTCGCATCGGTTTTGATGCTCGCTATGCCAGCGACCACTTCCCCGGCATTGGCCGTTATATCACCGCGCTCTTGCCAGCTTTAAGCGAACATTGTGCGCCTCATCGGTTGTTGGTGTTGGTCAATGCCGGGCAAGCATTACCGCCGCTATCCAATGCTGTCACCGAATACATCACCGTGCGGAGCGGCCCTTTTGCGCTGGGTCAGCAGCTTGAGATACCGTTGTTGGCGCGCCGGTTGCGTCTCGATCTCTTGCATTCGCCCTACATTGTCAAACCGTATCTGCTGCCCTGCCCCTCGGTGGTAACTATCTATGATGTCTTGCCGTTGCGCTACCCGCACACGCTGAGCTCACGTGGGCGGCGTTTCTACCGCTGGTCATTGCGGCTCGCTGCCCAGAGTGCGCGCAAGCTGATTACCATCTCGACGGTTTCGCGTGATGATTTGGCCTTTCATCTCCGCATTCCGCGCGACCAGATCGCAGTGACGCCACTGGCCGCAGCGCCGGTTTTTGCTCCGCAGCCGGTTGATGAGATTACCGAGGTGCGGATGCGCTACGCTTTGCCGCGTCACTATGTGTTGTACGTCGGCTCGAACAAGCCGCACAAGAATATTGATCGCCTTGTGCGCGCATGGGAACGGGTCCTGCCTGAGTTGCCGGCGGCATTTGCCGATGCAGTGCTGGTGATTGCCGGCAAATTTGACCGGCGCTATCCGCTGCCAATGGCGATTGCCGCTGAACGCGGCTTAAGCGACCGGGTCACAGGGTTGGCGAATGTTGCCGAAGCCGATCTGCCAGCACTCTACAGCGGGGCCTTGTTGTTTGTGTTTCCCTCGTCGTATGAAGGCTTTGGCTTGCCGCCGCTTGAAGCTATGGCGTGCGGCGTCCCGGTGGTTTGCGCTTACGCCGGCAGCTTACCAGAGGTGGTTGATGAAGCTGCACTAACGGTTGATCCGCACAGTATGCACGAGATCGCCGAGGGTATTTTGCGCGTACTCCGCTCGCGCGATCTGCGTGAATTGCTGCGCCAGCGCGGGTTGCGCCGGGCGGCGCTATTCTCATGGCGCGCGACGGCGCAAGCAACGCTGGCAGTGTACGAGCAGGCAGCAGCCAGTGCGCGGTAATCTATTGTCAGTTCCTACGGTTCGGGCACGCTTAGCAGCAAGGCATTCACCCACCCCTCTGTGCCGGCGCTCACCCGTTCGAGAACGCAGTTGCCTACGGTTTCTACCACGCGCAACCGGTACCAACGGTTGGCGCCGTTGGTCACCTGCTCTTCTAGCAACACCACCCGATCTCCCACACACACTTGCCCTATCACCGTTTCAGCGGCAACGCGCGGTTCACGCCGGATATTGCCGCCGTTAATGACGCGCGCGCGACCAATGATCGACTCTGGCGTCGGTGTAGGTGTTGCGGTTGCCGTTGGCGCTGGCGTTGCTGTAACCGCTGGGATGGCGCTCTGTGTGGCTGCTTGCTGAGCGGTTGCCCGCGCCTCACGAGTTTGCAGCGCGATTTGGGTTTGGCGGGCAATGGCTCGGTTCGTTTCCAGTTGGTCGCTGATAAAGGGCGTGATCCCGATCAGACCAACGATGATCATCCCAATCACAAGCGCTGCAATGAGAGCGCTGAGCGGGCCACGCCGGCGTTGGCGGCGTTCAAACAGCCGATTCCAGTCGCGCGGATCGGTTTTCGGTGGCACGGTTCTCCCTCTCTACAACCAGCGGCATAGCACCGGCTGGCGTTCACCGGTAGGCGTAAAGCCAAACCAGCGATACAGCCGCTGGGCATGGTGGTTGTACGCTTGTGTGTTGAGAGTGAGCAACCCGGCGCCGGTTTCAGCCGCGTAGGCGACGAATTCGGCCAGTAATCGTACACCGATGCCGCGTCCGCGCACATTAGGATCGACCGCGATCCGCACCAAGTGTACCAATCGGCCGCCAAAATGGCTGGTGGCATAACTGTATCCCGCGATCTGGCCGTTGAGTTCAGCTACCACGAAAAACGACCCATCGGCGATGGCCGGCGCGAGAATGCTTTCGTCTTTGACCCATTGCGGTTCAAAGCAACGCACGTCGAGTTGCAGCACTTCGGCTAGATCAACGGCTTGGACAGGGCGAACTTGCACATCGCTATTGCCATGGGCGGGAATTTCCCAGTCGCGTTTTTCATAGACGACGACATCCGTTTGATGGTAGTAACCGGCTTGCTCTAGCAGCGGGCACAGCCACTGATCCGACTGATCATCGCCGGCATAATAGAGGGAGGTAATTGCCTGTTTGCGAGCGAGCTGTTCGAGTGCAGGCGCGACTCGCGCTAATGCTTCGCGAGGTTGGAGCCGTTCGCTCACTGCGAATGCACGCAGCCAGGCAATATGATGAATAGGTCGGCCAAGCATTGCCGCCGCCAACACCTCGCGTTCAAGCTGCATGACAACTGCTCGCCCTTCTTCCACCGCGTTGTAAAGTTCGCTGCCGGCGGCGGCGGAAAAGCGGCGGCTGGCGGCGTTGAAGAGATGGCTGACCGCTGTGACGTCGGCCGGCTGGCTTGGCCGGACAATCGCTGCGCTGAGATCAACTGGTTTGCGAAACGGCCACATACTTGTGCTACCATACACATAGAGGTCTGAAATTGTATTGTACCAGAGAAGCGTAATGATCAACCGGGTGCGCCAGTATTTTTCCACGCAGTGGCAACGATTCTTTGGCCTGAACATTACCCCGATTACGCCGATGCTGTTTGTCGGCGGGCAATTTCATCCGCAGCAGTGGCCGGCAATTTACGCGCTAGGGGTACGCGCAGTCCTTTCGTTGCAAGCCGAACGGGCTGACGTGTTTAGAGGGCCGTTGCCCACGCGCAGTTTGCGCCTCTTAGTGCCGGATTTTCATCCGCCAACCATTGAGCAACTCGATGAAGGGGTGCATTTTATAGCCCATGCCATTGGCGATGGTCTGCCGGTCTTCGTCCATTGCCATGCAGGCGTAGGCCGGGCGCCGCTGATGGCGGCAGCCTATCTGATGGCGCGCCATGGGCTAGAGCATCGCGCAGCGCTGGCAACATTGCGCATCGCGCGCCCCATTATTCGCCCTAATCGCCGGCAACTAGGGCGCTTGCGCGAGTATGAGCGGCTCTTACGCCAGCGCCACCACAGTAGTCGCGCTACGCCGCCTGCCGGCGATTGAGACCGCTGGCAGCTAGCTCCAAGCATCCCGATACGGTAAAGAGATCAACGAGCGCCAACAACGGCAGGCGTGGCCGGGCGCAAAGGTAGACGGGGCGCCAGTGAGGCGCAAACTTAGCTTTAAATCGGTACAGGCCATCAGCATCATACACGGCGGCCATTTGCCTGCCGGCGAGTGTAATGAGCCATTCGAGCGGGCGCAAATTGGTCTCAAGATGGCGGAAGGGCGCTTCATTGAGACTGAGAGTCTGGCAGCCTTCGCTGCGAAGTTGATGGCCGGCTGTGGCAAAGATTGCTTCCATGACCCCCGATGGCGCGTGTGGCCGGCGTAGCATCAATTCGGTGACCGCGGCAGTGGGAGAGGGCTGGGTAAGCAATACCGCGCCTTGCCAGTGCCCATCGTGGTCGATGAAGACAAACAGGCGCGTTTCCGGTTCAAACGTTGTGCGAAAGAGATAGCGAAGCTGCGGACGCTGGCCGTGACGCGCTTCGCGGGCCAGCCAGCGCAACCGGGCAACAGCGGTTGGGCTCCACGGGATTTCATGGACGCTGCCAAAGCGGGCGGCGGCGCGCGCCATTTTGCGCACAGAGCGCCGCTGCAAGCTCTCGCCAGCGAGATCGATCACGCCTTCTATGCCAACCCGCACTGTTTCCCAGCCGGCGCGGGCCAACCGTTGCGCTAACCCTGCCGGGCAGCCGCGCAACAGTAGGCGGGCATGCTGGCCGTGCTCATGGTGAAGGGTGCTGAAATGGCCGTTCGCCGGCACAGTGGCGTAAGCCAGCCACGTAAAGCCAGACAACGGCAACCGCACCCGTTGGACGCGCGGTGTAGCAAGGGCGGCGCGCGTCCAGCTTAGTGGCAGCTCATCGCTTTCAGACAGCAGGCTCAACGGCATAGTGGCTCGTAACCGGCGCTAGGATGATCGAATTGCTCTCGTATGTAGTTTGCGCTTGGTTGCAAATTGCGTCAAGCATTTGCTTGCAAGGCAGCTTCGATCCGCGCCACGACCATATCAATTGCGATCGGATTGCGTCCGCCACCGGGGAAAATCACATCGGCGTACCGCTTCGTCGGTTCGACAAACTCGAGATGCATTGGGCGTACCGTCGCCAGATATTGCTCAATCACCGAATCAACCGAACGTCCGCGCTCGGCAATATCCCGGCGCAGCCGGCGGATGAAGCGAAGGTCGGAGTCAGTATCGACAAACAGTTTGATATGCATCCGGCGGCGCAACACCGGTTCGTAAAAGATTAAGATGCCTTCGACCAAGATAACTGGACGCGGTTCGATCCGCTCGGTTTGCGGCAGGCGTACATAGGTGGCATAGTCATAGGTCGGCAGATCGATCGCTTGTCCAGTGCACAGGGCATCGAGATGGGCAACTAACAGATCATTGTCGAGCGCATTAGGATGATCAAAATTGAATTTAGCCCGTTCGGCGAGTGGCAGATGGCTAAGGTCTTTGTAGTAACGATCGTGATCGATGTGAGCAATGCGGTCGGCGCCGACTCGTTGCAAAATCGCCTGTGCAACACTCGTTTTGCCGCTGGCGCTGCCGCCGGCGACGCCGATAATGATGGGGTTGGTATTTATCATACAAACATCAAAAAAAGAGCATCATAGGGGCAGAGCAAGGCTCTCCCCCTACAATGCCTCTACGCCGTCTGCGACTCCGGTTTTGATGGCTCGCCTAAAATCTTGTTCGTCAAATAGGTCGCTAACCACGCGGCTACCAAACTCAACACAAGGCTGATCAAGCCATGCACCAACTTTCGGCGCAGTTCTTCCTCTGTCATGCGTTAATCCCTCCGTCGCATCAAAATCGTCACGAAGTAAAGCAACTGCGCGATCGCTTGCGCTGCCGCCGCCACATAGGTCAGCGCTGCCGCGTTGAGCACGGCATTCACCCCTGCCGCCTCTTGCACCGTCACCAACCCGGCGCGCTGGAGCATTTCGCGCGCGCGTGCGCTGGCGTTGAATTCAACCGGCAGCGTCACCAGTGTAAAGGCAACCGCTGCACTAAATAAGATCACGCCAACGACCGCTAGTTGGAAACCGAACTGGCTGCCGCCGCCGGCGCCGAGCAACATACCGATAAAGAACAGCCATGTGCCGAGTTGCGAGCCGATGTTGGCGAACCCAACGATGCCCGATCGCACGCGCAACCACGCATAGCCTTCTTTGTCTTGCGCGGCGTGACCCAACTCGTGGGCAACGATCGCCATAGCGGCTACCGACGGTTGCACCGATCCTTCCGAGAGGCGAATGACCTTGCTCGCAGGATCGTAGTGGTCGGTCAACATGCCGGGAATGGTTTCAACGCCGACATGATCAAGGCCTTCATTCCGCATCAAGATACGCGCAACATCAAAGCCATTCAGCCGCCGCATGTTGGCGACCTGCGACCATTTATTAAAGGCCGACTGGACCTGAAATTGGGCCCAGAGGGCGAAGAGCATCGCTGGCACCGCAAAGAGCAGATAGGTTGGATCGAAGAAGAATGGCATAGGCACCTCCTTTGAACGTTGAGATGCGGTACTTGTCCGCTGCTGTGCTCAGTATACCACTCTCTTGCATGAGGCGGGTGTTGGTGAAATGTTTGAGTTTTGCAAAAATGATGAGGCTGGCAGTCAGGGTCGCGCGTTCACATCATAAGGGTTGCTCGCCGGTCAGTGTGTTGCGAGCCTGTCCCAGCCACGCTTGGGCGCGTTCGGCCAACCATGCGCGGAGCGCCGGCCCGCTACGGGGCATCAATAGGGCCGCTGCAGCGCCGCCGCCGATCAGTCCCAGCAGCAAGCCGGTTATGAAGCGTCGGCCACTAGTGCGGTGCGGTATCAGGCTGTCAATCATGGCATCGAGGTCATCCATAGAAACTCTACTCTTTACGGTGATGCTTACTCCTGTATCCAATCATACTATATAGAGTGCGGCAGTCAAACTGCCGCACTCCCAAGCGATCGCTCTTATCAAGCTAGAACGATATGCCACTGAGTCATGGCGCATCGTAGGCTGTCGTTTACCGGCCACACCTGTGTGCGGCCTGATGGCGCTACGGATAGATCCCGCGCGTGGTCACCGCGTCACCCACCCGCTGGATCGCCAGCATGTAGGCGGCGGTACGCAAATCAACTTGCCGCTCTGCCGAGACGCGCAACACCTGCTGCAAGGCGTTGGTCATGACCCGGCGCAACTGGGCATTGACCTCGCGTTCGCTCCAGAAGAACTCTTGCAATCCTTGCACCCACTCGAAGTAGCTAACCGTGACACCACCGGCGTTGGCCAGAATGTCGGGTATCGCGAGGCAGCCGCGGTCGTACAAAATGGCATCGGCGGCTTTAGTGGTCGGGCCATTCGCCGCTTCGGCGATGATCTGCGCTTTGATACGGCTGGCGTTTTGGGTCGTAATCACACCGCTCAACGCCGCTGGTACCAGCACATCACACTCAATTTCAAGCAACTCCTCGTTGGTCAACGAGTCGGCGTTCGCTGCGCCGGCCACGCTGCCGGTGAGCGCTTTGTGTGCCAGCACTGCTTCGACGTCGAGGCCGTGCGGATTGTAGACTCCGCCACGGCTATCGCTCAAGGCGACGACTTTCATACCTAACGCGACGGCTTCCCGCGCCACGGTTGAGCCAACGTTGCCACACCCCTGAATAGCGAGCCGGATCTCTGGAATCGTCAAGCCAAGATGCTGTGATGCGGTCGTGAGTACATACGTCAACCCACGTCCGGTCGCCTCAAGTCGGCCTTCCGAGCCGCCAATGTTGATCGGCTTGCCGGTGACGACTGCTGGCACAGTATGGCCCTGATGCATCGAAATGGTGTCCATAATCCACGCCATCACCTGTGGATTGGTGCCAATGTCAGGCGCGGGAATGTCGCGCTCAGGGCCGATGACGACGCTGATTTCGGTGGCGAAACGGCGGGTTAGCCGCTCGATCTCGCCAAGCGAGAGCTGTTTGGGATCGACAATTACCGCGCCTTTGGCGCCGCCGTAGGGTAGGCCGGCTAATGCGCACTTCCACGTCATTAACATCGCCAATGCGCGCGTCTCGTCAAGCGTGACTGCCGGATGGTACCGGATGCCGCCCTTCGTTGGGCCGCGGGCCAGATTGTGTTGGACGCGGAACCCTTGGAATACTTCGATACGGCCATCATCGCGTTTGACGGGAAAGTTGACGGTCAGTTCGCGCTGAGGGGCGCGCAAGATACCACGGAGGCGGGCCGGCAGATCGAGCAGATCGGCGGCTTCGTCAAATTGTTGCTGGACGGTGCTCAGCAGATCGGCGCCCTCAGAGGGCGCAGCAGTATGTGCTACGTCAGTCATCACCATGATGTTGACCCCTCTCCGATGAGTAAGGGCGGCCAGCACTGGCCGGTCGCGACAGCGGCGGCGCGACAATGCCTATTGTACCACGATGCGATGGTGGTTGCGGAATAAGATTATTCATCGGTGGGAATGAATTCTGTGACGCTCGCCACCGAATGAACAAACGCGGCGATCAATTTGACTGCATGCGCCACATCGCTGATCTCGATCATCTCGTTGGGTGAGTGCATATAGCGATTAGGGATCGAGATCACTGCGCTGGCGATGCCGCCGCGCACGTGATGGATCGCGTCAGCGTCAGTGCCGGTGTAGCGTGGCGCAATTTGGACGGTGTACGGGATCGACTCGCGTTCGGCCAATTCGACCAGCCGGCGGAAGACGCGGCCACTGTTGGCCGAACCGCGCGAAAGCACCGGCCCGCCGCCAAGCTTCACCGTATTCCACTGGCGCTGATCGGCGTCGGGATGGTCGGTAGCGAAGGTGACATCAACCACAAGCGCGACTTGCGGGTCAAAGCTGAACGCGGCAGTGGTTGCGCCGCCGAAGGTAATCTCTTCCTGCGTGGTCGCCACGGCGGCGACGCAGGCTGCCGGGCGGTTTTGGCTGAGCAAGCGCAACGCTTCGAGCACAGTAAACGCCCCGATCCGGTTGTCGATCGAGCGGCTCACAATTCGCCCGCCGCGCAATTCGTACACTGGTGCATCAATTACGCCCACGTCGCCGACCTGCACCAATTCGGTCGCTTCGGCGCGGCTCGACGCGCCAATATCAATCCACATCTGCTCGATCTTGGTTACTTGAGTGCGCTCCTCTGGTTTCAGCAAATGAATTGGCTTTTTGCCGACGACGCCGAGCACTTCGCCGCGTCGGCCTAGCAAGCGCACGCGTTGCCCGATCAGCACCTGTGCATCCCAACCGCCAATGGGGCTGAAGTAGAGAAAGCCATTCTCATCAATATGGCTGATCATGACGCCAATTTCGTCAATGTGGCCAGCCAGCAGAATGCGCGGCCCGCTGCCTTCAAGGACGGCAAAGCTGTTGCCGAGCACATCACTGTACACTTGATCGGCGAAAGTGCGTGCCTCAGCCCGCCACACTCGTGCCGCCCGATCTTCGTCGCCCGATGGCCCCGGCGCGCTTAGGAGGCGCTTGAGAAATGCGATTTGCATGTCTTGCATGAGGATGATCCTTACCTCTTCTGTTGCGGGAATGTGTAAAAACGAGCTGTTAGAGTAACTCTCATGATAAGTGTTGCCGATTTTTCGCTCGCTCGATCAGACTAAGATGCGTTTTTGGCTTTGTGAAAACCGGCAAAATGCTTGACGCCATTTAACTGCGGCCAGTATAATGAAGCTGTGGCTCTACATTATACTTGATAGCAAACGCAATGGAAAAGCCTGACTTTGCTAATTTGGTTGCTGAAGTCATCGCGAGTTTACCCCCTGCTTTTGCGCGCCATCTCGAAACGGTCGAAGTGGTGATTGCGCCACGTCCAAGCCGTGACCAACGGCGCGCACTTGGGTTGAAGCCATGGCAGACGATTTATGGCCTCTACGAAGGGGTACCGCTCACCGATGAGTATAATGCGTCAGCGATGATTACCATCTTCCAAGAGCCGCTCGAACGCGATTTTCGCACCACAGCGGCACTGCGCGAGCAGGTGCGGCGCACTGTCTTGCACGAAATCGCCCACCATTTCGGGATTAGCGATGAGCGGTTACGCGAGTTGGGCGCGTATTAAGCGAGTATCGGTTGTCGTTCAAGAGGTAGCGCGTGCGGATCAGTACGATGATCACCGGAATGATGTATGTTGGCGCGTTGGCGATTGCTGGTTTCTTACTCTGGCAGACCGTGCAGATGTCAAGCGCGCTCATTGCGCTCTCGGCGAATGCTCCAACGCCAACCGTTGCGGTGATTCCTACTGCCACCGCTGCGCCATTGCTGGTGTTGCCGACGCCGGTGCCGCCGACGCCGCTGCCAACTACCGCTCCGCCCCAACCAGAGACGGTTGGGTATCATCCCAAGAGCGGGCGATATATCGCGGTCTGGCTGCCGCCGAATTTTGCCGGCGATGCACGCGAGTCGTTTTTCGCCAATGTCGATATTATCGATGACATTAGTCCCTTTTGGTATACCACCGATGCGAGCGGACGGCTCTATGGCCGGCGCGATGATGATCTGGTGGGGATTGCACATGGAAACAACGTGCGTATCATCCCCTCAATTCATAATGTTGGCAACCCCGGCGCGGTGGTGCCAGTGTTGACCAATCCGCAATTACGCGCGCGCCACATCCAAAATATTGTCGATGAGGTCTTGGCACGCGGTTACGATGGAATTGATATTGATTATGAATCGCTCGCGCCTTCGCTGCGCGACGATTTTACCGCGTTTATCGTTGATCTTGCTGCGGCATTGCACGCTCACGACAGGCTCTTGACTGTCGCTGTCCATGCCAAAGATCGTGATGATGGCGGTTTAGGTGCGTTTCAAGATTGGCGTGCGATCGGGCCGCATGTTGATCAATTGCGGATTATGACGTACGATTACCACTGGCGTGGGTCAGGACCGGGGCCGGTTGCTCCAGCGTACTGGATTGAAGCCGTCGCCAATTATGCTCGTGAGGTCGTTGATCCGGCTAAGGTACTGATCGGCGTTCACTTCTACGGCTACGATTGGCCGCCAGACGGCAATGCTACCGCTCGGCCTTGGAAGATTATCGAAGAGATCATCAACGAGTATCAACCGACAGTGAGCTTTATCGAACGCAACGCTCGCGGACGGGTCGGTGAGAGCACTTTTACTTATCGCACTAGCGCCGGTACGCGCACCGTTTGGTTTATGACTGATACCGGTCTCGCCGATAAGATCGCGACGGTGCAGAAGCTTGATTTGGCGGGTATTGCGATTTGGCAGTTGGGGTACGAACGGCCAGAATATTGGCAGACGGTACGCGCTAGTTTAGTGCAGGATTCAACGTTGATTCAACGGGCATTAAACGCCTTATTACCGGAACACTAGTAGGGGCGCACGGTAGTGCGCCCCAGCAGTGCATCTCGGCAGTGCGCCTCCCCCGGCGGTACGCCCTCTGGTGATCAGCGTAACCGTCAATCGTAGCGGCGCACATCCGTGCGTTCCAAATTAGATACATTGGACTACATCATGACCACCACCGCAGGCGAACCCGGTGTCCGAGCCAATCCAACCGAGGCGCGTGATTTGGTCGAGCGTGGCATTGCGGCGGCGCGCGGCGGGCAGCGCCGGGTTGCTGCCGGCTTGCTAGCGCGTGCGCTCAAGCTCGATCCCCGCGATGAACGGGCATGGCTGTGGTTGAGCGGCGTGGTTGACGATCCAGCGCAGCGCGCTTTTTGTTTGCGAGCCGTCTTGCGCATTAACCCCAATAATCCCCACGCTCGTCGTGGTCTGGCCTATCTCGAACGGCAAGGCACGACGACTGCGCGTCCAATTGCCGACCTCGCGCCGCCGGCATCGACGCCGGAACCAGCCGCCGATGCCGCACCTGCTTCTCCACCCACACCAACCGCGCAAAGCCGCGATTGGTGGGTTCATTGGCGTTGGCAGCGCCGCGAAACGTCGCGGGTGCGGATAGTGTTGTGGGTGTTGCCGATTGTGTTGTTGGCGGTGGCGCTCATCTTGCATCAGAGTGTGAGCGTTGCCCGCGAGCGCGCGCTTGCGGCGCTGGCTGCCGAGCAAGAACCAGCCTTTACCGTCGAAACTGCTCTGGCAGCGCCACTTGCGACTCCGACCCCCATTCCGGCGCTGGAAGCCGAGCCGCTCGCCGTCGTCGAGAGCCTCACCGTTTCGTATCTTACCGCGATTGATGCGATCCGCACCGATCTGCGCACTGCTTCGGCTGCCTATCGGCAAGAGACGAGCCAGCCCGGTGGCGCGTCGATCAACCATGTGGCGGCGACCCAACGGCTGCGAGCGACAGTAGCGCAGGCGCTGGCTAATCTTGGTGAACTGCGTGCGCCGGGAGTGCTGATGCCGGCTCACGAAGATTATCGGCAGGGGCTTGAGCTAGAGTTGGCCGGTCTCGATGCCATCCTCGACTTCTACAGCACTTACGATGTGGCGAACGCCAATCGTGCCGCGCTTCGCTTTCAAGAGGCACGCGCGTTTATCGAGCGTGCCCAAGCCGGTTTTCAATCGCAGCGCCAACGTCTCGGCGAGATGAGCCTCATAAGCGCGTATACTATTCGTTGATTGGCATCCCCCCGCGCCTCGTAATGCCCGGCCCTGCTGTCATTGCGAGCCGAGCGGAGCGAGGCGAAGCAGTCTCGTACAAAGGCGCAACTCCATCACTCCGCGCGGGAGGCGAGGGCGTTCCCCTTCTGCCCTGCCTTGCCCGCCATCTAGCGGTGTCCCCTCTCCTGTCGTGCGGAGGGGGAGAGGGAATCAACGCCAAGCCACCATGTGAGGAAAGACGCAGAGGTTTTCACGTCAAGGCGCGCAGGGCGCAGCGGTCGCCCGTCATTACGAGCGGAGCGAGGTGAAGCAATCTTGCACAAAGGTGCGATTCCATCACTCCGAGAGGGAGCGGTACACCCTCTCCTGTCGTGCGGGGGGAGAGGGCATCATTAGCGTCACCCCTACAACGCGATTCCGTAGATCGCCGCGTACTTCTGGCGCAGATAGGTCAGATACGGCTCAATCTCCATCGGCTTACCGGTCGCGCGCTCGATCAGTTCATTGGGCGTATACACGCTGCCGTGGCGATAGATATGCTCGCGCAGCCAGCCGTGTAGGCTAGCGAATTCACCCCGCCCAATCTCATCATCAATTTCGGGATGGGCTGCACGAGCGGCAGCAAGGAACTGCGCACTAAGGATATTCCCTAGCGTATAACCTTGGAACGCGCCGCCGATCAGACCGCCAAACCAATGCACGTCTTGCAGCACGCCATCGCGATAGTCGGGCACCGTCACCCCTAAATCCTCGGCGTAGCGCGCATTCCATGCTTCCGGTAGGTCGCGCAGCTTCAGGTTGCCCTCTAGCAGGGCCAATTCCAGATCAAACCGGATCATCACGTGCAGGTTATACGTCACTTCATCAGCATCGGTGCGGATAAGCGACGGTTGTACCCGGTTGATTGCGCGATAGAATTCGTCGAGCGGGACGTTGCCCAGTTGCTGGGGAAACGTCTGTTGTAATTCGGGGTAGAAATGCTCCCAGAATGGCCGTGAGCGGCCGATCAGATTTTCCCACAGCCGCGATTGGCTTTCATGCACTCCCGCTGACACGCCACCGCAGAGAGGCGTGCCCTCGAACGCCGGATCAACACCTTGTTCGTACATAGCGTGGCCTGATTCGTGCAGGGTACTGAACAAACCATCGCCTAAATCATGCTCATTAATGCGGGTCGTGATGCGCACATCGCCGACCGAAAACTTGGTCGCAAACGGATGGTGGGTGAGGTCTTGCCGTCCGCGCTCGAAGTCATACCCGAATTGGCGAATGATCTGCTCACCAAAGGCCAGTTGATCATTGCGCGGGTAGTATTTGCGCAGGCATGAGTCGTCAATTGGCGGTTGGGCGACAATTGCCCGGATGATCGGGGTGAGGCCGGCGCGTAGGCGGGCAAAGAGGTCGCGAATCACGGTGGTGCGCATGCCATAGTCGCTAACGTCAATCAGTGGATCGGCGGGATGGTCGTAGCCGGGGAAGCAGTCGGCCACTCGCCGGCTTAGTTCGAGCGTGCGTTCGAGATACGGTAACATGGTGGTGAAATCATTCGCCGGACGGGCTTGCGTCCATGCATGGTAGCTAGCCGCTGTATGTGCTGCAATGTCGCTCGCAAGATCAACCGGAATCCGGGTCATGCGCTCGTAATTGCGTTGCGCCACCCGGATCAGCGCCGCATCGGGATGGTCATAGGGCAACTGTTCGCTGTAGGGCATCAGGTCAGCCAACAACCGGCCCAATTCAGGATCGGTGCTGCGCACGTGGGCCAACCGTGAGAGGGTGGCCAGTTGGCGGGCGCGCGCGGCAGCGCCGCCGGGCGGCATATAGGTGCTCTGATCCCAATTGAGCACGGCGGCTGCGCTGTTGATATCGTCAATTTCCTGCAAACGGGTGCGGAGTTCGTGCAAACGGGTTTCCATGGTTATGACTCGCTTTCTCGTGAGCGCCAAGTATGGAGCGTGATCCTCAAACTACTAAGGAGTTACCCATTCTTTGTGGTTTGGCGTTGTCGCCACGCCAGTAGCCGTTGCTGAGCAGCGCGGAGAGTCTCGTCGCGTTTGGCGAAGCAAAACCGGGCTAGCAACGGCAAATCGTGCTGGCGGGCATAGAAGGCCGAGGGCGGGATAGCGGCGACGCCGACTTCTTGGGTAAGAAAGCGGCAGAAGGCGACATCATGATCAAAGCCGGTTGATGAGATATCGGCCATTAAGAAGTAACTGCCTTCGGTTGGCAATACCGGCAAATCAACACTTGCTAGTATTTCAGCCAAGAGCCGGTAACGAGCGGTATACTCAGCGCGAAACTGGGCGTAATAGCCGTTGCGCAGCGCCTCTTCAAGCGCCGCCGCCGCCGCAAATTGCAACGGGGTGGCGGTGGCGAAGGTGATCCATTGGTGAGCCGCGCGCAGCGCGGCGTTGAGGTGGGCCGGGCCAACTGCGTACCCGATCTTCCAGCCGGTGAGACTAAACGTCTTGCCGATACTGTTAATCGTCAAGGTGCGCTCCCACATTCCCGACAGGGTCGCGATAGGAATGTGTTCAGCGCCAGCGAAGACCAACTGATCATAGACCTCATCCGATACCACTACCACATCGTAAGTCTGGCACAGCTCGGCGATCTGCTCGAGTTCGGCCCGTCGAAAGACCTTGCCAGTCGGGTTGTGGGGCGTGTTCAGCATCACCAAGCGCGTGCGTGCTGAAAAGGCGGCGCGCAATTCCGCCGGATCAAACCACCACCCTGTTTGGCCTTCTACCGGCGGATGGAGGCGGACGAAGCGCGGCACGCCGCCGGCCATAGTCACATCAGGCAGATACGCATCGTAAAACGGCTCGAACAGAATGACCTCATCGCCGGGGTTAACCAACGCCTGCACTGCCGCGAAGAGTGCCTCAGTCGCGCCGCTGGTGACGGTCACTTCGTTCTGCGGATCGATCGCACGCCAGCCGTGGGCCTGCCACGTGGCAGCAATCGCCTCTCGTAACCGAGGAATGCCAATATAAGGGGCATACTGATTAGCATCGGCGGCAATTGCCTCAGCGGCTGCTTGCTTGATCCATTCCGGCCCGGCGAAATCAGGAAAGCCTTGCCCAAGATTGACCGCGCCGCACTGCACGGCAAGGGCGCTGATTTCGGCAAAAATCGTGGTGCCAAACTGGCGAACGCGCTCGGCGCTGGGTGCTGTGGTCATCAGTGAACCTCTGATGGATGGCAGAAGAACCGGCTTTCTGTATGGTACCACAGACCGGTGCAACTTTTGCGACTGCATCGGCGTCATACCGGCAGTACCAGAGTACGAACGTTGAAGGAGGAAGAATATGTCATTCCAGCGCGATCAGATGCGATTAATCGGTCTGCTCTTAGTGACGATGGGTATTGTCGCGATCTTTAAGTTGTGGTGGCTGGTGCCGATCGCGTTGCTGGCCGGCGGCGGCATCGTCATCTACCGCCGCCAACGCAGCCTTGGCCGCACCAACGAAGCGGTGCAAGCCTTGTTGTGGGGCGTGGGCTTGGCGCTACTCTCGCTGATCAATTTGGTGTGGCCGGGCATTTTGGTGCTCGGCGGCGTGAGCCTGCTGCTGATTGGCCGCGAGGATGCCGTCGAGCAGCGAATGTGGGCATTGCTCGGGCAGGTGCTGAATTGGAACCGTCGCCCCACCTCGCCGCCGGCGAGCAATAAAGTACAGATTATTGAGAAGGACGGTGAATAGCCGATCCTTCCCCCAACACCTTCACCAACCATGCTCGCACCGCCGCCCGCGCCGCTTCGGCAGCGGGCGAACCATCAGTGTAGAGCGTGCCGGAACGCACGGTCGCTATCGTCTCGCGGAATTGCTGAAATGTAGGCAGGCTGGCCAGTCGGTTTGGTCGATCTGGGCCGGCTGCCAGATCAAGCAGCGCTTCTGGCCGGTTAGAAAAGACGATATAGTGCTCGATCAAGCCTACTGCCCGCAGCGGACTGGCAATCTCGCCGATGTAGATCGTCGCATTGCCGGCCCGTTGCTCGGTAAACGTTTCACCCCGGTTCCGGCGCACTTCCAGATATTTGTCTAGAAAGATCTTAGCTAGCGGATCGTTGCGCGAAGCCAGAAAGACCAATACCTCGCCATTTTCAACCAAATCGGTGGCCACATCATTCGTAACCGGGGTAAAGTCACGTACCACGACTGCAATATCGCTGCCGATCCACGTTATCACATCGCTATCGAGCTTCACGCCAAGCACAGCGGCAACGTTGGCAGCTGCATCTGCTGGCATCGTGAGGCCAAACACTTCGCTGAGCGCCCGTTCGATCCGCGGTTGTTCAGGCACGTCGCTAAGGGTTGGTGACAGGCTAGCGTACAGTTGGACATCAGCCGGTAAGAGTTCTGCCGGCGCTGGGCCGCGTTGGACGGTGGTAAACCAGTAGACGAACATAGCGCCGATCAGAGTAGCAATCAAGGTGATCGCCAGTCCGCCGGCGAAGGCGTAACCAAGACCTCGTTCACGGGGAATGGTTGATGTTTTGATCATAGTCTTGTCACAGAGGCAGTCCAATGCTCTCTTGATATGGTACCATAGGTATAGACTGAATTTCGTAATCCCTGCAACTCTTCGTTCTCACCCTACCCAGAGGCAGGCATATATGCGGATCGAAACCTTACCGCCGGCAGCGGCGGTTGGTCATATTCTCTGCCACAATGTAGCCGATGCGCAGGGGCGAAAAGCGTTTCATAAAGGACGGCGCCTGCGTGTTGAAGATGTGCCGCGTCTGGTTGAGCTAGGGCTATCGGCAGTACGGGTAGCGATATTAGCGCCTGATGATGTCCACGAAGACGAAGCGGCTATTCGGGTAGCGCAGATCGTCGCTGGGTCGGGGGTAGCAATTGGCGAACCGCACGCCGGTCGGGTCAACCTATATGCAGTCAGTGATGGCCCACTGATGATTAATGCTGAAGCGTTATTCTCGATCAACCTGATCGATGGTCTTACGATTGCGACCCTTCCTCCTTACACCTTGGTTACTGCCGGACAGATGATCGCAACGATCAAGATCATTCCGTTTGCCGTCCCCGTGACCGATCTGCTGCAAGCAGCCGCCATAGCCGGTGGAGCAGGCGTGTTGCGGGTTGCTCCGTTGGTTCGGCAGCAGTTTGGTGTGGCATTGGTAAGTAGCCCGGCGGCACGAGCAAGGGTGGAACGAGGCATATTGCCGGCCATTGCCGGTCGGATCACCGATCTTGGTGCAACGATAGTTGCCTGCCGAGATTTGCCGTTAGATGAGTATGAAGTTGCTGTCGGTCTAGCTGACCTCATGGCTGCCGGATCGAATATTATCATCACTGCCGGTGAGACGTCGGTCGTTGATCGCGATGATGTCATTCCGCGAGCAGTGCGGCGACTAGGTGGCGAGATCGCGCATTACGGCGCGCCGGTTGAGCCGGGGAATCTGTTGTTGCTAGCCTATCTTCATCACGCCGTTGATACCATCCCCCTGATTGGCGCGCCCGGTTGTGTGCGTTCACGCGACCAGAATATTGTTGATCTGATCTTGCCGCGACTAATGGCAAATGAGCGGCTCGGTCGGCGCGAGATTGCTGCGCTGGGCCTTGGCGGGCTGCTTGGCGCCTCCCGGCGCGGATGAGGTATGAACCAGCCCGGCTACGGAGCACGGCTGTTTGACTGCCGTATCCGCGAGCGCGGTAGCCGTGATGCTCTTCGCAATCTCGATCGCCGGTGCAACTTCGCCGCAGCCGCTTGCGTAATGGTAATATATCTGCCAGCACGCCTGAACACGCTGAAAGGGGGAGTGATGAGCCTTGAAAGTTTGTACCACGACCGGCGCGAAGCGGCGCTGGCCGATTTCAATCGTGCTATCGAACTTGATAGAGACTATGCGTGGGCCTACTTTCAGCGCGGGCAAGTGCTGCGTGAATTGGGAAGGATGGAAGAGTCGTTGGCTGATCTGATGCGAGCGTGTGAACTTGATCCTGAAGATGCCGCGTATCACGCCGAGTGCGGCGAGACGCTGCGCATGTTGCGCCGCTATGAAGAGGCCATTGCGGCCTTTTCGCGCGCAATCGAGTTGCGTCCTGCCTATCCATGGGCGCTAGGTAGCCGTGGCCAAGTATGGCGAGCGATGCGCCGCCATCATGAGGCAATAGCCGACTTTGACGCGGCGCTGGCGCTGAATCCGACACTGGCATGGGTTCACGCCGAGCGGGGCGAGGCGCTGCGGGCGCTGCGTCGGCACCCGGAAGCGATCGAGGCATTTACGCAGGCTTTGGCGATAGATCCTCATTATCCGTGGGCGCTGGGGCATCGCGGCATTGCTTACCGCGAATTGCGCGATTATCCGGCGGCCATTGCCGATTTTGACGCCGCCATTGCCTTGCAAGACGATCTGGCATGGCTCTATGCCGAGCGCGGTGAATCGCGTCGTTTGGCTGACGACTACGATGGCGCATTGATCGATCTTAGTCGTGCGATCGAGCTTGATCCCGATTATGCATGGGCGTTAGGCAGTCGCGGCGCTACCTTCCGCGCGCTTGGTGATACTGAAGCGGCCTTAGCCGATTTCAACCGCGCGCTTGAACTCGATCCCGATTATGCATGGGTCTATATGCAGCGTGGCCTCTTGCATCGCGCCGCCGATCGGATTGATGAGGCGCTGGCCGATTTCAGCCGCGTGATCGAGCTTGAACCCAACCACGTGGGCGCATTTGCCGAACGGGGCGAGATTTGTCGCCTGCGCCGCCGTTACAACGAAGCGTTGGCCGATTTTAGCCGCGCGATCGAATTGCAACCCGATCATGCGTGGGCGTTGGGCAGCCGTGGGCAGGTGTATCGGGTGTTGAGCCGTTACGAAGAGGCGTTGGCCGATTTTAACCGTGCGCTTGAACTGAAACCCGATGTGGTATGGGTGCTCGCTGAGCGGGGCGAAACCTATCGCCTTATGCGCCATTACAATGAGGCGATCGAAGATTTCAATCGCGCGCTTGAACTCAACCCCGATGACTCGTGGGTGCTGAGCCGGCGCGGCGCAACCTATCAGGCGCTCAAGATTTACGAAGAAGCGTTTATCGATCTGACCCGTGCTGTCGAAATTGACCCCAACAATGCGTGGGCATGGGCGCAGCGCGGTTCGCTCTTCCGCCAAATGTGAGGGAGTGAATACGACGTTCTTGGGCATGGGGTTCCGCAGTTGTGATTAACGTTCCATAAAGACGTGAAGCGTGGTAGGTGTGTTATCACCATACGTTGACCTCACCCTAGAACTGGCGTTACGCCTGTACGATGACGCTTTACGCCGCTGTATCGCGCCTTGCTGGTTTTGTGGTATCATCGCGGCAGCTTGGTGATATCGCATCGAGGGAGGATTGCGCAGCCATGGACGCCACCCATCCGCTTCATCCCCGCCCGATCCGGGTGGCGATGTTGGCGCGCGCGGTCTTCCCACTGCACGGTTTTGGCGGTATCGAGCGCCACGTCTACCATCTCACCAAATATCTGACCCGTTTGGGAGTAGAAGTGACGCTCTACGTACAAACCCCGCCGGACAACGCCGAGCAAGGCGATCTCCGTCCCTATGCGATCGAGACTCTTCGTTACGATTATACAACTCCGTTGCTGCCACCAAATGGGGTTATTGGTCGTCAGATCAATTTTCCACTGTACAGTTGGCGGATCGGGCGCCTTGCTGCGCAGCGCGTGCTAGCCGGTGCGTTCGATGTGGTGCATACACAGGGGTTGTGTGTCTTTGGTTACGCGGTGGCCCGCCAGCGTGACCCACGCTTGCTTAGCACGCCGTTTGTCGCTAACCCGCACGGCATGGAAGAGTTTCGCACTCCTGACCGGCTGAAATGGCTAGCCTACGCCCCATTCCGACTGCTCTACGCCTACGGCCATCGCCAAGCCGATCGCGTGATTGCAACCGACGCTTGCACCAAAGATGATCTTCCGCGCTATCTTGGCGTTGATCCGGTGAAGGTCGTGGTTATCCCTTCGGCGATAGACGTCGAAGAGTGTTTAGCACAGGTGCGCAGCGATCTGCGCATGGCGCTGCGGTTCCGGTTGGGGTTGACGAGTGGCGGCCCGATTTTGCTCAGCGTGGGCCGGCTCGAACCCAACAAGGGTTTTGATGTCTTGATCGCGGCGCTTGCCCGCTTGCACAATGAATTGCCAGCCAATTGGCGCTGGTTGCTGGTCGGTAGCGGCTCGGCGCGCGAGGCGCTCGAGCAGCAGGCGCAGGAGGCCGGTATTGCCGATCACACCCTCTTTGTCGGGCGGCTTAACGATGAGGAGTTACACAGTCTCTACGAAGAGATTGACCTGTTCGTGCATCCCACCCGCTACGAAGGCAGTTCACTCGTCACGCTCGAAGCGATGATCCATCGTCGGCCGGTGGTCGCCAGCGCAATCGGCGGGATTCCCGACAAGGTCTTTCCGGGCCGCAACGGCCTATTAGTGCAGCCGGGTGACGTTGATGATCTTACCGCTCAACTGCGCGCTGCATTAGCCGCCCGTGACCGTTGGCCAGCGTGGGGAGCAGAAGGCGAACGGATCGTGCGCTCAACCTTCGATTGGCCGGTCGTAGCACGGCAAACGCTGGCCCTCTATCACGAGTTACTGGCCGGCAACCACACCTCACACCCCGCCCGATCGGGGTGATCAACCACCAACGCTGTGGCCGGATCACGTCGTAGCATCCACAAGATTAGCAGATCACCCCCGGCAGCAAGGGTCATGATCGCGCCAAAGCCGGTGACCATCGGCCAATTGCCGATAATGCCGATCAGGCCGGGGATGATGCCGAGCGTCACGCACGGCAGAGCCGTGCCAAAACGGTAGGCATTGATCGGCAACGGCTGTTTGGCATGGGCATACGGTGCCAGCCCTTTGATGCTGAAGCCGAATGTGATCGCGCTCAGCGGCAGGTGTCCGGCAATCATCCACCCCGCGGCATGCAACCCTTCGTGGACGACAACGCCAATCACGAAGGCTCCCAATAGTTCCCACGATGCTATGAGTAAGAACGATTGATGAATGAGGATATGTGCGAAGATGAGCAGCAGGGCAAGCGGCAGACCAAACAGCAGCGCGCCCAGATTGGCCTGCGTAAACGAAACCGAG
Organism: uncultured Chloroflexus sp.; assembly: GCF_937951745.1. Lineage (GTDB taxonomy): Bacteria > Chloroflexota > Chloroflexia > Chloroflexales > Chloroflexaceae > Chloroflexus. The sequence goes on from NZ_CALFBQ010000005.1 coordinate 50,447, forward strand.
CGATCAAGGTGTTGGTAAGCGGTTTGTGAGGTGTCCATCGGTAGCACCTCATGATGTAGCATGGACGCCCATCTGGGTTCATTTCCTTGCATCTAGCGAGATAGGGTTGAACTGGATAATAAGCTGTTTGTGCTGAATAAGGAGCAAATACCAAAGCTCATTCGCTACGGCAGAAAGTCTGATAATTTCTTAGCAAACTCGTCGGCTAACTCGCGAATTGAAGAGGTTACATTGCTGTGACGGCGTAGCCAATCTTCAGTAAGCATATCTGGCTGAAAAGGTTTGAAAAGGTCGTCTGATAACATCACCGTTTGGGTCATCCCGCCAAGCATACCTCTCCCACCAGCCTGTAAGTTCCAGCTACAACCCATCACGATATCAGATAAAAGAGTATAGCGCCATGCAACAAAACCTCTCTGTTCGTCAGTGTTAACTTGACGGATCAAGTAAACACCATTACTTTGGGTAGTAAGACACAGTCTCAGCATCATCAAAATGCGACCGGCATCTAAGCCGAAATCACCTCGACGGGTTGGACTCTTCTCCTTGACTTCAACTGGTAGCACTGTACTGTCAGAACCAACAATGAACAGGTCTACATCATACGGATCGGCTAGCGATTTGTGTAACCGCTGTTTGAGGTAACTATAGTAAAATGCCTGCCGTAACGTGAGAGCGGTGAGTTGGGTTTCGCTTGCCTGCAAAAAACGGTTTTTGATATCTTCATGCCAACAGTTGCCGCGCGCATTGCGCCCACGCTCCGGCCAACGGGTAAACAGATGATTGGAAGGGGTGAACTGTTGATCGGCGTACACGTAGTTTTTCCAAGATAGTTGGTCAATGTTTGGCGATGAGCTTATCGCTCCCGCAACGATCACTCCGATTCCGTTAGCGTTAAGAAATGTAGCTATGGCTTGAAACCTCCCGTTTTTATTCCAACTATCAATTGCTTGAGTTATTTCTTGATCATTGAGATAAAGTTCAGGTAGAACAAAAACTGCATAGCGATACTGGTAAAACTGCGGTGTTTTGGGTGAGATGATCCAAGCTCCTGAAAGAAATTGTTGTGATGGATGTACGAAGTTTTCTAATTCAATCTCGGCAATCATACCGCGCGCTTTATTGTTTACTATTACGCTTTGCAAATACGCTATCGCTTCGTCAGTGGAAAAATAGATTGGCATGCGGTCGGCATCCTTGCTAATGTTATCAAGCTATCTTGTTTCACATAATTCAAACAAGCGCAAATTATAAGCTTGTTCACGCTTTAGGATGGGATTACGCAAAGCCTTCATTATCTCGTTGGCAATATGTTCAACGATCGGTACAACCACAGAATTGCCAAATTGTCGATATGCGCTTGTATCGCTACAGACAATCTTAAAACTCTCTGGAAAACCCATCAGGCGGGCGCATTCGCGTGGAGTGAGGCGACGTGGATTTTTCCCTTCCTGTGGGATCAAGATCTCAGAACCGTCTTTATAATACCGAGCGCTTAATGTACGAGTAACTTGATCAAGATCAGCTAATCCAAACCCAAAGCCATTTCCCTTCGCACGATGCTTGTCAGCGTACTGCTGGAGGTACTTCCATAAGTGATCGGTAAGCGTGTATTTTGGATCAACATCAGATTCGAGAATATCCCGTAATTTTGGTTTTCGATCAGGAATCGTTGGAAATTCAAACGCAATCGGATCCGAGAAGCCGACAATATAAATCCGCTCACGGTGTTGTGGGACAAGAAGGCGCGCATCGATCACCTTGTGGTAGACGAAGTACCCGAGTTCTTCGGTAAGTGTCTCGTAAATAATTCGGAACGTTTTTCCTCGATCATGACTAACAAGATGTTTAACATTTTCTAACAAAAATGCGCGTGGTCTTTTGCGATCAATAATGCGCGCTACATCGAAAAAGAGGGTTCCTTGGGTGATGTGGGCAAATCCGTGAGCATTACCGAGCGCATTATGCTTTGTAACGCCGGCAATGCTAAAGGGTTGGCAAGGAAAACCAGCAGTCAAAATATCGTGATCAGGAATGTCATCTGCCGGTATTTGTGTAATGTCACCAGCCGGTTTGTCGCCAAAATTCGCTTCGTAGGTACGGCAGGCCATCTTGTCCCATTCAGAAGCGAAGATGCACGTTGCGCCTGCGCGTTCAAAGGCTAGTCTGATACCGCCAATTCCAGCAAAGAGGTCGATGAAGGTGATTCGCTGATCCATAAGGAACGTGTCCGAATTCGTTGCGTTTGAACATAGTTGATGTATACAGTATGGCTTGATGGCTGTCAAGTTCATTGGAAGGAGTCTGTCATGTCCCAATCCCATCTTCCTCCCCTCCGCCTCGTTGCCATTGGCGGTGGCGGCGGCAGTGCGCAGGTATTGCTCGGCGCACGACCGTTTTTTGCCGAACGCACGGCGGTCATTGCCGTCACCGATTCGGGTCGGAGCACCGGCGCGGCTCGTCTGATCGCGAATATTCCTGCACCCGGCGATCTGCGCAATCTGCTGGCGACGCTGGCGGCTGATCCGAACGGCCCGCTGGCCCGGCTCATGCAGTACCGGCTGCGCAGTTCAGCGTTGCCGTTGCTTGATGGGATGGCAGTAGGTAACCTGCTCCTAGGTGGGTTGGCGCAGATGGAAGGCGATTTTGCGGTGGCAGTAGCAACGGCACGTCAGATGTTGGGCTGTCCCGAACAGGTGCTGCCCGTTTCGACGGCCAATACCCGTCTGTGTGCCGAGTTGATCAATGGTCGGATCGTGGTCGAAGAGGCGGCGGTGCGTGCGCTGGGTAAGCCGCCCATCCGCCGCGTATTTCTCGATCCGCCGGCTGCTGCCTACGAACCTGCGCTGGCAGCGATTGCTGCTGCCGATTTGGTGGTCATCGGACCGGGCAGCTTCTATACCTCGCTCCTCGCCACGCTCTGCTTCGAGGGCCTCGTCGAAGCGTTGCGGGCAACGTCGGCGACGATAGTTTTTGTCTGCAACACCACCATCCAGCCCGGCCAGACTGATGGCATGGCGATTGCTGATCACGTGGCGCGGTTGGTTGAGGTGCTCGGCCCCGGTGTGCTCGATGTAGCGCTACTTAACGATGCCAATGCGCTACACCCGGCGGTAGCGGCGCGCTACAGTGCTGCCGGCCTACACCCGCTGATCGTGACTGATGCCGACCGACAAGCGATCCGCGCACTCGGTGTTGAACCGCTCGTGCGCGAGTTGGCCGAGCCTGACCCCGGTCCGCGCGAGTTGTGGAATAAGGCCGACACCATCCGCCACGATCCTCAGACGCTAGGGTTAGCGCTGTGGAAGATTGCACTTGATCGGGCAAACATGTAGCCATCATCTATTCCAGTTAGCGCCTCGCTATATCCCGCGAAACTTCTCACCCCGCACGACCTGCACATCGGTCGTGTACGCAATCACGGCAAAATGCGGGAAATAAGTACTCGCCAGATGCTGCAAGATACGTTCGGCCACAGGAGGGGCGACGAGGGTTTCGATGCGCAGACTATGCCCTTCCCACTCGCTGGCATGCACGCCGCGGGTACCCTCGCCGCGCACCGAGCCGACAGTGTAGCCGCGGGCGCCGAGTTGGCGCAGGTCGTGCAACATACGCTCTTCAAGCACCGCTTCGGCGATGATAGTGACCAGTTTAACCGTGGTTAACTCCATGCTGTCTCATCCTTCCTTATGATCCACCGGCAATCCACGTAGCCAGCGTGTAGTAAATGGGTAGCCCAATAGCAAGGTTAAACGGGAAGGTAATACCGAGTGCGGCGGTCAGATAAAAGCTGGGGTTAGCTTGCGGCAACGCAATACGCACTGCAGCCGGTGCAGCAATGTACGAGGCGCTTGCCGCTAAGACACCCAGTATCATACTACCACCGAATGACAGACCGGCGATGCTACCAAACCAAACGCCGAGTGTCCCATTGATAATCGGGATGATAATTGCAAAACCGAGGAGAAACCAACCGGCGCTCGGCAGATCGCGGAAGCGTCGTGCTGCCACCATGCCCAATTCGAGCAAGAAGAAGGTAAGCGCACCTTTGAACAGATCGACAAACAGTGGTGCTACCTCTTTACCACCGCGCGGGCCGGCGAGCCAACCAATCACCATCCCACCGACTAACAGCAAAATGCTTTTACTGGTGAGTAATTCACGCACCGCTGCACGCCAGTCGCCACCTTGGTGCCCACCAGCCATTTGCGCGATCAGCAACGCGATCACAATGGCCGGCACTTCCAGAATAGCAACGAGCGCCGGCATAAATCCTTCATACCGTATGCCAATCGTATCAAGAAATGTCTGCGCTGCAGCAAACGTTACTGCCGACACTGAACCGTAATGGGCCGCTAATGCTGCTGAGTCGGCAACGCTGAGCTTTCCTAGGCGACGGGCGACGGTGTATGCAATCAACGGAATAATCAACCCTAACAACAACGTTGCAAGGGCCGGCGCCCAAAACACCGCCAAACTCGTTTCGGCCAGTGCCACCCCGCCTTTCAAGCCAATTGCCAACAACAGGTAGATCGATAGGGTCGTGTACAGCTCATCGGGTAATTTCAGGTCGCTGTGCATCAGTGTAGCAATGATCCCCAACCCAAACGCCAGTACCATTGGTGAGAGAAGATTGATCTGCATCAGTTCAAGAATCGGCATATCGTTCCTTCGTTGCAGGTGTTTCAGCGCGCGTCGATCCCCATATGCTGTAGTAGGCAGAGGCTGGCCGGCGATTCCCGTGGTTTAGGACATAGCTTCACCAACGGCAGCCTCTCGTGATAATCCCCAGCTATGATTACCACCAAGCAGTCTATTCTATCCTACCACCTCGCGTAACATAGCTAGCAGTGCTACAATGTAGCCATTGTTCGCCGTTCTGCATCCTAAGGAGCTGCACCCTATGGCCGCCACGACGTCGGCACACTCTGAGCGTCTGCCGTTGGCAACTCGCCTCGCCTTCGGAGCTGGTGATCTCGGTCCGGCGATTGCCACGATTGTTGCGTCGTTCTTTCAGCTCTATTTTCTTACCACTATTGCCGGCTTGCCGCCCGGTCTCGCGGGTACCGTTCTACTCATTGTCAAAATCTGGGATGCAGTGAATGATCCGATTGTCGGTTGGCTCACTGACAAAACTCAAACCCGTTGGGGACGGCGACGGCCATGGTTGCTGTTCGGCGCGGCGCCGTTTGGTCTGCTTTTTTTCTTGCAATGGATCGTGCCGCCTTTAGATGTGACCGGTAAGTTTATCTACTACCTAGTCATTGCGCTGCTTTTTGATACTGCGTTTACAGTAGTAAATGTACCGTACACTGCGCTAACACCTGAACTTACCCGCGACTACGACGAGCGTACAGCACTCAATTCCTACCGTTTCGCCTTCAGTATCGGTGGTAGTCTACTCGGTGGCATTCTGCATCAGATCATTGTTGGTCAATTTGCCGATCAGCAGACCGGTTATCTCGTGTCTGGTGCGGTGATCGGTGTGTTGATTGCGGTACCCTTTCTCTGGTGCTTTTTCGGCACGCGCGAACGTTACGAACCTGAGCCCGGCGTGGAAGAACTGAGTTTACTTGATCAGATTCGGTATGTGTTCAAAAATCGACCTTTTCTCTTTGTTGTCGGCATCTATATGTTCTCGTGGCTGGCAGTGCAGGTGACATCCAGTGTGTTGACCTTCTTTATCGTCTTTTGGCTAGGCAGTGTGCCCCAATTTCCGGCGACTGCGTTTGGGCTGACCTTTGCTAGCGCCAACGATATTATTCCAATTATGCTTTTTGCCGTACAGGGTTCGGCGCTGGTCTTTCTGTTTGTATGGAGCGCGATTAGCCGTCGAATCGGTAAGAAGGCAGTGTATATGATTGGTAGTCTAATTTGGATTGGCGTACAAGCATTTCTCTTTTTTCTTCAGCCCGAACAAATTACACTAGCGATCGTGCTCGGCGTCATTGCAGGAGCCGGTGTAGCGACCGCATATCTCATCCCGTGGAGTATGATGCCCGATGTGATCGAGCTGGATGAGTTAGAGACCGGCCAGCGCCGCGAGGGGATGTTCTACGGGTTTATGGTACTGCTGCAAAAGATAGGTTTGGCACTCGGCCTATTTTTGGTTGGTTTGGCGCTGCAATTTGCCGGCTTCAACGAGAATCTGCTGCCCGGCCAGCAGCCGGAAAGTGCGCTGTTAGCGATCCGACTGCTGATTGGCCCGCTGCCAACGGTAATCTTGATCTGCGGGATGATCTTGACCGCTTTCTATCCGATCACCAAAGCTAGCCACACCGAGACGCTGGCGCGGCTGGCGGCGCGCCATAATCGCGGTTAAGGCGCGAATGTTTTTAATGCAAAGACGCGAAGGGCGCAGAGGTTTTAAGGGGGGAAATGTGGAGGTTGGTGGTTTTCTCGTAATTTTCTGGCGGCGTGTATAGATGCTGGTATACTAGCCATCTCAGTGTAGACCTCCATACAACAACCCCGTCCCTTATTATCCCTTCGCGTTCTTTGCGCACTCTGCGCCTTTGCGTTAATACTCTCTGTGTCCTTAGCATCCTACGCGCCTTTGCGTTAAGAGTTCTCTACGCCTTTGTGTCACCGGCTGCGCGTGACCCCAATCCGCGGGCACACGTTGCGGATTGGACAGATGCTGCACCGCGGCGATGTAGGGTGGCAGATGTTTTGTCCCAATGTAACCAACAATCGGTTGATCGGAATCCAATAGCGTTGCGGCAGCTTAGCCCGCAGCGCCATTTCGGTCTCTTCGGGGGTGCGGGTTTGCACATAACCCCAGCGGTTACAGATGCGGTGGACGTGAATATCAACGCAGATGCCGGGTAAGCCAAAGCCGGCAGTGACCACCAGATTGGCCGTCTTGCGGCCCACGCCGGGCAATGTGAGCAGTTCATCAAGGTCAGACGGCACTGCACCGTTGTACTTTTCAAGCAGAATCCGGCAGATAGCGACAATCTGGCGTGCTTTGACCCGATAAAAGCCAACCGGATAGATCAGCTCGGCAATCCGCTCTTCACCCAGTTCCAGCATCGCTGCCGGCGTATCGGCAATGGCAAACAGGCGTGGCGCCACTACGGCGGTCAGAGTGTCTTTCGTGCGCAGGCTGAGGATGGTGGCAATCAAAATGCGGAATGGCGTCTGGCTCACTTCCCCCATCTGGTCGATTAGTGGAAGCGTAAACTTAGCCAATTCGCGTTCCAATGTATCTAACACCTGCTCGATCGGGAACTGCGTCGCAGTCACAAAACCTCCTCTTCCTCCTAGCAAACTGCGCTGGCATGCCGTATGATGATACTCGAAACCATTGGCGCAAGGCAACTCGTGCTGCGTTGGGCGCAAGTTCAATTCACTCTAGGAGCGTGTTCGTGAATAAACGCTGGTTCATCTGGGGGATGGTCGCACTTCTGCTCGCGTCCTGCGCTACTGCGCCGCCCGCGCCCCTGCCATCCCCCACGGCCACGCCTGTCGCAGAGGCGCCAACCGCTGTCCCCACGCTGTTGCCGGCCACAGCAACGGCAGCAGTAGCATCACCGACGCTTGTCCCTGCTGCTACCCTACCCGCCCCAGTCTATTTGATCCACAACGGTCAGGTCATGCGTCTCGAACCCGATGGTAACCGCCTCGTCCAGATCACCTACGAACCGCAGCCGGTGCGCGAGCTGAGTGTAGCTGAAAACGGGACGTTGGTCTATCTTACCGGCGATGAACTGGTCGTTCTCGATGGCGTGGGCCGGCGAGCTTTGGTTCGCGAGCAGTCCATCAGCTATCCTCGCATTTCGCCTGATGGCCAGAAGGTCGTTTACCATCTCACCGATCCGGCCCCCGGCTTGATCGTCGGGCGTGAAGATTCGCCGAGCGGTGTGTACCTCAGTTACATCACTGGCGGGTGGCCTAGCTTGGGGCGTGCCGATGATCCTGAGCCGGCTGAACCAGATGTCGCCAATCCGGCGTGGCGTTATATACCAGTTGCGTGGTCGCCGAACGGCGTGCAGATCTTGCTTTTCGCGGTGATGCTCCCGGAAATGGGCATACCCGGTGGTGAAGTGATGATTATCGGGCCGGAAGACGAGCCGGTGCGCGCCTTTAGTTGTTGCGAAGAGGAGCTGTGGAGCGTTGATAGCCGTGAGATAACGGTGGCGGGCGGCGGTCCCGGACCTGATATTCGGTTTGGCCTCTACCGGATCGACTCTATTAGCGGCGAGGAATTCGCAGTTCTTGAGAGCCGCGAAACAGCGATCCCGTTGGTGCGCGCGCCGCAACGGCTGGCCGATGGTGTGATCTACGCGTTTGTAGAAATGGCACCAGCCAGTGAGTATAGCTGGGACTATCCCTTTCGCCCGCAAATGGTACAGGTTAGCGATAATGGCGTGATCACACCGCTGCGCCCAGAACAATTTGATGAACCGGTGCTGGTCTTGTGGGATCGGCAAGGGCAAGGCGCGCTGGTGCGCTTTGCCGACAGCGAGTCGTTCGTCTGGTTGCCGGCTGATCCAGCCTTACCGCCGCTCATTACTGCCGCTGCCGGATTTGCCTTAACGTGGACGCCGGCGGCGGATCTGGCGGCGCACGATTGCGCGCTCTTTTCCCCGCTGTCCCCGCAAGCGGCGCCGGAACGCCGTTACGATCCGGCGGTCGCTGATGTGCAAGGCCGGCTGGCGGCGCTCGGCTTCGATCCCGGCCCGGTTGATGGTCTGTTCGGCCCGACGACCGCCGTTGCGGTTCGCGCCTTCCGTGCCACTGCTGGTCTCCCAGCGGGGGATAGCATTGATTGCGCGACGTGGCAAGCGTTATTAGCCCGCAGCATTGCGTTGTAAGAGGGCCAACCTGCCGGCATTGCGAGGAGGTGCAGTCACATCGCTTAGCTATGGGCCGGTTGTCCGCAGCAATCTTCATTGCCGGCGAGCATAATGCCAGTAGCGAAACCATGCGGTATCTTAGCTGTTGCACGCCATAAAGCACTGAAGATTCACAACACCGATGATCATGATCCCGCCTGATCTCGCCGAACGGATTACCGCCATTCACGCTGCGTCGCACCGGCTGGTGCTGGCGTTTGCCGGCGCGGGCAGCGTAGGATTGGCGTGGCTGCATGCGATTGCAGGATCGTCGCGCACGGTGCTGGAAGCGCTTGACGCTTACTCAACGCGGTCGCGGATCGCGATCACCGGCGCCATCAATGCCCCGGCAGTCAGCGCCGAAACGGCGCAAGCGATGGCAATATGGGCCTATCGGCGGGCGCAAGCGTTGAGTGACGGCGAATGGCCGCTGCTGGGGGTTGGCCTCACGGCGGCGATCATCACCGACCGCGAACGGCGCGGCGCTGATCAAGCCTTTCTCGCCATCCACACCGCCACTGGCATCGAGACCGGCCATCTCGCGCTGGCCCGCGCCAACCAGCAGCGAATTGATCAAGAAATTCTGATCAGCCGCTGGCTGATCGATGAAATCGCCCGCGCATGTGGTATCCCATCGTAAAGCCGCGTAGCCATGCGGCGCTGGCCGGCAATATAGTGCCGTGTAACCGTGCAGCTTGGCAACCGGTCTCCTCGCTCTGTTTTCTATTTACACCTCATCTGCTCTTAACCGCCGCGACTTCGTGAAGAATAGCGCATTCCGGCGCGACATGACTCAATTTCTTGACAATTTGCCCGCCCTATGGTACTGTTCAGACATTCTGCACGTCTCCAAATCAGCGCATAATGAACAAAGTGCACCACACAAAGTTGTGCTGAGCAACGCGAGCGGGAGGCATCAACGGTTGATCGACCGCTTATTTGACATACCTTTTTCTGCGCGTCATCTTGGCGCGATCTACTTACGGATGGCGAGGTGGGAGCAGCACGGGAGTGAACCATCAGATACTCTGCGGCGTTGGGTAGCGTCGCATCGGGGGCGCGCAAATCGTGGCTGCTGCCAACTCTGAGTCATCATAGCCGGGTGTTCATCTTAGGAGCGAGGAGGTTTCTGTGTCGTACAAACGTCTTTGGGTATGGATCACCCTAATGGCAGTGGCAGCGATCATGTTAGCAGCGTGTGGCCAGCAGCAGCAGGCGCAGCCAACGGCTGCCCCAGCCGAGCAACCCACGGCTGTGCCACAGCTAACGGCTGCCCCAGCCGAGCAACCCACGGCTGCCCCGGCGCAACCAACGGCTGAGCCGGCTCCGATCACGCCGCCGGCTGCGCAACCGGGTGGCAAATTGACTATTCTCTACTGGCAGGCGGTAACGACGCTCAACCCGCATTTGGCGACCGGTACGAAAGACTTCGACGGCGCAACTGTCATCCTTGAGCCGCTAGCGCGCTACGACCAGAACGATGAACTGGTGCCTTTCCTTGCCGCTGAGATTCCAACCGTTGAGAACGGTGGTGTTGCACCTGATGGCACCAGCGTAACTTGGAAGATCAAACCGGGCCTCAAATGGTCGGATGGTACAGACTTTACGATTGAAGATATCATCTTCACGTGGAAGTACTGCGCCGATCCAGCAACGGCTTGCACTACGAAGGCAGCGTTCGATCCGATCGCGAACATCGAAAAGATCGATGACACCACGCTAAAGATTACGTGGAAGGAACCGACTGCCGATCCGTACATTGCGTTCGTTGGCCCCTTCGGTATGATTTTGCAACAGAAGCAGTTTGGTAACTGCATTGGCGCGGCGGCCAGCACCAGCGCCGAATGCCAAGCGGCGAATCTGGCCCCGATCGGCACCAACGCGTGGAAGCTGCGCGAACTGCGCCCCGGTGACACGGTGCTGTACGAGCGCAACCCCTTCTTCCGCGATGCTGATAAGGTCTTCTTCGACGAAGTCGAGATCAAGGGTGGTGGCGACGCAACTTCGGCGGCGCGCGCCGTCTGCGAGACGGGTGAAGTCGATTTCGCGTGGAACTTGCAGATCCCGAAGGCGGTGCTCGAGCCGATCTTGAATAGCGGCAAGTGTGATGCGATTGCCGGTGGTTCGTTCGGTGTCGAGCGCATTGTGGTTAACTTTGCCAATCCCGATCCGGCATTGGGCGACAAGCGCAGCGAGCCTGATCAGCCGCATCCGTTCCTGACCGATCCGGCGGTGCGACGTGCGATCTCGCTGGCAATTGATCGCAAGGCGATTGCCGAGCAGCTCTATGGCCCGACCGGCGAGCCGACTTGCAACATTCTAGTGGTACCGGCAGCCTTCAATTCACCCAATACCACTTGTGAGCGTAATGTTGAAGAGGCAAAGCGTATTCTCGAAGAGGCAGGGTGGAAGTTGAACGGCCCAGTGCGCGAAAAGAATGGCGTCAAGCTGATCGTCAGCTTCCAGACCAGCATTAACACGCTGCGCCAAGGCGAGCAGGCGATCATCAAGTCGAACCTTGCTGAGATTGGGATTCAGGTCAACGTCAAGGCAATTAATGCAGCGGTCTTCTTTGGCGGCGATGCAGGTAATCCCGATACGCTGAACAAGTTCTACGCCGACCTGCAAATGTATACCAACGGCCCGAACTCGGCTGATCCGCAGCAGTACCTGCAAGGCTGGATCTGCGCTGAAGTGTCGTCGTCGGCCAATCAGTGGAATGGTAGCAACGATGGCCGCTACTGCAACCCCGAATATGACGCGCTCTTCGAGCAGTTGAAGACCGAACTCGATCCAGAACGCCGCGCGCAACTAGCCATCCAAATGAATGATCTGCTGGTGAATGATGGCGCGGTGATCCCGCTGATCAATCGCCGCACGCCCAATGCCAAGCTGAAGAACCTCGAAGGCCCGACCTTCAATACGTTTGACAGCAGCATTTGGAATATCGCAATGTGGCGGCGTGTGCCCTAAGCGGTGATATGGGCAGTGAGATGGCAGAGACGCACATCAGCGTGCGTCTCTGCTATGTTCGATAGTTGGTTAGGTAGGCATTGTGCGCGGTCTGGGGGCGATACACATGTTGCAATACATTATTCGACGCATATTGATTGCGATTCCTACCCTCTTGATTATCAGCTTTGTGATCTTTGCCGTACTTGCGCTTGCCCCCGGCGATCCTTTGGCGCAGTTTGCGCTTAATCCGGCGATTCCTGAGTCGACCCGTGAATTGATCCGGATTCAGTTTGGGCTTGATCAGCCATGGCCGGTGCGCTATGTGCGTTGGATTACCTCATTGCTACGCGGTGATTGGGGTTTTTCGTTCGGTACGCGCGGGCCGGTGCTTGACTTGATTTGGCAGCGCTTGCCGCAGACGTTAATAGTAGTCGGAACAGCATATCTGATTGCAGTCTTGCTAGCAATTCCGATTGGGATCATCTCTGCTGTGAAACAATATTCGATTTTTGATAATGTGGCTACGTTTTTTGCATTTGTTGGGTTCTCAGTTCCTTCTTTTTTCACTGGCCTTGTCTTGATGCTGGTGTTTGCGATTAATCTTAAGTGGTTTCCAATTGTTTACAATACGACCTTGCAAGTTGTGGACTGGGATACCTTCGTGCAGCAAGTTCGGCAAATGGCCTTGCCGGTGACGGTGTTGGTTGTGCAGCAGACAGCGGCGCTGACTCGCTTTATGCGCTCGTCGATGCTTGATAACCTGAACCTTGATTATGTGCGCACGGCGCGGGCAAAGGGTCTCAGCGACCGGATGGTAGTGTTGCGCCATGTGCTAGTGAATAGTCTGATACCGGTGGTGACGCTGATTGCGCTCGGTATTCCTACTATATTCGCTGGTGCGATTATTACCGAGAATCTGTTTCGGGTGAATGGTTTAGGCGCCTTGCTGATTACCTCGATCAATAATTCTGACACTCCCGTAGTGATGGCGTTAACGTTTATTTTTGCGATTCTGACCGTTGTGTTCAACTTAATCGCTGATATTCTTTATGGGGTGCTTGATCCACGGGTACGTTATTCGTAATGCGCAACACTGCCATCGTTTAGGGTCATCATCGGAAAGGGTGAGCGTTCGATGTCTGAAATAGAACTCAATGGCGCTGTCGGTCTCTCTCCCAGCGCCCGCGCCCAGCAGATGACCAGCCGTATGCCAGCGAAACCACGCACGTTGCTTAGTGATGCGTGGCGACGGTTTCGCAAGCACCGGCTTGCGATGCTAGGGGTCTTTGTATTGTTGACGCTAGCCTTGGTATCATTCGTCGGGCCATATTTCTACGTTCCGCGCTTGGCTGCCGAGCTTGAGTCAATTGGCTCGCCATTCTTGCAGGATCGGGTTGATCTGCAAACGGCGATTGATCATCTGGATTTTCTCAATATCTTGTCAGGGCCAAGCGCAATTCATCCCTTTGGCACCGATGATCTGGGCCGTGATCTGTTGGCGCGTGCGCTCTATGGCGGGCGGGTGTCGCTGATGGTTGGCCTGACGGCGATGGCAATTGCGATTTCGCTGGGCACGATTATCGGCGCGACAGCAGGCTTTTTCGGGGGGATTATTGACCAGATTTTGATGCGAATCACCGATCTTTTCCTTTCATTACCGGCGATTCCACTCACCTTGCTGGTGGTCTATTTGTTTCGCGATCCGGTGATTAAGGCAATGGGATCGCCTGAAGCCGGTATCTTTACGATTGTGGTGACAGTGATCGGTTGTTTGGCATGGATGAGCACGGCCCGCATTGTGCGCGCGTCGTTCCTCTCGTTGAAAGAGAAGGAGTTTGTCGAGGCGGCGACGGCGCTAGGGGTGAGCCGGCCAGCAATTATGTTCCGCCATATTCTGCCGAATGCGATTGGCCCGATCATCGTCGCCGCCACGCTCGAAGTCGGTAGCGCGATTATTACTGAGTCGACTCTCTCCTTTCTTGGCGTTGGCTTTCCCCCTGACACGCCAACGTGGGGCCGGCTGGTGACCGATGGCAGCCAGTATCTGCAAGCGGCGCCGTGGTTGGCGCTGTTCCCCGGCGGGTTGATCTTTTTGACAGTGCTGAGTATCAATTTTGTCGGTGACGGGTTGCGCGATGCGCTCGATCCGCGATCGCGGTTGTGAGGTACAATGATGCCGGCATACAGGCGTTTTTTGTCACCGGAACCCGAATATGAACCATCACCTGACGCCATTGCAACGGTTGGCGGTTGAGGCTATCCAAGAGGATGAACGGCTGACCGCCGGGTTAGATGATGCACAAGCCGGGGTATTGCTGCGTTGGGCCACGGCGCGAGCTGCCGAGCTTACCTGCGATGCGGCTGATGAAGTAGCTGCGGAAGCGGTTGCGCAAGCGATCCGCACCGCCGTGCGGGCGGCGGTGCGGGCCGATGGCGCGGTAGCGACGGCTGAGCGAGCGTTGGCGCAAGCGTTGCCGACAGGAGTAGCCTCCTCTCTACCCACCTCACGCACGCTTGGCGGGGCTGAGCTGGCGGCGGTCTCGCTCATCACTGGTGCGGAAAGCGTACCTGACACCTCATCAGATCTCTCTTACGATGCGTCAGCAGCTTCGCCATCTCTCTCCCGTCCGCCTCGGTTGCCGCGCCGGTGGCCGGAGGTGTTGCCGCTCAGCCTGTTGGCGCACCTTGGCCGGCGGTAAGATGGCGGACAGAAAAGCTGGGTAGTTGGTGGCAGAGCGGGCTGCCACTTTCCGCTTGCTATGGCGCGCCGCCGGAGGCGGTGCAGCAATCTCCTGTGTAGGTTGGAGGGATGCCTGAGCGTATGGCTCGCGCTCGAGCAGGAGATTCCTTCGGCGGCTGCGCCCCTCGTAATGACAAGTGGCCCGTGTTATTGTGCACCGCCGGAGGCGGTGCAGCAATCTCCTGCGTGGGTTGGAGGGATACCTGAGCGTGTGGCTCGCGCTCGAGCAGGAGATTACGTCAGCGGCTGTGCCCCCTCGTAATGACATAATATGTTAGAGCGATAGTATTGCTCACCTTCTCAGAGCCTTTGCAAGATTGTGAGGATCCTATGGCGCGAAAACCGGCTTCGCCACGTTCGTCGCAGCGCCTCAATCGCACCCAAGTTATCTTGCTCTTTCTGACTCTCGCGCTCGGTTTCCTGATCACCGCCGGGATTATCGATCTACGGCGGTTTGGGCTTGATCCATCACTCTTTGGGATCGAAACGCCGCCAACCCCCACCGTCAGTGGGTACACAGGGGGGATGACGGTCTACTTCACCACACCCTCGTTGGTGTACCCCGATATTCCGCGCAACCGGGTGACGCCGCCGTACCTGCGTGATATGTTGAACGACATTGCGAATGCTCGACAGAGTATTGATCTCGCGACATTCGAGTATACGTTGCAGCCGCTTGCCGAAGCGCTGGTTACTGCCCACCAACGGGGTGTAGCGGTACGGTTGGCGCTTGACCGCGAGAGTCTCGAGGATCCAGTTGATGCTAAATTCGCCGGCATGATTGAAGCTGCTGGCATTCCAATCAGCTGGGAGGATACGACAGCGTTTCTCCATAGCAAGTTTATCATCATTGATGCCAAGATTGTGTGGACTGGCTCGTGGAATGCGACGATCAATGACACCTATCGCAATAACAACAACCTGTTGCGCATCACCATTCCGGCGCTGGTCGAGAATTATCGGGTCGAATTTGAAGAACTGGCAGCCGGTCGGTTTGGGAATAGCAAGCAGGCGACAACGCCATTTTCGCGTATCACCACTGCCCAAGCAACCATCGAGAACTACTTTACCCCGCGTGAGCGACCGGCGGCGCGGATTGTCGAGATGATCAACGGTGCCCGTCGTTCGGTGTTGTTTATGGCCTTCTCATTCACGAACGACGAGATTGCTCGTGCAATGATTGCTCGTCAACAGGCAGGCGTACCGGTTCGGGGTGTGTTTGAGCGGCGTAATGCCGGTGGGGTTGGTTCAGATTTCGGCATGCTGCGCGATGGCGGCGTCGAGGTGCTGGAAGATGGAAACTGTTACACCATGCATCACAAGGTCATCATCATCGATGAGCGCATCGTGATCACCGGTTCGTACAATTTCACAATCCGGGCCGAACGCACCAATGACGAAAATCTGCTGATCATCGATGATCCGAAGCTGGCGGCTGAATATCTGGCCGAGTTTGAGCGCGTGTTTGAGCAGGCGCGCAACCCGACTCGGTGCCAATCGTGAGGCGTATCCTTTTCCTCGGTCAGGGCGAAAGGGTGTTCCCGTATGTCATTGCGAGGGCGCGCAGCACCCGCAGCAATTTCCTGCTTGGGCGAGCTGGCTGTCGTGCTCGGAGGAGATTGCTTCGCTGCGGGACAGAGCGCTGCTCTGTCCTTTGCAGCTCGCAATGACAGCGGGGGAGCAATTTGTTACCGGCATCGCTGTGCTACGGCTGCAACGCAACGATAAAGCTCGCTTCGCCGAACGGCTGTTCAAGCAAGGTGATGCGCAGCGTACTCGCGTTGGCTGCCAATTGACGACGTACCACGGCCACGCCACTCTGCCGGCTACCCGGTGGGACGGTAATCGTTGCCGGTCGTGCGTCATCATTCGAGATCGGATAGTCGTTCCCTAAGCCGTCACTGATCTTGATGTTATCGTGGCGCAACGGCAAACGCACCGTCCGGGAAGTGTTGTTTTGCACACTCCACCTCAACTCGATACGGTCGCTGCAAGCGTCAATTTGCTCAAGGGCGACAATGATGTCAGGCGAAGTACCGGTAGTGATTTCGCCGGCAGCGACATTCTGCCACGTCTGATTACGTGCATCCCAGTATTTACTAATCAATTGGTAGCCATCCCAACGGCATTGGCTTGTCATAATGTTGAAACCGATCATTGCGCCGTCAGCGGGCGTGCCGGCTGAAAGGATCGTCATTGGTGCATCAGCACGCGGGACAGGCGCTGGCGGACGGAAGAAAAGAGCGAGCAGTAAGACAAAGGCTAACGCAGCAAAAGCTACTGCTAGCCGGCCAGTAGTGGTCTGCAACGCCCGCCAAGCTCGTTCGCGCCACGGCAGTGCCGGTGACGACGGTGCCGGTGGTTTTTCTTCCTGCACCACTTCGTTCAGTTCAGTCCATGGGGTACAGTGGAGCAGTTTTGGGATAGCAAGCATCTCCTCTTCGCTCAGCTCGATCTCTGACGAGCGTTCGGTAATCATATATGCGGGCAATTCATCAAGCCCACGCACCTCTACCTTCCAGTCCAAATCGAGCTGTGACCCTTCTTCAATGCGGGGCGCGATTACAATTAGACGCTTGCAGGTGCGAAAATCGATGGAATTGGCTTTCTGCTCGGAAAGGAATTCGCGCCGGTGTTCGTTGAGGAAATTGGTCAGCGCATGAAAGTATGAAATAACCTGATTGTAAGGATTTTTGCGACCGGGATTCAGTCGTTTCTGCTCACCGTTGCGCCCCTCGACAATCCACGGCCCGTTAACGCTACCGATGACACGACCATCGCAATGTTTCAGCTCGATAATGACAATCGCGTCATGTTTGATGATAACGAGGTCGATACTGCGCCCGCCGACGCTGAAATTGGAGAGAATCAGGAACAAGCCCTCAAGTTTTTCAAGAGTTTGGGCCAGCGCGAGAATGGCGCGGCGCTCTTGCGGGTGTTCTGGTTTCTCGCCAATCCAGACTTGAACGGCCATAATTCACTCGCTCAATGTCAACGTCTTGCGTAGTTCGACAATCTGGTCGCGCAGCGCCGCCGCTTTCTCAAAGGCAAGATCCTTGGCAGCCTGCTTCATCTGCTTCTCAAGGTCTTTGATCAGTTTCAGCACCTCGTCACGTGGCAGATCAACCGGTACAGCAGCAGTAGGTGTCGTCACATATTCGCCGCGCTCTTCAGCCAACTTGCGAATACGGTCGGTCAGGTCGCGCACGCCTTTGGCAATTCCTTGCGGGGTAATGCCGTGGCGTAGGTTGTGGGCCATCTGAATATCGCGGCGGCGCTGGGTCTCGCGGATGGCGGCCTCCATCGAGCGAGTGATAGTGTCGGCGTACATAATCACTTTGCCCTCAATGTGGCGTGCTGCTCGCCCAATGATCTGGATGAGTGACGTTTCCGAGCGCAGATAGCCCTCTTTGTCAGCATCGAGGATCGCGACCAGACTGACTTCAGGGAGATCAAGCCCTTCGCGCAACAGATTGATCCCTACTACCACATCATACACACCGAGACGCAGATCGCGCAGAATTTCAACCCGCTCAATGGTGTCGATGTCGGCGTGGAGGTACATCGTGCGTACCCCCATCTCTTTCAGATAGTCGGCCAAATCCTCGGCCATGCGTTTGGTGAGGGTAGTCACAAGCACCCGCTGTTTGCGTGCAACCCGTTGCCGAATTTCACCGAGTAGGTCGTCGATCTGCCCTCTGGTCGGGCGCACCTCGATTTCGGGATCGAGTAGGCCGGTGGGACGGATAATCTGCTCGACGATCTGCTCGCTCTTTTCCCGCTCGTAAGGGCCGGGGGTGGCCGAGACGTAGATCACCTGATAGACGTGCTGCTCAAACTCTTCAAACTTGAGCGGGCGGTTGTCGAGGGCCGACGGCAAGCGAAAGCCGTAATCCACCAGTGTTTGTTTGCGCTGGCGGTCGCCATTGTACATGCCGCGCAACTGAGGCAAGGTGATGTGACTCTCATCGATAAAGATCAGCAAATCATCGGGAAAATAGTCAAGCAATGTCCACGGCGTCTGGCCGGCAGCGCGCCCGTCAAGATGGCGCGAATAGTTCTCGATCCCGCTACAATAGCCGACCTCGCTTAGCATTTCGAGGTCGTAGAGCGTGCGTTGCTTCAGCCGCTGTGCTTCGAGCAGCTTACCGGCGGCTTCAAGCTCGCGTACCCGTTCGTTCAGCTCTTCTTGAATCGCGATGATCGCCTGCTGCAACTTCTCTTTGGTGGTAACGAAGTGCTTAGCGGGATAGATCTCGATTGCGGTATGCTTAAGCAACACCTCGCCAGTGAGTGGGTCAAGCTCGACGATCCGCTCGATTTCATCGCCCCAGAACTCGACTCGAATAGCGGTTTCAGCGTTGGCGGGAATAATATCGAGCGTATCGCCGCGAACGCGGAACGTGCCGCGTTGGAAGTCCATATCTTTACGCTCGAACTGTAAATCGATCAATTGACGCATGAGTTTGTCGCGGTTACGCACCTCGCCGACGCGGAGCAGAATCTTCTCTTGGCCGTAATCGTGCGGCGAGCCGAGGCCGTAAATCGCCGAGACCGACGCCACGATCAGCACATCGCGGCGGGTGAAGAGCGCCTGCGTTGCGGCGTGGCGCAGCCGGTCAATCTCCTCGTTGATGCTGGCTTCTTTCTCGATATAGAGGTCTTTCGAGGGAACGTAGGCTTCCGGCGTATACTCATCGTAATACGAGATAAACATCTCAACCGCCGCGTCGGGCAAAAACTCGCGGAACTCGGCCCACAACTGCGAGACGAGGGTCTTGTTGTGGGCGAGGACGAGGGTGGGGCGTTGAGTCTGGGCGAAGATGTGCGCCATCACGAAGGTCTTGCCGGTGCCAGTCGCGCCGAGCAAGGTCTGATGGCGGTAGCCGGCGCGCAAACCGGCCACCAATTTCTCGATGGCTTGTGGTTGATCGCCAGTTGGCTGATACGGCGCTTCGATCCGGAATGGCATACGGTGCTCGCGAGTTCTGGCACTGAAGAGATAGCAACAGCGCGGGTTGCGCCGTCCGCGTCGAGGCGGGAGGGGCAACAACGCCGCGCTGCTGGTTGGGCTAGAGGTATTATACCAGAATGGCGGCGGGAGAGGGGGATAGCGCACTGTGTTCCCTACGATGGGGGCACAGCGCGCTGTGTGGCTACGTGAGACGTTTACCGCAACTCGAAGGTGATTTGAACGGTGGCGCTGTAGGTTTGCTGGCCGGGCTGCACCGGCGGGGCCGAACGGGCGGCTGGCGCGCCGTAGGCATCGGCCATCATCGGTACCGGGATAGGGCTGGCGCCAAAGTTTTCGGTGATGAACAGCACCCGACCGAGCGATGTGCCGGCAGCCCGTGCCATCTGTTCGGCCCGTGCTCGGGCGTTGACCACTGCCGCCTCGCGTGCTTGGGCTAATACAGCTTCCATATCACTGACGCCAAAACTGATGCCGTACAGTCGGTTGGCTCCTACCTGCACCACTCGATCGATGAGGTCACCGGCTTGGGCAAGGTTGCGAATGGTCACGGTGACCATGTTGTTGACGGTATAGCTGACAATCGTCTCACCTTTTTCATCGTAGTTCGGATAAATACTAATACCGGAAGTCTGAATGTCTTTCGCATCGACTCCTAACTGTTTAATCTGATCGATCATCGCCTGCGCCTGCGCGCTATTCTGAGCCAGCGCCTCTTGGGTGGTCGGCGCTTTGGTTTCAACGCCAATCGTGATGGTCGCGATGTCCGGTTCTACCTTTATTTTACCGGTGCCGATGACCACAATCTGCGGCATATTACTCACGCCGGGTTGGGCTGTGACGGTTGGGGCAGGGCGAAAGAGACTAACGGCGGTTAGCGCAAGGACAGCGATGAGTGCAGTTAGGCCAAGAATAGTTGTGAGAAGACGGTTTTCCATAGTGGTATCTCCTTGAGTGTCTGTTATGTAGCTCAATGTAAAGACGGAGACACCGCGAACTTAGTTCCCAACGACGCAGAGGAGGCGAAGACGCAAAGAAGTTGAACGCAAAGACGCAAAGGTATTGGATAGGGGGCTATCAGCGTGCTTCACCCCCACCTACATCCGGCTTCGCGTCCTTCGCGTTTACTCTCCTCTGCGTCGTTGCCTCTTCTGCGCGTGCTCGCTCCACGATTCGCCGGCGCCACACCCGCCAGAACATAGCTGCCTCAAATGGGCCAACGATGAGGAAGGCCAGCCACACGCCCCACAACGTCGGCGCCCACCACGTCACAATCACCAGCGCCAGCGCGACGCAGACCCAGATCGCAGTGCCGCTAATGGCGAGCGGCGAAAGGGTGTCACCCAAGCCGCGCAGCGCGCCGCCGAGAGCGAAGGTCAAAGCCCACGCGGGTTGGGTGAGGGCCACCACGCGCACTGCCGCCGCGCCGTTGGCGACCAACTGCGGATCACGGTTGAAGATGCCGACCAGCCCTTCGGCAAAAATGAGGAACAACACACCGAGGCCGCTCATCCAGAGGATTGTCCAACGCAACGCGATCATCGTCACCGCATTGGCTTCAGCCGGGCGCTGCGCGCCGATGGCTTGACCAACCAGCGCCGTTGCCGCCAACCCAAAGCCGATACCGGGCAAAAACGAGAGCGAGAGGACATTGATCGCGACTCGGTGGGCGGCCAGTGGCACCGTGCCCAGCGTTGCCACCACCGGCGTCAGCGAAGCGATTGCGCCGATCACCAATACCTCTTCGACTGCCGCCGGCATCCCGATGCGCAATACATCACGCAAGACGCCGATACGCGGCCACCACCTACCGCCGCCGCTAGCGCGCACACCGTTGCGCCCAAACCAAAGTACCCAAACCAGCAGCGCCGCGCCGATCACGCGCGCGATCACCGATCCCCACGCACTGCCCACCGCGCCGAGCGCCGGCAGGCCGAGCCAGCCAAAGATCAGGGCTGCGCTGGCAATCACATTGACTACATTGGCGAAAGCAGTGACTAACATCGGCGTGCGCGAATCACCCACCCCGCGCAAGACGCCGCCGATCAGATACATCATGGTCAGGGTGGTGATGGTGCTCATCGTCACTGCCAGATAGTCGATTCCGACTTGGCTCACATCGGGCGCAAGTCCGAACAGGTTGATCAACGTTGGGGTGAGCGGTAGCCCAATAGCGGTAAGCGGCAGGCCGATCAAGATGCTCCAGAGTAACCCTTGGCGGGCGACGGCGCTAGCCTCAGCGAGCTTCCCGCCGCCGTAGGCTTGGGCGACTAGTACGGCCACCCCGACCGATAATGCACTGAGGGCGGCGGTGGTGACGAAGATGACCTGTAAGGCAGCGCCAACCCCGGCCAGCGCGACTGCGCCGAGCGACGCGACGAGGATGGTGTCAACCACACCGAGCATGGTTTGCAGCAAGTTCTCGCCGATCACCGGCCATGCTAGCCGCAACACGCGCTTTTCAAGCTGAGCACGCGAAGGCGGCGGGGTGATCGTTTCAGCAGTGAGGGTGTCTGAGCGCATAAGTCATGAAGCGACGCATGCGTCGCGCTGATGGGTGTTGATAGGGTGTATTCTAACCGAAGTTGGGGGAGGTGTGGCGGAGCTGAAACATCATTTCTGTTGGCAGATAGGGTAAGCCTTGTCGGGAATTCATCAATTTCTGCAATGATAATCTCACCAACCCTTTTGTTATTACGAGGGCGTGTATGCATACCGCCCGAAACAATCCCCCGCGCCTTCGTGAGCGATGGTTCAGAGACCGTGACCGATCGTCTCATCGCCCGATAACGGTTGTGCGAAAATCCGTTGACAGATTGATCAGCGGTTTTCTTACCGGAAGATCTACGAGCGAGCTGTATACAATGCGCGTAGAGTAACGCTGCGAAAAGCCTTGGTATGGCAGTCTAGCGCTAGGTCTTATTTGCTTGTGCAAAGCGGATTGGTTTGAGTAACAGGTATTGCTCTCGCTTGCCGCGGAGATTGCTTTGGGTGCGAGGCAATACAGCATTGCCGTGGGCCTACGCACCCTCGCAATGACACAAAGGCGCAGATGAAGCACACGATCATTTCTTCTATCACATCTCTCTGCGCTTGGCGCGGGCGAACGTCTCGCCCTATGCATAGCCTTCCTCAATTCAGCATTCTGGCGGATCGCAGATTTGGTCACTTTCCCGTACAATGTCAAGAAGACGCCAAACGTGTTGAGGAGGATTGCATGGAGTATGTTGACACCCTGCTTACTGGCGGCACCGTTGTAACGATGGATGAAGCGTGGCGCATCTTTACTGAAGGCGCCGTGGCGATTCGCGATGGCGTAATCGTGGCAGTAGGGCCGAGTGCTGAGCTTACTGCGCGCTACACTGCCAAAGAAACGATTGATTGTCACGATTGCGCGATTATTCCCGGCCTGATCAACGGTCATGCCCATGTGCCGATGAGTCTCTTGCGCGGGTTAGTGGCCGACCAGCAGCTCGATGTTTGGCTGTTTGGCTATATGTTTCCGGTCGAAAGCCAGTTTGTCGATCCCGAATTCAGCTATATCGGCACGCTGCTCAGTTGCGCCGAGATGATCCGCGGCGGTACGACAACCTTCGTTGATATGTACTATTTTGAAGAAGAGGTGGCGCGCGCTGCCGATGAAGCCGGGATGCGAGCAATCTGCGGGCAGACGGTGATGCGTTTGCCGACACCCGACGCCGATTCGTTCGATGCTGGCATCGAGCGAGCGCGCCGGTTTATGGCTGAATGGCGCGGCCATCCGCGGATTATCGCCACGGTGGCGCCCCATGCGCCGTACACTTGCACCGACGACATCTATCGCCAAGCTGCTGCGCTCTGCGCAGAGTTTGGCGCGCCGCTGATCACGCACTTGTCTGAGACGGCACGTGAGGTGGAAGAGAGCATCCGTGACCGCGAAGTGACGCCGATTCGCTACGCCAAGCGGGTCGGCGCGTTCGATGTGCCCTGTATCGCTGCCCACTGCGTCCATGCCACCGAAGACGACATGCGGCTCTTACGTGAAGCCCGTGCTGGCGCAGTCCCCTGCCCGACCAGCAACCTCAAGCTAGCCAGCGGTGTGGCACCCTTCCGCCGGATGATCGAGACCGGGGTGCGGGTAGGGCTAGGCACCGATGGCCCGGCCAGCAACGACGATCAAGATATGTTCACCGAGATTCAGTTGGCAGCGCTGTTGCCAAAAGGCTTAAGCGGCGACCCGACGGCGGTACCGGCCCGCGAAGCCTTTGCGCTGGCGACCTGCTGGGGCGCGCGCGCCATCCACCTCGATCACCTGATCGGCTCGCTGGCCGTGGGTAAACGGGCCGACATCGTCGTGGTCGAGCTGCGCCGCTTGCACAGCGCGCCGCGTTACACTTACGCTGCCGACGCAATCTATTCGCACCTTGTCTATAGCAGCCGGGCCGCCGATGTGCGTGATGTGCTGGTTGACGGCAAACTCCTGCTGCGCAATCGGCACTTGCAGACGCTCGATGAAGAGGCAATCATTGCCCACGCGCAGGCGATTGCCGCTCGCATCAACGAGTTTCTCGCCACCCGTGAGCGCAATCTGCTAGCCAAGATTCTGGCGCTGGGAGGTGTGCAACAGGCCGAGATTTTCGAGATTCAGGTCAAGGCCCGCCTGCAACCGGCTGATGTCGAACGGGTGCTGGCCCTCTTGCGCAATCCGGCCATCACCATCACTAAGACTAGTGAACGCACCCAGTACGACACCTATTTCATCTTCGCCAACGGCGAACGGATCCGCATTCGCGAAGATCACCGCACCGATCCGGGCGCGCGCCCGCAACCAAAGTATACGCTCACGCTGATGGCTGAAGCGCGCCGAGTCGATCATCCCAAGGCGATGATGCTCTCGCGGGCGCGCTACACTGCTCCCGCCGACTATACCGTGCGCTTCTACCGCGAATACTTCCAACCTGACCGGATCGAGGAGATCGAAAAACGGCGGCGGCGCTGGCGCATTCTCTACCAAGACCACGATTTTGCGATCAACCTCGATACACTGGCTGGCCAGCCCGATCCCGGCCCCTTCCTCGAAATTAAGAGCCGGACGTGGAGCCGGCGCGATGCCGAGCGACGCGCCGAGTTGATCAGCGAATTGCTCGAATTGGTCGGTATCACCGATGAGGCGCTGGTGTTGCAAGAGTATGTGGAGCTGGCGGCATGAAACATCCCGGTATCTACTTGATCGGGCTGACCGGCGGCATTGCTTGTGGCAAGAGCACGGTGCTGGCGATGCTCGCGGCGCTGGGTGCGCGCACGATTGACGCTGATCGCGTCACCCATCGGCTGCAACAGCCGGGTACGCCGGTTTATCAGGCGATTGTGAACGCATTCGGCCCGCAAATCGTGACAACCCCCGGCGGCCCTATCGACCGGCGCAAACTTGGCGCGATCGTCTTCAACGATCCGGCGGCGCTCAAACGGCTCGAAGCGATCGTCCATCCGGCAGTGCGGGCCGAGATCCGCCAGTTTCTCGACGAAGTGGCCAGTGCGGGCAAATATGCCACCCGTCTGCGTCCGGTGGAGCGACCGATTGTGGTGATTGACGCGATCAAGCTGATCGAGTCGGGGTGGGCCGACGAGTGCGATCAGGTGTGGGTAGTGACGTGCCCGCCCGAACAACAGATTGAGCGGTTGATGACGACACGGGGCATGTCGCTGGCCGAAGCCCAAGCCCGCGTGGCGGCCCAGCCGCCGCAAGAGAGCCGGTTTAGCCGGGCGCACGTGATTATCGACAACGGCGGTTCGCAAGCGCAGACGCGGGCACAGGTCGAAGCGGCGTGGCAACGGGCGCTGATTGCCAGTCACGGCGCATAGCGAATCCGGCGCCGCTCTTCGATCACGCCGCCGTCAGCCATGGTCACCCGCAAGCGAATCGTGTAATCACCCGCCGGCCAATTGCTGGCCTTCCACACCCCCAACAAGCCATCCTCGACCGGCTGGTTGCTCTGGCCGAACACCTGCCAGATGGTCGGATCAGTTCCTTGGCCGATGTCAAGAATGAACGGGCCGCGCGCGGTGCCCTTGACAAAGAGCAAGGTGTTGGTGACGACACTGCTCTCGGCGAGATCGAGCAGGGCCATCGCGCGATCTGGCTCGCGTGGCGGCGGGCAATACTCGGTAGGCGCGGCGCGGCCATTGTACTTCGCCCATTCAGCCATCTCGGTCGGGTAAAGTGGAAAGGTCATCGTCCGCACCTCTTCCGGCGGCGTGTAGGGTGCGGCTAGACACGAACCATCGCCGCCAACGCGATACGTTTGGTATGTAATCGCGCTCACTGGCCCGCTACCAACCACAAAGCGTTCGCTAATCACCTGCGGGCAATTAGGAACCGGCGGCCCCCCCGTCTCAACGCAGACCGGCAACTCAACGATTCCCTCGGGTGGGGTGAAGGGTTGGGCCGGACGGTTGGCATGGTAGCGCAACATCAATTCGCGCCAAATGAGGCCGGCTCCATTCGCGCCAGCGACTTCGGCCATCGGGCGGCTATCGTTATTACCGACCCAGACGCCGATGACCACCGCATCGGAATAGCCAACCGCCCACGAATCGCGGTAATCATTGCTGGTGCCGGTCTTTACCGCTGCCGGAATATTGGGCAGCTCCATCACATTGTTGCGCCCGAACACCAGCCACCGGGCAGCGTTATCACTGAGGATGTCAGTAATGAGAAAGGCGATCTGCTCGCTCTGCGGGCCGAGCAACGGCTTGCCGCGCTGGGGTTGCCACGACTCGAGCATCTCGCCGCGACTATTAGTGACGCGCAAGATCGCCACTGGTCGCACCTGCCTGCCGCCGGCGCGCAAGCCGGCATACGCGCCAGTCAATTCGAGTAGCCGCACCTCGTTGCTACCCAATGCCATTGCTAAGCCATAGCGGTTGGGGTCGGTAAACGTCGTAATGCCAAACTCACTCATCAGATTGACGAAGTTCTCAACCCCGACAAACTCCAGCGCCTTTACCGCCGGAATATTGAGCGAATTGGCCAGTGCCAAACGCAGCCGCACCGACCCCCGAAAACGGCCATCGTAATTGCGCGGCTGGTAAATCACGCCATTCTCTATCCAGCTTGATGGTACATCCCACAGAATAGTCGCCGGCGTCCATCCACGCTGCAACGCCGCAGCGTAGACAAACGGCTTCAGCGCCGATCCGGGCTGGCGGGGCGCCATGGTCACGTTAACTTGACCATCAGGCCCGTTGAAATCAACACTCCCCACCATCGCCAAAATCCGGCCATCAGGCGACAGCATCACCACGCCGGCGTTGCTGGCATCACGCGCGCGCAGCTCGGCAATCTTGGTGCGGACTACCTCCTCGGCTTGGGCCTGCCAGTTCGGATCGAGGGTGGTAATCACGCGCAACCCACCCCGGTTGACCATCTCCTCGCCGAACCGCTGCACCAATAAGTCATAGACATAAAAGGTAAAATGCGGCGCTTGAATGGTCGTCATCGGCGGCACCAACCGGATCGGCTCCGCGAAGATCGAATCGGCTTCGGCAGCGCTGATAAAACCGGCGGCCACCATCTGGTTGAGTACAATGCGTTGGCGGGCGCGGGCTAGCGGCAAATTCTCGAACGGATTGTAGTTGGAGGGCGATTGGGGCAAGCCGGCCAACAACGTTGCCTCGCCGCGGGTCAATTGCCAGACATGCTTGCCGAAATATCGCTGCGCCGCCGCTTCCACCCCATACGCCTGTGCACCGTAGTAGACCTCATTAAGATAGAGCTTCAGAATTTGATCTTTGCTATACACCTGCCCAACCCGGATCGCCAAAATCGCCTCGCGGATCTTGCGTTCGATCGACTGCTGCTGCGCCTCTTCGGGGGTGAGCAATATGGTCCGCACCAACTGCATCGTGATCGTGCTTGCCCCAGAAACGGTCTGGCCGGCGGTGACGTTTTGCCAGAAAGCGCGCGCAATGCTAGGGAGATCCACGCCCGAATTGGTGTAAAAATTGGCATCTTCCACCGCCACTGTGGCGTCACGCAATAGCTTGGGGATGCGGTCGAGCGCCACCGGTACGCGCACCCCGGGGCCAATCACTTCGTACAGCAGGGTAGTGCCGTCACGGGCGTAGATGCGGGTGTTTTCGAAACTGCGGTGTTGGTCGAGCAACTCAGGCGGCGGTAGATCGCGGCCGTAGTAAACGTAGAGTCCGATGATTGCAAACAGACCGAACACGATGAGTACAAGCATCCCAAACACAAATCGGTTCAACCAACGCCATAATGCTGACGGGCGGCGTGATGACAATGCTGAGGAGCGATGAAACCGAGGTAATGGTGGGCGCGGGCGATTAGACATAGACGAGAACCATGCCAGACACCAAAGATTTGGTCCAAATGTGTTATTTGTTATGAGTAATATAGCGCGTTTTAGCGCCGGATGAGTAGGGCAAAATTGTGATAAAACGGTTGGTATTTGTGGGGCAGCAATGGCGGCGATGATGGCGGTCGGATCTCCGCAGAGGCGCACGGTCGTGCGTCTCTGCGAGGCGAGGTGGGGTGCCGGGAATTTACTGATATCCGTATCTTACCGTTGACTGCGAAGTCGGTCGTGTTCCCGGCGGGCCGGATTGTTGCAAATGGATGTCATATTTCGTTGCTACGCTGCATCAGTGCGAATAATTACGATTGTGGAATCGTCGGGGTTGCCAGACGGCGGTGCCGGGGGTTGACGGTATTCGTTAATGCGTTTGGTCGCAGCAGATTTGAAACCAGCCACGAGTGATGAATAGGTTGGCGGATGGAAGGAGAATTGCGGCGATTGCATGGTAAAGACCCACGGTCATGGTCTGTACAATCGCGTGGATGTGGTTTGGCATCGTGGTTCCACCACGGCGTGGGCTGATGGAATGCGGTACCTGTTTTGGTACCGAGGGTTCGTTTGCGCTGGCATCGTTGTGGTTCGATCAACAACGAGTCCTCTATCGATCAAACCGTTTGACCAGCGCAAAAGATGGAAGGTGGTTTTGGGCAATTTTGCAATTGACGAACATGATGTTAGCCCCCTTACCCCATCTCTCTCATTGCTGCCACCACCGCTGGCCATGCTGCGCTATGCGGTGTCGTCAGCTCAAAATGGCCGCATTGCGGTAGAATGGTCAGATGCGCTGTATCGCCGGCTTGCCGGGCCGCAGTAACGAAGGCGGCGACATAGGCCGCCGGTACGATCGGATCGTCGCCGCCTACGAGGTGGTAGTGAGGTACGCCGAGCGGCAAGAGCATGTGCGGCGACGCCTCGGCGTAGCGGTGCGGGTTGTGATCGACCAGTTCGGCGCAGGCTGGGCCGCAGGCGGTAGCAGTTACGCCTTGGGCGAGATCGGCGACGGCGGCAAGCGCAACCACGCCGTGGATCGGGAGCGGATTGGCGGTGGCGAGGGGACTGGTAGCCGGTAACGCAGGTCGTGCGGCTAGCCACAGTGCGAGGTGACCGCCTGCGGAATGGCCGACCGCAATCACCCGCGCAAGGTTCAAGGGGTAATCGTCGGCCAAAACTCGCAGATGGTCGAGGCCGGCAGCGACATCGTGAAACGTCTGCGGCCAGCCACCGCCGTTGCCCAATCGACGGTACTCAATGCTCCACACAGCATATCCGATGGCACGCAGCGCGGCACACCATTCACCAAGTGGTGTAAGATCATACGCTGCTTGCCAACAACCACCGTGGATGAGCACTATCACTGGTGCTGGTTTCGGGCTATTTGGCAAATACAGATCGCCAAACTGATCAGGATGGCTGCCGTAGGGGATACGTGCATCAGGCGGCACGGCAGGTTGGGCAAGGTAGTCGGTAACGGTAAGCATAGTTGCTACGTCGTGAATAACGCCACGATGCACAGGGTGTAAAGAAGCGAAAGGACTGGTAATAGAAAACGCAAATTTCTAAGGTTGTAACGTTCCAGACACGATGATTAGTTTGGTTATCCAACGAGCTACAGTCACTGCCCCAAATCCCAGTGCAGCTTTGCTTACGAAAACTGTTCCAGAAAGCTGTCAAGCGAGCCGTTGTAGTAAACGTGTACCACCTGATTAAAGGTAATCCGGCTCACCGCGTCCCACACCTCGTCGGGGTCGCTGCTGTAGGCGACGAGCATAGCTTGTTCGGGTCGCTCTTCATCTTCACCGGGCGGAATGACGAGCGCGAGCCATTGGTTGGGGTAGCGTTGTTCGATGAGTGCTACCGGTTGCACGTTGCCGCGCTCGACCATACCGGTGTAGGGGCAACCGCAGCCGCAATCCGGCCCGCAACTGCTGTGGTCGCCGGTGCCGCAACGAGGGTTCGTGCCACCGTGAAGTGCGCTGGTGAGATTAATAACGACTGGCATAGCGTCTTGCAGTCATCCTTACGGCCTGATTCGCTCCATGCCGCCCATGTACGGGCGCAGCACTTCGGGGATGACAATACTGCCGTCTTCCTGCTGGTAGTTTTCCATAATCGCGATAATCGTGCGCGGCAAGCCGAGGCCCGATCCGTTCAGGGTATGGAGGAACTCTGGCTTGGCGCCCGGCTCAGGGCGGTAGCGCAGATTGGCGCGGCGGGCTTGAAACGCCTCGACATTCGAGCATGAGCTGACCTCTAACCATTCACCCACTCCCGGTGCCCATACTTCGATGTCATAGGTCTTGGTTGAACTGAAGCCGAGATCACCGGTGCAGAGCAGTTTGGTGCGGAATGGCAAACCTAGGAGGCGAGCACACGCTTCGGCATCGCGCCGCAGCTTCTCGAGCGCCTGATAGCTCTCTTCGGGCTTGACGAACATGTACATCTCGACCTTATCGAACTGGTGGCCGCGCTTGATCCCGCGCACGTCACGCCCGGCGCTCAGCTGTTCCTTGCGGAAACAGGGTGTGTAGGCGGCGTGGTAAATTGGCAACTGGCTCGCTTCGAGAATCTCGTCGGCGTAGAGGCTGGTCAGCGGCACTTCTGCCGTCGGCACCAGCCACAAGCCCGACTCCTCGTCGCGGTAGAGATTGTCACGGAATTTAGGTAACTGACCAGAGGCCCACAATACCGACTCTTTGACCACAAACGGCGTATACACCTCTTGGTAGCCTTGTTGCAGGTGGAGATCGAGCAGCCACTGGATGACGGCCCGTTGCAGGCGCGCGCCGGCTCCGCGCATAACATAAAAGCGCGAACCGGCGAGCTTGACACCGCGCTCGAAGTCGAGGATGCCCAGCGCCTCACCCAGTTCCCAGTGCGGGCGAGCAGGGAAAGGCAACGGTCGCGCTTCACCCTCTTGATAGACGATCACGTTATCGTTTTCATCAACCCCATCGGGTACATCAGGGTGCGGCAGATTGCGGATTTCCAGCATTGCGGCCCGCTGTTGCTCTTCGACCTCGGCCAATTGACGATCGAGGGCAGCGATTTCATCACCCAATTGGCGCATCGCTTCGATCTTGGCCTGTCGCTCGGCAGCGTCGTTCATCGCACCGATCTGCTTCGAGACCGCATTGCGTTCAGCTTTGCGTGTCTCCACCTCGTAGATCAAGCGGCGACGCTGTTCGTCGAACGCGAGAACCTGATCAACAAGAGCGCCATCGACGCCACAACGAGCTAATTGACGTTTCACTTCGTCGGGCTGCTCGCGGATGAGTTTCATGTCAAGCATGGTTTTTTGCCGGTATGCAATGCGCACGTGCGCGGCGGTTGGTGCTGTCGTGGCAATTATACCACAGTGTAACCCGCTGTAGCCCTACGCCCCACCTCACCAATCCCGTTATACCCCAATCCGGCTATAGCGCCAATCAACCGGCTGGCCGTTGGTGTAAGGCATCACGCCGTGAAATGGGCGTGGGTCATGATCGAAGACGAGCGGCAGAAAGAAGCGGTCGCCGGGCCAGAGTGGCAAGTCCATGATGCGTACAAGTGGTACCCATTCGAGCGTTCCTTCAACATTCGCTGTTGGTGGTTCGCCACTGAAGCGGGTGATGAGGAAGATAAACGCAAACCAGTCTTCGCCGTTTTTACCAAACCCCGGCCAACTCACCGTACCGCGCAGCGTAAGTTCGAGGGCGGTAATGCCAGCCTCTTCACGCAGTTCGCGCTGCATCCCGGCGACAATCTCTTCGTCACGTTCGAGTTTGCCGCCGAGCCCGTTATATTTGCCTAGGTGCTGATCGCCGGCACGCGCGTTGCGATGTACCATCAGCACCGATTGACCGTCAGGTGAGAGGACGTAGCCAAGCGTAGCGAGAATTGGTGTATACGGCATCGTTAACCTCGATAGCAAGTGAATACGAAGACGCAACGTTATTCACATGCAAAAGCGCGATAAAGATTTGTGTGAGGGTTGTTTCCTCACCGCACATGTACCCCCCACCCCGCAAAACCTCTGCGCCCTTTGCGTTTCGAGCGCTGCGGAGCCAGACAGTCGTCCGGCTCTACTGCGTTACCATGCTCGATAGAGATGACGCTCACCGCGTTGCACTTCGGCGATTCGGCGCGCGCTGCCGGTGTCAACCCCGGCGGGCAAACGGTCGGGGTGAAAAAATTGGGCATCACAGATCTCGATGTCACCGCGGGGCGGCGCCGGCGGGCCATCAGCCACTGCGGTGAAGACGATCACGTAATCGCTGAGACCATTGGCGAGATAGTGGAACACACCATGGAGACCAGTCACCGTCACCGGGCAGCCGCTCTCTTCGAGCGCCTCGCGGCGGGCCGCTTCCGCCGGCGCTTCACCGCGATCGATCGCGCCGCCGGGCAGACCCCACGGTTTCGCCCCACCCCGGTGACGTACCAGCAAAAATTCATCGCCGCGCTGCACGATCACCCGCACCCCAATTGCGCGTGGGCGGAAGATAATACCTTGCGCCAACCGCAAGCGGATGAAGAGATTATATGCTCCGGTGAGGATGATTTCGCGCAAGGGGTGGATCATGGCCGCTGTTAACCCTGTCGCTTCAGCCGCTGGATCGTTCCACCGATCGCAAACGCATCATAGCACGGGCATATCTTGGCCGCAAATCGGCGTCGTGAGGGCTGTTGTGGCGTGAGCAGCGAGGGCAATACCCGGCCTGCGCATGTTCGGATATATTCCTTTAGGCAAGGGTCCCATGGAGATATGCCGCTGCAATGAGGAAAATATCCCCATCCGTATCTCTGCCAAAATACACAAGACAAATGGAGGGTTGCTGTGGTTTGATGAGTGAAGCTGTTAATCTTCCTTCGTCTCGGCAGGAGGAACTATGACCTTTGCCTACAACCAACAGCAATGGAATGCCTTAGGCCAGCTTGATCCGTTCTGGGCAATGACCGGCATATCCGGTTGGGAATTAGCCGACTTCTTTCAAACTGGCCGGCATCAGATAGCACAGTTGCATGAAGAGATGCAACGTCTCGGTTATCCGCGTCGGTTTCAGCGTGTACTCGATTTCGGTTGCGGGATCGGGCGAGTGGCGCCGGCCCTGTGCGAGCATTTCGCTGAGTATATCGGTCTTGATGTCGCCGAGAGCCTTATTTGCAAAGCGCGCGAGCTGCACCGCGATTTGGCCAATGCTCAGTTTCTGGTCAATACGACCAGCCGGCTCGAACTGCCAGACAATAGCATCGATTTGATCTTTTCTTTCGGCGTCTTCCAACACATTCCCGATCGGCAAGCGATTCTGAACTTGTTAAGCGAATTTGCGCGGGTTTTAGCGCCGGGTGGGTTAATCTTTACGAACGTTTGCCACCACATACACTGGTTATACCGCTTGCAACTACGGCGTCGCGCCTACACAATTCTGAAGCGCTTAGGTTTTCCTGATCACGCGCTCTATTACCGCTTAAAGCTGTACCCGCAATCGGTTCACGCAATTCCGCTTCGCCTTTGGTATGGGCATTTGCAAACGCTCCCCTTGCAAGTGCGCGTGATGCGCCCGCAGTCAGCGCTCGATGCGCCGCACCAGTTATGGGAATATGCGCTAACCAAGTGAAGAGATTTCATAGAGAACACTAATACACAACTAATCTTTTTCTAATCATTACCGTCTATCTTCCCGAAAGTGAGCGGATCTCCGCGGCAGATTCTACAGTTGCCATCACAAGGGGAGGTAGACGATGCGCGCATTTCGCAACATCAGCTTGCTCGTGATGTTAGCGCTGATCGCCGTCGTGGGCGCAGCGCCAGCGCTGGCCCAAGAGAACCAGCGTGATCTCTTCTTTTACACTCGTTACCCCGCCCAAGAAGCCACCGTTGGCGATGTTGTCACTTTCAAACTCACGCTCGGCACCGATACGACACCGCAGATTGTGCGCCTCGGCATGCGTGAAGCACCGAGCGGTTGGAATATCACCTTCCGCGGCGACGGGCGTGTGATCCAGTCAGCCTACATTGAGCCGAATAACAACGCGACTTTTGATCTGCGCATCGAGCCGCCATCAGATGTGAAGGCCGGTTCGTATCGGATGGTGGCGGTAGCGACTGGGGTGAACCAAGAGGTGACGTTGCCGATCGAGTTGACGCTGAAGGCCAAGACGGTGAACCCCGCTGGTCTTACCTTCAAGGTCGATCTACCGACATTGCGCGGTTCGCCTTCAACCACCTTCCGCTACAACGTTACACTTAAGAACGAGAGCAGTGAAGAGGTGCCAGTAAGCTTGCTGGCTGAAGCGCCGCGCGGTTTCCAAGTTGATTTCAAGTTGTCGGGCCAAAGCATTACCAGCGTGCCGTTTGGCCCCAACGAGTCAAAGAGCCTTAGTGTGGAAGTGCGTGCGTTGAATCCTGACGTACCCGCTGGCACCTACGAAATCGGTATTCTGGCGCGTGGCGGTGATGTGCAAGCGACGACCCGTCTCGTGGCCGATATTACCGGTCAACCGCAATTGGTGCTGACAACCCCCGATGGCCGGCTTTCTGGTGAAGCACGTATTGGCGAAAAGACTGATGTGAAGTTGGTGATACGCAACACCGGCTCTGCACCGGCGCGTAATATCGAACTGAGCGCCTCACCACCGATTGGCTGGACGGTCGAATTTGAGCCGAAGCAGATCCCTGAGCTAGCCAATGGCCAACTGGTCGAAGTCACTGCGAAGGTACAGCCGTCGAATCAGGCAATTGCCGGTGATTACCTCGTTACCTTCACGGCCCGCCCGGCTGATGCAGCGGTTGCCACCAGCGAATTCCGGTTTACGGTGTTGACCTCAACGATTTGGGGGTTAGTTGGGATTGCCCTGATTGCGGTGGCGGTGGTTGGCGTTGGCGTGGCGGTGATGCGGTTTGGCCGCCGGTAATGTAAAGCCGCACGTCGTGTGTTTCTACCACGATAACAGGGGAAACGATTATGACCGACGTGGTGATTGAATGCCGTGATTTGACCAAACAATACGGCACGTTTATCGCCGTCGATCACCTCAACCTGACCGTGCGCAAGGGCGAAATTTTCGGCCTGTTGGGGCCGAATGGCGCTGGCAAGACCACTACCATTCTGATGCTGCTGGGCTTGACCGAGCCGACCGGCGGGAGTGTGCGGGTGTTAGGCCTTGACCCGGCCCGCCAGCCGCTTAGCGTCAAGGCGCGGGTTGGTTATCTGCCCGACCAAGTCGGTTTCTACGACAACTTGACCGCGCGCGAGAATCTCAATTACATCGCCAAGCTTAATGGTATGCGCGAGCCAGAGATGAGCAAGCGCATCAACGAGGCGCTTGCTCAGGTTGGGTTGAGCAACGTGGCCGATCGGCGGGTTAAGACCTTCTCGCGCGGTATGCGCCAGCGGTTGGGGGTGGCCGAGATTTTGATCAAGCAGCCGCAGCTAATCATCATGGACGAGCCGACGCTGGCGCTTGACCCGGAAGCGGTGCGCGAATTTCTCGATCTCATCCGCCAGCTCAAGGCGAGCGGCATTACCATCTTGCTCTCGTCGCACCTATTACAACAGGTGCAGGCGGTTTGCGATCGGGTCGGTCTCTTCCACCAAGGGCGCATGGTGCTGGAAGGCACAGTCGGCGAGTTGGCCCAGCGCGTGCTTGGTGGCGCCTACCGCATCCACGTTGAGGCTGAGGGTGGCGATGCGGTGGCGGCGGCGTTGCACGCCTTGCCCGATGTGGTAAAAGTGTCAGCGAACGGCTCCCAATACAACGTCGAAGCGCGTGCCGATCTGCGCGCCGAGATTGCCCGCAAGGTGATCGAGGCAGGTGGTAAGTTGCTGGGTCTGAGCGTAGACACGCCCAGCCTCGATGAGGTGTACGCGCGCTACTTCCAGAAAGGAGCGGCCTATGCAGCACGCGCGTAGCATAGCACCCGCGCGCCAGCGCGAAGGTTCGCCGTGGACGGGGTTGTGGGCGGTGGTGGCCAAAGAGATGGCCGATTATCTGACCAGCGCCCGCATGATGATCCTTGAAGCGCTGATCTTGCTCACCGCTTTTGGCACCGTCTATGCCGCGTCACAGAATCTGCGCGCTGGCGCTGGCACTAGCGATGATTTCCTCTTCTTGCGCCTTTTTACCACGGCCCGCGAGCCGCTGCCGGCCTTTGTCGGTTTCCTTGGCTTGCTGGTACCGTTGCTAGCGATTGCGCTGGCGTTCGACTCGATCAATGGCGAGTTCAACCAGCGCACGCTCTCGAAGGTGCTGGCGCAGCCGATCTACCGCGATGCCCTGCTGTTGGGTAAATTCTTGGCCGGTTTGGGCACGCTGGCTTTGGCCCTGACCGCGATCTGGCTCCTGATCATCGGCATGGGCTTGCTGCAACTGGGGGTGCCGCCGAGCAGCGAAGAGACGGTGCGCATGCTGTGGTTCTTGCTGATCACCATCTTCTACGGCGGAATTTGGTTGGCACTGGCGATGCTCTTCTCGATCATCTTTCGCCAGCCGGCCACGGCGGCGCTAGCCGCGATTGCCGTCTGGCTCTTCTTTACCGTCTTCTGGGGCATTATCGCCAGCCTGTTGGCTCGTACCTTGCAACCGGTGCCACCGGGTGATACTCAAGCGTTGATCAACCAAATTCAACTGGAACTGCTGCTCACTCGGCTATCGCCAAATACTCTCTTCTCGGAGGTGGCGCTGGCGATGCTCAACCCGGCAGTGCGCGCCTTGG
This sequence comes from uncultured Chloroflexus sp., assembly GCF_937951745.1. Classification (GTDB taxonomy): domain Bacteria; phylum Chloroflexota; class Chloroflexia; order Chloroflexales; family Chloroflexaceae; genus Chloroflexus. The sequence continues at coordinate 87,006 of NZ_CALFBQ010000005.1, forward strand.
GGATTGTTCTGCCCATCCAGTTGCACAACGCCATCCCCGGCACACCATTGCCGGCTGGGCAGAGCATCTTGCTGACGTGGCCGCACGCCACCGGCCTGATCGCGGCGACAATCGTGCTGTTCGCTATCGGCTATATCCTCTTTCAACGCCAAGAGGTGCGGGCGTAATTGCCGGTAGGGGCGAATTATTATTCGCCCCTCCCATCCTTCGCCCCCTACTCTCCCCACACTGATATTCCCCACAATTTCCCCAATCGTCGTACAATACAGATAGCTATTGTCGGGTTCTGCCTTGCACAAGGAGAGATAGGCAGCGATGAACAACGTATTGGCGATTGCGCTGGGGGCGGCGATTGGCGCCAACCTCCGCTACGGCATTGGGTTGTGGGCAGCCCAACGCTTCGGCACGGCGTGGCCATACGGCACCCTCATCATCAACCTGCTCGGTTGTCTGCTGATTGGCGTGTTGCTGACCCTCACCGCTAACCGGCTGACCCTCAGCGAACCGGTACGATTGATGTTGGTGACGGGTTTGCTCGGCGGGTTCACTACCTTCTCGACGTTTGGCTACGAGAGCTTTACCCTGTTAAATGCCGGCAATTGGCTGGCGGCATTGGGGTATGTCGGCGGGAGTGTGGTGGGCGGTCTGATCGCCGTAGTCGTTGGAGTCGAGCTTGGGCGATGGATCGGCGGGTAAGTGGTTTGGTGTAGGATAGTCGGTGAGGGCAACGCCTAGTGTCGCCCTTGCCTCCTTGAGAGGAGGTCTCCAATGGAGCAGGCCGTGACGCAGCAGCTCTGGATCTATATTGATGAAGGCGATAGTCAGCAAGGTCGCACGATCGCCTCACGGATTGTCGATACGCTGCGGGCCGCTGGTGCGCCGGGAGTGACGGTCTTACGCGGTGTAGGAGGTTACGGCACCCATGGCGTTTTCCATAGCGACTTGCTGGTCGATATTCCTAGCCGGCTGCCGCTGATCATCACCTGCATCGACCGCAGCGATCGCTTGCAACGAGTATTGCCTAAGCTGAGCGAGTTGGTGCAAGAGGGGTTGATCGTGCTCTCGCCGGTGCTCGTTGTGAAAGTGGGCCGGCGCGCCGGCGGGATTTTTCCTTCTCACCTGACTGTCGCCGATGTGATGAATCACGATGTGGTCTCAGTGACGGTTGATACGCCGGTCGGCGAGTTGGTGCGGCTGCTGCTCGAACGCGGCTTGCGAGCGATGCCAGTCGTGGATGGGCAGCGCAAGGTAGTAGGGATTGTTACCGATGCCGATTTGTTGCAACGCGGGGTGAGCCAGTTGCCGCTGCACTTGCAGCAGTTGCTGCCGGGTGATGAACGAGCGGCGCAATTGGCCGCAATTGCAACCCGTCCTGAACGGGCGGTCGACGTGATGACGCCGAACCCCCGTACTATCGCGGCGACTGCTTCGTTAACACAAGCGGCATTGCTCATGGCCGAGCATGATCACAAACGGTTGCCGGTCGTTAATGGCGAGGGGCAGTTGGTAGGGATTGTCAGTAGGTCAGACATCTTGCAGACAGTAGCGAATAACTTTGCGGTGAGTCCTGAAACGGCACCTACCGGCTTGAATGCCGCCAAGACGGTTGGTGAAGTGATGGTGCGTGACGTGCCAACCGTTACTCCTGAAACATCGTTGATCGAGACGCTCGATCGGGTTTTATCGACGCCGCGCCGACGCGCAGTGGTGATCGACAATGAACGGCGCGTCATTGGCATCATCAGCGATGGCGACATTCTGCGCCGGGCAATGCGACCGGTGGCGCCGGGCTTGTTGCAACGCTTCGCCATCTGGATCGGAGGCGGCGCTCGCCCGCCTGAGTTAGAGCTGGCGCTCAAGAATCACACCGCGGCTGATGTGATGACAAGCCCTGTGATAACAGTGACACCAGATACCCCAATTACAACTGCGGTTGAGCAGACGATCACGCACCGGATCAAACGCTTGCCGGTGGTTGATAATGAAGGCCGGTTGGTAGGGATGGTTGGGCGAGCTGCATTGTTGGGGGCATTATTAGGTAGCAGCCAGTAAGGGAAACGGAAGGGGTGCAGCATTGCTGCACCCCTCTTGGTGTTCTCTATGCCAATGCGGGGCTTTCTTCAACCTTCTCTTGATCGATTTCGCGCTGTGAGCGCAACCGCAGTTGATCCTCGCACGTATCGACGATCACGGTATCGCCATCTTGGAACTGCCCAGAGAGCAACCCCTCGGCCAACGGGTCTTCGATCAGACTAGTGATCACCCGCCGGAGCGGTCGCGCGCCGAAGGCTGGGTCGTAGCCGCGGCGGGCAAGGAACTCAAGCGCGTCAGGCTGCACGACTAGCTTGATCTGGTGCTCATCGAGCTGCGTCTGCACGCGCTTGAGCATCAGTTGGGTGATCGACTGAATCTCCTCGCTGGTCAGCGGATGGAAGATGATCGTCGCGTCGATGCGGTTGAGGAACTCAGGCCGGAAAAGCATTCTGAGCGCCTCATCAACCTTACGCCGCATATCCATCTGGTCGATCTCGTTAGCATTGCCGCCGAAGCCAATCCGTGACGCACGGCGGATGTGCTCGGTGCCGACGTTGCTGGTCATGATGATGATCGTGTTGCGGAAGTCAACCCGTCGGCCCTTGCCATCGGTCAGGTGGCCGTCTTCGAGCACTTGTAGCAAGAGGTTGAAGGCATCGGGGTGTGCCTTCTCGATCTCGTCAAACAGCACCACACTGTACGGCTTGCGGCGGACAGCGTCGGTCAGTTGGCCACCTTCGCCATAGCCGATATAGCCGGGCGGCGAGCCGACCAGCCGTGAGGTGGTGTGGCGCTCTTGGAACTCGGACATATCGATCTTGATGAGCGCCTCTTCGGTGCCGAACATAAACTCGGCCAGCGCCTTGGCCAGCTCGGTCTTGCCGACGCCGGTGGGGCCAAGGAAGATAAAGCTCCCAATCGGGCGCTTGGGGTCTTTGAGACCGGCGCGCGCGCGGCGCACCGCCTTCGAGATGGTGACAATCGCCTCGTGCTGGCCAACGATCCGGCTATGGAGAAACTCCTCCATATGCATGAGGCGCTGGGTTTCGTTGCCGGTCAAGCGCGTCACCGGTACACCCGTCCACATCCCGACCACTTCTGCGATGTCCTCTTCGGTCACGTAAGGTCGGTCGTAGCGTTCATCGCTGCGGGTGCCAAGTTCGGCTTCAATCTCTTGGATGCGCTGGAGCATACGCTCTTCGCGCTCGCGCAGATTGTCGGCCAGCTCAAGCTGCTGATCCTCTAGTGCCGCCTCGCGCTCTTTGCGCAGGGCTTCAAGGCCGCGCAGCGCATCACGTAGGCGCGGCGGGGTCGCCGAGCGATACATACGCACGCGTGAAGCCGCCTCGTCAATCAAGTCAATGGCCTTATCGGGCAATTGCCGATCAGGTACGTACCGGGCCGACAACACCGCCGCAGCACGGATCGCCTCGTCGCTGATTTGCAACTGGTGAAAATCCTCATAGCGCGACTTGATCCCGCGCAAAATCTGGATCGTATCCTCAATCGACGGCTCATCGACCATGACCGGCTGGAAGCGCCGTTCGAGGGCGGCGTCGCGCTCGATATACTTGCGATACTCATCGAGCGTGGTGGCGCCGATTGTCTGCAACTCGCCGCGCGAAAGGGCCGGCTTGAGAATATTAGCCGCGTCGAGCGTCCCTTCGGCGCCGCCAGCGCCGATAATGGTATGGAACTCATCGATAAAGAGGATGCAGCGCGACTCTTTGATCTCGTCGATCACCCTCTTTAGCCGCTCTTCAAACTGGCCGCGGTATTTTGTGCCGGCAACCAAAGCACCCATATCGAGGGTTACCACCCGCTTGCCCTTGATACTATCGGGCACATCGCCTTGGACAATCCGCTGCGCCAACCCCTCGACGATTGCCGTCTTACCGACACCGGGTTCACCGATCAGGGCCGGATTATTCTTGGTTCGGCGCGAGAGAATCTGGATCACGCGCTCGATCTCATGCTGGCGGCCAATAATTGGATCGAGCCGGCCCTGTTCGGCCATCTCGGTCAGATCGGTGCCGAGTGCATCGAGGTATGGCGTCTTCGACTGGCGCTGAGCCGGCGGCGTGCCGGGCGCAGCCGCAGCGCGCGTTTCACTGCTGGCGCCGGCGGTGCCGTGGCGCAGCGTGCGCATCACCTGATTGCGCACCTGCTCGAGCGACACACCCAGAATATCGAGCACGCCGGTGGCGACGCCTTCGCCATTGCGCACCAACCCTAGCAACAAATGCTCAGTTCCAATATAGTGATGGTTGAGGCGATTAGCCTCTTCAATCGCGTACTTAATCACCTTCTGGGCGCGGGCCGTCAGCTCTTGGTCAGTGACCATCGTGCTCTCGCCGGGGCCAACAATAAATTCAACTGCGCTGCGCGCCTGTGGCAGCTTCACTCCCAGCTCATCAAGCACGCGGGCCGCGATTCCTTCGCTCTCGCGGATCAGCCCTAGCAAAATATGCTCGGTGCCGATGTATGGATGGTTAAACGCGCGCGCCTCTTCGGCGGCTAATTGCAGCACCTGCTTGGCACGCTTGGTAAATTTGCTGTACAGATCAGACATACTCTTCTCCACCTGCTAGACTGGAGGAAACGACTATTGGGCCTGACAGACCGGGGAATACGAATATTGCCCTCTCTTGCCATTGTTGCTGGTTGAGAGCGCCATCTCGACCAAGCAACGGCAGGAGCTAGCCATCATCCTCCGCTTCTGCGCCGCTCTCGGACGGCTCGTGTTGGAGCCGCAGACTCAATCCCATCCGCTTCCGCGCCGGATCGATCCGGATAATCCGGGCCTGCACCACTTGCCCTTCACTCAACACCTCGCGAGGGTGTTGGATCCGCTCGTCACCCATCTCCGAAATGTGGATGAGACCCTCCACCCCATCCTCGATGCGGGCAAAAGCACCGAACGAGGTGAGTTGAGTGATCGTCCCTTCGACGATCTGGCCTAACTGATACCGCTCGGCTACCTTCGTCCATGGCTCGCTCTGCGTGCGCTTGATCGACAACGCGATCCGCTTGCGCTCGTGATCGATGCTCAGGATCGACACCTTCACCTTGCTGCCGACCTTAAGCACCTCGGCGGGGTGTTTCACCCGCGACCACGAAATCTCGGAGAGGTGAACGAGGCCATCGGCGCCGCCAATATCAACGAAGGCACCAAAATCGCACACCGACGAGACGATGCCTTCGCGTACATCGCCCTCGCGCAGTGACGACAGCAACTCATCCTTCTTCGACTCGCGGGTTTCAGCGAGCGCCTGCCGTTCCGACAAGATCAGGCGGTTGCGGTTACGATTAATCTCGATGACCTTCAGCGGCAATTCGACATTAACCAGCCGGGCCATTTCGGATTGCTTCTGCGTTTCCGAGCTGCGGCTGATGCTCGACACTTGTGACGCAGGCACAAACCCGCGCACGCCGTCGAGATCGACCAGCAGGCCGCCCTTGTTGTAGTTCTTGACGCGGGCGTATATGATCTCACCCCGCTCGTAACATTCTTGCAACGCGCGCCAGCTCTTCTCTTGCCGAGCTTTGTCGATCGACAGGATCGCGCGGCCTTCTTTGTCTTCCGATTGGACGACGAAGACAAGGACCGGATCACCCACCTTCAGCGCAGCGCGATCCTCTTCACTGAGCGTCTGCATCTCGCGGCTAGGGATGACGCCTTCGGCTTTGGCGCCAATATCGACGAGGATTTCGTCGCGGTCGATCCGCATAATCCGCCCATCAACTGTATCGCCGTGTTTGAGGTTGCGATAAGAATGAGCGGGATCGCGCAGAATCTCCTCCATAAGCGCCTGATCGCCGCGATCGAGCAGATCGTTTAGATCAGGTTGGCGAGCTTCGTCGTGATCGTTTGAATTATTGCCGACATGATTCAACTCTTCCATGAAAGATCCCTGCGCAGAAGCGGCGGCGCGCCATTCGACGGGGCTTGGTCGGAGCGATACGTAGCAATATTATACGCCGGGCAGATTTAAAACGCAAGGATCATGATACTATTCCGCTTTCTGATGCAGGTAGGTATCGTCGAGTGTGAGGGCGTAACTGCGCGCTGGCGTGGTGAAGCGCACCGCGCTAAGCGGGAGTAGGCCGGCGCTGCGGAGGGAAAAATAGGCCTCTTCGGCACAAATGAGGGTGCCGGGCGTGGTTTGATGGATGAGGATCGCGGCTTGTTCAAGCGGTTCGCCGATCGTGTGCAGCCCGATTAGCGGCACCACTGCTACCCGCCCACGACCACTGCTCAGGGCCATCGGCGGTACAGGCAAGCCGGCGGCTTCAGCGCGGGCAATGATGCTGGTTGCCGCTGTAATGGCGTTCCGTAACGGATCGGCTTCGATAGTAAGAGCACCGAAGATAAGCAGAACATAGCTGTCGCACCACTGGAGTAAGGCCTGTTGGCGCTCGACCGGCTCGCTGATCAGATGGGTCCGTGCTCGCAGTTCGTCAAGTTCGTCGGCAATATAAAGCTGGCCGACTGCCAAGACGGCGATGGCCGCGTCGCGTCCACTGACTGGCGGGTGCAGGTCGAGTGGATTGATCTGGCGCAGCGCCGGTTGGGCCGGCTGGAGGCGTTGCAGGTGATGCTCAGTGCGCGATTGTTGCAAAAGCCGGTTGACCGCATGGCAAACTTCACCCCATGCGCCAGTTCCAACTTCGAGTTTGGTGTCAAGGGGTGTGTGGTGGAGACGATGGGCTAGGGCGCGCATCGCGCGCGCGAGCCGGTAGCGTTCCCAGAGTAGCGCGAGCACGCAGCCGGCTAAGGCGATGAGTGCAAGCGCAGGCGCAACAAACGCACTGGTTAACGCACATATGCCGAGTATCACGATCAGCGATGTAGTTGGCGCATACATCCAGCGGCCCATCATTTACCCCGTTTTCCCCGCCTTGACTAGCGTTGGGTGCAGGGTACCATAGAGGCTGAAGTATGCAGATTGTGCGTAGATTACAGATTGGCGAATGCTTGCTCGTTCCTAACGTGGCATAGCGAGCCGGGCGGAGCGCGGCGACGCAATCCCCGGCGAGTACGGAAGCTGCTCGCTCAGGCACAGGTGCCGCTGAAGCGGAAGATTGCTTCGGTCGGGCACCACCCTGCTGCGCTGGGTAGCGCCACTTTCTCGCCATGACATTGGCATGCGCCGGCGCAATGTTCGGCGGAGCGTGAAGCGACGAGGAAGCTGACAGGCTAGAGCCTGTTATGCACTTCAGAGATAAACGTGGGATGCGTTCAGCATGACACGTAACCCCTCTCCACGCGATGGGAGCGATGAGGAGTGGGCCCTCGTCGCTCTCTCCCTGACCAGCAGACCAACGACGCCCCGTAGCGCAACCACGCGCTGCGTGAGGTCGTGAAC
>NZ_CALFBQ010000006.1 GCF_937951745.1 uncultured Chloroflexus sp.
ACCAGCGAGATGGAATGATCATGGTCAAAAATCGAGGTTGTAGTTTTTTTGCCTGCTGAACAAATAGATGGTAAAGTGGCATCGCACTAGATCCCAGCCCACCCCCGTCACTCAACTGATAGGGCGGGTTGCCGATGATGACGTCGAATTTCATGTTGAATATCTCCTCCGGGTTGTCGGTGTGGATGAACTCATAGGCGTGGGTTTCCAGTCCATCGCCGCGGGCGTAGTTTTGCTCGCTCGCGCCGCAATACACGCAGCGCCCATCCTTCCAGGTATGCTCGATGCGCCGGTAACGGATGTTGCCGTCGGGCGTGTCGAACGCGGTGCAGACCGAGTACTTACCGTTGGCCGTCTTGGAACAGTAGAGCGAGCGGCGGGACATCAGCGCGGTGAGTTCGGTGATGGCGATGCCGAAGAGTTGCCGCGTCATGATGTGGTTGATCCGTTCCTGCCGGTCGGGGATGTGCGGCTCCAGCCCCTTGTCCAGCCGGCGGGCGATCTCGCGCAGGAAGACGCCCGATTTGCAACACGGGTCGAGGAAGCGGGCGTCCGGATCGCCCCACAGGTCGGCGGGCAGCAGGTCGAGCATTTGGTTGGCGAGGGGGGGCGGGGTGAAGACCTCGTCGCTGGAGAGGTTCGCGAGGCAAGAAAGGACGTCGGGGTTGTATTTAGTCGCTATAGGCATGCGCGATCTCCAAGAAATGCACGGGTGGGTAGTCCTTTACCGGCTCGGGAATAAAGACCTCTTCCCCCGTATCCGAAAAGAGCGGTAGTTCGCGCATGGACGCCTGCTGCACCATCTCGTGAAAGGCAAAATCGCGCCGCTTGAGCAAGCTGCCGTTGACCAGCGACCATTCGGAGAAGACGATCGGCTGCGGAGCTTCGCCGACGGTCTGGAGCGTGAGCGCATCGCCATGGACGATGTTGCGGCTGAGGATATAACGCACCGCCGCGCGGCAGGCGGCTTTGGTTTTGTCGCCAAAAAGGGCGGTGTACGCCGCATCGAACATCTCGTAGAGCCGCCGGCGGCACTCCTCGGCGTTATCGGCGAGGATGTCAATGCCGTAGAGCGAGGCGACGGCCAGCACGGCGTAGCGCTCATAGTCCAGTTGGCATTTGGCGTAGCGCTTCTTCACCACCTCCAACTTGCGCCGCAATATCTCGACCAGGAAGTTTCCTGTCCCGCAGGCGGGTTCGAGGAAGCGCGAGTCAATCCGCTCGGTCTCCTGCCTCACCAGATCAAGCATGGCGTCCACGATATGCGATGGGGTGAGCACCTCGCCGAAATCAGCCACGCGCTGTTTGGATTTTATATGCTTTTCCATTCCTCTTTGCCTGTCAGCTCAAGGGGCTATCGGAAAAGCCACAGATAGACAGAGTACCAGTAGGCTTTAGTACTCTGGCTGCTTCTTGTATCCATAACAACGACCATTCAACGTATTCTTCTTGGGATGCAAAGGTATCCGACTTTGCCTTCTTAATGTTGTAGGGTGGGTCTACAAAAATCATATCAACTGATTCCGTTTCTAAAGTGCGAAGCCAAGCAATAGCGCCACCAACTCATATTTCTCCATGAGGATGGGAATAGAGCAATGTGGGTGTATTGGAGTCTATTTGAGGCTTACTCATGGTAAAAACAGTCCCCTTTAGCATGTACTGCCCGAGAAAAGTTGGTATTTCTTTCGATCGTATTTGGCAGATGGTTCTTTGCTCTTAGGGAGAAAGCTTTCTATACCCTCATTATACTCGACGTGGTGCTTGGAATTGCCAACCAACATGAAGCCGACCAACCGCCTCCACTTCAACCTGCCTGCACTGCATGAAGACGAAGAACCACCTGTCGCTCCATGCGCTGCGGAACACTCGGCTGCTATGATACCGTCCCCTTCCACAAGTTCTATTATTGCAGATAGCCTTTCCCTGCATCGTTTGCAGACGCTACACGGCACACCATGTTGACCAGTAGCGATGATGCTATTTTCGATGTAAAGACATTCCTCACCGGTTATTCCTCAACCGATCACCAACCCCGCTCGATCAGGTCACTCCTCGCTTCGCAGCCATTGGGCAACCTGAACAACATCTTTGGCAATATTCAGGTCGCTACTGCGCAGCATTGCTTGTTCCACGACAACTTTTGCATTTGGTAGAGACGTAACAATGCTACGTCTCTACCAAGATGCTATATAACAAATGATACCCTCTTTTCAACGTAAAACAACCACTCACCTTATCACCCTTTAACACCCCGATCACAAGCCAGCTCGTTTCGTTCATCGCGATAAAAATGACAATGGGTTTCGAGCGCTTTGCGGAGCGCCGCCCGAGCACGGTGCAATCTGATTTTGACCGCACCAAGACGTAAGCCCAGAATGTCGGCAATCTCGTTATTGGTGAACTCTTGCAATTCACTCAACACAATCACCGTTTGATAGTTCGGTGGCAGGCTAGCGATAACATTGCGAATACATGCATTCATTTCCTTGCGAATCAGCGCCGTCTCAAGCGAAAGCGGTTTCTCGCCGATCCATCCTTCTTGCTCAGCGCGTTCTCGTTCGTAGAATACGACCGAGCCATCTGCTGTTCTATTCGGTAACATACGGCGAAACGAAGGGCTGCGCAGCCTGTCAAGCGCAGCATTGGTGGCGATGCGATAGATCCACGTCGAAACGCGCGCCTCACCCCTGAACGTCGGCAACGCCTGATAGACTTTGACAAACACCTCTTGAGCGAGGTCTTCGGCCTCGTGCTCACCAACTAAACCGGTCAGATAGCGATAGATTTTGGGCTGAAACGCGGCGTAGAGTTCCTGAAACGCGCTTTCGTGGTGACTCATCGTGCAACTCCGTAGCAGCCAACGCTTACCGCTTTGACTCAGCGAAAGGTGATACTGCGGGTGCAGCAGGCGAAAACCAGCCCTTCTGCTGTATCAACAGCACAATACGCAAAAACAGAATCAGCACCGGTAGTTCGATGCTCGGCCCGATGACCACGGTCAACGCTACTAGTGGACTAGCAAACGCACTCACTGCAATAGCAAGCGAGACTTCTGAATTGCGCGCGGTCGTGGTAAAAACGAGGAGCGCAAATTCGCGGTAGCTGAGCCGAAAGAGCCGAGCGGCAGCGATGGCCATCACCAACGCGATGACAAAGAAGGCAACGCCGGGGAGCATCATCTTCAACACGACCGCAGGGTTCTCAAACAACACTGCTCCCTGTGAGGCAAACATCGCTGCGATGACGACCATCAGGGTAATCGCCTTGAGGTACGGTAGTCTAATCTTCTTTGCCGCATCATCAACCGAAATGGCATATCGTCCGAGAACCCAGCGGGTTGCAGCGGCGAGCGCCAGCGGTAAGACAAGGAAGACTATCACACTACGCACCATCTCGGTGATCTCGATCTGCACGACCGTGCCAGCCAAGAGGGCCATGTAGACGGGCAACAACACGATTTGTAAGACAACGTTCCAAAACAGCAGGCTAATCCCCAGTTCGACATCACCTTTTGCCAACTCGGTAAAGACCAGATACCAACCAATACAAGGGGTCACAAGGTACAGAATCAAGCCAACCCAGATATCGGGATCGTTCTGCAAGAACAGAAAACCGAGCATCCATGCAATGAATGGCGTGACCAGAAAGTTGATGCCGATTGCCAACCCGGTTGGCTTCCAGCGGGTAAAGGCGTGCATGATCCCGCCTGTGTTTACACCTAGCATAATAAAATAGATCACGAGGAACACACCAATCGTCACCAACGGCGTCAGCCCAGCAGCAAATGTCGGACTCACGCTCGCGAGCACAAGCCCAATCGCGATCGCACTCAGCAGCAAGAGGGGCTGAATACGGTCAAGAAGAGCCAATCCCTGCTGTCGTTCAGATGTTGTCGTCATGTTATGTCTCTCATTCTCCACGCGCCTCACCCTTCATCAGCAGCAGCGGCGCCTCTTGGCCGCTGCTGCCGTTGTTATGCGCACGTTGTCGCATTAGCGATCGGTTATACCACCGGTCGCCCCACTTCTTCGTTGCACTAGCTCGACCGCCGCTCTAGTGGCCGCTGTCAATACCGGACACCACACCGGCGGTATCTGCGGGTCTGTCTGCCCTTCAGCCAATCTTCTAAAACCTGCTGTCAGCTTGCGCAGGTTGAGAATACTGGCAATAAACATGATAGCCATTCCGCTCATGACTGCCAGCGCCGACCAGAACAATGAAAGCAGGAACGATAGGGAAGCATTCATCGTCTTCAAGAGGACTGCATTACAGCATGAAATGATACCCCATGCGATGAGCACCGTGAGGTAGGCAGGAATATTCTCCTTCCGAAACAACGGATACGATTGCATGATCGATTCCCCTTACCACTGTGCAGATATGTACCGATTGGACGAGCCATGTTACAAAACAGCGGCTGCTCAAATGCATCGGTATGCCGTGAGCAGTGATGTGTAGAGGATGCATTGTACACTACCCTATGTATTGCATCCGCAATCCGCGTTCGCAACACCGGTCGTAGCAGTAACAGTTGGCGAACCGCATCCACAGTCTTGATGGAGATCAGCAACGCTCCCAAGTTGAGCAGCTTGGGCCAGACTCGCAGCGAACGCATCCATCTTGGCGGCAGCACCTCTTCGTACCATTTTCCCTACCTCAATTGCAGCCATAATTTCTGACCGGTCGGCACCACTTTCTACGGCTTTTGCGAGATGATACTGCAAACATGGCTGACAATGCGCTGTGATCGATGCACCTATTGCGATCAATTCCCGGATTCGCATATCCATAACGATACTCCTCTCGTGATGTATAGGCTTAGCAACCACAACCTGCTCGCTTGAGAGAGCCTAAGTTCCTCATCGTCCTAAACCCTTTGATCGGGGAGCGACAGGTATGGAACGTGTCACAGGGCATCACCTCCTTCCTGACCCTATAGACGGAAAGCAGACCGAGAAGGATACACCGTACCGCGTATCTTTGAACAGTGGGATCGAACAGGAGGACGATCACGCCGGTTGATCCGTAAGCGGTGGTGGAAGACCGACCGGCAAATGACTCGGTCGGTTGGTATCCAACGCTTCTTCCCTGCATTGCCATTTGGTAGGGATTTAACCTTGCTTGCCACCGAGACGGTTGCCACCTACGTTCCAATCACGTTCCAATAAAGGTAAAACCACCATGGCAAAGTTTCTCGACACAACCGGCGTCTCGTATCATCTGCAGCAGCTCATCAACCAAGCGCAAGACACCCTCATTCTCATCAGCCCGTACCTCAAAATCAATGACCGGCTGCGCCAATCGCTTGAAGATAAAGACCGCATGAAGATCGACATTCGCGTGATTTATGGCAAAAACGAGCTGCAACCCGATCAGATCAATTGGCTCCGGTCGCTCAAGTTTGTCCGCACGAGTTTCTGCGAGAACTTGCACGCGAAATGCTATCTCAATGAACGCGAAGCCATTATCACCTCGATGAATTTGTACGAATTTTCCCAAGTCAATAATCACGAGATGGGCATCTACATTACCAAGTCGGATGACCCTGACCTGTACGAAGCGATCTATGCAGAAGCACGCCGGTTAATCCGCATTAGCGAAGAAATCCGCGTGTCTATCGAAGTCGTGCCACCCGATTCGCCACTCAGTAATGGGGATGAGAAAGGTTTCTGCATTCGATGCAAGAAAGAGATTGTGCGTAACCCGGCAGCGCCATATTGCGGAGATTGCTATCGGGTCTGGAAGAAGTATGAAAACCCCACCTACCAAGAGAAGTATTGTCATCGTTGTGGGAAAGATCACCCCTCTACGATGCATAAGCCCCTCTGTCCTGAGTGCTACCAGCAACAGAGCAAGAAGCCGGCGATCAAAGGGAAATCGGCATAAGCGAGCATGCACGGTGGGCATGAATCGCCATCCAAGTGATGCATCTCGATAACGCAACAACAGCGAAGCGCGATGGTGGCTTACACCATCGCGCTCAACATTCCATCCGCGCACCAGCACCGAACGTCGTAACGTGTAAAGCGGTCGGCCTACTCGCCTATTACCAATGCCGTTGGGAGGGGTTGCGTCAACAGCAGCGTGCTAGCAACGCAACTGATGATAACCACGAGCAAGGTCGCGAGGAACGAGCAACGTTGTGGCGGTTAAACACAGCAATATACCCTTTCTACGCAACCACATTCGGCGTCGGCCGTCCGTACAAGACTGCTACCAGATTCTCGGCGGCGAGAGTAGCCATACGCACACGGGTCGCGACGCTAGCGCTGCCGATATGCGGGGTCAGCACGACGTTCGGTAAGGTGAGCAGCGGGTGATCCGGCCCGATCGGCTCGTGCTCGAAGACATCAAGACCGGCAGCCCATGGTCGGCCAGCACGCAGCGCGGCCACCAGATCGGCTTCGCGCACAAGTGGCCCGCGCGCGACGTTGACGAAGATGCTAGTCGGTTTCATCAGCGCAAACTGGGTTGCCCCAAACATCCCGCGGGTCTCGGCGGTGAGCGGGGCGGTCACCACCACTGCATCACTCTCGGCGAGCAGATCGTTGAGCGAGCGATATTCAGCCCCCAATTCGGTCGCGATTGCAGGGTTAGGCCGACGATTGTGGTAGAGCAGTCGCATCCCAAACCCACGCCCTCGACGCAACACAGCTTGCCCAATTCGACCTGCACCAACCACCCCCAAAACTCGGCCATAGATATCTTGCCCCACCATCTGCATTGGGTGCCACGGCCCCCACGCACCGCGTTCAATCAACGTATGCCCTTCAACCACACGGCGGGCAGCGGCCAGTAGCAACGCCCATGCCAGATCGGCGGTCGTTTCAGTCAGCACATCGGGCGTATTGGTGAGCGTAATCCCGCGCGCCGCCAGCGCCGCCCGATCAATGTTGTCGTAGCCAACCGCCATGATCGACACGGCGCGCAAACGCGGCGCTGCGGCGATCACCTCAGCGTCGATGCGGTCGGTGATCAGGCAAAGCAATCCCTCGACATCAGCGATGCCACGCAGCAATGCCTCACGTGGGATGGGGGTTTCGATTTGATCCCACACGGTCACGGTACCGTGCTCGTGCAAGATTGCCATCGCCGGGTCGGGTAGCCGGCGAGTAATGAACATACGAGGTTTAGGATTCATATGACGTGAAGGATAAAACGCGAAGCCGCAACGACGCGAAGGATAGAATAGCCACAGTATACGTGGACCACGTTTACCCCTTGGCGTCCGCGCGCCTTTGCGTGAAACACCTTTGCGCCTTACCACTATCCCTCAACCACAATCACGTGAAGCTGTGGCGGGCCGTGAATTCCGAGCGAGAGGGTCATCTCGATATCGGCGGTGCGTGACGGGCCGGTGATAAACGTGAGATTACTGGTCGGGCCGAAGATATTGTCGCCGTAGCGTTGGGTCAGCAGCGCCAACGCTTCGCCAAGACCGCGCACCAGTTGGGAGTGGAAGACAATTGCGATGTGGCACGGCGCGAGCAGCGAGGCAAGGCGTGGCTTGCCGGGGCCATGGCGCAAGAGCAGCGTCCCACTCTCGGCAATTGCAAGCTCGACCCCTGATAAACAGAGCGGAATTGGTTCCAGCGCTTGCAGGCGAGCCTTGCGCCCTTCGCCACGTACATCGGCTTTTGCCGGCGTGATACCACGAGCGGCCAGCAGTTCCGGCAAGCCGGGCAAGCCAATCTGGTCGAGATCCCAACCGATCACGCTTGTTGCTTGTGTCTCTTCGATCAGGCGGTCGATGATCGCCAGCGCCTCATCGGCGCTTACCACTCGGTAAGCCTTACCTTCCAGCTTCACCAGCTCGGCGACGAATTGACCAACCAGATCATCTTGCGCCGGCAAGGCAAACGGCGGCGGTTCGTGCGGCATCCGCTCGGCCTCTGCCTGCAACCATGGCCGGTTGGCAGTGAGGCTGGTGCGGAGATGAGCGAGAATCTGTTCACGGCTCATAACATCTCCTATCAAAACGTCGCAAAGTGCGCAGAGATATGCGTCACGAGCATGCTCATGAGAAAAATCAACATAACCTTTGCGTTTATCATCCTTTGCGCCCCTTGCTACAAGCGCCGTTCGTAGAACAGCGACAACGGATCATTGAGATACTCGCCAAACGGGCCGATCTGGGAGAAACCGGCTTTTTCGTAGCAGCGGATGGCGGCATGCTGCAATGTGCCCGTTTCGAGCCTGAGCAGCCGACATTCGTGTGCCACTGCATACGCGGCAAGGTGATCGATCAGGCGTCGGGCTAGCCCCATCCCGCGAAACGCTGGCCGCACGTACATTCGCTTCAGTTCGCCATAGTCAGGGTAAAGCTGGATGCCACCGCAACCGGCGGCCTCACCGTTCACCCGCACGACGAAAAAGGCGACTCCTTGCGCGATGAGTTTCTCGACGCTGTAGCCGTGCTGGCTTTCCGGCGGGTAGAGCGGAGCCAGTTCGGCTTCCAGTTCTGCGATCAATGCCAGCGCATCGGCGGTGTCTGGTCGTTCGGCATGGATAGTGATATGCATAGTAATGCGGGGCAGGTATGGAACCTGCCCTTACGATGATGATCGGCGTTGGTTTTTCCGCTCGGCCCACAGTTCGCGGAACGACTTGGGCGGCAGGGCCGGAAAATCGCGCTGTTTCGTCCATAAGTGCAGCGGTGGCGGCAGACGGCGGAAGTGGCCCTTGCGAGCGAGGATGCGACTGAAGAACCGACCGGCTTTGCCGCCGGCGTTGTAAATCGCCGGGTGGGTCATCGTCAGGGTATAGCCAGCAATGGCCACCTTCTCAACCGGATTGACCTTGCCGGCCTTCACCGCATCGGCGCGGTGGCGCAGCAGCATATCGGGAATAGCGATCCGCACTGGGCAGACCTCTTGGCAGGCACCGCAGAGCGAGCTAGCCTGTGGCAAGAGGTGGGCGTCCGGCAGATCAGGTTGCAGCAGCGGAGTGAGGATCGCACCGATCGGGCCGGAATAGACACTGCCATAGGCATGGCCGCCGATCGCCTGATAGACCGGACAAGCGTTGAGGCAGGCGCCACAACGAATGCAGAGCAGCGATTCGGCGTACTGACCGCCCAATATCTGCGACCGGCCATTGTCGAGCAAGACAAGGTGGAACTCTTCAGGGCCATCTTCTTCACCGGGGCGGGCCGGGCCGCTGATCAGGCTAGTATAGACGCTCAGCTTCTGACCGGTGGCCGAACGGGCCAGCACTTGCAGCATCACGCCGAGATCGGCGAGGCGGGCCACGATCCGCTCGATCCCCATAATCGCCACGTGGATGCGCGGCACTGTAGTCGAGAGACGCGCATTGCCCTCGTTCTCGACAATCACGATCGCACCACTATCGGCCACCCCAAAATTGACTCCGCTGATCCCCATGTCAGCCTGCAAAAAGCGCTGGCGTAGCGCCTGCCGGGCAGTGCGGATCATCAGCGGCACCTCGGTCGTTGGCGGCATGCCGAGATGCTGCTGGAACAGTTCGCTCACCTGCTCGCGGGTTTTGTGGATGGCGGGAGCGATAATGTGCGACGGCGTTTCGCCGGCGAGCTGGATAATGTATTCGCCGAGGTCGGTCTCGATCACCTCAAAACCGGCTGCTTCGAGCGCCTCGTTAAGATGGATCTCTTCCGAGGCCATCGACTTCGATTTGACAATGCTACGCACCCCGCGCGCGTGGGCCAGTTCGATGATATACTGACGCGCCTCTTCGCCGTCGCTGGCCCAACAGACGTGGCCGCCGCGCGCTTCGACATTGGCGGCCAATTGCGGCAGCAACTCATCAAGATGGGCCAGCGCGTGGGCACGAATCGCACGGGCCTGATCACGCAACCGGTCGGCATCGCCGAGGGCGCTGATTGCACTGGCGCGATTACCGATGAAACGGCTGGTCGCACGGTGCAATGCCGTCTGCAACGACGAATCGTGCAGGGCGTGGTCAACACGGTCGTAAAAGGCGATGGTTTGTGGCATAGAGGTGTTTTCTAGGTGATAGAACAATCCATAATGTATTGATTGGTATCAGGCGATATACCGATGTAAGGACCCACGACCACGCGATTAGACCCCCATGGCGTTCCCCCGGAAACCAGATTTACCGCGCGTCCACCATATTGGCCAATACTTCGGCCAAATGGCGGGCGCGGGTTGGTATATTGCGGCGCGACAACCCACCGGCGATTTGGGTCATACACGACACATCGCCGGTCACCACCAGATCGGCTTCAGTTGAGGCAATCGCCTCGATCTTGCGGTCAAGCATCGCGGTCGAGATGGTATGCTGTTTGATTGCAAACAAGCCACCGAAGCCGCAACACTGATCGCATCCCGGCAACGGCACGACTTCCGCCCCCTGTACCCGGCTCAGCAATGCACGCGCCTGCTTACCAACACCAAGGAAGCGTAAGCCGTGGCATGCATCGTGGTAGGTGATGCGACCGTTGAACCGCGCACCAACGTCGGTCACGCCTAACCCATCGACCAGATATTCGCTCAGCTCATACGTGCGATGGGCCAACTCGGCGGCCATGCCGGCAAAGGGCGTGTGCGCAAACAATTCGTGGTAGAGATGGCGGATCATCGCTGCGCACGATCCCGATGGCATCACCACGTCGCCCTTGCCGCGCAACACCTCCAGCGTGCGCCCGGCGACGGCGTAAGCGTCATCGCGAAAGCCGGCATTGAACGCCATTTGCCCACAACATAGCAGATCGGACGGTACGTCAACGTCTATGCCCTGTTGTTCCAACAGCTCGGCCGCAGCCAAACCGACGGTGGGGTAGAGCTGATCGACAATACAGGTCGCGAACAGAATGGCGCGACGGCGGCCGGTAGTCACAGTTGTGTCTCCTCTGGGGCTGCAAGAACGTTGTCTAGCGGTATTATATAACGTCATGGCGTAAGCGGGCAAAATGACCAAATCCACCATTTTGACGCCGTTGTCGATGATGGGGTGGCGGAAAAAAAGACCGTAGAGCCGCACGGTCGTGCGGTTCTACAAATATACGTCGCCCGCCATTCATACGTTATTCGCTATTCTCTCACGCGCGCCTACGTTCTACCGCCTCGCGTGGTATAATATTTACAGCATTGTTGCGCTCAGGTTCAGCCTGAGCGTTTTTCGCGCCGCGCAGCGGCCAACCGTCACGGAATAGGTAGTATGATTCAGCGCACCGATCTACGGAACATCGCCATTATCGCTCACGTCGATCATGGTAAGACCACGCTGGTTGACGCAATGCTCAAGCAGAGCCGTATTTTCCGCCAGAACCAGCAGGTAGAAGAGCGCGTGCTCGATAGCAATGCGCTCGAACGCGAGCGAGGGATTACCATTCTCGCCAAGAATACCGCCGTCACCTATCGCGGCGTCAAAATTAATATCGTCGATACTCCCGGCCACGCCGACTTTGGCGGCGAGGTAGAGCGGGTAATGAATATGGTTGACGGCGTATTGCTACTGGTTGACGCCGTCGATGGCCCAATGCCTCAGACCAAGTTTGTCTTGCGCAAAGCGTTGCAAGCCGGCCATCAGGCGATTGTCGTGGTCAACAAGATCGACCGGCCACAGGCCCGTCCGAACCACGTCGTCAATGCCACATTTGACCTGTTTGTTGATTTAGGCGCAAGCGATGAGCAAGCCGAATTCGCGACCATCTTCACCAACGCGCTGCTCGGCCACGCCGGGCGTTCGCCGCTCAAGCTGCACGACTCGCTCGAACCGCTCTTCGAGTGTATTCTCGAACGCATTCCGCCACCCACAGTCGATGTCGAGGGGCCGGTGCAGTTCCTCGTCACCACCAGCACCTACGACGAGTACAAAGGCAAGATTCTCACCGGACGGTTGGTGCGCGGCACGATCCGCAAAGGGCAACCGTTGGTGCGGATTGCACGCGACGGCGCGATCACGCCGGCCAAAGTCAGCCAGATTTTTGTGTACAACGGACTTGAGCGGCAAGAGGTTGAGCAGGCGCAAGCTGGTGATATTATCGCAATTGCCGGTATTAGCGACGCTGCCATCGGTGACACAATCGCTGATGCGCTGGCCCCCGAAGCATTGCCGCCGATTAAAGTCGAAGAGCCGACCGTCCGCATGACCTTCGGCGTCAACACCAGCCCCTTCGCCGGGCGCGAGGGAACGTATGTTACCTCACGCAAACTGCGTGAGCGCCTGTTCCAAGAGATGGAGCGCGACGTGGCGTTGCGGGTGGAAGAGACCGACAGCCCCGACGTGTTCATTGTGGCCGGACGCGGCGAGTTGCATCTGGGTATTTTGATTGAGACGATGCGCCGCGAAGGGTACGAGTTTCAGGTCTCGCGCCCGGAAGTGATCTTCCGCGAAGCGCCAGATGGTACCCGGCTCGAACCGATGGAGCTGGTCGAGATCGAGGTAGCGAGCGAGTATCAGGGGGTGGTGGTTGAGTTGTTGGGCAAGCGGCAGGGCCAGATGCGCGATATGCGCATCAGCGAAGATGGCTCGGTACATTATGTCTATCTCGTACCGACGCGCGGCCTGCTCGGTTTTCGCCAGCTCTTCCTCACCGCCACTCGCGGCACCGGTATTATGAACAGCATCTTTTTCGGCTACGAGCCATACGCCGGTGAGATGGAAGTGCGGACCAACGGCAGCCTGATCGCAGCCGAAGGTGGCGTCGCCACCACGTATGCTATCCATGCGCTGCAAGACCGCGGTGTCTTCTTCATCACCCCCGGCCAAGAGGTCTACGAAGGGATGGTCGTCGGCCAGCACATTCGCGACAACGATCTTGAAGTGAACGTCTGCAAAGAAAAGCATCTCACCAATATGCGCAATAACCGTGGCGCCGAGACGATACGGCTCGATGCACCGCGTCAACTCTCACTCGATGACGCGATTGAGTATATCGGCGACGACGAGCTGGTTGAGGTGACACCCAAAGGTTGGCGCATTCGCAAGAAGCTGCTCAGCGCCGATGACCGCCGCCGTGAGAAGAAGCGGCGCGAACTGGCGCTGAGTGAGCGGTAGAAGACCTTACCACAGAGGGTAAGGTCATTGCTACACCCCCTCGGCGCTAGCGCCTGCTACGAGTAGCGGCAGCAATACTCATCCGCCTCTCATTTTTCTTTAACCTTCTCTTTAAGCTGCCCGCCGATACTAGAAACCGGCGGGCAGTGTAGCATCTTCACCTTACCCATCACACCACCTGCCCGCAACCAAAGCGCGCGGCGCTACCCAGCCGCCGCACCCCATACGGCCTACGCTTACGTGGCCGCGGGGAACCGCAGAGGCTATCACCTGCGTCTACATCTATGAACCTCGGCGGTTCACATTGCACGCGCCGAACAGAGACACCGGCGCACGAAGGAGGCGCAATGAGCAACCCAACCACGATTGGTCGCAGTGCATCGGATACGATTGTGCTGTATCTGAACGAGATCGGCGCCGAGCCGCTGCTCACTTTCGAGCAGGAGCAGCAACTAGCCAACGCGATCGCGCAGGGACGGCGGGCCGCCGAACGGCTGGCCAATGAGCCATTGCTCCCGATTGCCGAAAAGCAGCGGCTAGCGGCGCAGGTCGCCGCTGGCGAGCAAGCTCGCGCTCAATTGATCAACTCCAATCTGCGCTTGGTCGTGAGCATTGCCCGCCGCTATCAGGGTCACGGTCTGGCCTTGCTCGATCTGATCCAAGAAGGTAGCGTCGGCCTCATGCGCGCCGTCGATAAATTTGATGCCAGTCGCGGCCTCAAGTTCTCGACGTATGCCACCTACTGGATTCGGCAGAGCATCGGGCGGGCGATTGCCGACCATAGCCGCACTGTGCGTCTGCCGGTGCATTTGGGGGAACGGCTAAGCCGGCTATCGCGGTTGCGGCAAGAATTGGCCCAACAGCTCGACCGCGAACCGACACTGGAAGAGCTGGCCCATGCCGCCGGACTCACCGTTGAACAGGTCGAACGAGCTGAGCAAGCCGGGCTGACACCTGCCTCGCTCGACGAAGCCCACACTGAAGACGGCGGCGGTGCGCTGGCCGAGATTTTGACCGATCCGCTCCAACCTACTCCCTTTGATGAAGTGAGCGAGAGTATGCTGCAGGCCGATGTCCAAGCTGCCTTGAACCAACTCTCACCACGCGAGCGAAATATCTTACGCTTACGCTACGGTCTTGACGGCGAACCGATGCATACCCTCGAACAGATTGGTCAGCGCCTACGCCTGACTCGCGAGCGAGTGCGCCAACTCGAACACGAAGCTTTACGCAAGCTGCGCGATCCCTCGTTGCATCCGCAATTGCAGGGGTACGTGAACGAAGCAGCACAGTAAACTCGCACTGTACAGCTATTGTTCGCCCTATTGATCCTATCCCCCCGCTTCCCTTGCGGAAATGGGGGGATCGTTGTCTTTCTCCTGCACAAATCAATCTACTCTTATAACAAGGGAACATTGCTCTAAGCACGAAAGAATGCCGTATGTTACAAGAAGTCAGCAATACCTTATGAGCAGGGAAAGCAAAGGATTCAAATTATTCACCCAGTCGATTGATGGGAAGTTGCCCGTACTTGTCTGTATGCAACCTTCTTCCACACCCCACGCTAGAGCCTGTTATGTACTTCGGCGATAAACGTGGTATACGTTCAGCATGCCACGCAAACCCTATCCACGCGATGTGAGCGACGAGGAGTGGGTCTTCGTCGCTCCCTCCCTGATCGTACTGACCGCAAACGATTCGCAGCGTGACCACTCGCTGCGCGAGGTCTTGAATGGATGGCGTTGGATCGTCCGCACGGGAGGAGA
>NZ_CALFBQ010000007.1 GCF_937951745.1 uncultured Chloroflexus sp.
GCCATTGTAATCCGTTGCAGCTTACCGGTCGCACCGCGTGGCAACGCGCTGAGGATATGGATCGCGCGCGGCACTTTGAAATCGGCCAACCACCGGGCACAGTGGTCGCGCAGTTCGCGTTCGCTGGCCTCCATCCCCTCGCGCAAGACCACTGCTGCATGCACTTCTTCGCCCAAGGTAGGGTGGGGCGCCGCAAAGGCCAGCGCCTCGGCTACCGCCGGGTGGCGCAGCAGCACATCGTCAATCTCAAGCGGTGAAATCTTCTCGCCGCCGCGATTGATCAGCTCCTTGATCCGGCCGGTCAAGCACAGGTAGCCATCGTCATCGAGATAGCCCTGATCGCCGGTGCGAAACCAACCACGCACAAATGCGGCCGCATTCGCTTCAGGATTGTTCTCGTAGCCGTCAACCACATTCGGCCCCCGCACGACCACCTCGCCTTTCACTCCCTTCGGCAACAAGTTGCCGCTTTCGTCCATGATGCCGACTTCTACGCCAAAACCGATCCCGACCGAGCCGGGTTTGCGCTGGCCGGGAGGCAGCGGGTTCGAGGTCATCTGGTGCGATGCTTCGGTCATACCGTAGCTCTCGATCACTGGTGCGCCAAACACCGCCTCCATCTGCTCCATCACCACCGGGGGCAGCGGCGCGCTCGACGAGCGGATGAAGCGAAACGGGTTGGCGGCGATGATCGCGGCATTGCGCTCAGCGCGGGCCAGCAGCACCTGATGCATCGTCGGCACTGCCGAATACCACGTTGGCCGCGCTTGTTCAACCCAGCTCCAGAACTTGAGGCCATCGAAACCGGGAGGGCAGATGACCGCGCCGCCCGCCGCCAGTTGACTGAGCAACGAAGCGACAATGCCGTGAATGTGGAACAGCGGCATCACGCAGAGCGAGCGGTCGGCGGGGCTAAGCTGGTAGGTGGTGATGATGTTGGCGGTCGAAGCAACCAAATTGCGATGGCGGATCGGCACTCGCTTGGGCCGACTGGTCGTACCGCTGGTATGTAGGATCATCGCCACATCGTCGGCTTCAGCCCAGCCATCACGGCGCGGCGGGCCGGCCTCGCTGGCCGCGCTGAAGATTAAGCGGCCAGCAGCGTCGAGCGCCGCCTCGATTAACAGCATCCCCGGACGCAACGCGGCCCGCGCTTCGTCGCCCTCGCCGGGAGCTACAATCAGCGCGCGGGCATTGGTATCTTCGTAGTAGAACGCAAACTCATCGCGGCGGTACTTGGGATTGAGCGGCGCAGCGGTGGCCGCCGTCGCCGCAGCCAGAAAGGTCATCGCCATCGCCGGGCCATTACCCAGCGCGATCGCGATCCGGTCTCCCCGGCCCAACCCATGGGCTTGCAACCATTCGGCCAACCGGCTAACCTGCGTGCGCAGATCGGCAAATGCCCACACCAGCCCGCCCGGCGCGATCAACGCCGGATCGTGCTCGGCGCCAGCGCGCAAGAGGTCAAACAGTGTTGCTCTGTTTGTGGTCATAGCACCGTATTCCTCATCCACACGTGCAATGCGTGTTACCATCCGACCGCCAAGCCATCGCAACGTGGCTCGGTGCCGGCGACGTAGCAACCGCTTGGCAAGCGCCAAATGATCTGTCCTCGACCAAACCCGCTCAACTCGCTTTCGACCACTACCTGATGACCACGAGCAGCGAGACCCTCGATCACGTGGCGCGGCGTTTCGAGTTCGAGGCGCAGCGTACCGTCGCGCTCCCACCTCCACCGCGGCGCATCGAGGGCCGCCTGCGGATGCATCCCGTAATCGAGGGTATTGACAACCACCTGCACGTGACCTTGCGGCTGCATATGACCACCCATCACGCCAAAGGGGCCGATCGGTGCGCCGTCTTTGCTGAGAAAGCCGGGAATGATAGTATGGAATGGGCGTTTGCCCGGCGCAACGTGATTGGGATGGCTAGGATCGATCACAAACCCGCAGCCGCGATTGTGCAGCGCGATGCCATACTCAGGCACCACTACCCCTGACCCAAACCCCATATAGGTCGATTGGATCATACTCACCATCATACCATCACGGTCAGCGACGGCGAAATAGACCGTGCCGCCCTTGGGCAACGCCGCTGGACCATAGTCGTTGGCCTGCTCGCCGATCAACCGGCTGCGTGCCGCCAGCCGGTTACGGTCAAGCATCTGGGCAACCGGCACCGGCGCTTTGGCCGGATCGGCCACATACGCGAAGTTATCGGCAAACGCCAGCTTCATCGCCTCAATCTGCCAATGGAACGCCGCCGCTGACTCGCGGGGGAAGCGGGCCAGATCAACGTGGTCAAGGATGCCGAGCGCCATCAACGCGGCAATCCCTTGCCCATTCGGCGGAATCTCGTGAACGGTGTAGCCGCGGTATTGCATCGTGATCGGCGTCACCCACTCTGAGCGATGGGCAGCCAAATCCTCAGCTCGCAACAGGCCGCCGGTTGCGCGGGCAAAGCGGTCGATCGCCGCAGCAATTTCACCCTGATAAAACGCATCCGCGCCGTGACGGGCGATCAAGCGCAGGGTGCGGGCATGGCCGGGGCTCACGAACCGCTCGCCGGGGCGCGGGGCGCGGCCATCGCGGCTAAAGGTCGGCAGAAAACCGGCGAACGCCGGGCCGGTGCGAGCATGAGCCGCCGCCACCCCACGCGCCCAAAAGTAGGCCACCATCGGCGGTACCGGCGCACCCTCTTCGGCGTATGTAATCGCCGGTGCCAGCACCTGTGCCAGCGGCAAGCGGCCAAACCGCTCGTGCATATCGCCCCACAATCGCACCACCCCCGGCACTGTCACCGGCCACCAGCCATGCACCGGCAGCTCGGTATGACCAGCAGATGCTAACGCCTCGGCAGTCAAGCCGGCTGGCGCCGCTCCCGAACCGTTGATGCCGTAGAGCGTATTGCCGGCCCAGATCAGGGCAAAACCGTCGCCCCCCAACCCATTCGAGGTCGGTTCGAGCACCGTCAACGCCGCCGCCGTCGCAATCGCCGCATCAACCGCATTGCCGCCGGCTTGCAACACCTGCATCCCGGCCTGCGACGCCAGCGGATGGCTGCTCGCGACCACGCCACGCTCGGCCACGACCGGCACTCGCCGTCCGGGGTAGGGGAAATGGTGCAGGTTGAGATCCATGAAACAGCTCCTTCACCTCACAAAGGCGCTAAGGGTGAGATAGTTGATTATACAATGGATCGTACATCCAAATGACGCAGCTTGACATTGCCGCCCGCGAGTGTTATCCTACATAACAAAGACATAATGTGCGTTGCGATCGCAGATGATCGTTTCAGTAGTAGGATGCGGCCTGGCGTTGCACGCCGGGCGTTTTTGATCAGCTACTTCGATCGCTATCAAGGTTCTCTCATCAGTGACTATTTCACTGTCGCCAAACGAACCTGCTTTCTCTTACACTTGCCGGAAATGCTATTGAATGACGGTGGTGATATGCCATCTGACGAATGCGATAAACTGGCATTGCCGTCTCAGAGCTGCGTTGCTATCCGCATATCATCTGGCCAGCCACGCGACAGATCGGCAGTACATAGCCTGCCTGAACAGGAGCGGCTACCATGGACGATGTAACTGCTACCGCTGATCCGGTTGAATTGATTGCAGATATGCCAGACGGTCCGGTGATGAGGGATGAACTTCCGCCCCTCGCATCTGAACTGCTGAAGCACAAAGTCATGCTCACCATCGTCGAGCAACAACAGCGACGTGGTTGCCAATCCTCGCTCGAGACGGTGCAAGCTGCGTTCATCCATGCCTATCTCTCGCCCTCGGTCGAAGCGCTTATTGCCCGTCACCGCGAATATCTTCCTACCGCCGATTTTGATCTGATTCGCCGCGCGTATGCGCTCGCCGCCGTGGCCCACGAAGGCCAGCGCCGCCAATCAGGCCAACCTTACATTGATCACCCAATTGAAGTTGCCCTGATTCTGCTCGATTTGCGCCTCGATACCGAATCGATCGCCGCAGCGCTACTACATGATGTGGTCGAAGATACCGGTGTGCCGATCGAGGTGATCGAGCGTTTTTTTGGCAAGCAAGTCGCTAATCTCGTTGATGGCGTGACCAAGCTCTCGGGGTACGAGAATAAAAGCAAAGAAGAGGTGCAGGCCGGCACCTACCGCAAACTGATTATCGCTTCGGCTGATGATCCGCGGGTGGTGTTGATCAAGCTGGCCGACCGCCTGCACAATATGCGCACCATTCACGCTACTCCGCCCCACAAACAGCAGCGCGTCGCGCGCGAGACGCTTGACATTTATGCGCCACTCGCTCACCGTCTCGGCATGTGGCAGATGAAGTCGGAGCTTGAGGATCTGGCCTTTAAGACCCTCCATCCCGATCGCTACAAAGAGATTGCCCAAGGGCTGGCGATGCGGAAGGAAGCACGCGACCGTATCGTCCAGCGGGTGATTGCCCAGTTGAAAGAGGCGCTGGCCCGCGAAGGTATAAAGGCCGAAGTGACCGGTCGCTCGAAGCATATCTATTCGATCTGGCGCAAGATGGAGCGCAAAGGGGTGCCGCTAGAGCGGATCTATGACCAGCTTGCGGTGCGAATTATTGTTGATGATCCCAACAACGAAGTGGGGGAATGTTACCGGGCACTCGGTGTTGTTCATAGCAAGATGAACTGGACGCCGGTGACGCAAGAGTTCGATGATTACATCGCCGCCCCCAAAGAGAGTTCGTACCGCTCGATCCATACCACGGTCATCCTACCCGAAGGCGTTCACTGCGAAGTGCAGATCCGCTCGCGCAAGATGCACGAAGAGGCCGAGCACGGCATTGCCGCTCACTGGCGTTACAAGGAAGGTTTCAACACTCGCAGTGATAAAGATTACGAAAACAAGATTCGCTGGTTGCGCGAGCTGATTACATGGCGCAACGAGACGACCGATAGCGAATTCGTTGATATGCTGCGCGCCGAGTTTGAAGAGCGCGTCTTTGTCTTTACGCCCAAAGGTAAGATTATCGACCTGCCTGAAGGCTCGACGCCGATCGATTTCGCTTACCGCATCCACTCGGAAGTGGGTCATAATTGTATCGGCGCGAAAGTCAACGATCGCATGGTGCAGCTTAATTACGAGCTGCGCAACGGCGAGATTGTCGAGATTCTGACCTCGAAGACGCCGCGCGGCCCTAGCCGTGATTGGCTGCGGATTGTGAAGACGCCGTCGGCCAAAAACCATATCAAACGCTACTTCCGCCGGCTCGAGCGCGAAGAGAATATCGCCGCCGGACGCGAGATGCTTGAGAAAGAACTGCGGCGCGTTGGTCTTACCCATGTGAGTTTTGAGAAGCTGGTTGAATTAGCCGGCCCGTCGGTGCGCTCGGTAGAGGATCTTTTCTACCAGATCGGGGTTGATGATATCAACGAGCGCAAGCTGGTCGCGAAATTACTCGATGGTCAAGCGCCTCCCGCACCTGCGCCGGTGCCCGCGCCCAGCCCCACCCAACCGCTGGCGCAGGTGAGCGCAAGCGGTGAGATCTATCTCGCTGGCACTGGCAAGATTCCATCACGCATCGCTCGTTGTTGCAATCCGATCTTTGGTGAACCGATCGTGGGCTTTACCACTCGCGGTCGCGGCGTTACCGTTCATCGAGCCGATTGTCGCACCCTTCAACATCTAAGTGAAGCTGAACGAGGCCGCCTCATGCCGGTCTGTTGGGGCAATGGTTCGGTGACAAACCAGACTTTCCCCGTGCCGTTACGAATTGAAGCGTGGGATCGGGTTGGTTTGTGGCGCGATATATCCAATGTGATCGCCGAGGCCGGCATTAATATCACCGAAGTCAATCATGGCAAACCACGCGCCAATGGGCGGATGGTGTTGAATGTCACCGTCTCGCTCCAGTCAATGGCTCAGCTCTCGCCGCTGATCGAGAAGATCAACCGCATTCCTGATGTGCTTGATGTCTATCGCAAGACGTAACTCCCGCGCTCAGCGATGATCGAATCACTCCGTGCCGGCCTGCTGCAATGGTTTGCCAACCATGCCCGCGACCTGCCATGGCGCCGGACTCGCGATCCGTATGCGATTATGGTTGCCGAAGTAATGCTCCAGCAGACGCAGGTTGACCGGGTGATTCCGAAGTATCAGGCCTTTTTAGCCACATTCCCTACTATCGAAGCCCTTGCTGCTGCGCCCACCGCTGATGTGATCCGGTTGTGGGCTGGGCTTGGCTACAACCGGCGCGCCGTCAATTTGCAACGGGCAGCGCAGGTGATTGTCGCTCAACACGGTGGGAAGGTGCCGGATTCGGTGGCCGCCTTGCGCACGTTGCCCGGTATTGGCCCCTATACTGCCGGCGCGATTGCCTGCTTTGCCTTCGAGCGTGATGTCGCTTTTCTCGATACCAACATCCGGCGGGTGGTGCGCCGGCTTTGCGTTGGCCCTGACCATTTGGCTGCGGTTGCCGATAGCGTATTGCTGGCCCACGCCGAGGCGCTGATTCCGCCGGGGCAAGGCTGGGCATGGAACCAAGCGATCATGGAGCTAGGCGCGCTGGTTTGCACTGCCGTTAGCCCAACTTGTTGGCGCTGTCCGCTGCGTCAGTACTGCCGCGCATACGCTGCCGCAGTCGCCGCTGATACCGCTCTGGCTGAAATGATGACCACTCCTGCGCTTAAGCGCGTTGCCGAGCCGCGCCCTGCCGAACCGTTCGTCGGGTCGCGCCGTTGGTACCGAGGCCGGATTATCGCCGCGCTGCGCGCTTTGCCTGCCGGGACGGCGTTACCCCTATTCGAACTAGGCCGGCAAGTGCGGCCTGATTTCGCGGCTGACCATGAACAGTGGCTTCTGCAATTGGTGCACGATCTCGCCCGTGATGGGTTGTTGGTGATCACGGAACAAGGCGTGCGCTTGCCCGCTTAACTCTGGCAGAGGCCGTTGAGCGTGCGGTAAGCTCATCTTGTTTGCAACCAACACGGAACGAGCTGCGTATGGCTATATGTATATGCCAATCTGGTCTTTGCCCTCGTTTAGTACGACAAAAGGTATAAAATATCTTTAGCGACTGGTGATAGACGCAGGCAGCCTGTCAGCCAATAGCTGTCGTGCAGTTTCACCAATGCCTCCTTTTTGGACAGGCAACGGCGCGCTACAAGGAGACTTCCTACATGCACACCATTCCGTCGCCCGTGCGCGGATCGCTGATCGGATTGTGGAGTGCTGCTATCGTGGTGGGGGTGATGTCTTGGCTCTTAGCACCGGCTACCCTGCTTGATGTGGGCACATGGCTGGCTATGATCCTCTTTGCGCTCGGTCTGACCATCTTTGAAGGGTTGACTATCGTGCGCCAGCATGATCGTCCACTTACTATCACCCTCGTCTTGCTCATTGCTGCAATGATCATCTTGCCGTGGCCACTGTTTCTGCTCGCGGTTGCGATTGGCGCGGTGGCCGGCGCATTAGCGCGCGCGGCGCCATGGTGGCAGGCGCTCTCGTTAGCCGCGACGCGCTGGATCGCTTTAACGGCTGGCAGTGCGGTTTTGATGATTTTTGCGCAACAGCATACCTATGGCGCAACCATTGCTTCGCCATCGGCACTCATTGGCTTGATCGGCAGCGGATTGGTTGTCTATCTGATCGAACGGGTGGCAAGCGCGAGTTTGGTTGCGCCATTCACAGGGGAACCCTTACCGGCGGCGCTGCGTTTGCGTCTCGACGATGCCGGTTGGTATGCGCTTATCTTTGCCCCGCTGGGGGGGATGTTGGCTATCCTCTGGCAACAGGAGGTGTGGGCCTTTGCTCTTGGCATCGTCCCGCTGGCGATGGTGCAGATCAGTTTGCGTCGCCAGCACAAACTTGAAGAGGCGTTAAGCATCGCCGACGCCCAACTGCGCACCGCCAACGCCCGGCTGTTATCCCTCTCACGCCAAAGTGAACATTTGCAAAATCTGGTCGTCTCATTGATGGCTAGTCGTGATGTGCCAACAATGCTCAATCTGCTCGGCGAGCGGCTGAGCGCGCTGATGGAAGCGGATAGCGCATGGGTGACGCTGTACGATGAGCATGGCAATCTGCAATTGGTTGCGTCACACCATTTGCCGGCACCGACCGAAGGAGTGGGGCCGCAACCTATTCCCTTGCCTCGTGACTACGATCTCGCCCTCGAACGGCGGCGCGTCACCCTCTTTACCGACCAGCACGTGCAGACGCTGGCGCCAGTGGCTGCGTTGACCGAGCACTCACCTTGGCAAGCGATCATTCTCTTGCCGCTATTGGACGAGCAGCAACCGCTTGGCGCCGTCTGTTTAGCTTTTGAGCAGGTTCGTGGTCTCAAAGAGGACGAGCAACTTCTCTTGGCCGCCTTTGCCCGCCACGCTGCTGCCGTGATTCAAAACGCGCGCCTCTTTCGCCGCTGGCAAGAGATGCAGATCGAATTGGGCCGGTCGGCGAAGCTGGCGGCTGTTGGCACGTTTGCTGCCAGTATTGCGCACGAATTTAACAACCTTCTCTCTGGCATGCTCGGCTATGCCCAATTGGGTTTAGCTGATGATGATGTTGAGACGAAAAATGAGGCGTTAAAGGTGGTGCTCGATACCTGCAAGCGCGGGAGCAGCATTACCGGTAGTCTGCTTACCTTTGCTCGCCGGCGCGAATCGCGGCGTGAGTTGTCGGATCTGCGTGAAGTAGTTGACGGTACGCTCACTTTGATGGAAATTGAATTACGCAAACACGGCATTCAGGTGGTGCGCCAGATCGAGGCGGTGCCCCTAACGATCTGTGATGCCGGCCAGATTGCGCAGGTCTTCCTCAATCTGCTCACCAATGCTCGTGATGCGATGAAACCGCAGGGTGGCACGTTGACTGTCACGCTTAAGGCAGAGCAAGGCTGGATTGTGTTGCGAGTTGAGGATACCGGCTGTGGCATTCCCGAAGCCATTCGTCGCCAGATCTTTCAGCCGTTTGTCACAACGAAGAATGCTACCGGCAACCAATCGGGCACCGGTTTAGGGTTAGCAGTATCGTATGGGATCATCCAAAATCACAACGGTCGCTTCGAGGTCGAGAGCGAGGTGGGTAGGGGGACGACGATGACCATCCGCTTGCCGATTGTGCAGGAAGAGCCGGCCGAAACGGCGCCAGCGCCGATCCCATCGCTTCACCTGCTTGTCATTGACGATGACGAAACGACAGCTCGCGGATTAATTGACTTGTTGGAAAGAGCTGGCCACCGTGTCACCTATTGCGCTCACAGTGCCGAGGCGGTCGCTATCTATACCGCTAACCAGTTTGATATAGTGCTGAGCGATGTAGTGATGCCAGAACTCGATGGGATTACGTTGCTCAATGTCTTGCGCTCGTATGACCCGGTCGCTAGTGTCATTCTCTTTACTGGTCATATTGAACCGGATCAGGTAGCAGCAATGGCGGCGAGTGGCGCGTATGCGGTGCTACGCAAGCCGTTTGCCGCCGATGAGTTGATGGCTGCCGTGCAAGCCGCCTACCACGACCGCGAACGTACTCGCCGCGCTCTCGCTAGCATTACCGAACCGGCCTCGCTGCGGTGAAACAGTGTTAGCGCAAAGCCGCAAAGCGAGCCAAGATGCAGGAGAGCCGGATGGCTGTCCGGCTCCGCAGAGAACGCAAGATATTTGGGATGGGATCATCCTTCGCATACTCGGCGGTACAAATCCTCCAGCCGGAGCCTCACTCAAGAATCAGTCGCGTCCGTTGGAAGCGCCGCATCGCCGCGCCGATCAACACGCTGTCGATCACGGCCAATACAGCAATCGCAGTTAGCACCGCTTGTGGCACATTCCAACCAGCAATGAGATGCAACAGCCGTTCTTGCCACGCTGCCGGCAATGCCTGTAGGCCAAACGTCGGCACAAAGATTAACAACATCACCGCGATGCTCAACATTTGTGTGGCTTGCTGCACAGTTTTCGCCCGCAGCGACACCAAGATTCCCGCGCCGGCAGCGAGGCCGCCGCTGAGCAACGAGATGCCGATCACGCCTAACGCTACTGCTGGCGGGTAGAAGAGCAAGCGCCCTTCACCGTGAACGAGGTTGATGGTGATCAGCCCTACCAGCAGGCTGACCCACGTGAGTCCGACCCCATACGCCAACGCGGCCAGTAGTTTGCCGAATAAAATCGCCTGATCGGCCAGTCGGCTGGCGAGCAAGGTTTCCAGCGTGTGCCGTTCGCGTTCGCCAGCAAACGAATCCGCCACAACCGCATTGACCAGAAAGAGCGGTACCCAGCTCCAGTAGATGAGCGTGATCGGTGACTCAACCCACGATTTGCCCATTTGCCACGGTAACAAGATACCGAAGGAAAGGATCATGAAGAGGATGCCAAATTTGCCAACCCGATCGCCAAAGTTGAACGCCTCTTGCAGCTCTTTGCGCATGACTGTCCAGACATCAGTAAGCATGGGCTTCCTCCTCTTCCATCAAGGTCAGGAAGACCGCTTCGAGACTGGCATGGCTGCGGCGCACTTCTTCGATCTGTCCGCCGTGCTCAACCACTAGCTTCACCAGCGAGGCCGGATCGCTCGCGGTGGCGAGTTCGATCAGCAGGCGCGAGCCGTTGGCTTCCACTCGCTTCACAGCCGGTTGGGATTGGAGAACCGTCACGACATGCGGCGTGAAAGCGCGCCCGATGATTTCGAGGTGCAGCGTTTCATGGCGGCGTAGCTCGGCGAGACTGCCTTGCGCCAACAGCCGCCCTTGCCGGATAATCCCGACTCGGTGGCAGAGTTTCTCGGCTTCGGCGAGATTGTGCGTGGTGAGAAAGACGGTCACCCCTTCGCGTTCAACCAGTGTGCGCAGATCGTCGCGCAATACGGCGGCAGCAATGGGATCAAGGCCAGCAGTTGGTTCGTCGAGGAAGATGAGTTGGGGCCGGTGCAAAAGCGCGCGCGCAATCGCGAGCTTCTGCTTCATACCGCGGCTCCACATCTTGACCTGTTCGTTGCGTCGTTCCCACAATCCCAACGGCTCTAACAGTTCGCGGATGCGTTGGTTGCGCTCGGCAGCCGGCATTCGCCAGATACGCCCATAGTAATCAAGGTTGTCAGCGGCACTCAGCCGTTCATATAAGCCAGCGTGTTCCAGCAGTGCGCCGGTGCGCTCACGCACCTCGGCAGCTTGCTGCGGCACCGGCAAGCCTAACACCTCGATCTGGCCGGCATCGGGTTGTAATAAACCTAGCAACAGCCGGATCGTAGTTGTCTTGCCCGATCCGTTTGGTCCCAAAAAGCCGAAAATTTCACCCTGCCGGACTTCAAGCGTCAATTGGTCAACTGCTCGCACCGGGCCAAAGGTGCGGGTCAGTTGCTGGGTGCGGATGGCGAACGTGTTCATTATGCGCCTCTGATCGACTAGCTTCCCAACGGCCACCACTCTCTACCCCGCCGGTGCCGGCATTATAGCTGGCGGCTCATCACTATTGCCGGTGGCGGCCACCAGATGGTGCAAACTGCACCAGTAGTACTGAAACGCTTCCTTGCCGGTCTCGGTCAACGAACAAAGGGTCAATGGCGACTTGCCGCGATAGGTCTTCTCGATCCGCACATAGCCGGCCTGTTCGAGTTTGGCGAGATGAACCGATAAATTCCCTTTGCTGAGGCCGGTCTCGCGTTGCAAAAAGAGGAAATCGGCGCTATCGACCGTATACAGCAGCGCAACGATCATCAGGCGCGCCGGTTCATGAATGACGATCAAGACTGGCCAGTTGGTGTAGCTGGAGTTTCATCATGATACCTCGATCGATGTGTGTTGGAGATAGCGGTAGAGCGTGACACTGCCGCTAATCAGCATCCACGCGCCTGCCGTTGCGATCACCAGACTGGCGCCGAGAAAACCATTCACTGGCGTCCAGTGCATGAATATGCCAAGTGCCGTCACAAATGCAGCTAAGGCGTAGAAGCGCCGCATACCAAGATATGCACCGAGGTAGCCCAAGCCGGCGGCCAAGGTCGCGCCCATAAGCACCGGCATCCATGCCTCGGCGAGCTGGACATTGAAGGTGAGGTTGGCCAATGCGATGCCTACCCCGATTCCCACCAACCCACCGAGCGCGCGTTGCCATCGAGGCGGTTGGCGATAGGCGACATAACCGGTGCGCGGGTAAGTGATGCGTATCTTGAGCGCGTGGAGGATCGTTCTGCCTAACAGGATCAGCGGGATTAGCGCGAGCGGTAGCAAGAGATTGGTCCAGTCGGCGATGTTGGCCGGCGCTGACAATAGTATAAGCTGGACAGAGCCGGTGAACAAAAAGATGCTGCCGATCAGCAATTCCGGCAAACCGTCGATCATCCAGTAGCGCCGAGTGCGTTGACTGAGGTCGGGAACCGGGTTCATGGCTACACTTTTTGTAAACTGGTCTGTGTTACAAACCTGTTTTTACTATAAGACAACCGGGATGAGCTTGTCAGGGATTTTTAGGCGGGAGCAAGCCCTCACCTCAGCCTTCCCCCTCCGAGGTCAAGGGCGGACAGAGCGTATGAACGTAGATGCAGGTTATGGCCTTAGAATGGGTCATTTGACCCTCGTCCCCAACCCTGTTCCCACTAACGCGGGAGCGGGGCGCTGCTCTGTTTCGCTGTAGCAATATCTTTGCCGCCAATCCGGCGATTCCCCCTCTCCTGCCGTGAGGAAGGAAAGGAGGGGCGGGGGTGAGGGCTACCACCGAGTTGCAGGGGAATAGCCTCAAAGAGATACAAAAACCACAACAATTTTTTGTGCTGCTTGGGTCTTTGTAGTGGCTATTCCCCACCTCATAGCGGGAGAGGAGGCCGGGGGGAACTCAGCCCGCGCAGCGGGCTTCGTAATCGTAGCCCGGCCCTTCAGGGCCGGACTCCCTCTTACCGCTGCCGGATCGTGATCTCGTCGAAGCGCACGATGATCCCGCTCTCATCGAAACTGGTGACCGCCAACCCAACCTCGCCGCGAGTAAAGGTCGGATCGCGCGTCTGCTCCAACCGGCGGTCGTTGATGTACAGCGTAATCTCGTCGCCGCGCAGCTCGACCCGCATGCGGTTGTTTCCCGGTTTAATGGCCTCGTGCTGCGTCCAGTCAATGATCGTCTCCCACTGATTATCTTCCAGCAATTCAAGCGCGTAGTAACCGTCGTTCGAGACGCTAAACAAGTAGAAGTTGTCTGCGTCTTGATAGTGAAAGATCAATCCGGCGGCGCCAGCCGGACTATTGCGCGGGATTGAATAACTTGCCTTGATCACGACATTGCGATAGCTGCCGTCAACGAGTGCCCACACCAACAGCTCCGGCTCCTTGACTTCGATGATGTAGTTTCCCTGCTCGTAAGCGTAGCGCGCCCTGCTGTCTTCACTAGTGCCTAAGTTGCTGTCCGCTGGGTTCTCGAAATCATCGCGGAAGACAATCTCGCCGCCAATCACTGATTCCACTGCACCGCCACCGCTTGTAGAAGGCTCTCCGGTAACAGGGGTCGGTGTATTGGTCACGTCGCTGAAGCTAAATGAGGACAGCGAGATCACGATAAAGACGCATGCGCCAATAAAGATGAGCAGCAGCAAGCCAATACCGCCAACCAGCAACCAGATGAGCTTGTTGTTCGGAGGGGTAGCTTGCATCTCGACGCTCGATGGAATCTGGTGCGGCGGAGGACTGCTGGCCGGTATCCCATACGATGGTGGTGGCGGTATGAAAGGATCGGGCGGGCTGCTGGCGCTTTGGGTGGGCGGAATGACCGGTGGAGTAGGTGGGGCGGCGGGCCGGTCGGGCGGGATGATGGTGGTCGGCGGGGCGGCGGGCCGCTCCGGCGGGATGATGGTGGTCGGCGGGGCGGCTGGCTGGTCGGGCGGGATGATGGTGGTCGGCGGGGCGACCTTTTCTGGCACGCGCGCGCCGCACTCCGGGCAAAAACGGTCGTTCGCCGTTAGTTTGTGGCCGCATTGCGGGCAAAAAGATGGTTGTTGCGGTTCACTCATATCTACTCCTGATCAGTGCGTGACCTCTCTGTGTCGATGGGTGGCCGGGAACGTGCGCCGCCGGCCCGCTGGCGCAGGGCCTCAGCGTGCGTGCTGCCAGTCCGTGGTACGCCAACCTCGCGCCTAGGCGAACCAGCCGCCGCCGAGTAGTGCAAATCGTTCACTCATTGGCCAATATCTCACCTAACGCTGCAATACAAGCGTGGTTCTCGTCATCGGTACCGAACGAAATCCGAATCCAACCCGGCAACCCCCAACCACTGAGCGGCGTCACCAGCACCCCGCGCTAGGCTAGTGCCGCTGCCAGCCCCTGATCGTCAGCCACCGCCACAGCTACGAAGTTTGTCTCGCCGGGAATGACGGTCAAGCCTACGGCTCGCAAACCCTCGCTCAGCACCGTGCGGCTGTGCGCAGCGTGGGCCAACGATCGTGCGAGATGTTCGGCGTCATCGAGCGCAGCTAGGCCGGCAATCTGCGCCAACGAATTGACGTTGAAGACGGGCCGCGCCCGTTCCAGATAGGCGATCAGTTCAGGCACAAAGGCATACCCAAGCCGCAGACCGGCCAATCCGTGGATTTTGGCAAAGGTGCGCAACAGCAGCAGATTATCGCGTCCGGCCCGGATGAGTGGCGGCAGATCGGGAAAGTCGGGCCGGGTGACAAACTCGATATAGGCTTCATCCACCACCACCAGTACCTCATCCGGCACCTGATCGAGGAAAGTGCGCAGTTCCGCCTCCCCGACCGTCGTGCCAGTGGGATTATTGGGATTGCAGACGAAGACGAGCCGGGTGTTCGGCGTGATCGCTGCGGCCATTGCCGGTAAGTCATGAGTCATATCGCGCAGCGGAATCTGGCGCGCAATCGCGCCTTGCGCCTGTATGCGCCGCACGTAGCTGATGAATGAGCCGTGTGCTAGCACCGCTTCATCGCCTTCTCTCAGCATGGCATGGCAAATCAACATAATTAATTCGTCAGAGCCATTGCCTAGCATCACGCTTTCCGGGGCAAGCTGGACGCGCGCGGCGAGCGCATGCTTGAGCGCTACCCCGCCGGCGTCAGGGTAGCGATGGAGTTCGGCCAACGCTGCTTGCACCGCGGCCACTGCCCGTGGTGATGGCCCTAAGGGGTTTTCGTTGGCAACCATGCGAATCGGTGGCCGCCCTGCCGGCCCAAGTCGCGGTGGCGGCGCCGGTGAGAGGGCTTGGAGAAACAGCTTCTTTCGGATCGGCACAGGCAATACTCCGGGTCACTGCAAATCTGTCGTATGGTAATGATACGGCGGTTTGCATGATGTTCTTCGTTATCATTGCGAGGGTGCGCAATGCCCGCAGCAGTCTCTGTGAGGGTGGGAGTTGCCTGCTGTTTGCCCCGCCGTGCCGGTGCGAGCCACCGGTGGCGGCAACCCACCGTCTTCTCCATTGTCATTGCGAGGGTGCGTCACACCCGCAGCAATCTCCTGCGAGAGTGAGATGAAACCACTGTTCATTCATTGCTATTGCGCGTCATCCAACCCTAAATCGCTCGCTTGCAGCAGCAATTGCCTGAGGGTAGGACGATACGTTCCATCGCCTCACCCCATTGCAATGATCTGAAGGTGCAGGATCTGACTGCCGTTTGCTCCACCATTGTCGCTTTTTGCTCACCATCCCTCATTCCCTACTCCCATCTCTCGTGGCCGCTCAACCGGCAACAACACCATAAATGTGCTACCCTGCCCTTCGCGGCTCTCGATCCAAATCTGGCCGCCGTGCAACTGCATAATCTCGCGGCTCAGATACAAACCGAGGCCCAATCCCTCGCCCCGCCGCCCCGGTGACCGGTAATAGCGTTGGAAGACCCGTTCTTGTTCGCTCACCGGAATGCCTAGCCCTTGATCGCTGACGCTGATCAAGACTGCTGGCGCGCTGTTAGCCGGCAGCAACGCGCTGCGCAGGCGTACGCTGATCACACTATCGGGTGGGCTGTATTTAATCGCGTTGTTGAGCAAGTTGGTCAATACTTGCCGGATGCGGACAGCATCGCAGACGATGAGTAATTCGGTAGTTTCGGTTTCGAGCAAGAGTTCACGATTGCCAGCGCTAGGCCGCTGTTGGTCAATCACTTGCTGGGCCAGCATCACCAGATTGGTTGGCTGGTATTGGAGATCGAACTGGCCGGCGTCGAGCCGTGACACATCGAGTAGGTTATCAACGAGACGCAGCATATGGGCGACTTGCTGGATGAGGATGGTCAGCCCGTGAATATCGCGCGGATCGCCGTCACGCTGCTGTTCGCGGCGGAGCAGGTGATCGGCATAGCTGCGCACCGCCGCCAGCGGGCTGCGCAGTTCATGCGCAGCCACGGCCAGAAACTCGTCTTTGGCGCGCTGTACCTTCTGGTTGGTTGTGATGTCGCGGAAGGTGATCACTGCTCCTTCCACATCACCTTGTTCGTTCACCGCCGGCGCGCCAGTGAAGCTGAAAAAGCGTTCGCTCCCGTCTGCCCGCCGGCGCATCAACCGGTAGTCGTAGAAGGTGTTGCCGCGCAAGGCGCGGGTAAATGGCAGATCGTCAGGCGTCAGCGGATTGCCGTCTAAATCGCGCAAATCGTATAAGTCAGGAATGGCAGCCAACGGCATCTCAAAGCTGAGGTTGTCTTGTTCGAGCAATTCATGCGCCGCCTGATTGGCCAAGGTTAAGCGTCCGTAACGATCACAGAGCAGCACCCCCTCGGCAATTGACTCGACGACCGTATTCAGCTTGCGACGCTCGCGCT
Source organism: uncultured Chloroflexus sp. (assembly GCF_937951745.1). Lineage (GTDB taxonomy): Bacteria > Chloroflexota > Chloroflexia > Chloroflexales > Chloroflexaceae > Chloroflexus. Next base: position 16,699 of record NZ_CALFBQ010000007.1, read on the forward strand.
GGCTGTCTTCATACAACCGCACGTTGGCAATCGCAAAACCGACCTGATTGCAGATCGGCATCAGCAAGTCCTTATCGATCTGGCTGGTCAAGTCAAGACCGCCAAAGAGGGCTAACACGCCGGTCACAGTGCCGCCGGCCAGCAAGGGCAAGTAGGCGGCAGCCGTCATCCCGGCGGCGATCAATGCCGTCTCGCCACGTTCGCTCAGCAGGGGCCGGATCGCCGGTTGGCCGTAACGCACGACTTCGGCGCATGGACTAGCATCAACCGGCGCTTGATCAAAACAGGCCAACGCAGCCACATCAATCCCGTGCCATGCATCGATCTGTAGGCGTTCTTGCGCCGGATCGAAGATCAGGAGCGCGCCCCTGTGGGCCGGGGTCAATTCCAACACGACGGTGAGCACACTCTGCACCAGATCCGTCAAATCGGCCGCGGTACTAATTGAGGTAACGACAGCGTCAAACGCTTTCAACCGCTGATTGCTCCGCCGGATCTCATCGTACAACTGGGCATTGCGGATGGCCGCCGCGACAATGCTGGTGATCATTTCGAGATTGTCCGGCTCCAGCTCCAGTGGTTCGGTATCAACGCCAATGAGTTCGAGTACACCAACAAACTGATTGCCGGCGCGCAATGGCGTGGCCGTAATCGTCAAGCTGCGCGGCACGAGATCGCTTAACTCTTGAAAGATGGTTTGGGCCTGCGCCGAGACCAACCCCTGCAATTCGCGGTAGCTATGCTCGCCGTGCTGTTGCACGATAGTGTCACGTTGCCATGCTAGACCGGCCACGCCCTCGCCTATCCGCAATTTAATTTGCCGCCATTGCGCTTCGAGGAGCGGTGGCATCGTTAACCCAGCCTGCGCCACTGGTTGCAATCCGCTAGGTGTGGCGAGCCAGAGGATCGCCGCGCGCAGCGCCGGCCCAACCTCAACAAAACTGCCGACCAGCGCCGGAAAGAGCCGTTCTGGCTCTTGCAACGCCAGCCATGCAGTGCTCGCCTGCATCCAACGCCGCACCCGCTCGGTTGGGATAAAGCGTGTATGAGGTTGGGTCATTGCGGCTAATTCTTGTTGCGGCTCGGTCATGGCGCTTGCTCTCCGTGCGACCATGCCACAGCACGCCGGATCCCCTCGGCTAGGGGTACCTGCGGTTGATAGCCCAACAGCTCGCGGGCGCGCCGGATGTCGGCAACATAGTAACCGACTTCACCGACTCGCTTGATTGGTTGCACGATGATGTCGGGCCGGCGACCAAGGGCAAGACCGATCAATTCGGCGGCGCGAATGAGGGTGTTACCTTCACCGTAGGCCAAATTAATCGTGCGGTTACCAACTTCTCCTCTCAATAAACGGGTGATCCCGCGCACAATGCCGTCAACGCAATCGTCAATGTAGGTAAAATCGAGCACCTTATCGCCGCCGAATACCGTTACCGGCTCACTGCGGCTGATCCGATGAATGAACAACGGGATGACCCGCTCCATCCGCGCTAAGTCATTGTCGTAGCGGCCATAGACGTTCGAGAAGCGAAAGACAATATAGCGCAGGCCATAACAGCGCGAGTAGGCGTAGATCAACGCCTCGCCGGCAATCTTCGAGGCCGAGTATGGGCTTTCGGTAAAGCTGAAATCGGCCCGCGTCTCTTCGGTGAGGTAGCGGTGAATGTCACCGTAGACTTCGCGTGACGAAGCAAAAATGATTGGCAGGTCATGCGCGCGGCAATATTCGAGCACGTTGTAGGTAATGTTGATGTTTTCGAGCGCGCGGTACGGCTCGCTCACCAGCTCGTAGACCTTGGCATTGGCCGCTAGATGTACGACCAAGTCGCACGCCGGATAGGGCGCACCACCGATCCCGGCCCGGAAGTCGCGCTGCGGCGTGGCAAGGTCTTGCAAGAGCGTTGGAATGCGGTCAGTCCACGGATTGACCCGCCGGTCAATCCCAAAGACCTGATACCCCTCCGCTAGTAAGCGCAGGCCGAGATTGGTACCGATCATGCCTGACGAGCCGGTGATCAAGATGCGCATCGCCGTACTATGTTCCTTACTGCGGGATTATGCGGTCTATTGCTCCTCAGTATATCACGCTCACTCATACCGCAACGCCGCGATCGGATCGAGTCGTGCCGCCCGGTCGGCAGGATAGAGACCAAAGAAAATGCCAACGGCAATCGACGTAACCGTCGCTAGCAAAATGGCGTCAAGGCTGACTTCAGCGCGGGCATTGGGCGAGAAGTTTGCCAGCAAGGCGGTGCCGATTGCGGCTAAGCCGTACCCTAGCGCAATACCGAGCACCCCTCCCATCAGGCTCAAGACTGTCGCTTCAACCAAAAACTGGAGGCGAATGTCGTTGCGCCGCGCGCCAACCGCTTTGCGTAGCCCGATCTCGCGGGTGCGTTCGGTCACGCTGACCAGCATAATGTTCATAATCCCAATCCCGCCCACTACCAACGAAATGGCGGCAATTGCCCCCAAAAAGATGGTGATCGCGCCAGTGATGGTCGCAAACGAACTGACCAGATCTTGTTGGGTGACGATGGTGAAGTTGTTGTTTTGGTAGGTCAGTCCGTTTCGTTGGCGCAGCAAGGCGGTGATCTGGTCGATCAGCTCATCAATGCTGTCTTCATCGCGGGCCTGAATATAGACGACTGTTACTTCGACCCGGCGGGCAACATTTTGTGCCGGCGGGAAGAGTCGGGTTTGGGCGGTCGTGATCGGTACGAAGATCTGGTCATCTTCGTTCGAGGCAAAACTGCCGCCGCGTTCGGCCATCACCCCGATCACTTGAAAGCCAATCCCATTGATCCGGATGCGCTGCCCAATCGGGTCCGCGCCGTCGGGAAAGAGGCGTTGCGCCACCCGGTGGCCGAGCACCGCTTCACGCGAACGCAATTCAATCGCCCGATCGTCAAAAAAAGTTCCCTCCGCCACCCGCGCATTGCGCACTTGCGGGTAATTGGCGCTGACGCCGGCGATCAGGGCGTCGTAACTGGCCCCGCTGTAGGTTGTGAGCGCGCGCCGGCTGAACTCGGCGCAGACGGCTGCGACCGCCGGTACGTTGAGCGGATCGGCGATAGCGGCAATGTCTTCGTTGGTCAAGCGCGGCGGCACTCGCCGGTTCGTTTCCGGGTCGTTGGTGCCGGGGAAGAGAAAGACCAAATTGCTGCCCAGCCCTTGCAATTCGCTGGTGACCAGCGTTTGGATCGCGCCCCCCAATGCCAGCAGCGCAATGACGGCTCCCACGCCGATAATAATGCCGAGCATCGTTAGAATAGCCCGCAGCTTGTTGGCCAGTAGGCTATTGAATGCAATGCGAAGCGCTTCAAGGATGTTCATAGACGTTGCTCCGCGCCATCACCGGTTACGCACGCCGGGAGGTGGCCCGCCGGCGTTAAACAGGTTGATCCGCGCATCTACCCCCGGCACATACACGCAACTGTTCAGGTCGATGTTGCCGGAGACGATCTCGATTACTTGATCGTTGCTCAACCCTAATTGCACGGCGACAGCCTGCAATGCCGGTTGCGGCGGGCGCTGCGCAATATCCACCTTGCACAAACCGGGATCGGCGGTGACATCAACGAAGAACTGGCCACTGGCGGCGCGCACTGCCCGGCGCGGCACGATCAATGCGTCGCTCTTCTCGGCCACGATAATGTCGGCGCTGGCCGACATCCCCGGCCTGACCGCCGCTGGCGGATTGTCGGTGACGATCCGTACCGTATACGCCGTGACCCCCGATTGCACAATCGAGAGCGGGTTGATCCGCGCTACCTTGCCTCGTAGATCGAGATTGGGCAGTGCATCAAGCACCAGTGTGACCGGTTGGCCCACCGCGATCTGGGCAACATCTATCTCATCAACGGTGACATCAACATAATAACCGCTGAGATCGGCCAGCACCACCGCTGGGCGAGCCGCGTTATAGAATTCACCGATCTCGAGGTTGACCTCGGCCACGACGCCGGTAATCGGGGCGGTGAGAGTCGCTCGCTCTAGCGCCAATTGCGCTTGGGCGAGGCTGGCGCGGGCACTGGCAACTTGAGCTTCGGCGCTAGCCAAATCGGCCTCGCTCGGCGGCGCAGTGATCCGTTGTAAGTTGGCCTCGGCGCTGGCAACCGCAGCTTGCGCGGCGGCCAAGCTGCCGGCTCGCTGATCGCCCAGCAACTTGTTCAGGTTGGCTTCGGCCTGCGCCAATTGGGCGCGCGCCGCCGCGACTTGGTCGCGATCAGCACCGGCCAAGATCCGTTCAAGGTTGGCCTGCGCGCTACGCAGTTGCGCTTCGGCTTGGGCAATGCCGGTAATTTCGGCTTGCTTGGCCTGCTCAAAGGCGACTTGGGCCTGCCGCATCTGCTCTTCAGCATTCTCGACCGCGCGCAATGCCGCCGCTTCTGTATCGAGTGCCGATTGTGGCAACGATTGGCCAAACCGCGCCAACTGCTGCTCGCGCTCGCGGTTTTCGTTGTAAATGCGGCTGTACTCGGCTTGGCGATCTCGCAAGGTGTTCGCCGCTTGCAACAACTGCGACTCGGCCCGCGTTTTGGCCGCCGACAGCGAGTCGCGTTGGGCTTGCAAGGCCGCTGCCGCCTGATCAACCTGCGCTTGCGCCTGCGCTACCTCGCTAGCTTTTGGCCCTCCTAAGAGCCGTTCGAGATTGGCTCGTGCCTGTTCAACTTGCGCCTGCGCCGCAGCCAGATCCTTCTCGGTCACGTTGCCGGTGGTTTGGCGCAGTTGCGCTTGCGCTTGAGCTAATTGCGCTTCCGCAGCCGCAACTTCGGCTTCGCGCGGCCCGACCCGTAGCCGGTCGAGGCTTGCTTGGGCTTGGGCTAATTGCGCCGCCGCCTGCTCGACGCGCAATTCCAGATCGCGCGTGTCGAGCCGGGCCAGCGCTTGTCCGGCTGTGACCTGATCTCCCACTTGCACCAGCACTTCGCTGATCAACCCGCTGCTGGTAAAGGTGAGATCGAGCACCTGCTGCGGCTGGATCGAACCACTCGCGTTGACCGTGGCACTAATTGGGCCGCGTTGCGGAGTGGTAAGCGCATAGTTGAGCCGGACATTCGTGGGTTGACCGCGATTAAAAAAGAAGAGACCGGCAACGATGCCTCCGATGATGAGCAACGCGCCGATCCCCCAAACGAGACGATTCTGGCGGCGGCGGAGGTGGGTTGATTGGCTCATAATGATCCTCAGTCGTTGTGACACACACACTACCTACCAGCATCATCATACTACGAAGCTGGGATAGTATTCCTACATTTGACGGGTGATTGTGAAAAAGGTTGCGGATCCGTGCGCCGTTTAGGCGCTGCGCGAGAGTGATGATGGGTTGGATTGACCATTGGTGGCGTGCGAGAGGTCGCCTTCGCTGATCAATTCAGTAATCCCATCGAGCAACAATTGCAGCAGATGCTCAAGATCGCGTAGTTGTTCGAGGCTAAACCGGGCCAGAATCCGATCCATATCAGCGCGGCGCGCCGCTTCGACGAGCGCCAATCGTTGTTCGCCTTGCCGGGTGAGCATCACTTGCACCACCCGCCGATCTTCGCCATTGCGCACTCGCCCGACCAGATGCTCGTCAATCAGCCGATCGACAATTCCGGTCAGCGTGCCGGCTGATTGTTGAGTAATCTCGGCTAATTCGCTCATGCGGCAGACGCCGGCTTCGCGAATGGCAAACAATGTGACCATCTGTGGCAGCGTCAGGTTGATTTCAGGCCGGCTGAGCGTTTGCAACAACTGCTTCTGGCTTTGCCACGTAATCTGGCGGACAATATCGTCAATTGCGCTGGTATGATGAGAGCGGGGGTTGTGCTCGTGCATGCACGTCCTCACTGGTAAGTATGCTCAAGGTGTAAATTATTCTGGCTACAAATATTTAGACTTCTGATAACCATCGTAACCGATTGCTGGTGGAATGTCAATGTCTTGCACAGGTAATATCCTAGCCTTTTTACCACTGTGCTATGCCCGATCCATTTTTGTGGTACCCTTCCGCACAGCAAGCAAACAATGATACGGAGGAAGCGATGACCACTGAGGACATGGCTCGTCTGGCTGCGCTTGGCCCGCTCGATGGCCGTTACCGCAACGATGTGGCGGCGCTGGCCGGCTTTTTCAGCGAAGCGGCGCTCTTTCGCTATCGGGTGCGGGTTGAGGTTGAGTATTTGATTTTTCTCGCGCGCGCCCGCGGCATCACGTTCGTGCCATCCCTAACCCCGCCGCAGCAAGCGGCGCTGCGCGCGCTCTACCGCCAGTTTAGCGATGAAGATGCGCTGGCGATTGCCGCGTGGGATCGACGGGTTAATCACGATGTCAAAGCGGTTGAGTATTGGTTGCGCGAAAAGCTGACGGCGCTTGGCTTGACCAGCCACCTTGAGGCGGTGCATTTTGCGATCACGTCCGAAGATGTCAACAATTTGGCCTATGCGCTTATGGTGAAAGAAGCGCGTGAGCTGGTGGTGTTACCGGCACTTGAAGCATTGCTCGAGCCACTACGCTGTTTGGCCGATGAAGAAGCGGCGACGCCGATGTTGGCTCGTACCCACGGCCAACCTGCCACCCCCACTACCTTCGGTAAAGAGATAAATGTCTTCTATATGCGCTTGCGACGCGCTATCAATGATGTCGCCGCCATCCGCATCACCGGCAAGCTCAATGGAGCCAGCGGCGTCTTTGCTGCCCATCAGGCGGCCTTGCCGCAGATCGACTGGCTTAAGTTTTCGCGCGCCTTCGTTCGCTCGCTCGACCTTGAACCGATCTTACTCACGACCCAGATCGAGCCGCACGATACCTTGGCCGCACTCTGCGACGCGCTCAAGCGGGTGAATGCCATTTTGACCGATCTTAGCCAAGATTGCTGGCGCTATATCAGCGATGGTTATCTCGTGCAGGCAGCGCGCGCTGGCGAAGTGGGTTCATCAACGATGCCGCATAAGGTGAACCCGATTGATTTTGAGAATGCCGAGGGTAATTTGGCCTTGGCCGGTGCGCTGCTCGAGCTGTTCAGCCGCAAGTTGCCCATTTCGCGCCTGCAACGCGATCTGTCCGATAGTACTGTGCTGCGCAATTTAGGGCTGGCCTTCGGCTATTGCCTGCTCGCTTATCGGCGCTTGTTGCGCGGCTTGCAGAAGGTCGCGGTTGATCGCACCCGCCTGCGCCGCGATCTCGAAGCCCATCCCGAAGTGTTGGCGGAAGCGATTCAGACCATCCTGCGCCGCGAAGGCTTTGCCGAGCCTTACGAGTTGCTGAAGGAGTTTACCCGTGGCCGCGCTCTCACCGCTGATGAGCTGGCCCGCTTCATCGCTAGTCTGCCGGTGAGCGATGCCGTGCGCGCCGAGTTGCAGGCGCTGACGCCGGCAGCCTATATTGGGTTAGCCGTAAAGCTTGCCCAACTTCGCGATGAGGCGACCGTCGGCAATTGGACGTGAGACGGCGGTCGTTATCGCGCGTGCTCTCTTGTCATGGCCAAGCTGCTTGAGCAGGAGCATCGCACCACGATGCCCCTGCTTAGGCGGTATATAACTATCGTTCGCTTCCCAATGGACGGAGCGAGATTCGTTTGCCAGATAATTCCACGACTCCAACTGGGAGGTTGGAGCCGCGCTGTTCGTTTGGCTCAACGTATGCACAATTTTGTATTTGCAATCTATTGGCAAAGCGTGTACACTAGAAGAGTACGTTGTGCTTGTTTGCACAGATATTGCGTATCGGCCTCGATATTCATTGCAGCAACGGCGACTCGCTCAATGTTGATACGATGCCTCGTAGTTTATTTCAACCTTGCAGCGGTGGCCGTTCTGGCATCTCTACACGCATGAACGCATTGTACACATTTCATTGTACCCTAGCAATCCAATGGCCTCTTGCCTTTGGCCCGGCGCTCAGATCAGAAAGGAAGGCAGAGGATGGCCGTGGTTGAATTAACCGTCTGCCGGCTTTGCGCGCGTAGCCGCCCCGATATTTGGCAGACGTTGGCCCGCCTGCGCGCTGCCCATCCCAACGAGCTGCACATTGTTGAGCTTGATTGTATGGCCGCCTGTGATGACGTGCCAGCAATTATGATCGAGTACGACTATCACCCCCGCGTGACGCCTCAGCAACTGGTTGAGTTGATCGAGAGCCGTCTGAAGGCGATGGCTGCGTCGTAGGGCAATATTTTTCACCTGCCGGTATGAGATTGGTCGTAAGATCCTTTCACACTGTCAGTGGGGAAGACTGGCGCGGGGAAGCGACGAGTTTACCGCCACGATGGGCACAGAGGATAAAGAAATGATGCTTCATGCTCGCCTCCGCTGCCCTCTGCGCTTTTGCGTTTCACCCTCTGCGATCTTTATGCCCTCTGCATCTTGATGTTAGCATCTTTACCTGCCGGCTGGGTAATCGCCCTCACCCCACTACGCCCTCAGTCACTTTGAGGAAGATCTCTTCCAGATTGCTGGTTTGGGCGGCAAAATGGGTAATCTCGACCTTATTCCGCACTAATTGCCCTAACAAGGCACTCACCGCATGGTCATCGCCGTCGATGTCTACCTCAATCCGCGGTGGGCCATCGTCGTTGAGCACCCGTACTGCCAGTACGTGTTCCGCGGTAGCGGCCACCTCAGCCGCTGCTTGCGCATCGCTGATCACATGCGCCACAAACGTGCGATGCGGGCGTAACGAACGCATAATGGTCTCGACATCACCCGATGCTAGCAACGTGCCGCGCTCGATAATGCCGATATGGGTACACATCTCGGCCAGCTCGGTGAGGATGTGCGAGCTGATCATGATCGTCTTGCCCAGCCGGCGCAACTCGCGCAGCAGTTCGCGCAATTCCACCCGCGCGCGCGGGTCTAGCCCGCTGGCCGGTTCATCTAAAATCAGCAACTGCGGGTCGTGGATGAGTGTGCGGGCTAGACTGAGCCGCTGTTTCATGCCGCGCGACAGCGACATCACATCGCTATCCCGCTTGTGACCGAGATCAACCAGTGCCAGCAGATCGTCAATGAGGGCAGGCCGGCGGGCCGGCGGCACGTGGTAAGCAGCGGCAAAGAAGTCAAGATATTCGGCGGCGGTCATGTTATTGTAGAAGCCGAACGAGTCGGGCATAAAGCCGACTGCGCGCCGCACCTCAGCGCGTTGATGCGTGACCGACGATCCCGCCACCCATGCTTCACCGCCTGATGGACGCAGCAGGGTTGTCAGAATCCGCATGGTGGTCGTCTTGCCGGCACCGTTAGGGCCAATAAACCCGTATACAGCTCCCGCCGGGATCTGCAAGTTCAAATGGTTGAGGGCAAGGTGTTCACCGTAGTAACGGGTCAGGTTTTTCGTTTCGACAATAGCGGTCATAAGCGATTCCAATGTGCTAACGCAGCGCAATGATATACAACGTTTCGCCGCGGGCAGCCGCCGGTGCGCCATCGATCTGCACGACCGGCGCCACCTGATCGCTCCATCCGATCAAGTAGATGTCATCGCCGGGTAGTGCCGGGCCGTTCATGAATGGATCGAAGCGACTCGACACGTACCAAAACAAGTTTTCGAGCACAAAGGTATGGCTAAACAGACTCTCTGCCTCGATGGGCATAAAATCGTGCAGAAAGTTATCATTGTCGATACTCAGATCGATTGCGACTTCAGCGCCGGGAGCCAGCGCGCCGATCCACTGCATATCATTCCGATGCACCACCATCGCATCGCGTAAGGGTATCGAACTGGCGTTGGCGAGGGTTCCAATCCAGCGCTGGCCATTCAGCGCGATTTGGTGGCGGATTTGCACTGGGCTAGTTGTCATTTGTTCGACGATCAAGGTGCGGAAGGCCGCCGCATCCAGCAAGAGGTCGGGGATGGTGAGTCCGGCATCGCTATGTTCGATCACAAGGCGTTCGTCTATCCGCAACGGTGTGACGAGAGCCGAGTCGGCAAAGGTCAAGGTATAGCTCTGCCGTTGCGGCGCAAAGATGCCGGCAAAGGTCGTAGCTGTCGCCTCGCCGCCGGTGGCTGCGCTTTGCACGATCGCCAATTGCAGCAGTTGGGTTTGCGTGCCGCGCAGCGCAAAACTCATTCCGTAAGACGTAGCCAGAAAGATGACGACAAGGAGCGGTGTCGTTACCCAAGCCCATTCTAACCGGCGCAACCGGCGCAGGGCGAGGAAGTTGATCGGGCCGATTACGATGATGTATACGCCAATCAATGCCAGCAATGCCATCGTGGAGGGAAGCGGGAAGAGGCTGGTGTTTAAACTGCTTTGCAGCAGGTCATTGAAGCTGAAACGGAAGGTAGCACCGATATCGAGCCGCGGTTGCAGGTCGAGCACAGTTGCCCACACGTTGCTCTCTCCCGGCCATGCCCGCAGCGCGGCGAGATCGAACGAGGCGAAGATGATCTTACCGGCGCCGATCGTTATTTGGCTAATCAGTCCATCGTTGGTCAGCGTTTGCGCATTAGGCCGGAGCGTCACCGTATTGGCGGTGAGCGATGGCACGAAGTTGCTGATCCCGCTCAGATTCGCCAATCGCTCCAACTCGCCAACCGGCGCATCGCGGCGCAGCGGCCCTACCGTGACCGGCAAGACATCGGCAAACGCGCGGATCGCCGTCTCGCCCACGGCGCCGCCACCGATTAGCAAGGTGCCTCCTTGCTGCACCCAGAGGATGATCGCGTCACGTTGGGCTGGCCGTAAATCCGTGGTCAATTCCCGTACAACCAGCGCGTCGAACGTTTTTAGCAAGAGCGGATCATCAGCTAGCACGGTAGGATTGAGCGGCAAGATCACTGCGCGCCGTCCGCCGTCAAAATCGGCAGTGGCAATGCTGCTCAATACGGATGGATCGGCGCTGAGTAACCCGATTGTCATCAGATCGTTTCTCAGTTGATTGAGGTTGATCCGCTGGCGGAAGATCTCTGACCCATCAGCGGTAGCGACGAGCTGCGCCGATGATCCCGACTGCATCACCGGGAAGGTAATCTGCTTGCGCGCGCCGCCGGGCAAGTCAATTGCATACCGTTGGCTCAGGATGGCATTGTTCAGATCGCGCCATTCGAGCGTCACCCGGCGATCAGGCCCGTCATTGGCGAGTGTGACCTGTACCGGAAACCAGTGGTTAGTGCGGAAGGAACCCTCGCCATCAATACCGGCCTTCAACGAGATGCTAATCGGTGATGGCGGTTGGGCAGCGACGGGGAACGGCGCTAACAACAGCGCCAACAGCAAGATCAAACCAAGATACCGGATCATGCAGACTTCTGCTCCTCGGTAGCGCGCGGTTGCTGATCATCGTGGCTTGGTGGCGTCCTATTCCCTTGCAGTGGGAGCAGTTCAACCATTGCGGGCGGCGATTGGCCGGCAGCAGCGGGTGCTTTCTCATCTCCCGGTGGTAAGAGCAGTGTGGTTGTCGCCTCTGGCGCTGGTGCAATATGCGTGGCGCCATTGGGATGAGGAGAGAGGATTTCATTGTGCCGTTGCTGGGCAAGATGATAATGGCGCAACAATTCGAGCATATCATTCAGCGAGCGCTCTTTTTCGCTCCGCTTGAACATGACGTAGTAGTCATTAATAATCGACACGACATTGCGCGGGTTAGGCACGTGCGTAAACGTGAACTTGCCGCCGCTGCCTGCCGTCTCGACCACAACATTGCCGTAGCCGAGCAGGTTGCTGACAAACGTCGTCTCAAACGAGACATTGGTAATCGCACCGAGACTAGCGGCGCGCCGATCTTCGGGGCCGATCGGTTTCTTCTCTACGTCAATAATGTTGGTGGGGGTGAGAATGTACACATCGTTGCGATAATCCTCCACCTCCCACGCCGACCATGCCAGAAATGCGATCACGAGGGCAATGCTCAGCACCGTCAGCCACACGGGCGGTAACAACCCCCAACTCCCCAGCAACACGATCAGAATCCAGCCAATGAAGAGCATCACCAATGGCGGAAAGATGCCTTGCAACAAAAATAGCCAATGTTGGCGCCAGATGATGGTCTCTTTTTCAGCTTGGACTTCCGGGTTCGGCGGCAAGATCCAGCTCAACCATCCCAAACTTGGCCGTATTTCTGGCAGCGGGCGCTTCACCTTGGGCGGCGGTTCATTATACACCCGAGTTTCGATCATCTTCTCTAAATCGGCTTCGCTCCGTTTGCGCCGGTTTTCATTCACCTGCGTCATAATCCGGCGCTGCATCTCCTTCGGGTTGCGCGCACCGTGAAACACGATGTTGCCGCCAATCCGGGCCGATTTCACTTCGATCGTGCCATACTTGAGCCAGTGTTGTGGGTAGGTCTTGGTGGCCGCCTGCACGTCTTGGATTTCTTCGATGAAAATCTGTTGCTGGATGCGCTGTTCGAGCAATTTAGGGATGAAGACTTGGTCGTTATCATACACAACACGGCGGTTGGTGAGAATCAGCTCATCGTTGAGCCAGTCGTAGACGACGAAGAAGACAAAGAAGAGACTCACCGTCGCTAACCCTATCAGCAGCAGGTTAAGCGGATCGAAGGCTTGGCCGAAGAAGCGACCGGGATCGATATAGAAGATGCGTCCGCCATTGTAGCGGAAATAGATTAAGCCGAGTACGGCCAGATTGGCTGCCAGCAGCACCCGGCCCGGATTAGGATCTTTGCCGCCGCGCACCCACAACGCCACCCAGAAGAGCATCAACACCGCTTCGATCAAGACCAGAATAATGTTGAAGAGATCGAAGCCGGTTGGCTCGCCGGTTTCGGTGACGAGAAAGCTGCCACCGATCGCGCGATAGATCGCAATGCCGCCAAAAAAGCTAATTCCCAACAATGGGATAATAAGCCGTGACAGGAGAATGACCCAATGCCGGCCCGTCACGTAGAGAATCTGCTCATTTTCCGCCAGATCGAGGGCGGCATCGGCGTCTTCATATAAAAGCTGGTCGATGAGATTGCCGAGCTTCATGGCGTTCTCCCCTTCTGCAACCCGCAGCGGGGCGAGTGCTTAGTGCCCGCTCTCAAGCGCTTGTTCGCCATGCACAAATTGGCGCAGCACCCATGCCACCTCTTCATCGGGCGATAACCCGTCGTTCACCAATACAATCGCATCGGCAGCCGGTTGCGACACGTGAGCATCGAGCGCGTCACGTTCGGCCAATGCTGCGGCAATCTGATCGAGCGGCAGATCAATATTGCGCTGGCGCAGATCGGCCAACCGCCGGCGGGCCCGTTCGGCCAGCGACGCCTGTAGGTAAATCTTGAGGTCGGCGTCGGGCATGACCACCGTGCCGATGTCGCGCCCGACCATCACCACCCGCCCACGGCGGCCAATGATCTGTTGTTGGCGCACCATTTCGCGCCGTACCGCCGGGAAGCGGGCTGCACGCGAGACGATCCGTTCAACTTCTGGCGCCCGAATCGCCCACGTCACATCCTCGCCATCGATCAGGACCGTGTATTGCCTCCCGTCGGCAACGGTTGGCGGGAGCACATCAATGGCCAGCCGGTGCGCCAATTCCGTCAGCGCCGTTTCGTCATCAGGATCGATGCCGGCGCGCAGGGCAGCTAACGCCAATGCGCGATACATCACGCCGGTATCGAAATACAGATAGCCGAGCGCATTGGCCAACAATGCGCCGAGCGTGCTTTTGCCTGCGGCTGAGGGGCCGTCGATTGCGATGGTTTGTGGTACGCGCATGGCTTCATTGTAGCATGTCAGCGGTGATTGTGGCTACTCCCACTCGATCGTTGCCGGCGGTTTGGAAGAAATATCGTACACGACGCGGTTAACGCCTTCGACCTCATTGACGATCCGGCTGCTGACGTGGGCTAGCAGTTCATACGGCAAGCGCGCCCAATCTGCCGTCATATAGTCTTCGGTTGTGATGGCCCGCAGCGCAATTGTCACCCCGTAGGTGCGGCCATCACCCATCACGCCGACGCTCTGCACCGGCAGCAGCACCGCAAACGCCTGTTGGGTAGCGCGATAATAGCCGCTCGCGCGCAGTTCATCGAGGAAAATCTTGTCGGCTTGGCGCAATATCTCTAACCGCTCCCATGTGACTGCGCCGATAATTCGCACCGCCAAGCCGGGACCGGGGAAGGGGTGCCGCCAGACCCACTCTTCGGGCAGGCCGAGCTGTAAACCGGCGGCACGTACTTCATCTTTAAACAAGTAGCGTAGCGGTTCGACCAGTTTCAACTCCATATCGGCAGGTAAACCGCCGACATTGTGGTGAGTCTTGATCTTGGCCGCCTTGGGTCGGTCAGGCGCCGTCGACTCGATCACGTCGGGGTAGAGGGTGCCTTGGGCGAGAAACTCGACCCCTTCCAGCGCGCGTGCCTCGCGCTCGAAGATGCGGATAAACTTCTCGCCGATGATCTTGCGCTTCTGTTCGGGATCGACGACCCCCTCTAGGGCAGCGAGAAACTCTTCGCAGGCATCGACCGCGATCAGCGGCACATGGAAATGTTCGCGGAAGGTGCTGATCACTTGTCTGGCTTCACCAGCGCGCAAAAGACCGTTATCTACGAACACACAGGTCAACCGGTCGCCGATGGCGCGATGGATAATCAACGCTGCCACCGCCGAATCGACCCCGCCAGAGAGGGCGCAGATCACGCGCCCCTGCGGGCCGACTTGCTCGCGCACTCGCTCGACCGCTTCGGCTACGAAACTGCCCGGTTGCCATTCGGGTTGGGCGCCGCACAGTTTGGCGAAGTTGGCTAGCAACGCCCGCCCGTACACCGTATGCACCACTTCGGGATGGAACTGGACGCCGTACCAGCGCCGTTGATCGTCGGCGATCGCGGCAAACGGCGTCGCCGGGTTCGCCGCGATCGAGCGAAACCCAGCGGGCAATTGCTCGATCCGGTCGCCGTGGCTCATCCAAACCGGCTGCTCGGTGGGCGTATCGGTAAAGAGCGGGTGCGGTTGGGTGACGGTAATCATCGCCGGGCCGTACTCGCGTCCGGCTGGCCGGTTGACGACCCCGCCGAGGGTGTGGCTGATCAATTGCATCCCATAGCAGATGCCGAAAACTGGCAGATTACTCTCTGCTAGCCACGCCGGCAAGGTAGGTGCATCCGGTTCGTACACGCTGGCCGGCCCGCCGCTCAGCACGATCCCAACCGGGTTGAGGGCGCGCACCTGCGCTTCGGGCGCATCGTGCGGCAATAGTTCGCTGTAATAGCCCAATTCGCGCAGCCGGCGCACGATTAATTGCGCTGTCTGCGAACCAAAATCGAGCACGGGTATGCTGTGTGTGGTCATGATATACCTTATGCTGGTAGCGTGTGATCGGTGATTAGCCATCAATATGCGAAAGGGCGCAGGTTGCTGCGCCCCTCTCGCATCGCTACCGGCATTATAACAAACTTTTTCTTAGCCGGTTGAGACGAGGCGAAGGCGCGTGTGAACGTGCGGAACAGGCGTTATCGACTCACCCACTGCGCGCACTTCTTCTTGCTTCAGTTCGGCAAAAATCGTTGTATCGATGACCGAATTGTCGCCACCATAGGGGTTTGGCGCATACCCGTCAGCGTTCCAGTCGTTATGCCATTCGTTGTCATTAATCAAATAGCGGTACTGGTAGGTGCGGCCAGCTTCAAGGTCAAGCGTAATCATCCAGCCGTGTTCGGTGGCGCGTAGCGGGGTAGCGTGGCGATCCCAACCGTTAAAGTCGCCGACGAGGTAGATGGTGTCGGCCCATAATGCTGAAGGCAGTGAAAAGGTGACACGCACTTTACCGGAAGGGTCGAGACGTTTCGTGATCATGGCCAAACTCCTTTGTCGGGCCGTTGGTTTGACAACATTGTCACAGTTTGATTGCCATTATAGCACGGCTGCTGCGGTGAGTCGAGGGGAAGAATACTTGTCCAATCCCAACCATCGTTTGCCGGCTAAGCAGAGGAATGTCGGCTCGCTCATTGACCCGCGGCAAATGGCAGTTCGGCGATGATGGTCTGGTTGCGCCCATTCTGTTTGGCCTGATAGAGCGCCACATCGGCGCGTTGCGCCAGTTGTTCGAACGTTTCGTCGCGGGTATGCGTGCTGATGCCGGCGCTAAACTTGATGGCTAGAGGTTCGTTGTGAGCGGCTAACGGTGTGGTTAGCGTCTTGCCCCGGACGCGCTCGACTAGTTGCCGGGCTTGTTGCTGGTTGGTTTCTGGCAGTAGCAAAATGAACTCTTCGCCGCCCCAGCGGGCAAAGATGTCTTGGGCGCGCTTTTCCGCCGTCCAAACTGCCGCGAAGTATCTTAACACTTCGTCGCCGGTGTGATGGCCAAACCGGTCGTTGATCGCTTTAAAATGATCAATGTCGATCAAAACCAGTGCTAGATCGTGCTCATAGCGTTGCGCGCGCCCGAGTTCAATAGCAGCCAGCCGCACGAATTCACGCCGGTTGTAGATGCCGGTCAGGGGGTCATAGTTGGCGAAATGTTGCAATTGGGCTTGCAGATGTTTGAAGTCGGTAATCTCACGCCACACAATCAAATGCCCGAGCAGTCGGTGACGTAGATCGTAAATTTGGGTCACTTGTAGGTCGAGCACACGCCCCGTTCGTTCGAGGGTGACTTCGAGCCGCTGGTCGTGATCGAGCGGAAGCTGTTGCAATGTGACCGGTAATTGATCCCGCAGTTGGTTGAGCGAGTCTCCAATCGCGACATATGGCAACCATTGTTGACCCGCTAAGTTGATATCAACGATCCGCTTGTTGGCATCGAGCACTAACACGCCATCTTTCATTTGTTCGATGACTAAACTGCGCGCTATCGGCACAACATCGAATAGGCGATAACGGAACAAGGCATACGCAAAGAGGCTACTTGCGATTGAAAAGGCAAAGGGCGTGTTATCGGTTCCCGGCAGCGGATTGATACCGGTGACGAAGATGATGCTGTTGGCCCACGTGATGGCAAAGCTCAGCAAGACGATCAGAATCTGTTTGCGGAAGATGCCGTTGGCTCGCGCATAACCGGCGGCCAGAATGCTCAGACTGAGCAACAAGAGCAGATATGAATAGATGACATTGCTCCAGAACAATAGACCGCCGCGTAAAATCACGCCTTGATAGTTGGTGCGCAACCCGGCAAAAAAGAGGTTGTGCCACTGGTCAGTCCATAATGCCAGCAAGGTGAGGATTGGCTCAATCGCCATCACGAGAAAGAAGGGCCAGCGCAGCAGCCGTGAGGAGTCGAACAGGCCACTGATCTGGATCGCAAAGATGAAGATGAGCGTTGGCGTGCTGACGACGCCAACGTAGGTCACATCAACCCAGAATTGGTCAGTGGGCGCCGGTGCGTCAATCCAGTACAACGCATAGGTGATGTCCCACCAACTGAGGGCAATCAGGAGTAATCCTAGAGTGATGGCGTCCGGCGAGTGGCGCGCAAGTAGGAAAATCTGCAAGGCTAGGATGAGGCATATCAGCCCGATTGCGAAAAGCGCTGTCCCATACCAGAGCACTGGTGGAACTAAGGTGGTAGTTGCTAGGAAGAAATGCTCTGGCAAGGACTAGCTCCTTTGCGCTGATGGTTGGGAGTGGAATGATTGGGGAGTGCAGCGGCAACGTGTACGGATCAAGTTTGGCTTATATCATACCGCAGTGTAGATGCACGTTGAGGGGTGAACAAGTTCACGCGGAATAGTGGTGCTATAAGATTTGGATGCGGCAGGATCACTGCCGCACTCCGTATGATTTCGCTGTGATGGTGTTGCCACTCACGCTGCGTACACCGGCGTACACCAGTGGCGGTACGCGCCGATCCGTCCGCGCACCACGTCGGCGTACAAATTGACCAGCATCGTACCGATCGGGCCGATCGCACCGGTACCGATCGGGCGGCGGTCAATCTCGATAATCGGCTTAATCTCGGCCCCGGTGCCGCAGAAGAAGGCTTCGTCGGCGACGTAGAGTTCGGTGCGGTCAATCGGCGCTTCCCGCACCGGAATGCCCAACTGGTTGCGAGCCAGTTCCATTACCACCTGCCGGGTGATACCTTCGAGAATGTCGCCGCTGGTAGGCGGCGTGATCAGCACGCCATTGCGCACAATAAAGAGGTTCGCTGCCGACGCTTCGGCCACGTGGCCATCATTGCTGAGCACGATCGCCTCGTCGTAGCCATTGAGCAGCGCCTCGCTCTTAGCCAGCGCCGAGTTGAGGTACGAGCCGCAGGCTTTGGCCCGCGAAGGAATGATGTTGTCGTCGATCCGCCGCCACGATGAGATGCATGCTCTGATAGCTGAACCGGCGAGATACTGGCCGAAACCGACTGCGAACATGGTGAAGCTGTCAGTCAGATGATGCATCTGCACCGCAATCGCCGGATCGCTCTTGTAGAGCAGCGGGCGAATGTAGACATCTTCGCGAAACTCTTCGCGCCGCAGCAGATCAATCGTAATGTGGCACAGTTCATCAACACTGTATGGCAATTTCATCAACAAAATGCGGGCCGAGCGGTGGAGCCGCTCCATGTGTTCGCGCAGACAGAAGACGTAGAGCTGTTGGTAGTCAGGGTTCCAGTAGCCGCGAATACCTTCAAAACAGCCAGTTCCATAATTGAGCGCATTGGTCATCACGCTGACCTGCGCTTGCTCAATGGGTACAATCTCTCCGTTAAAAAAGGCGAAACGATTATTGGGCACGGTGGTTATCCTTTCTTGGCTAACAAGGTGTGGCACCTATTGTAAAACATCGATGCCGATGCATGGTAGCGCCGGTAGCGCGGCGTATGCTTTGTTACCGCTGTTGCACCCCGACCAGATGGGCGGTGGCACGACGTTGTTGCAGGTAGTTGCCGAGGATCATCAAACCAATCGCGCTGGCCAACCCGATACAGGTGAAGGCGATCCACGGCAGGGCCGGCGCTTGGAGCGCATTGGCGAGGTCAATCAGCAGGCCGCCGCTGAGATTGCCCAATCCGCCGCCGACAGCCAAGGCCAGCGCGTTGACGCCGAAGTATGAGCCAAGCGCGCGCGGATCGGCCAGTGCTGCGGTCACACTCTGTTGCGAGGGGGTAGCGAGGAGAGTGCCGAGGGTGAAGACGATGACGCAGCCGATCAAGCGTGGGAACGAGTCGGCCAGTGCCACCATGCCCAGCCCCAACGCCATCAGGGCAATGCCAAGAATGAGAATGCTGAGCGGGCGCAGCCACCGTTCCAAGAATCCGATTAGCGGCAATTGCAATATGACCGTCATCCCAGCGTTGACACCATAAATCCAGCGCACCGCATCGGCAGCGTTGGCCAGCCGTTCGCCGGCCAATGGTAAGCTGATGGTCAGTTGCACCCACATATACCAGAAACCCATCAGCAGGGCGGTGAAGATGAGGAAGGGTCGGTCGTGCAACGCCAGCCTTAAGCCGAAGCCGAGGCGGCTACGGTCGGTGGCCGTCTCGATCGGGGGCAAGAGCAGGCTCATCGCGCCGATCAGGGCGAAACAGGCTGCCGCCGCCAGCGCCACGGTACTGAAGCCGAATTCGAGCAGTAGTGATCCTGTAAAGGGGCCAATGACCATGCCTAGCCCGCCGCCAACGCCGTTGATCGAAAAGGCGCGCGCCCGTTCGTCTTCGGTGGTGAGGGTGGCGATCCCGGCCCGGCTCGGCGCTTCAAACAGTGCGCCGCCCAACGCCGAGAGCAGCATAGCGAAGAACAGAAACGGCGGCGTGTTGGCGAACGCGAGACTGGCAAAACCGGCAGCGCGCACCAAGACGCCGGCAGTGATCAAGCTGCGCCCGCCAAACCGATCTGAGAGCACGCCGCCGCCGACGCTGACCCCTTGCTGCACCAATTGGCGTAACGCTAGCGCTATTCCTACCGTTACCGCGGCAAAGCCGAGCGTTTGCACGTAATGCACCGACACCAGCGGGATGACCATAAAAAAGCCGGCATACATCATGAAGTTGATGACGATCAAGAGAATCAAGCCCCGGTAACGGGCGGCGCGCGAGAGGGTCATGGCGTACAACTTTCTGATCCGTCAACTAATCTCGGTATACAGTACCATAGCCGGTTGTGGTTTGCGATCAATCGTTGGATGGATCGTTGCGTCCCTCATCCCCTGTCCCTCTCTCACTTCGTGGGAGAGGGGCAATCATTGCGTTCGGCGGAGGGTATGGCTTGGCCGGCAGTGCAGCGGCTCACCCTCGCCCGCCGTCAGGTGGGCGAGGGGGCTGGGGGGTGAGGGAAGCTGCCGCCGGACGAGTTGCCCCGCGAAGGGCGCGGAGGACGCAGCGATCCGTTTCCTAATCCTTCGCGCCCTCTGCGTTCTTTGCGGTAAAATACGTTATCCCCACCTCCCTACACCCCCCTCCCCACTCCCTCAGCACACACCACCGCTACCGGCCCGCTTGGCATCTGCGTCAACACCACCACTAACGCCCGGCGACCCTTCCCGCTTAGTTGGCGCGCCAGCGCATCGGGATCGAGGGGCGAACCGCGCTTCTTGACTGTCACCGGCCCGGCGTTGAGGTCGCGCAGCAATGTGCGCAGCCGCTTGAGTTGGAACGGAATCCACGTGATCACCGGCCATGCGCGGGCAAATGGCGTCGGGCGATAGGCCGGTGCGGTGAGGTAAGCAATATCGGGCGCGAGTTGGGCTGCGCCGAGTTCGGCGGCCAAGGCGGCCACCAAGCCGGCGCGAATCACCGCCGGGTCGGGTTCGTAGAGGATGGCCAGCGGTGCGCTCAACGGCGGTGGCGATGCGGCGGCGTCCGCCATTGTTGCCGTTGCACCATCGCTGCGCAGCACCGTCGCTCGCCGGTTGGCCGTCGCCAACGGCCCGCACCAGAGCACTGCTTCTTTCAGTTCACCATCAAGTGAAACAAACTCCACCTCGGCATCAATCGGCAGGTGTGCCAGATCAATCCCCGGTGCCAGTTTCACCGCCAGCGCTGCAGTCTGTTGCCGCCAACCCAGCACGTGACTAAGCGGCGGTTGGAATGATTCAGGATCGAACACGCGCCGGTCGCCGGCGCGGCGGGCCGGATCGCAAAATAACGCCGATGCCGGTGGCGGCGGTTCACGCAGCAGATCGCGTTCAAGGAACGTCACCCGTTCGCTCAGCTCTAGCGCCGCAACGTTCGCATGCGCCAGCGCCAGCCGCACCGGATCGCGATCAACGGCTATCACCTGCGCGCCGGCGGCGGCCAAGGCAATCGTGTCACCACCGATGCCGCAGCCGAGATCAGCTACCAACCCAGCTTGGGCCAAACGCTGCGCGCGTTGGGCTGCCACTGGCGCTGCTGATGCCTGCTCAAGCGCCTCGCGGGTGAAGAGCATGCGGTCGGCATTGGGAAACTTGGTCGCCGCTTTTCGTCGCAGCAATGCCTGCTCAACTGCTGCTCGCGCCCGTTCAGCAGGCAAATGGCGGCGCAACCGGCTCAATTCAGCCAAGACATCACTCTCGCGCAGGTCGCGTCCGGCTAGGTCGGCCAGCAGTGCCGCGCCTGCGGCTGAACGCAGCCAGTTGATGAGGTCGAGATCCATAGTGAGGTGACGTTTATAAATGGCTTTCCTGCAACTTCTCGCGTTGCGCTGCGTAGTATACCCCAAACCCACCGCAAGCGCGGTACAATAAATGAACGAGATCAAATGCTCTCTGGGGAGGTTCTGTGATGCGCAGGATTAGCTGGTTCATCCTTGTTGCTTTTGTGTTGGCGGCTTGTACTACTCCAACCACCCAATCGCCAACCGCTACAGTCGCCCTGCCGCCCACAACGGTGCCAGCCACCAATACACCGGTGCCAGCGCCGAGCGAACCAACGCCGGTTACCGGTGCATTGACGCCGGAAGCGGTTGCGTCTGGTATTCAAACGGCGCTCGATAGCTATGTCGAAGCTTACAACACCAACAACATTGAACTGCTCCGCTCAGTCGTTGACCAGACTAACGCCCCATTCCGGCGCTTGGTCGAAGAGCGGTTCAACACGTTTCAACAATCATCGTTCAGCGGTTCGCGGTTTAGCCGCATGCGCGTGCTTGAAGTCAAGCAACGTGAACACGGCTTCTGGCAGGCGGCGATCGATGATGGCGGCTACCGGCGTGACATTCTCTTCTGCCAGATGGAGGATGGACGCTGGGTGATGAGTGAGCCGACCGAAGAGCAGTTGGGTGCGAAGATCAAGATTGACAACGAGTATTTCACGCTCAATACCTACGAATGGTCGGCGGAAGTGAATGAGGTGATCGAAGATATGGTGCTGCGGGCGCGCCAACAGGTGATCGATACCCTTGGCCGCACACCTGAAAATAAGTTCAATGTGTACCTGCGCCCAATCTTCGGTATCACGCCGCCGGTCAATCCCAACTCGCTGGCGTGGTACTCTGCCGGTTCGCGCCCGCGCAACGATCGGGTTGATATCTTTGCCCCCTTCTCGTATGCCTTTGGCTTCTACGATCCGCAGGCCGGTTGGGAGGAGGATTTGTACGGCACGATTGTGCATGAATTGACCCACTGGGCTTATACTCGCGCCTTTGCCCAAGAGTACCGGATTACCGACTGGATGAGCGAAGGGTTGGCTGAATATGTCTCAAACAATCCGCGCCGCAACGCAGTGAGTGCCGCAGTGCGGATGGGTCGGATCATCCCGCTGGTTGATCCGAATGGTGGTGTGCGCCCGCAAGATATGGATCACATGACGACGCTCGAAGTCGATCGGAGCCTTGCCTATGGGTTTGCCTACTCGCTCGTGGCCTATATCGTCGAGACGCAGGGCGGGCTTGATGGCTTCTGGCGTCTTGCCGCGGCAGTGCGCGATACGCCGGGTACCGGGATCGAGTTCTACGATAAGGCGTTGCAGAAGGCGTTTGGCATGACCTACGCCGAATTTGATGCCGGCTGGCGGCAGTGGCTGCAAGAAAATTATTGACCCAGTAGCGATGGCCGGCCGTCTCCTCAGCGATGGACACGCCCACGCAGCGGGAAGGGGGGCGGGCGGTAGAGGTAACGCCATCACCACGTCGCAAAACGTAGCGCCGGACGGCCTTCCGGATCCGCTACCGTACATTGAGCGACAGATGGCCGTCTCCAAGACGGCGTAAAACCTAGTACCGTCCACCCGTCCGGATTCATCATTGTAAGGAAGGAGCACCCCGTATGCCAGCGCCGCGCCTGATTCTGCCCGGATTGTACGAGCTGTCGTTACCGATCCCGCTGGGATCGGTCAACGTCTTTTTCATACTGACGGCGAGCGGCGTGATCTTGATCGATACCGGCTACCCCGATCGCGGTGCCGGGGCGCTCGCCGGGTTGGCTGCGTTAGGCCGCAAGCCAGAAGATGTGCAGCACATTATTGTCACTCATCATCACATCGATCACGCGGGGAATGTTGCCACATTGCAATCACGTACCGGCGCAACCGTGTGGATGCATCCGCTCGATGCCGAGCTGGTTGCACAAGGGCAGGCACTGCGGTCAACCGCTCACAGCGCTGCCGGTTGGGTTAACCGGTTGGCGTTTGGGGTGGGCAAATGGCTGATGCCGGCGACGATCAATCCGGCTCGCGTTGACCGGCTGGTCACCGATGGCGCTGTTATTCCGGTCGCTGGTGGTCTCAATGTGATTCACATTCCCGGACATAGTGCCGGTCAGATCGGGTTGTATTGGCTGGCGCAGCAAGTACTCTTTGCCGCCGATGCGGTAATGTATCGCGGCAAGGGGTTACAGTCGCCGATCGTGCTTGAAGACGAAACGGCGGCGATCACCAGTCTTGCCCGCCTCGATCGCTACCAGTTTACGACTCTTTGCTTTGGTCACGGCCCGGTCCTGAGCGAGAATGCCGCCGCGGCTTTTCATCGCTATGTAGCAGTACAGGCGAGGTAGCTTTGTGTTGCTGCATTCGGCAAACGCTTGCCGCACGCCTCATTTTACGGTACCATAGCGCCATACCGGCAACGCATGCCATTCCCGTACAAGGAGGTACGTTATGCCCCGCACTATCCGCGCGCCTCGCGGTACGACCCTAACTTGCGCCAATTGGCTGATCGAAGCGGCGTACCGCATGATCCAAAATAACCTCGACCCTGATGTAGCGTTTGATCCTGACAACTTGATCGTCTATGGCGGGCGCGGGCGCGCGGCCCGCAATTGGGAATGCTTTGACGCTATCCTTGCTACGCTACGCCGGCTCAAACCCGACGAGACGCTGCTTGTGCAGTCGGGCAAGCCGGTCGCCGTCTTCCGTACCCACCCCGATGCGCCGCGAGTGTTGCTGGCCAATTCCAATTTAGTGCCGGCATGGGCAATACAGGCCAATTTTGATCGCTGGGAAGCGGCTGGGCTGACGATGTACGGCCAGATGACGGCGGGGAGTTGGATCTATATCGGTACGCAGGGCATTTTGCAAGGCACCTACGAGACCTTCGGCGCGCTGGCTCGCTCGGCTGGCTGGGGGACGCTGCGCGGCAAACTAGTGGTGACGGCTGGTTTGGGTGAGATGGGTGGCGCGCAGCCGTTGGCTGTGACGCTGAATGAAGGCGTGGTGATTGCCGTTGAGATCGATCGCTGGCGAGCCGAGCGCCGGCTACGTTTACGGCAGGTTGACCGGTTGAGCGATGATTTGGAAGAAGCGATGACATGGGCTGAAGAGGCTCGTGCTGCTGGTAGACCGCTTTCGATTGCGCTGATCGGCAATGCGAGCGAGTTGTTGCCCGACATGCTCCGCCGGGGTGTTACCCCCGATGTGGCGACCGACCAGACCAGCGCCCACGATGTGCGTTATGGCTATATTCCCGCCGGGTTGTCGCTGGCCGAAGCCGCCGCGTTGCGCGAACGCGAGCCTGCTGAGTACGACCGCCGCGCTATGGCCTCGATGGCCGAGCACGTGCGCGTGTTGCTCGAGTGGCAGCGACGCGGTTGCATTGTGTTCGATTACGGCAACAATCTGCGCCAGCGCGCCTTTGATGCTGGTGTCAGCGATGCTTTTAGCTACCCCGGTTTCGTGCCGGCCTATATTCGTCCGCTCTTCTGCGAAGGGAAGGGGCCGTTCCGCTGGGTGGCTCTCTCTGGCGACCCCGAAGATATTTACGTGACCGACCGCGCGATCAGCGCGCTGTTCCCCCACGACGAGCATCTTGGTCGTTGGCTGCGACTGGCCCGCGACTACGTTGCTTTTCAGGGGCTGCCTGCCCGGATCTGCTGGCTCGGCTATGGCGAGCGGGCTAAGGCCGGTTTGCTGCTCAACGATCTCGTCGCCAGCGGTGCGGTCAAAGCGCCAATTGTGATCGGGCGCGACCATCTCGATGCCGGCTCGGTGGCCAGCCCCAACCGCGAAACCGAAGGCATGCGCGACGGTTCCGATGCGATCGCCGATTGGCCGCTGCTCAACGCATTGATCAACGCGGTCGGCGGGGCGACGTGGGTCAGCATCCACCACGGTGGCGGGGTGGGGATTGGCTACAGCATCCACGCCGGGCAGGTAATTGTGGCCGATGGTACCCCCGAAGCAGCCCGCCGGATCGAGCGGGTGTTGACAACCGATCCCGGTATGGGGGTGGTGCGTCATGCCGACGCTGGCTACTCTGAAGCGATTGTATTCGCTCGTCGCTATGGAATTGATATGCCGATGATCGCGCCATAATCGTCGGGGCGACCCATACGTTGCTCGTGTTTCCGAGGAACCTTATGGAACCATGCGACCTGCTTATCCATTCCGCCGCGCAGGTTGTCACCTGCGCCGGCCCTCCCGGCCCCCGGCGGGGTGTGGCTATGCGCGAACTCGGCATCATCAGCGATGGCGCCGTAGCCATCCGCGGCGCGACGATTGTTGGTGTGGGGCCGAGCACCGAATTGCGCCGCCGGTTTCACCCGGCCCGTGAGATCAATGCCCGTGGCCGCGCCGTCTGCCCCGGTCTGGTCGATTGCCATACCCATATCGTCTATGCCGGCGATCGGGTGGCCGAGTTTGAACAACGCTGCGCCGGTGCGACCTACCAAGAGATTATGGCTGCCGGCGGCGGGATTCTGCGCACTATGCGCCTCACCCGCGCCGCTACTACCGCCGAGTTGGTCGAGGCGACGCTGCCTCGCCTGAAGCAGATGCTGCGCCTCGGTACCACGACCACCGAAGTCAAAACCGGCTATGGTCTCGCACGCGATCCCGAGCTGCGCCAATTGGCGGCAATTGTGTTGCTGGCCGCCGCCCAACCGGTCGAACTCGTGCCGACCTTCTTGCCGGCCCACGCAGTGCCGCCGGAGTTTACCGGACGAGCTGATGCCTATGTCGATCTTGTGATTGAAGAGATGTTGCCCCTCGCTCGCGACTGGTACCGCACCTCGTCATTTGCTGCTCGCGGCATCCCGCTTTTCGTCGATGTCTTCTGTGAACGCGGCGCGTTCGATGTCGTCCAAAGCCGGCGCGTGTTGGCAGCGGCGCAGGCGCTTGGTTTTCCGCTCAAGGCACACGTTGATGAGTTTGCCGAGTTGGGTGGGTTGGCAATGGCGCTCGAACTCGGCGCAACGTCGGTTGATCATCTTGACGTAACGAGTCCGGCGCTGTTCCCTGCGCTGGCTGCGAGCGCTACGGTCGCCGTCTTGCTGCCATTAGTCTCGCTCAACCTTGGCCTGAGCCACTTTGCCGCCGCTCGGCAGATGATCGACGCCGGCGTCGCTGTGGCACTCAGCACCGATGCCAACCCCGGTTCGGCTCCGTCGCTGTCGTTGCCGTTGACGATGGCGATTGCCTGCCGCTACATGCGTATGGTCCCTGCTGAGGCGCTGCTAGCGACAACGGTCAACGCCGCGCATGCGATCAGCTTGGGTGGGCAGGTTGGCGCTATCATGCCGGGGATGCAGGCCGATCTGCTGCTGCTGGCCGAGGCGGATTATCGTTGGTTGATGTACGAATTGGGCGGGACGCCGGTTGAGCTGGTGATTAAGCGCGGGCAGGTTGTGGTGGGGGATAATGAATGATGTTTTCTGCGAGATGATAGCGGAGGGGTGGGGCGTGCCCTGATGCCGTGCCCTGTTGTCATTGCGAGGGGGTGTAGCGGGTAGTGCGCCGCACTGCCTGCGCCCCCGCAGCAATCTCCCACTTCAGCGGGAAGGATGCCTGTACGGGCTCCAATAGCACTCCCATCCCTTAGCGGAGGTGGGACAACATCGTTGTTTACCGCCGAGGGCGCAGAGGACACGGAGGAGGGCGGGGCACAAGTGCGCTTGGTTGCGTTCTATCGAATCTTTTGCGTGTAGCTCCTCTGCGGTTGTCCTTACCCTCCCCATTTCCTCCCGCAGCGGGGAGGGGCTAGGGGTGGGGCAACCGAGGGGCTAGGGGGGCAATATGTTTCATGCGGGCCGGTGGCTCGCGTTCCTACGTGTTTTGCACAAACGGCTGAGGGGTTATGAACGACATTCTTCTCGACGGTGCCAGCCTGACCATCGAACAGAGCTTAGCAGTTGCCTATGGTCAACCCGGTGCTCCGGCGGTGCGCTTGGCGCCATCTGCCCGCGAGCGGGTGGTGCGGGCGGCGCAGGCGGTGCAAGATTTGTTGGCGCGTGGGGTGATGGCGTATGGTATTACCACTGGCTTCGGTGCGTTTAAGGATCGGGTGATTACGCTTGAGCAGGTTGAGCAGTTGCAATACAACATTCTGGTCAGCCATGCGGTGGGAGTAGGGCCGGTCTTCGATATTCCCACTACCCGCGCAATCATGCTCATCCGGGCTAATACCCTCGCCCGCGGCCATTCGGGTGTGCGCCTCGCGACGCTCGAACGGTTGATCGATCTACTTAACGCCGGGGTGCATCCCCGCATCCCCAGCAAGGGGTCGCTCGGCGCGAGCGGTGATTTAGCGCCGTTGGCCCACATGGCGCTGCCGCTGATCGGCTTGGGCGAGGTTGAATGGCGGGGCGAGGTGATGCCAGCCGCCGTTGCGTTCGAGCGGCTCGGTTGGCAGCCGCTGCAACTAGCCGCTAAAGAGGGGTTGGCCTTGACCAATGGCACCGCAGTGATGTGCGCGCTCGGCGTGCTCGCAACTGCGCGGGCCGAGTTGCTCAGCGCCACGGCTGATATTGCCGGCTGTCTCAGCCTCGAAGCGCTCTATGGCACGCCGGCAGCGTTTGATGAGCGTCTGCACGCCTTGCGTCCCTTCCCCCGCCAGATCGAGTGCGCGGCTCATCTGCGCCAGTTGCTGGCCGGCAGCGAATTTGTCCGCCACAACGATCCGCGCCACGTGCAAGATGCCTATACTTTGCGCTGCATTCCGCAGGTTCACGGTGCGGTGCGCGACGCAATCGCTTATGCCCGCTGGGTGTTTGAGATCGAATTGAATGCTGTCACCGATAACCCGCTGCTCTTTGTTGGCGATGATGGCGCGGTTGAGGTGATCTCCGGCGGCAATTTTCACGGTGAGCCGCTGGCGATTGCGCTCGATTATCTGGGGCTTGCGGTAGCCGAGTTGGGTAATATCGCCGAGCGGCGGCTGATGCGTCTGACCGACGAAGCCTCGAATACACATGTCTTGCCGGCCTTTCTCACTCGCGCTGGTGGTCTCAATTCGGGCTTTATGATTGTGCAGTATACGGCGGCGGCTCTCGCGACTGAGAACAAAGTGCTGGCCCATCCGGCCAGTGTTGATAGTATTCCCACCTCAGCCAACGTCGAAGATCACGTCAGTATGGGTCTGACTGCTGGCCTCAAATTGCGCACGATTCTCGATAATGTCAGCCAGATTTTGGCGCTTGAGCTGTTTGCCGCAGCGCAGGGGATTGATTTCCGCCGCCAAGAGCTAGGAGCGCAAGCCCGGCTGGGGCGCGGCACCGGCCCGGTCTACGAGCTGATCCGCCGCCACGTGCCGTTCGTGGCCGAGGATACGCTGCTGCATCCCTACATTACTGCCATCAGCGAACTGGTCGCGCAGGGCCGGATCGTGGCCGCTGCCCAGCAGGGAGGATGAGGGTTGGGGCTTGTATCGTGCGCTGGTGGTGAAGCACTGGTGGTTGTCGTAGTGAGACGGCTGCCTTTGCAAGAGAACGGCTAGCCAATCAAGCCGGTGACGAGCCTTCAATACATCGGCTTGCCCACTCAACCACACGCCGGGCACGCGCAACCGCAGCCGCATGCTCTTGCTCGGTCACCGGCTCTTCGAAGCCGGGGTGGCGAGCTTACTGCGCAAAATGGTCAGCGTCACCGCTTCATACACCTCTGGCGGTAGCGCAAGACCGTTGCGGTGTAAACCGGCTAATAACTCTTGATATCGTGAGTGTACTGAAAATGCCAGCGGTCAGGGTGGTAGATAGCTTTAATGGCGTTCTCCGCTGTTTGCTGAGCATGAAAACATTAATTTCGTAAACGCTATCAGGTGGCAGCGTGATGCTCGCAATTGCGAGATCAGAGCGAGCGCGGCGCAGCCATTCTGCCGGATCGTCGGGCATAGGGCTATCCCTTGGCGGCATAGAGTTCTTTCCCTTCACGCAGCGCCGGATATAACCCCAGCGATAGGTAGTCGCTGTAACGTTGGACATCGCTCTTGGTGACAACAATCAGATCTTTCGCTACGCCAAGAGCCATCAAATCGTGGTACAGATGTTGCGCTGTCTGTCGGCGATGGACGCCATCAGGCATCGCGATGGGGATGTCAATATCGCTGTCAGCATGCATTTGACCGCGCTATCGATCCAAAGAGGATGCTGCGGCGCAGGTGGGCGATGGCGACCATCTGCTGCCTAGGATCATGCAGCAGGCGATTACGATCAACCGGCGTATTGCTCATAGCATTCGGGTTGAAACGTAGCCTTGCCTACCTCGATCATACCACCAACCTGCCCCCGTCCACGATCACCCGATCATCGGCGCGCAAGCTGGCGGCAGTGGTGGCGAAGTCGATCGCGAGTGACGAGACATTGACCCCGCCGAGATACTGGTTCTCGCCAAACGCGATGCTGATCGCCCCCTGAATGTGCCGGTCAACCAGCGGCCAGCCAATCGGCTGGCGCAGGTGTGGGTTAAGGCCAATCCCGATCGTGCTGATCCGGCCCAGTTCACCACTGCGTTGGGCCAAGAGCGCCGTGAGCTGATCACCGCCGCTGGCAGCTTCAATGCGGGTGATACGACCGTAGTTGAATTGGAGATGGGCGGCGCGCGCTGGGCCAGCCACCGGCAGGAAGAGTTCACCCTCGGCGCTCTCCTCAACGATCGTGGTGTAGAGCAAGCCTGCCGGCACGTTGCTCACAATCGTGTCTGCGGTTCCGCTGGTCGTTTCCAACCGGCCCGTATCGCGCAGCCATGACCGCTCGCCGCGCTGCACGCGCAGTTTGTAACCCGGCCCGCTGGTGATGGTGATAGTCTGCACCTGTGCCAACGTGCTTAGCACCCGCTCGCTGGCTGCGACCAATGCTGCCGGATCAAGCAGTAGCGCCGGCATTATGCGCAATTCCAAGTCTTCATGGCTGAGACCGAGCTGGGCCGCTTTGCCGATGGAGGGAATGGCGGCGATCACTTGCGGGATGCGGCGTTCGCACCGGATCGTTTCAAGCTGGTTGTACGTGGTTGTAAACGCGCGCAACGCTGCGTCCGGCGCGCGGCGCAGATCGGGTTGCGCGCCGATCAATGCCAACGAGCGATCTACGTGCTGTAGCCACTCCATCCGCCGCCGGTCACGGGAGGCGAGGATGTCTGGCGAGGTTGTGACCAACAATCGTTCGACGTGCTGCGCCGGCAGAATAGCGACCAGCGGCTCAGCACCAATGCTTTCCAGCGCCAGTAACACCGCATGCAACAGGCGCTGATTACCCGCCTCATCGCGCACCTCGACCAATTCGCCGCGCTGCGCGCCGAGCGCATCAACTAGCCGCGCTGCTAGTTGATTCCACAAACTCTCGGCCATGGCTGATCTCCTTACATCAACGGAATGTACTGGTAATTCGCCGGCACAAAGAAGCTACCTTCGGTGACGCCTTG
Organism: uncultured Chloroflexus sp.; assembly: GCF_937951745.1. Lineage (GTDB taxonomy): Bacteria > Chloroflexota > Chloroflexia > Chloroflexales > Chloroflexaceae > Chloroflexus. The sequence goes on from NZ_CALFBQ010000007.1 coordinate 47,543, forward strand.
CGGCGCGCTGTGCCGCCAGCGCCGGCCTAATTCGGCGGCGTCGATCTGCTGGTTGAGATAGGCACGGAACGCTTCGGTGACAGCAGTGATCTGCGCTGCCGATTCATGCACGAATTCGAGTCGGTAGTGGGCGATGCCGGCGGCTCGCCAGCGGTCGAGGTATTTGCTCGCCTCTTGCGCTTCAGCGCCAAACACGGTGTTGCGGCAGCCGACGTCGGCGATCACCGGATGCGCGCGGCCCTGCGCGTCGCGCAACGCTACTCGGTGCCGTTCGCACGGGCGGCCACAATCTTTGTAGCTGGTACCGTTCGACAAGAAGCGGCAGAAGACGCAGTGTTCGGTATGGAACACGGGCAGATGGTGATAGGCGATCGCTTCCAACCGGCTACCACCGATCTGCTCGGCCAGATGGGCGATCTGGTCGGCGTTGAGGTCGTGCGTCAGGGTGAGCCGTCGCAAGCCTAGACCAAGCAGCAGATCGGCGGTAAGAATGTTGGCAGCGTTGAGGCTGAAGTCGCCGGTCAACTCTACTGCCGGATCGTCGCGCAGCATGTTGAGCAAACCGGTCGAGCGCACCAAGAGCGGCGCGTCGAGTTTGCGCAAGAAGCGCACGACCCGATCGTCTTCCGGCTTGAGCACGCGCGGTGCAGCGATGCGAACGGCGATGCCGGCGGCGCGCACTTGCGCTAACGCCGGCTTTAGCCCTTCCAGATCGAGATAGTCGAGCGTAATGCTGTCCGGACGCAGCGCAATCGCTGCTGCAAGCTGGTCAGGTGAGCGGATGAGCAGATGGAGATGGGTGGTGTCCGGCGGCGCTGCCGGCGCCACAGTGGCCAGCATCTCATCGAGCACGCGCGTCGGGTCGTGGATGGTGATAGCCGGCGGTTGGCCTTGCAATTCGGCGAGGGCGGCGGTAGCTTGCCGGCGCAACTGGTTGAGCAGCGAAACCGGCACGAACGGCTTGCCCTCGATCACGGCAGTGAGTTCGGTTAACTGATACGCTGTGTCACCCAACCGGCCCAACTGGTCGCGCAGCGTTGCTTCATCAAGCGGGCGGTTTTGCGCTGTCGTCAGCGGTTCCGCACTCTGCACCACAACGGTGAGGTCTGGCTGATCAATCAGCGTCCAGCGCAGTATGAGCGGCGCGCCGGCGCAGGCGCTAGCGTCCACCCGCACCGGTTGGCGGCGCACCGGCGCGGCGGGCTGCACGAACGGACGGGCCACCCGTTCGGTCTGCGGGTCGCTGGTGCGCCAGAGCAGATCGCCAGCGCGGATGCGGCGCCGGTTGATCGCGCCTTTGGCAAAGGTCAGCGCCAGCAGGCCATTGCCGGCTGGGGTGACGGTAAAAATGCGCCCGCCCTCTTCCGGCTCTTCCGGGCTGCGCCAATCGGCGGCATCAAACACCACCCCATCGCCGGGTTTGAGTGGAGCCGCATCGCGGCCCGGCTCCGGTGCGATAAGAATGGCGTCGGGCCGCACCTTCACCACCCGGCCCATCAACAAGCCGCGATGGCGCGGCGCGCGGCCCTCCACGACCGCCTGATGGTTGGTGCCGCGCAGGAAGTGCGGCCCTAACCCGCGTGAATAGACCTGCTCGAGGTGTAAGCGGTCGGCACTAGTTAGATCGGGCGGCAGACCGGCCCACGCCGCATCAAGCGCGCGGCGGTAGGCGTTGGTGGTAATCGCCACATACTCGGCATCTTTGTAGCGGCCCTCGATCTTGAGCGCGCTCACACCGAGGCGGGCAATCGTCGCCATCTCGTCAATCGCCGCCAAATCGCCGGGTGAGAGCAGGTAACGGGCTGCGCCGAGCGGCTGATGTTGGCCGTCAACGATCAGATCGTAAGGCAACCGGCAGGCTTGGGCGCACTGGCCGCGATTGGCGCTGCGCCCGCCCCATGCTTCGGATGAAAAGCACTGGCCGGAGTACGAGACACAGAGCGCACCATGGACGAAGATTTCCAGTTCGATCGGGCTGCGGGCACGGATCGCCGCGACTTCTGCCAGCGATAACTCGCGAGCCAACACCACCCGCGACACACCGTAACGAGCGGCTAGTGCGACTCCCTCGGCGCTGGTAATGCTCATCTGGGTACTGCCGTGGATCGGCAGATCGGGCGCGATCCGGCGGGCCAGCACCGCGATGCCTACATCTTGCACGATAATCGCATCGGCCCCGGCAGCGGCAATCGCGGCTAGCGCCGTCGCCGCTGCACGCAACTCGTGGTCAAACACGAGCGTGTTAAAGGTCACATACCCTTTCACCCCCCGCCGGTGCAGCGTCTTCATCACCTCTGGCAGCTCATCAAGCGTAAAGCCTACTTTGGCGCGGGCGGTGAAATGGGTCAAACCAAAGTAGACCGCGTCGGCGCCGGCTTCAATCGCGGCGTGCAATTGCGGCCAATAGCCGGCGGGACTCATAATCTCAGGCTTGCGCATGGTTGATTGTTCCATAGGATGATCGCGTCGCCGTCATCCACGATGTACCTTAAAAATCGACAGATACACATTCGCTGCATAACCGCAACTCGTGCAGCGGTTGCCTTCTAGCCCGACCTTCCGGCTTACCCCGTTCTGCCGGCTAATCAAGGTTGCTTGGCATACTGGGCAGCGCGTTGGCTGGTTAGGTTCCGGCCCATAGATAAACTGCAAACCGCTTTCGTGCCCGATGCGGCGCGCGCGCATGGTTGCGGCGGCAGTTTCACTGCCGGCATCACCCGGCAAAACGTGCCACGGCGTGTCCTCGCCGAGCGTGGTCTTGATCCAATTGACCATCTCACGTAGCTCATCGGGATGATCGTTAACGCCGTGGTGGATGCGGGTCGTTACTTCGATATGGCACTGCCAGCGTTGTTGCGCCTCTTCGGCGAAACGCAAAATCTGCCGCCAGTCGCTGATCCCGCCTAGCCGGTGGTAGGCATTATCGGAAAAGCCGCGCAGATCGAGGCTGATGCCGTGCAGGTACGGCCCTAACTCGCTCAGCGCCTCGCTACTCAGCATGCCGCTGGTGACAATAGCGGTATAGCGGCTGACAGCGCGGCTCAGTTGCAGCAACGCGAGCAGGTATTCAAAGTTCACCGCTGGCTCGCCAAACGCCCACACCACGCCGCGACAGAGCCGTTCGAGGGCGAAGTCGGCTGCGCGTTGCGGATCAAGCCGTCGTTGTTTGGCCGGATCAGTGGGCAACGCGCCGTATGAGCCGCGCTGTTGATCAACCGGCAATGCATAGCCCCAGCCGCCGATAGCTAGCGCCGTGGTGTCAGGGAAGAAGTGCCAAAGGCGATGATCTTCGATTGGGCCAATGGCGGCGCCGCTAATCAAGCCATGATTGAGCAGCTTGATGCCATCTGTACTCCCGACCCGCATCTGGCAGCGTCCTACCTCTCCCGGCGCCAGTGTGCATCTCCAATGGCAGGCCAGACACTGAAAGCTTCCCTCGCCAAGCGGCTGTGCTAAGGTGGCCAGCGATGACATAATCTCAGCTTTCTTCTATCTTCAATCAAGATGTGCGAGTGCCAAACGAATGCCTATGCTTGCTCTTCCCCCTCGCGGAGAGGGGCGTAGTCAGAACATTTGATAAAGTATAACCGTTGATTGCTGGGCGATGCCTCGACGCTCGCCTCCGCGCTCCCCTCTCCCGCGTTGGTAGGAGAAGGGCTGGGGGTGAGGGTGAACCGGCTCATCCTACAGCAGGGATGCTTGTACCAACGCGATCTGTCGGCTGGCAGAGCAGCAAGCCCGCCGCCTGTCACCCAGCGCGTCATAATCGCTCCTCAAGACCTTCCCGGTTTTGCGTTGTTTGCGGCTTGTCACGCCTTTATCTACACTTTATCTATAGGTATGGGTTGGCAATTTGCCCCGTGTTCGAGTATAATGCCAACGATTGCGGAGGGAAACCTTCCCTCCGCACGCCATTCTCATGTTGCGCTCTATCCTGTAGTGTAGCATAGAGCACGCAAAACGGTGCTATGAGCGACAGTCATTCGTCACCAGATCCATTGGCTACTTCCCTTGAGGTTGAGCCGGTGCGCCATCCGCGTGCGCCGTTACGCTATGTGGTGCGCGAATTGCTTGAGACAGCGATCTTTATTCTGCTCATCTTTCTGATCGTGCGCGGCGTAGTGCAGAATTTTAAGATCGAAGGCTCAAGTATGGAGCCAACGCTTCATACAGGCCAGTATATTCTGGTCAATAAGCTGATCTATTTTCACTTTGACCTGAATGCGCCGCTGCGCCTGCTTCCCGGTCAGGCCGATTTGCCGCCACGCGTGGTCTACCCCTTCCGACCGCCGCAACGTGGTGATATTGTCGTCTTTGAGTATCCGCGTGATGTACGGAAAGATTATATCAAGCGCGTAATCGGTTTGCCCGGCGATGTGCTCGAATTCCGCGAGGGTCGGGTCTATGTCAATGGCGAGCTGCTCGACGAGCCGTACCTGCGCGGCGCGTTTACCTACTGTCTCGGCGGCTATCCCTGCGCGCGGGGGCCGATCACTGTGCCGTCCGGTTCGATCTTTGTGATGGGAGACAATCGCGGCAATAGCTCCGATTCGCGGGAATGGGATGCGCTGCCGCTCGATCGGGTGGTCGGGCAGGCGTGGCTGATCTATTTTCCTTTCAGCGATTGGGGGTTGGTACCCCACCATCGCTACGATACCGTGACCGCCGCGACGCCGTAAGATGTGTTGCTATGCGCATTGCTGTTAATGCCCATCTCCTTGCTCATACCCGTTCGTTTCGCCGGGCCGGTGTTTCGCACTATATCGAGCAGGTATTGCTCCATTTGGCGCAGATCGATCCCACCAATCACTATACCGTGTATACCACTCGCGGCCTTGATCAGGCGGCGTTGGGTCTGCCGGCCAATTTTGTAGTGAAGCCGTCCCGTTTGCCGACGATCAATCCGCGGGTGCGGATTCCTTGGGAACAGGGGATTGCGCCGCTGATGTTGCGCGGGACGGCTGATCTCTACCATGGCTGTCTCAACGTGGCCCCGCTGCTCAGCCCGGTGCCAACGGTAATTACGATCCACGATCTGGCCTTTATCCGCTTCCCGCAGACCTTTCGCGCCTACAATCGCATCTATCTCGATCTGGCGACCCGGCTGAGCGCCCGCCGCGCGAGCCGGATTTTGGCGGTTTCCGAACACACCAAGCGCGAGGTGGTTGGTCTGCTCGGCATTCCGCCAGAGCGGGTGATTGTGACGCCGAACGCTGCCCGCAGCCATTTTCGCCCACCGGCGCCGGCGGCCATCGAGCAGTTGCGCGCACGGTATGGCTTGCCTGAGCGGTTTGTGCTTTATGTCGGTACGCTGGAGCCGCGCAAGAATCTGACCACACTGCTGGAGGCGTTCGCATTGGTGAGCCGGAGCGTGCCTGATGTGCCGTTGTTGATCGGTGGCGGCAAGGGCTGGATGTATGAGCCGATCTTCGTCCGGCTGGAACAGTTGAATCTGCGCGATCGGGTGAAGTTTGCCGGCTATATTCCTGAAGAGGAGTTGCCGCTCTGGTACGCGGCGGCGACCGTCTTCGTCTTTCCTTCGATCTATGAGGGGTTTGGGATGCCGCCGCTTGAGGCGATGGCCTGCGGCACGCCGGTGATTACTTCCAATACCTCGAGCCTACCTGAAGTGGTCGGTGAGGCGGGGTTGATGGTCGCGCCTACCGATCCGATCGCGCTGGCCGAGGCGATCCGGCGCGTGTTGGTTGACGCCGATCTCCGTGCCGAGTTGCGCCAACGCGGTTTGGTCCATGCTCGCCGCTTTTCGTGGGCGGATACCGCTGCCAAGACACTGGCGGCCTATCGGGAAGCGGTGGCGAGGTAGGGGTGTTGCCGCCGCAACGTTACCCTTTGCGTTGACACACCTTTACACTAGGGTATAATGATGAGGGACGCGCATCGCTGGTGCGCGCCGGTTGCACGAGGAAGGAGTGCGAGTATGATTGGCGGTCTTGGTTGGGGTGAATTGTTAATTATCCTCGTGATCGTGATTGCGATCTTTGGCGCTGGCAAGCTGGCTGGCCTCGGCGGCGCGCTCGGCAGCAGCATCCGCGAGTTTCGCAAGGCGGTAAAGGGTGACGAAGAGCCGCGCAATGACGCCAAAACCGAGGGCGAAACCAAAGCGTAGCGGTGGGTTTGGCGAAAATTGAGTACATTCACGTGTTCACTGGTTGCGGTGAACTCTCAACGTAGATGCTGCTCTATGAAGTGTGGCAGTTTAGCTGCTGCCCTGTTGTGATAGGGTCGCAAACGTTTTCTGATAGCGGCAATCCACTGCTTATGTCGCGCAGCTTCCGGTAAGGCAAGCCCGAGCATAGCTTTGTTGTCCAATTTCTTGGGTTGTACCGGTAACGGTGCGCTCACTCCCTTGTGATTGCGTGCAGCGCAGAGGGAAATGCGGCGCATGATCCCTCCATGCGTCAACGCAGCCCCCTTCGCTAGCGCGATTACTGCCTGAAGAGGGAGCATCACGAAAATAACCGTATCCGTGACATTGTTGCTAAAAAGAAACGGGGCGCGTTGATCCGCGCCCTCGTGCTGTTTGCGTATGACCACCGATTTTTTTGATCAGGCAACCATCGTGGTGCGAGCCGGCAATGGCGGCAACGGGGCGGCGACCTTCCGCCGCGAGAAGTATGTGCCACGTGGCGGCCCCAATGGCGGCGATGGCGGGCGCGGCGGCCATGTTTACCTCGTCGCCGACCCTGAATACAATACTCTGCTGCATTTTCGCTATCAGCGCAAGTTTATCGCCGAGAATGGCGGCCATGGCGGCAAAAATGCGATGCATGGCCGCAATGGCGCCGATGTCTATGTACCGGTGCCTCCCGGTACGGTGGTGCGGGCCACGATCAATGGCGTACCTTACACCGTTGATCTTGCCCGGCCCGGCCAGCGGCTGCTTGCTGCGCGCGGTGGGCGCGGCGGCTTGGGGAATATCCATTTTGCTACGCCTACCCGCCAAGCGCCGCGGCTGGCTGAGTTGGGCGAACCCGGCCAAGAACTGACGCTGGAGCTCGAGCTGAAGATGCTGGCTGATGTGGGGTTGGTTGGCTTTCCAAACGCCGGCAAATCAACCCTGCTTTCAGTCATCAGCGCCGCTCGACCCAAGATTGCCGCCTACCCGTTTACCACTCTTACCCCCAATCTCGGTATTGTCGAGGTTGGGTTGCAGCGGTTTGTAGTGGCCGATATTCCCGGTTTGATCGAAGGGGCGCATGCTGGCGTCGGTCTTGGTCACGATTTTCTCCGCCATGTCGAGCGTACACGCTTGCTCATTCATATCATCGATGCCGCTGGTGTCGATGGCCGTGCGCCGTGGGATGACTACGAGCAGATCAATACCGAACTGCGCCTGTACCAGCCTGAATTGGCCCAGCGCAAGCAGGTGGTGGCGCTCAATAAGGCCGATCTGCCTGCGGCGCAGGAAAACGTGCCTATCTTGCGTGCCCGCCTGCCAGTGGCGCCAGAGGATCTGTTTGTGATTTCGGCAGCAACCGGCGCCGGTATCGAACCGCTCTTGCAGCGGGTGGCCGAGCTGTTGCGCGCCGATCCGCCGCCCCAGCGCGATCCGGTTGATCCCGATGAGCCGCCGCTCGAGTGGCCGTTGCCGCCGGTTGATGAAAATGCCTTTACCATCGAGCGCGAAGGCGATGCATTCCGGGTGCGCGGGGTCAAGATTGAGCGCCTGATCGCGATGAGTAATCTCGACCAAGATGAGGCGCTCGACCGGATTCAGCGCGTGCTGGAAGCGAGCGGCATTAACGAGGCCCTGATCGCGGCTGGCGTCCAAGATGGTGATCTGGTGCGCATTGGGCGCGCCGAATTGGTGTGGGATGATAGCGGACGGCATATCGCATGACAACAACGCAACCTACTGCCCCGGCGTCGCCACCCGCCGATCAGCTTGTGCAGACCCAGCATACGGTGGTAATCAATGGCGTTGAGATCGCGTATACGGCCACCGCCGGCGTGATCATTATGAAGGAGGAGGCGGAGAAGGATGGCGTCAGCGCCGGTGAGCAGGCGCGAGCCGGTATCTTCTTCGTCGCTTATACCCGCGATGATGTGAGCGATTATAGCCGGCGCCCGATTACCTTTGCCTTCAACGGCGGTCCCGGCTCGTCGTCGGTGTGGCTGCACCTCGGCTTACTTGGCCCGCAGCGGGTGCTGATGAACGAAGAGGGGAGGCCGTTGCCACCTCCCGGACGTCTCGCGCCTAACCCGTACTCGTTGCTCGATGTCAGCGATCTGGTCTTTATCGATCCGGTCAGCACCGGCTATAGCCGTCCCGTTGCTGGCGAGTCTGCCAAGCAGTTTCACGATTTCCGCAAAGATATCGAGTCGGTGGGCGATTTTATCCGGCTGTACACCAGCCGTTACGGGCGCTGGCTATCACCCAAGTATCTGGCCGGCGAGAGTTATGGCACCACCCGGGCCGCCGGCTTGGCCGGCTATCTGCAAGAACGGCACGGCCTCTACCTCAATGGCCTGATGCTGATCTCAGCAGTGTTGCACTTTCAGACCCTCTCGTTCGATCACGGCAACGATTTGCCGTACATGCTCTTTTTGCCGGCCTACACCGCCACTGCCTTCTACCACTACCGGCTCGAACCAGCATTGCAGCGCGATTTGGTCGCGACTCTGCGCGCTGCTGAAGCGTTTGCGCTCGGCGACTATGCGCTGGCCTTGTTGCAAGGCGATCAGCTCGATCCGGACACCTTTGATCGCATCGCCATTCAATTAGCCCGCTACACCGGCCTCAACTACGACTATATTACCCGCTCGCGCTTGCGGATTCGCGACGACCGGTTTGTGAAGGAATTGCTACGCGATCAGCACCGCACGGTGGGCCGGCTCGACAGCCGGTTTATCGGCCGCGACCGCGACGCGGCAGGCGAGACGGTCGAGTTCGACCCGAGCCTTGCGGCGATTACCGGCCCTTATACTGCCGCACTCAATCATTACGTGCGCGAGCAGTTGGGTTTTAGCAGCGATCTGCCCTACGAAATCCTCACCGAGCGAGTGTGGCCGTGGAGTTTCAACGATCACCAAAATCGCTACGTTGATGTCGCCGAGACGTTGCGGCGGGCCATGCACCGTAACCCGGCGCTGCGGGTGCATGTCGCCAGCGGCTATTACGATCTGGCAACGCCCTACTTCGCTACTCGCTATACGCTCAACCATCTCGCCCTCGATCCGGCGTTGCGCAGCCAGATCAGCGAGAGCTTCTACCCTGCTGGCCACATGATGTACATTCAGGAATCGTCATTAGCGGCACTCAAGGCGGTGCTGGCCGATTTCGTCGCTGTTGCGCCAGAGGGAGCAAGCCAATGACCGAACCATGCCATATCAACGCCCTACGCCATGTTGCCCAACTCGGCCATGGCCGGGTCAGTTTTCTCGAATGGCCCAACGCCGGCCCTACGGCCCTGCTTTGCCACGGTATCACCAGCAGCGCTGTTACGATGTGGCGGTTGGGGGAGGATCTGGCTGCCGAGGGCTGGCGGGTGATCGCGATTGATATGCCCGGCCACGGCCAGAGTGATCTCAGCCCGGCCTACGATATTGATACGGTGGCCGGCATTGTGGGTGATCTGATCGTGACGTTGGGGTTAAGCGACGTAGTGATGGTTGGTCATTCGTGGGGTGGGGCAACAACGCTTGCCTTGTTAAGCCGTGACCATCCGGCGCGGGCAGCCGTGCAGCGGGCTGTGCTGATCGACCCGCTGATCCGGCAAGAAGCGGCGGTGGCGCCGTCGTGGCTGCCCCAGTTTAGCCGAGGAGTGGGTGAGCCACCGGAAGCGACCTTGCCGATGCTACGTGAGACAAACCCTGATTGGCATCCGTGTGACTATCATTGGAAGGCGCAGGCGTTAGCCGAGTGCCGCTATGAGCAAGTGGCCGGCTTGTTCCTCATCCCGGATGACTGGACGCTGGCGCCGCGGATTGGGCAGGTGCAGGTGCCGTTGCTGATCTTGCTGGCCGAACCGGCGTACACGATAGTACCGCCGGCGGTGCAAGCCGAATTACGGGCTGCGGCGCCGCCGGGTCTCGTTTGGATGCAGCTTATTCCCGGCACGAATCATAATATGCTGCGCGGGCCGGGGTATGGCCCAACATACGCGGCAATCCGCGCCTTCCTTATCGCACCGTTGTCATAACCTCACATCGCCTCGCGCCGGGGAGACGGGTGCAGATGGGCCGTCCGTTCGGCGGTTCGGGGCTGGTTGCGCACCAGCTCGGTGTAGCGGCGGGTTGAGCGCGGATCGCGATGGCCCAGAATCCGGCGTACTACCTGCTCTGGGTAGAAGGTAATCAGTTCGGCAGCGGCGGTGTGGCGCAGGTGGTGTAGCGTGTAACGCGGCTGCTCGCGCCCATCAACGATATCCATCAGCCGGGCTGCCTTGCACACCGCCACCCAGCGTCGGTGCAGCGTATCGTACGATGCGCGTGTGCCGCGCGACGACCGGAAGAGCGGTGTATCAGGCGGTAAATGCTCCATCTCGCGCACCCAACTGCGCAACCCGCGCAACGAACGCGGCATCGCGTCAGGGGTTAGCGCAATCATCCGCTTATTCCCGCTCTTGCTATCGCGCACCAGCAGCATCTCGCGCCCCGGCTCAAGAATGACATCACCGAGGTTGAGATTGAGCACCTCGTCGGTGCGAATGCCGATCTCGCGCAGCAGCGTGAAGATCAGCCGGTAAGGTTGCGGCGCTGCGGCGATGGCCTGATCAAGTGCGCGCAGTTCGGTCTCGTTGGCAATCGGTTGCGGATGGTGTTCAGTCGGAATCCGGCTGTTGATCTGCTCGACCGGATTGTGAGTCACATACCCACGCGCGAATGCCCAGCGGAAAAACCGGCCCAGACTCGCAATCCGCCGGTTGGTGGTGCCCGGCTGCTCTTTCCGGCTAGCCAGAAAGTGTTGGATGTCGCTCGCGGTAATGGCCGTAAGATCTTTGCTCAAGACGGTTCCCGCTGTGCGCAAATCGCAACGGTACGAGGTGATGGTGTTTTCGCTCAATCCATCTTCCTGTTTCAAATCGGCCAAAAACTGTTCTAGCTCACTGATGATGGTGCGCGTCTGCTGCAGGCCGAATCCACTTGAATGGGACATAGGACTCTCCTCTTTCCTGCCGCGATGACAGCGCTCGGCAAAGGTCATCGGCAGCAAGCTGCTCGCAGCGCCGGGCGCTGCAACCGCCAGCGAGCGGTAGGGTTATGCGGCTGTCGCTTCCGCTGAAAAATGGAAGTACGCATCATCGCATTGTGAGGACAGGCAAGGGTACAGCGCATGCTAGATGCTTACCACCTACCGCTGTCTCACACTGTAGCACGGCATCGTTGCTTGCTCTGGCGATCTGCTGCGTCGTCGTTGACACAGCCTGATCTTGGGGCAGCACAGCTCTACTGCCCACCATTTCAACCTCACTTGGCCGGTGCGACATGGGGCGAGCACTATCGCAACGCTGATCGGCTCGCCGGCCATTGACTGCTCGCTCCTCTGAAGGAGCTAGTGAGATGATGGCTCACTAGTCGAGTTTGGATCGTGCGCTGTGACTGCCCTTTGCTGGCCGGGCCACGTTACAACCACGATCTCGGCTCGGCGTGCAAATGCTTTACCTCAATGTCGTATCCGACGTTGATTGCATTATAGCAAATACTTTGACATCATGCTAGTTCTAACCATGAATATTTTTGATATTGATTAAACGTTGACAATGGCTTTGAATCAAGTTTGCAGCCAGACAGATGACAGCAACAGATTGTTGGGCAAGCTCGGCGGTCACGGGCTGGCTGTGCTGGTTTCAAGCAACGGGTGCGTCATCGCACTGGTGAGCGTGATCGGCCTTTGCCGCTCTTGGGCAAGCTGGTGCATTGCCGGGCTTGGTTGTGCGAGCAGCGGTTTGTGCAATCAACTCCGTGTTGATCTGGTATACTATCAGTACATGGTGAAAAGTGTGTCTATGAGCCGGCATAGTCGGCTCACTCTGTCGTTAGGAAGGAGGAGCTTCCTATCGTTTGATGACAAGAAACGACAAGATAAAAACAAAAAAGACAGAAAAACATGGCTAAAAAAGATCTGAATATCTAAGGCTTTCATGATATGAATACAATGGGAGAAGCGCGCAACGGGATGCGCTGGATCCGGGTTGATTTGCATCTACACACGCCTGCGTCTGAGGATTACGCCGAACCAAACGTTTCTTACCTTGATATACTACAGGAAGCTGAGCGGCGCGGTCTTGAAATCATTGCCTTTACCGATCACAATACCGTCGCCGGCTACGAGCAGTTCCAACGCGAAATTGAGTTTCTAACCACGCTCGAAAAGGCAGGGCGGCTCACTAGTGAGGAAGAGGCGCGGTTGGCCGAGTACCGCCGGTTGCTCGACAAGATTATGGTATTGCCCGGCTTTGAATTTACGTCCCATTTTGGCGCTCACATTATCGGCATTTTTCCGCCCAACCGTCCGCTGAGTCTGATTGAGGCTACCCTGCTCCAACTCGGCATTCCCGCCGAGTTGCTGAAGGGTGGGGTGTGTAGTGTGGCCAATACCCGCCATGTCACCGAAGCCTACGAGATTATTCATCGCGCCGGCGGTATTGTGATCGCTGCCCATGCCAATGGCCCTAATGGCGTGATTACCGAGACCTTGCGCATGGGTACAAGCGGTCAAGCGCGGGTGGCGGTGACGCAAAGCCCCTACCTCCACGCGCTAGAATTTATCAATTTCTACACCGATCACGAGAAGTTCACTTCGCCCGGCTTCTACAACGGCAAGACCGAGCACTATGAGCGCCGCATGTTCTGCATCCAAGGCAGTGATGCCCATCGTCTGCGCCGCTTGGCCGAGGCTGACGCACAAGCGACTCATCGCCACGGCATCGGCGATCGCTATTTCGAGGCGCTCTTGCCTGATCGTAGTTTCGAGGCGCTCAAGGCGCTCTTTTCTAGCCAAGACTTTGACCGGGTGCGCGTGCCCAAGCGCGATCAGAAGCAGTGGTCGCTCGATGTTGCCCGTTTCAGCGGTAGCACTGATCGCCAATTGCTGCGCGCGGTGGCCGATCCATCCGCAGCGGCGGCGCTCTGGCCCGATGTGGCGGCGTTGGCGAATATCGGCGGCGGGGTGCTGATCGTGGGCTGCGATCCCGGCGGCAAGGTGATCGGGGTGGAACGGCCTGACCAGATTACCGAGGCACTGCGCCAGAGTGTGGTGGATAATCTAATCCCTGCCCCCTATTTGTCATTCGAGCTGATGCACTATGAAGGCCGTGATGTGATCCGGGTCGAGGTGAAGGCGCATGAGCCGCCGCCGTATGTTGGCAGCAACGGCACGGTGTATGTCCGCCGCGATAGCGAGACGGTGGCCGCTAACCGCAGCGAGATTATCCAGCTTTGCCGGCAGGCGATTGCCGCTGGTGAGCCGTCGCCACTCGAGAATGGCGAGACGCTCGAATTGCCCCGCTCTGGCGTCGAAATTGTCGGCAGTCAGCGCCGCGGTGGGACGTGGGTTTACGAGGTGCGCGATCTGCGCACGACTGCCGGCGTGACTCGCGACCGCGCGCAGGGGTTGTGGGCTTATGCGATTGGCCGTCACGAAGATTTGCGCGATGGCCGGATCGATTTGCACAGCCAAGTGCGCTGGCGTGGCCGGCTTGGCCTCTGGCGCGCCTACCGGCAGGGTTCGCGCGTGAAGTACGATCTGGTGCATCGCGACCAGAATGGTGTGATCGACCATATCTTCTACGGCGTGAGCGATTGGGGGCTGGGTGAAGCGTGGATGAGCCTGCTCACCGAGGCCGGTACTCGCGTCGAGACCGATACCGCCGATTTCGATCAGGAAGAGACGGTGGAAGCGCCGCCGCCGCCGTCTGAAATCGAGACGTGGGGTGAACGCCGCATCCGCTGGCGCGGCAGAGGTGGTTTGGTGCGAATTTCGCTCGATAACGATGGCCAGCCCCGCTTCGATCTGGTGATGAAGGATAAAGAGAGTGGCGCGGTGCAAGAGTATAACAATGTGCCCCGCGAGAAGCTCTCTGACGCATGGCTGGCGCTAATCCGGGTCGCTCGCCCTCGCACCGGCATCGAGGTCGTGAGCGCCACGCGCAATGAAGAGGGTGAGTGGCTGTACGTCTTCCGTAATTTGCGCACTGGTGATGTCAGCAGCGCACCATGGCGCTTGCAAGACATCGAACCCGGCACGGTGCGCGAGTATGCGGCTCGCATGTACCACCAAGATATGCCGCTCGACCAAGAAAAGGTGCGCTGGTGGGGCAATATTGGGTATCTGCGCCCGATGCGCTCGCAGGTCGATTTGGTCTATGTTGACGAGCAGGGAGTGACTCACGTCTACTACGCTGCTCGCCGCGATGAGTTGACCGGTGAGTGGCGTGAGTTGCTGCAATTGTACGATGAGTGATCAGGGACGACCGATTGGTTGCTCCTTCCTACGACTCAGTAGATGGCGTTTCACCCTTCCGTTTCATGATCAGGGGCGACAAGTCTGTCGCCCCTTCCTACACTTCACCAGATGTCGTGCCACTCTTCCGTTTGCGGCAAATTTCAAGCCCCAGTACCCCAAGCGCTGCCTCTATCCCTTCCCGAAGGTTGTTCTTGGTGGTGACGTCGGCGAGATCAATGCCAAGATTGACCATCGTCTGCGCCACTGATGCATGAATGCCGGTAAGGATGATCTGTGCTCCAAGCAGGCGGGCAGCACGGATCGCTTGCAGTAGGTAATTTGTGACTGCTGTGTCAACAATTGGCACGCCGGTAATGTCGATAATCGCAACATCAGCCGCTTGCTCGGCAATGCCGGTCAGGAGCTGTTCCATTATTCGTTGAGCACGTTGTGAGTCAATACTGCCAATGAGGGGTAAGAGAAGAACGCCTTTAAGCAGTGGTATTACTGGCACTCCTAGTTGCGCGATGGTTTCTTCTAATGTGCGTTGCCGTTCGTTGAGCTGCTGTAGCTCAATCAGTAGTTGACGCTGCTGATTGTAGCGCCGTTGCATGTGTTCCATTAGCGCACCTACAATTTGGGTGAGGTAGGGGCCTTGCGGCGAGCGAGGTGGAAAGTTCTGCCGTGCTTGGCGGAGTTCGGCTGCTCGATCAGGTCGATAACGTTCAACGGTCGTCATCAGTATATCGATAACTTTCTCAACAACTTCCGGCTGGAACGTAAGAATGGTTTCAAATGTGCGATCACCTTCGTTATCCACCGCTAGTTGATTGTCAAGCCCACAAAGAACTGCACAAAAATATTCAGTTAACACGAGAACAAACCATTCTTGTCTGAGCGGATCACTTGGTTCGAGGGTGACGGCGATATGTTTTTCTTCGGGTATGGGTGGAGTGCCACCGGCAAAAATGCAGATTGAACTGGCAATGTGGGCTAATTCAAGGTAGCGTTGTGTTTCTTTCCGCCAGTGGCTGCTCTCTTGAAATCCGGTGAAGATGACGCTTGGTAATTTGTTGCGTAGCACACAGTCTTCTAAGGTGTGACTAAGATCAACTAACGTCGTTTTCGTTGCTGTGAACGGTGGGACATCTGGCGCTATCGCTTCTTGAATAATACGGTAGAGAGAGGGTAGTCTAGTTGATGCATTGCTCATTCTACTGCTCCTACGTAGTCTTTTTTATTTTTGTGTGGGTTAAACAGTACCATGTTCTCTCTCAGTCTGCTAACAAGTATGATTGTGTTTCGTTAGAGCAATGACCTTTATTCGTCCGATAAGTAGTTGTTGGTAACCCTAACGCATGGGTAAAGGGATAACCGTTTGGATCACGGCTACTATCACAAAGTGCGAGCCGATACTTGTCCGATCATCCGAGCGCAGATGCTCTATGCTTGCTTGTTCAGGTTTTGGTGTGGCGAGTCAGGGGTGTTCTGATCTTACTCAGCATACTTCTCGCTGATATACACCACCCGCGGCGCATCATCTGTTGCCGGCGTCCATTGCGGGGTGAGGCGCATAACCAAACGTAATCCACCGGCAGCGAGTGCTGCGGCGATCTGAGCGTCACTCCATGGCCGTTCGCAGTGGGTCTCTTCCCCGCGCCACCACCGCTCCCCGCGCCGCTGAAACCAGACGAACCGGCCATACGCACGTTGCTGGTGCTCATCGAAGTGCAGTCGGTTGACAACGAGCAGATCGCGCCCGTCGAAGAGCACCTGATCGTATTCATGCCACGTGCGAAAACCGGCGAGGGTGTTGAGGTCGAAGATGAATTGCCCACCGGGACGCAGCAATCGGCCTACTGCCCGGCAGACCTTGGCTAGATCATCATCATCGGTGAGATGGTTAAGGCTGTCAAAGAGGCTGGTGCAGAGGTCGAAACTGCCCGGCGGCAACCGCGGGTCGTCCGGCAATGCGCGGATGTCAGCCTCGATCCATTCGATCGCCAACCTGCGCTGGTGTGCCTGCTCGCGGGCGATGGCCAGCATAGCCGGTGAACTGTCAACTCCCACGACTGTTGCGCCGGCAGCCGCCAGCACTAACGCCGCTGCGCCGGTGCCACAGGCGAGATCAAGCGTGCGCTGCGGCAGCACCGGCAGGTGGGCAAGGATGATCTGCGCCAGCGCCGTGCCAAAAGCGGCTTGCCCGGCGGCATGGTAGATCGGGGCGTAATCGTGGTAGATCATAGACCTCTCTGAGCGGTTCACCCTTCCTGCTCACGCCGCTAGTTGCTCCCATTGGGCGTATTTTTCCGCCAGCAACCGTTCGAGTTCGGCGTACTGCGCTCCTAGCGCCGTTAGCCGGGATACGTCTCGCGCTTGACTGGCCGCGTCGAGTTCGCTGCTCAGGCGAGCAAGGTCTTGTTCAAGCGCGGTCACTTCGGCTTCTAAAGCGGCTAGCCGGCGCTGCTTGGCCCGCTCGGTGTCGTCGGGTCGGGCCGGTTTGGCCGGCGCGGCCTTCGGCTCGGCGGTTTTAGGCGCTGGTGTAGGCGGCGCGGCGCTCTGGGCGGCCATATACTCGCTGTAGTTGCCGGCGAACTGCTTGATCCGGCCTTGCTCGACAATCCACAACTTATCGGCCAGTGTGTCGATAAAGTAGCGGTCGTGCGAGACAAACAAGATCGAACCGGTGTACTCTTTCAACACCGCTTCGAGCGCCTCGCGCGCATCAATATCGAGGTGGTTGGTCGGCTCATCGAGCAAGAGCAGATTACCCGGCAGCAGCGTCAGTTGGGCCAGTGCCACTCGCGATCGCTCGCCGCCGCTGAGGTCGGCGATGCGCTTGAACACATCGTCGCCGGTAAAGAGAAAACGGGCAAGCAGGTTGCGCGCCGGCCCCTCACCAAGACTTGGCGCTACCCGCAGCACCTCTTCCAGCACGGTATTGTTCCATTCCAGCACGTCATGGCCTTGCGCGTAGTAACCCACCCGCACTTCGTGGCCAAAGCGGGCCACGCCTTGCAGCGGCGGCAATTGCCCGATTAGCGTGCGGAGCAGGGTGGTCTTGCCGCAGCCGTTTGGTCCGAGCAACCCGACCCGCTCGCCGCGCCGGATGGTCAAGTCATCGGCCCGCAACAGCGGCTTGCCGTCGCCGTGCGGCCCGTGATAGCCAACCACCAACCCATCGAGCCGCAAGACTAGCTCCCCCGACCGCAATTGGCTGTCGAGCGCAACGCGCAGTTTGGCCGCCTCTTTTGGACGGTCGAGCAACTGCTCGCGTTTGAGCCGCTCTAACCGTTTTTCGCGCCCTTTGGCCTCGCGTGCGCGCTGGCCGGCCTTGTAGCGCCGGATGAACTCTTCAGTGCGGGCGATGAACGCTTGCTGGGCTTGGTACTCTTTCAGCCGCCGTTCCATCCGTTCGGCCTTGAGCGCCAAATACTTTTCATAGCTGCCGGGGTAATCCTCCAGCCGGTTAAAGCTGATCTCTAGCGTGCGTTTCGTCACCCGCTCGAGGAAGTAGCGGTCGTGCGAGACCACGATCAGGGTGCCATCCCAATTGCGCAAGAACTGTTCGAGCCATTCGAGCGCCTGCATATCGAGATGGTTGGTCGGCTCGTCGAGCAGCAGCAAATCGGGGTCGCTGAGCAGAGCGGCAGCCAGCGCGGCCCGCGTCTTTTGCCCGCCCGAAAACTGGCCCATGCGCTGGTGGAACTGTTCAGGCCGGAAGCCGAGACCGTGCAGCGTGCGTTCGATGCGATGCTCGATCTCGTAGCCGCCGGCATGCTCAAAACGAGCGCTCAGTTCGCCGTAGTGTTCCATTACTGCTTCCCAATCGGGGGCGGACGTATCGGCCAGCCGGCCCTCAAGGGCGGCCAGTTCGGCGCGCCAGTCGCGGATCTCGGCCAGCGCCGCTTCCATCTCTTGCCAGAGGGTCAGATCGTCGCTGAAGCGCGTCTCTTGGGCAAGATAGGCGACGCGGGTGCCGCGGGCAAGGCTAAGACTGCCACTATCCGGCGTCTCATAGCCGGCGATTATGCGCAGCAAGGTGCTCTTGCCGGTGCCGTTCATGCCGACAATTGCCACCTTTTCACCTCGCGCGATTTGGAAGCTGACATCGTGGAAAATCAGCTCAGCGCCGTAGTATTTGCTGAGATTCGTTGCGTTGAGCAGAGTCATAGGTTTGGTTCTTACAATAGAAAAGACCAGCGCTCCGGCGCCGGTCTTGATTGGAGCGGGAGACGGGATTCGAACCCGCGACCTACACCTTGGCAAGGTGTCGCTCTACCAACTGAGCCACTCCCGCATCGCGCTTAGAGTATAGCACGATCTGCCGATTCGTGCAAGTGTGGTAGGATCGTAGAGAGGAAGCCTTGCTCATCGTTCATTGTGGAATGCTATGACATCATCCCTGCGTCAACGCCTCGGTCGCCGTCTCGGCCTCACCCCGTACTATCAAGTCATTGTTGCTGAACCTGATCGGTTGCATTTACGGTCATACCCGCAGGCGAATCGCGCTGCGGCTCTTCCGCTCTTTGCCGGTGGCGGGGTATTAATGGCCATTGCCATGGCCGCGTTACTCGCTGGCGTGTTAGCATCGCTGCAAGAGTTCGGTTTTGCCACGGCTGCCCTCAGCGCTGCTGCCGGCGGGTTGTTTGGCGGCTTGGCGATCCAACGCTTGGTGGGAGGCTACGCGATTGCCACCACCGCCAATGAAATCATGCTCGATGCCGAGACCTTCACGATTCGCCAATCCAGCCGGGTCGGGCGGCCACGGGAGCAACAGATCGATCGCACCGCGATCACGGGTTTGCGCTTGCGCCCCTACCGGATCGTCGCCGGCGGTCTGATTCGCCGTTTGCAGCCCGTGCTCGCGTTTGAGTTGCTGGTTGGCGATGAAGTGTGGATTATTGATAGCGCCGCCGTACCAGCGGCGCTGCAACCACTGGTCAATGCAATGGTGTTAGCGTTGGGGATGCCGGTCGAGCGGGTGGCTGAAACTGTTAATACGAGCGCCAAGGTGTGAAGAGATGAAAATCTAGTTGCCTTACCACGCTGAAAAAGCCCACAACGCGCAGAGGTATGGAGAGGAGTGAAGACAGCGATCCTCCCTTCGCGTTTTTGCCTCTGTCGCGCTGTCACATAAAAACCCCTCACCTGCCACACAGCAAGTGAGGGGTTGGAGGAAGGTGGGCGGTGTATAGGTTAGGGCAAGGGTGTTGGACCCTGCGGATAGGCAATACCAGCCTCAATACCCCACTGGAACCAGTTATTCACGAAATCGGGCATCGAGAAGAAAACGCCAAGCGCACCGGTGATACCACACAGCCACGCAAACCAGAAAGCCCACAGGTGGATCGAGTAGGCATTGGCGTTGAAGCCCATACACCAGCGCCAGAAGAGTTGCGCCCGCTCGGTACCAGTACCGGGCGCCTGAATCTCATCCCACTCTTCGTGGGCAGCATACTTCTCGAGTGCCCAAATCGTACCGGCGTGCATTGCCAGCAAGAGTGTCGAACCGAGTAAGAAGAAGATTGAGAGCATGTGGAACGGGTTATAGTAGAAATTGCCGTAGCGCACGCTCACGTTGTTTGTCCAATCGAGCAGAGCTTTGATCCCGTGAGCCGGCGCTTCCGACCAATCACCCATCCACATTGGGCGAATAATGTAGATCACCAGATAGAGCGCAATTGCGCCGGTGAAACCATAGGCCAGATAAGGCTTAATACCGAGCGCCTTGGCGCGGGTATAGATATGCATATACCACGCGAAAATCGACACCGTCAGGAAGAACGTAGCGATCAACCACCAACCGCCCTCATTCAGCGGCGGGAAGCTCAGGCCGTAGCGTGACGACGGCGGATCGATCTGCAGCACGACAAAGTATTTGATAAACGCCACCGGATTATAGTTCACCTGTGCCAGCATCACTACCAGCCAAATGAAGGTGAAGATGCCGCCGGTGACATAGGCCACTGTATTCCAAAAGCCAAGGTAGAACGGGCCAAGCTGGCTATCGAAGCCGAAATTCTCGAGCAGAGGAACCTCAATCGGTTTGCCAATGCGACCGCGATCCCGGCCCAGTTCCAGATCGCCCGGCGTCATGTTGATTGTTGCCATACCAATGCGCTCCTCTCTAGACGCCGCTCCAGAAGGGGAGGTTGTTCCAGAAATTCCAGAAACTCACCCAGTCTTGCACCGGCCAGCCTGATAGCAAGATGCAGAGATCAGCCGACAGAATGCCGCCAATGGCGAAGATATAGCCAAGACGGTGGACACCCGACTCACCGACTGAATAGTACTGCACATCGCGGAAGAAGACGTTTTCGATGTCACCGCCTTCTGGTCCACGGTACTGTGCTGCGCTCAGGATCAGCGAGCCGTGACAAGCAAGTAACCATGTAGAGGCAAACAGACCGGTAATGCCAATCGCATGGAATGGGTTATAGAAAAAGTTGTTGTAGCGGTAGCCGAAGTTCGACACCCAGTCAAGGTGGGGCATGACGCCAAGGACGAAGCCTTCATGCCACATTCCTAACGCGATCGGCCGAATAACTTGCAGCACTAACCACGCTGAAAAGGCGACGCCGAATGCGATTGGTACATGGTAGCCCATATCGAGCTTCATGCTGATGTCAACCTGCCGCATCATCCAGCCGAAGAAGGCGATCGTAGCGAAGAGCACCGTCATCTGCCACTCAAACCCTTGCTGGCCCGGCATAGCGAAGCCGAGACCAATTTCGGCTGGCGGTGGGTCGAGTCGCCCAGCAAAGAAGTTTTGGGGGATAGAGTAGGGGCCATTTAGAATAGTGCCATTCACGTAAAAATACGTCCCAAAAATAATGCCGATCACCGACACAAATCCCCAGAACCCGACGTAGAACGGACCTACCCAGAAATCGAAGGGATCGTAGCGGAAGAGTGCGCTAAAGGTTGTGCGCCCTTTGATTTTGTACTCCGGCTCGATTTCCTCGATCGTGCGCCCTCCCGGTACCCGCGTCGATCGCGCACCCTCAACGACGGTGAACGAAAAATCGGGAAAGCGGGGGTCTTTCGCTTTTGCTCTGCTCATAGCGACTCCCTCTGCTGACGGTTGGCGCGGCGACCGCCTGTCTCCATCGCGCCTGTCCACTGCCCTGACATTGACAGCGTGTAATGATAAGCAAAATATCGCGCCCTTTTCGGCCAGTATAATACGCTTGACAGGCATTGTCAAGCAAGAGGTGTTGATATTTAATTTTGCATTATAAAGCCTCAAACCACGTTGCTTGCACCTTGAACATCTCTTGTTCACTTCTTGCATATAAAACAAGAGGGACTTGTGGTATACTGAGGGTGCGTCAGCAAGCTAAAACTGACCGAACGGGCGTGCAATGACCAGTCTTGCCGTTGTCATTCTCAACTATAACCGGGCCGATCTGCTCACTGATTGTTTGGCCTCGATCGCCGCTGCTCCCACTCGTTGTACGTTGTCGGTATGGGTGGTTGACAATGCCTCGACCGATGACAGTGCAGCGCTCGTGCGGGAGCGGTTTCCGTGGGTGCATTTGCTTGAAAGTCCGGTCAACGGTGGCTTTTCCGCCGGCAATAATCTGGCCTTGCGCCAAATACTGGCCTTGCCCGATCCGCCGGTCTATATTCTGTTGCTGAATAACGATACGATTGTGCCGCCGGGTGCGCTTGACGGCTTGGTTGATTATCTTGAGTACCATCCGGCGGTAGGGGCGGTAGGGCCAAAGTTGCTCTTGCCCGATGGCTCGCTCGATTTAGCCTGCCGGCGCAGCTTTCCCACCCCGGCCATCGCTTTCTACCGCCTGTTCGGTCTGTCCCGCCTCTTCCCGCGCAGTCGTCGTTTTGCCGCCTACAACATGACCTACCTCGATCCTGATGTTGAAACCGAAGTCGATTCGGTAGTGGGGGCATGCATGATGGTGCGCACAGCGGTGGTGCGCGAAGTTGGCCTGCTCGACGAGACGTTTTTTATGTATGGCGAAGATCTCGATTGGGCCTACCGGATCAAGCAGTATGGCTGGAAGATCGTCTATTATCCTGCGGTGACGGTCTACCATTACAAGCGGGCCGCTTCCAGTCGCCGCCCGATCCCGTCGATTCGCGCCTTTTACGATGCGATGCGGCTGTTTCATCGCAAACATTACGCCGCAACTACGCCGGCGCCGCTCAATGGCCTGATCGAGCTGGGTATCACTGTAAAGGAGCTGTGGGCGCTTGGCCGCAATCTCCTCCTCCCATCCAACGCGCACCGCGTCAGTTAAAGTGCGGTCGTTGCTGCGCCCGCGCTCGTGGCGCGCGTTGCTACGCTTGCTGCTAGTTGTTCTTGATATGGCGGCGCTGAATCTGGCAGCGCAGCTTGCTTATGCCTTCGGCACCGATTCGCTCGCCGCTGCCGGGTTTCGCATGCCTGCCGATCCACTGACTCCCCTCCGCCTGAGTGTGCTTGGCAGCGTGACCGCTCTGATCGTGTTTGCTAGCCATGGCCTCTACGAGATGAAACGCGGCGCCTCACGCCTTGATGAAGCAGTGAAGGTGGTGACGGCAGTCTCGTTTACGATGGTCTTGGTCATTTTCATCAATGCCCTCATCGGCGAGTTCGGCGGCGAAGAGATGCCATGGACGCGCGATATTCTCGTTCAGGGTTGGGGGTTGGCAGTGGCGGTCTGTCTGCTTGGCCGCTTCCTGCATCGCGCGTTGGTTTATGCGTTGCGTCGTTATTTTGACATTGATACCCGCCGGGTGTTGATCGTCGGCGCGCGCGAACCCGGTCGCTTGGTGTGGAATACCATCCGCCGCCGGCCCGAATTGGGCTATCGCGTGCAGGGCTTTCTCTCCGATACCGTCCCGATTGGTGAGATTGTCGATGGCTTGCCGGTGCTCGGTCGCACCGAACATATTTGCCGCGTGATCCGGGCAACGCGCGCCGATGAGGTGATTATCGCCCTCTCGGGTCGTTCCTCGCAGGATCTGGTGGAAGTGATTGCGCTGGCCGAAGATGAGTCGGTCGAGATTAAGGTCTACCCTGATACTTTCCAACTGATTACCAACAATGAGGTTTCGATCGGCGATCTGCGCGATTTGCCGCTAGTCAGCGTCAAGAATGCTGCACTCGATAATCCGTGGAATCGGGCGCTGAAACGTGGCCTCGATCTAGTGGTGGCCTCGTTGGTGTTGTTGTTTGCGGCGCCGGTGATGCTGTTGATCGCGCTCGCTATCAGGCTTGAGTCGCGTGGCCCGGTTTTCTTTTTACAAGAGCGCGTGGGCCTCGATGGCAAGCCGTTCTGGATGATTAAGTTTCGTACAATGCGCCCCGATGCTGAACAGTTTGGTACATGGACGGTGCAGAACGATCCGCGGGTGACGCGCGTTGGCCGGTGGTTGCGCCGCACAAGCCTCGACGAGTTACCGCAGTTGATCAATGTTCTGATCGGTGAGATGTCAATCGTTGGCCCCCGTCCCGAACAGGCGCGCTGGGTTGAACAGTTCCGCCAGCAGATTCCGCGCTATATGCGCCGTCATAAAGAGAAGGCCGGTCTGACCGGTTGGGCGCAGGTGAATGGCTTGCGTGGCGATACCAGCATCGAAGAACGCACCCGCTACGATCTCTATTACGTGGAAAATTGGTCGCTGCTATTCGATATTAAGATCATTTTGCGCACAATTATTAACTTCATCACTGGCCGGCAAGAGAATGCGTATTGAAGGGCGCTATTCCACACCCCTCCTGTCAAGGCGAGCCGCCTCCGGCGGCGAAGGAAGCTCCTGCGAGTATGGGAAGGGCCAGTTTTAGCCATTGGTGGCGCGAAAGAGAGATTGCTTCGGGCGCTCCGCGCCCTTGCACTGACAGCCGTCATCATCTCAAGTGAACTTGCATCAATCGGTGTGAAGTGTGATATACTGAGCACGAATCTCCCCCATCAGCGTAACGCCCCGTCGCCCGCGTGCGAGACCAGTGTCCTCAATGGAGGAGGGTAACGATGGATGTAGTCGCTCGTGAAGCCGCCGCCCATGCCCGCCGGCTTGGCTATCAGGTTATCACTGCCGAACAGTTGCGTGCGACGCGCTGTTTGTTGGTCTTGGCCGAACCATCTGGTCAAATGGTTGCGGTGCTGGTTCAGCGCCGCGCGCTCATTACCGCTGCTGATGTGCAAGATTTTGCTGAAATGCTCTTCCTCCGGCGCCTAACCCGCGGGTTGCTAATTGCCGTTGACGGCGTCTTTAGCAATGAAGCTCGCCGTACTGTCCAAGAGTTGCGTCACGCGACGATGACGCTTGCCACTGATCTCCCCCCGGCCAGCACAAATGCGGCTACTGGTCTTAACCCGGCAGTTGACCTCGGATGATAAAAGATGATCGCGGGGACGGGCGGGTTGCCAACCCGCCCGTCTTGCTATCCTTGTCTGTCTCCTCCCCTATGGTAGAATAGTGCTATGACCGAATCATTGTTACCGGCGGCGCAAACGCCGCACGATCTCGATTTTATCAGCCATAGCCCGGTGCAAACCGAACGGATCGGTGCCCGGCTCGGCCATTTGTTGCGCGCCGGCGATGTGGTGCTGTTGTCGGGGCCGCTTGGCGCCGGCAAGACTCATCTGATCAAGGGGATTGCGCGCGGGTTGGGGTATGACGGCCCGGTGACCAGCCCCACCTTTGTGCTGATCAATGAGTATCGCGCCGACGCCGCGCATGGCCGGTTGCCGATCTATCACGTTGATCTCTACCGCGTTAGCGGCGTGACTGAGTTGGCTACGATTGGCCTTGATGAACTTTGGCTGACCAATGGCGTGTGCCTGATCGAATGGCCTGAACGAGCGGCAGCGGCATTGCCGCCCGACCATGTGCATATTACGCTGAGTTATGTGAGCGAGACCAAGCGGCGGGTGCGGTTGGCGCCGCACGGCGCTCGCTACCGCGAGCTGCTGGCAATGTTTAAGGAGGCAACGTTCGGCTAATGTTGCTCGCGATCGATACCGCTACCACCCTCACCGGTCTGGCGCTCTATGGCCCTCATGGCCCGCTCGCCGAAAGCGTATGGGAGTCAGGGCGGAATCATACTGCCCAGCTGTTGCCGCAGATCGATGCGTTGTTGCGCTATGCTGGCGCGGCGCCGCCTGATATTACCGTGCTCGCCGTGGGGCTGGGGCCGGGGAGCTGGAGCGGCTTGCGGGTTGGTTTGAGTCTGGTAAAGGGGATGGCCTTGGCTGCTGATCTCCCGTTGATCGGTATCCCGACGCTCGATGCGTTGGCGTATCAATATGTGCCCACAACGTTGCCTGTCTATCCCTTGATCCGGTTAGGCCGGGAACGTTATGCGACCGCGCCTTTTGCTGCGCGTGACCGGCTCGAACGCCTTGCTCCTGACCGTAATCTGACCCTCAGCGAGCTGTGTGCCGAGGTGAGCGGGCCGGCGTTGTTTTGCGGCGATCTGGACGCTGCTACAATCGCTGGGTTGCGACGCGGTTTAGGTGATCAGGCGGTGCTGCCGCTGCCCGCCGCTCGTCTGCGCCGGCCCGCTTTTTTGGCCGAGCTAGCATGGCAACGCCACCTCGAACAGCGTTACGACGATCTGACCACTCTCGAACCAATCTACCTTGGCGAACCGGTGCGCGCGCCTGCCGCTGGGGCGCGGCCAAGCTGATGTTCTGCGGGGGGAAGCTATGTCTGCCCTACGTCGCTTTGAACAGTTTATGGAGCAGATGGTTGAAGGATCAGTGGCGCGGATGTTCCGCAGCCCGATCCAGCCCATCGAAATTGCCCGCCGGCTTGAAAGGGCAATGGAGAGCAATCAGAAGCTTAGTTTCAAGCGGGTGATTGTGCCGAGTTTCTACCGCGCCTATCTGCATCCGCAAGATTTTGCCGCATTCCAACCGGTGCGCCAGCAGCTCGAACAAGAGATGGCGACCTATCTGAGTGAGCTGGCTGCTGAACGCAACTTTAGCCTGCTTGACCGGCCGCGGGTTGTGCTGGCTGAAGACCCCTCGGTGCCGCGCCGTTCGATCCAAGTGGTGGCTGAAATGAGCGATAGCCAAGCCGACCAGCCAAATATGACGATGATTTTGCAGGCTGATCGGGGCGTTGGCCGCTCATCCGGGGCGTTTCTGCTCTTGCATACCGGCCACGAACCACAGGCGCTGCCGATCGAGACCACCATGGTGACGATTGGCCGTGGCCTCGACAACGATATTATTCTGGAAGATACGCGAGTGTCGCGCAAGCATGCCCAGTTGCGTTACCGCCAACGCCAGTTTTGGCTGTCTGATCTCGGCAGCACCAACGGTACGTTTGTGAATGGTGAACGGATCGCTGAACGCGCGTTGCGCGATGGTGATGTCGTCTCGCTAGGTGGGCTTGAGTTGACCTTTCGCGAGGGCTAGCCGATGTTTTTCGATATCGCCAGCATCTCGATCGGCATTATCTTGCTCTTACTGCGAGTCGCGGTCGTCTTTCTGCTGTACTTCTTTCTCTGGCAGGTCGTGCAGGTGATCCGGCGCGATCTAGCTCGTCCCGCCATAACCCCGACTGTTGCGAGTCCTTATGGTCAGTTGGTGGTGACGATTTCTGGCCAGAGCGGGGTGGCGGTTGGCAAGACCTTTCCCCTTAATCCCGACACCTTGATCGGGCGCAGCCCGCACTGTGATATTGTGCTGAATGATACCTTTCTCTCTAGCGAGCATGCGCGCCTCAAGCGTCGCGGTAACGTCTGGATCCTCGAAGACCTCAATAGCACCAACGGCACCTTCCTGAATGGCTTTGAAGTGACCGAGCCGACCGAAGTCCATCCCGGCGATGCGATTCGGGTTGGCCGGGTCGAACTACGTTTCGAGCCGTCAGCCGGCACATAGTTGTCATTTCGCTACCAACTATGATTAATACTCATTAAAATTCTGGCCGGAAGGTTGCGCCGGTTGGTACGTATTTGTGATATACTTCTCATCGCCTTTTTCGTTTCACCCGCCCAACGGAGGATAGGCAATGCTTGCCGACTATGCTCTGATAGGCATCTTTCTGCTTGCTGCAATCAGCTTCCCGCTGATCCCGCTTGTGCTCGCCTTCTTCCTACGCCCGAAACGCCCGACGCCGCTGAAAACCAGCACCTACGAGTGCGGGTTGGAAGCAATCGGCGATGTCCACGTTCAATTCAAGGTGCAGTATTATCTCTACGCCCTCGCCTTCGTGATTTTCGATATTGAAGTAATCTTCTTGTATCCGTGGGCGGTAGCATTCAATGTAGTGGGTCTCTATGGCCTGATTGCGGCAGCGATCTTTCTCCTCATGCTGTTTGCTGGCTTGCTCTACGAATGGCGCAAAGGCGCTCTAGAGTGGGTGTGATTATGGCTGATGTCGATCCGACCCAGCTCGAACTTGAGCGGCAGGGTGTGTTGTTGACGACCATCAATCGGTTTTACAACTGGGGCCGCCGTTCGTCGATCTGGCCAATGGCGTTTGGGTTGGCCTGTTGTGCAATCGAGATGATGGCGTTTGGTCTGAGTCGCTACGACGTGGCCCGGTTTGGCGCCGAGTTGTTCCGCGCGTCGCCCCGCCAAGCCGATCTGATGATCGTGGCCGGCACTGTGACCAAGAAGATGGCTCCGCAGGTGGTGCGGCTCTATAACCAGATGGCCGAGCCGCGCTATGTGATTTCAATGGGGGCCTGCGCTACGTCTGGCGGCCCGTTTCGCGATGGCTACAACGTGTTGCGTGGAATCGATTTGCTTATCCCAGTTGATGTGTATGTCCCCGGTTGCCCGCCGCGCCCCGAAGCTCTCCTGCACGCGCTGATGACGCTGCAAGAGCAGATCGATCAGCAGAAACTAGGCCGGGTGCGTTGGTACGGCAGTGGCGACAAGCCGCAAACCAGCGATTTTCCAGTGCCTACGTTCGGCCCCAAGGGGCTTGAGATTGACGGTAAGCTGGTTGATCCGGTCGGCGGCTTGCCGCTGCTCAGCTCGTATACCTCGCCGAGCCACGGCGAACGGCGGTCAGGCCAGATCGAGCATCCTGAAGTGGTGCGTCAGTTCCCGATTATGGATCCGGAAGTTGAATTGGAGCATGCCTTGAAGGCACGCGGTATCTCGCCTGAGATCGCCGCCGATGATTTGAAGCGGAGCGGGGTGAGCGATGCCTGAGATGACTCCTGCCGAGCTGCGTGCCCGCCTTGCCACGGCATTGCCGGCTGCGTTGGTCGAGGCGGAACCGCTGGCGATAACGCCGCCGCCTGCGCATGGGCCACAACCCGGTTTGTTTAACCCGCCCGACCCCCTTGTGCGGCCTGATTATCTGGTTTCAGCGGCGCTCTGGGTGCGTGATACGCTCGGTTATGCCTATCTGTCGGATATTGCCGTGGTTGATTACCTCTATGCCGGTTGTTTTGAGCTGGTCTATCGCTTCTACCATCCGACCGGCGGTTCGAGTGTCGTGTTGCGTGTGCGTGTGCCACGCGATGAGCCGGTAGTGCCGTCGTTGACGCCGCACTGGCCTGCCGCCAACTTCCACGAGCGTGAGGCGTTCGATTTATTTGGGGTCGAGTTTACCGGGCATCCCTTCTTGCGCCGCATCTATATGTGGGATGAGTTTGAAGGTTTCCCCATGCGCAAAGACTTTCCCCGGCAGGGGGATAAGTATTTGGGTGGCGAGAGCGAGGGGTAATAGAGCAGTGATGCCGATGTATTTTACTATGAACAGCGTCGTGTATGCACTAAGCGCGCCGAATGCAGGCTGCAACGTATAGCGTGAGCCTTTCTACCGCCTTCGGCAAAAAACCGCTACGCTCATAGATTCGGTTTGAGGCTAAATCAATCAATGTAGCCTGATCTCGCCAGAGGCGAATGGGCTATCAGCATAGAAAAACCGGTGCTGCTATGCTCCAGACTCAAGAGCTGCAAGTCAATATCGGCCCGCAACACCCGTCAACCCACGGCGTGTTTCGCATGCTGGTGACGGTTGACGGCGAGACGGTGGTTGATCTGAAGCCGGTGTTTGGCTATCTGCATCGCAACCACGAGCAGATCGCCGAGGCTAATTCGTATTTGCAGAATATGCCCTACACCGACCGGCTCGACTATTTCAATTCCATGGCCAATAACCATGCCTACGCCATGGCGGTCGAGCGGCTGGCCGGGATTGAGGTGCCCGAACGGGCTGAGTATATCCGGGTGTTGATGGTCGAGCTGACCCGGATTCTTAACCATGCCAGCGCGGTTGGCTTTATGATCAACGATATGGGAGCCTGGCAGACGCCGCTGGCATTTGGGATGCGCGAACGCGAGAAAATTCTCGATCTCTTTGAGATGGCGAGTGGCGCGCGCCTTATGTGTAACTATTTTCGTTTCGGTGGCGTGGTGCGCGATCTGCCCCCAGAATTCATTCCCAATTTGCGCGAATTGCTGCGCGCGCTGCCGGCGTATATCGATGAGCTGGAGCGGTTGCTGCGCGATAACGAGATCTTGTTACAACGGGCGATCGGGATCGGCATTCTGCCGCCGGAAGTGGCTCTGTCGTATGGCGTCAGCGGCCCGGTCTTGCGCGGTTCGGGCATTCCGTATGATGTGCGCAAGGCCGAGCCGTACAGTGTTTATGACCGGTTCGATTTTGATGTGCCAATTGGCAAGGTGGGCGATGTGTATGACCGCTTTCTGGTGCGGATCGAGGAGATGCGCCAGAGCAAGCGGATTATCGAGCAGGTGCTTGAGCAGTTGCCCGATGCTAAGGGTGGTCATATTAACCCCAAAGCGCGCCAGAATGTGCGTCCACCGGTTGGCGATGCATATGCCCGTATAGAGTCGCCTAAAGGCGAACTCGGCTTTTATCTGGTGAGTGATGGCAGTACGAAACCGTACCGCTACAAGGTGCGCGCGCCGTCGTTTATCAACCTCACGCCGCTCGCCGATATGTGCCGCGGCTATAAGGTGGCTGATATTGTGGTCATCCTTGGCAGTATTGATATCGTGATGGGGGAGGTGGATCGATGACAGCCTCACCGTTTGAGATAGAGATTCCGCGTGGGCGGGTAATCGAAGTGCAGCGCGACGATACCCGCGTGCGGTGGGGTGGTGGGTTGTTGCGTGGGATGGCGGTGGTCTGGAAGCACTGGAAGGAGTCGTTTAAGCTTAATCGCAGTTATAGCCAGATTCACGGCACCTTTACCATTGAATATCCAGAGGAGCAGCCGCGCATTCCAGAAGCCTACCGCAACATGCCGATCCTGCTCTACGATGACGAGACGGGTCACGAACTTTGCACCTCGTGCTTTCAGTGCGAACGGATTTGCCCGCCGCAGGTTATTCACATGACACAGGCCAAAGACCCTGCGACTGGTAAGCCGGTGCCGGCAGTAGCTGAGTTTATCATCGAGTACGATGCCTGCATGAGCTGCGGTTTTTGCGCTGAAGTCTGTCCGTTCGACGCGATCAAGATGGATCACGAGTTTGAGTTGTCCACCGACGATCACACTCGGTTGACGGTGCATAAAGAGCAGTTGCTCCGGCCAATCAGCTACTACGCTAAGATTGCGCCGACGATGTGGGCTGAGGTACGCGAGAGTGCGTTGAAGAAGTTGCAGGGCAACGTGCGCCGCCGGCCTGACGTTATTGGCTTGGCGCCGCAGCTAACCGAGAAGATCGCGGCGCGGCGGGCTGAGTTGGCGGCACAAGCGGTGCAGGCAGCGCAAGCAGCGGCGGCTGCGCCGGCAGCTCCAGCGGCTGCGCCAGCGGAAGGACGCAAGTTGACGCCAGAAGAGAAGGCGGCGAAGCTAGCGGCGATTCGCGCTGCCAAAACAGCGCAGGCCGGCGAGAGCGCAACGCCAGCGGAGGCTGCGCCGGCGCCACCATCACCGGCCCCGGCTGGCGAAGCTGCGCCGTCGGCTGACAAAGCGGCGAAGCTGGCGGCCATCCGCGCCGCCAATGCGGCCAAGAAAGCCGCTGCTGGCGAAGCGCCGGCCACGCTGCCTGTCGCGCCCGCTGATGGCATGGCAGGCGACACGCCAGCGGATGCACCACCCGCCGCCCCGCCGGCTGACAAAGCCGCCCGGCTGGCGGCCATCCGCGCCGCCAATGCGGCCAAGAAACAACAATCCGGCGACGGTTCGTAGAGCTGCACGTTCGTGTGGCTCCTGATAATAAGTCAGAGAGAGGGATGTAAAGCCGCACGGCAGTGTGGCTCTATGACGGAGACATCCATGTACGACATGCTCACTGCCTTAATCAACGGCGCTTTAGGTTGGGGATGGCCGGAATGGGCGCTGAACCTACTCAGCTACATACTGATCGTCACGATTGTGTTGGTCGTTGCGCCGCTCCAGATGCTCTTCTTTACCTATTACGAGCGCCGAGTGATCGCGCGCATGCAAGATCGTGTCGGCCCGAATCGGGTCGGCCCCGAAGGCATTTGGCAACCAATTGCTGATGGCGTCAAGATGTTCACTAAGGAAGACATCGTGCCGCAGGCTGCCGACCGGATTGTGCATTTCCTCGCTCCGTGCGTGGTTGTGGCGCCAACAGTCTTGATGTTTGCGGTGGTGCCGTGGGGGCCGGGGATGGTGCCGGTTGATCTGCCGACCGGCTTGCTCTTCTTTTTTGCGATCTCGTCGATCAGTGCAGTCGGCTTGATGATGGCCGGTTGGGCGAGCAACAACAAGTTTTCGCTGTTAGGGGCGATGCGGGCCGTGGCCCAGATGGTGTCATACGAAATTCCGGCGGTGTTGTCGCTGATCGCGATAGTGATTATAGTTGGCTCGCTCTCGATCAATGAGATTATTGCCTATCAGGCCGGCTTGATCATCAGCAACCGCGATCTGCCCGGCGTTCCCGATCTAGGGTTAGGTTGGTTTGTATTTACCCCGGTTGGCTTTGTAGCCTTCGTCGCCTTCTTTATCGCTGCGCTGGCTGAAGGCGAACGCACCCCGTTTGATATTCCCGAAGCCGATTCTGAGATTGTCGCCGGCTACATGACCGAGTATAGCGGCATGAAGTTTGGTCTCTTCTATCTTGCCCAATATGTGTTGAATTTCCTGCTCTGCGCGATCACCGCAATCATCTTTTTCGGTGGCTGGCAAGGGCCGGGGGTCGGCTGGCTCTACGCGCAAGGCATTACTCCGGCGAATCCCAACGGTAACGGGTTGTTCAATGTGCTGGCCGGTATTTTGGGCGTGTTTTACTTCTTGCTCAAAACCTACATCTTCTTCTTTGTGATGGTCTGGCTGCGCGGTGCCTTCCCCCGGCTGCGCATCGATCAGTTGATGGATTTCGGCTGGAAGTTTCTCATTCCGTGGACACTGGCCAATCTGTTTAGCGCGGCGTTGTGGGTAGCTTTCACCCGCTGGGGTCCTGCCGAAGGGATGTTGATCACGGTCGGTTGGTCGCCAGTGCTGCGCTGGTTAGCGGCGTTTGTGGTGACGTTGGCGATCAATCTGGGGGTCTATTTGTGGCTGACGCGCGTCTATGCGGCGTCGCAGGCCGAACGGCGCCGGGCCGAGCTGGAAGAGTTGAGCGCGGCGGCGTAGTTGTACAATCGCTGCGCGACGCGCCTTTGCGTTACGCAATTCAGACAGCAGGAACGTGTGATGGAAGTCGTTGTCCAAATGGTGTTTGGGCTAATCGCCCTCTTTATTCTGGTTGCGGCGGCGATGGTGGTCTCGGTGCGCAATGTGATCCACTCGGCGCTGTGGCTGATCGCCTGTTTCTTCGGTGTGGGCGCGCTCTATCTGCTGCTTGAAGCTGAGTTTCTGGCAGTGGTGCAGGTGCTGGTCTACGTTGGCGCGGTGTCAGTGCTGATCTTGTTTGCGATTATGCTCACGCGCCAGATCAGCGGCGAGGGGGTACGCCAACTGACTTCGCGCTGGCCAGTGGTGCTCGTTGTCACTGTGTTGCTCTTTGCTACCGTGATGACGCCAACCTTGATTAACCAGCAGTGGAATGTGCCGCCAGCCCCGCCGTTGGGTACGCCGGAACCGATTGCTGGTCCCGCCGAGTTGGGTCGTGGGTTTGTGAACGAGTTCCTGATCCAGTTTCAAGTGGTTGGGGTGCTGTTGACGGTGGCCCTGATCGGCGCGATCGTGATTGCGTTTGAAGAGCGGGCGCGGCGGCGCAAAGTGTTGACGTTGGCGGAGGAATTAGAGTTGAAGCGCCTGCGTGAACGTACAACCCAGACCGAAACGCCTGAACCGGTTGAGGCCGAGCCGGTGGCGCGCGAGACGCGCCCCGCCAGTGAGGGGTGACAGATGCTGAATGCAGTGCCATTGCCGGCGGTGCTGACGCTGGCCGCCGCCCTCTTTTGCATTGGGTTGTTTGGCGCCCTATCGCGCCGTAATCTGATTGGGGTGTTGATGGGTGTTGAGTTGATGCTCAATGCCGTCAATGTCAATCTGGTCGCGTTTTGGCGCTATTTCGAGCCGCGCTACATCACTGGCCAGACCTTTGCCATCTTTATTATTGCGGTGGCTGCTGCCGAGGCAGCGGTCGGTTTGGCGATGGTGATTGCGGTCTATCGCCATTATGCGACCGTCAATGCCGACGAAGTGGATCAACTGCGTGGGTAACGGTACGTGCGAACGAGAGTGGTGTTGATCTAACCCGGAGCGCGTATGGCATTTTTCTTGCAAAATGCATGGCTGATTCCGCTGTTGCCGTTATTGGCCAGTGCCATCATCACGTTGACGCCGATCCGGCGGCAGGCGATGGCGAGCGCGTGGCTGGCCACCGGCCTGATGATGGTCGCGACGGTGTTGGCGCTCGGCTTGTTGGCGGCGGTGTCCGGCGGGTGGGCCTTGCACCACGGTGAGCTGGTGCAACTCGCGGCCCATCATAGTGAGCACGGCGCGTTTGCCTTCCCTGAACCGAACGTGGTGCAGCGTTTCGTATGGGCGCCAACCGGCGATACCGCCTTGCAGATGGGTATCTATATTGATGGCGCGGCGGCGG
This sequence comes from uncultured Chloroflexus sp., assembly GCF_937951745.1. Lineage (GTDB taxonomy): Bacteria > Chloroflexota > Chloroflexia > Chloroflexales > Chloroflexaceae > Chloroflexus. The sequence goes on from NZ_CALFBQ010000007.1 coordinate 81,869, forward strand.
CGATGCTGGCTATGGTGACAATCACCTCAACCTGCATTCACCTCTTCTCAATCGGGTATATGGCTGCGCACCCGCGCCAGAGCCGCTTCTTTAGCTTTATCGCACTCTTTACGGCGGCGATGTTGCTGATGAGCATGGCCGATAACCTGCTCCTCTTCTTTATGGCGTGGGAGATTATGGGTCTCTGCTCGTACCTGCTGATCGGTTTCCTGTACGAGCGGCCCAGCGCGGCCCGCGCCGCCGTGAAGGCGTTTATCACCACCCGCATCGGCGATGTCTTGCTGCTGCTGGGGATCGTCTATCTCTATGCGCAGGCTGGCGGGATTTCCTTTGGTAATGAGGAGGGCGGCATCTTCCACCCGCCGCTGCTTGAGCGGCTGGCGAGCGAGACCGGTGCGCTCGGTCTGAGCCACGCCGCCGGGATTGCGTTGCTGATCTTTGGCGGCACAGTCGGCAAATCGGCCCAGTTCCCGCTGCACGTCTGGTTGCCCGATGCAATGGAAGGCCCGACACCGGTGTCGGCCCTCATTCACGCCGCGACGATGGTAGCTGCCGGCGTCTTTTTGGTGGCGCGCACCTTCCCCCTCTTCGCCGCCGACCCAACCTCGTTGGGAGTGGTGGCCTTTATCGGTGCGTTTACCGCCCTCTTTGCGGCGACAATTGCGCTGGCCCAGTTTGATATCAAGCGCATTCTGGCCTACAGCACGCTCTCGCAGCTCGGCTTTATGGTGGCGGCTCTCGGTGTGGGCGGTTGGGTGGCGGCGATGTTCCATCTGATTACCCATGCCTTCTTTAAGGCGTTGCTCTTCCTCGGGTCAGGATCGATTATTCACGCGATGGAGCAGCAGCCCTCGATCCAGCGCATTCATCACCACGACGAATACGCTGCCCAGCAGACGGCGCAAGACATTCGCAACATGGGCGGGTTGCGCACCCGCTTGCCGTGGACGTTTTGGACGTATACCGCCGGCTATCTGGCGCTGGCCGGCATTGTGCCGTTTGCCGGCTTCTGGAGCAAAGACGAGATTTTGCTCGATGCCTTCAAGCATAATCTGGCGGTTTATCTTACTCTGAGTGTTGCTGCCTTCCTAACGGCTGTATATATGACTCGCCAGTGGTGGCTCGTCTTCTTTGGTGAGTATCGCGGCGCGCATCCGGTGGTGTTTGAGAACCCGGACGCTCCCGCCAGCCATGCTGGGCACGGGCACGAGGATCATCACCACGATCACGATCACGGTGAGCACTGGCACGAAGACCCGCGTATGATCGCGGCGCTGGTGGTGCTAGCCAGCTTTGCCGTTACTGCCGGCGCGTTTAATCTACCGTTCGACGGCCCCGGCGGGCATTGGCTGGCCAGCCTGTGGGGGCAAGAGGCGGCTAAGCTCAATCCGCTAGTGGCTGGGTTGTCGTTGCTGATTGCGTTGGTCGGGATTGCGCTGGGCTGGTATGGCTACCGCAACGCCTTCGCGACTGCGATGGATACCGACCCGCTGGCGGCGCGCGCGCCGGGGTTGTTTGCCGTGCTCAACGCTAAGTACCGAATCGATGAGTTGTACGCGGCGACGATTGGTCGGCTAACGACGAGCCTTGCGACGGCGTGGTCGCTGCTCGACCGCTCGGTGATTGACCGGCTGGTTGATGGTATGGGCCGCTTTACCTTCGGCTTGGGCAAGGTCAACTTCATCATTGATGACACCTTGCTCAATGACGGGCCGGATGGCTTGGCGAGCGGTACTCAAGGCACTGGCCGCCAAGCGCGCCGGTTGCAGACTGGCAAGGCCCAAGATTACTTGATCTATGTCTTTAGCGGTCTCTTGGCGCTGGCTGTGTTCTGGCTGTATGTGATTGGGCGGTAGCGTATGAATCTGCCAGAGTATCTTCTTCCTGCCGCCGATGGCGTGCCGTGGCTGACCTTGTTGGTGCTGTCGCCGCTGGCCGGCATTGCCTTGATCGGGTTGGCATGGCTGCTCAAGCTCGATGAGCGGACGATCAAGACCGGTGTGCTGGCGTGGACGGGGGTGCCGCTGTTGTTAGCCGGTCTGATCTGGGTGCGGTTCGATCCGAATGCGGTGGCGAGCGGGCAAGCCGTGGTGCAGTTGGTCGAGCGAGTACCGTGGATTCAGGCCATCCGGGTTGATTACTTTCTTGGTGTTGATGGTCTGAGCATGCCGCTGGTGTTGCTGACCGCGGTGATGACGCCGGTGGCAGTGATCGCCAGTTGGGGCGTTAGCGCGCGGGTGCGGGCGCATCTGGCGTTGCTGCTCTTGCTCGAAGCGGCGATGCTCGGCTACTTTGTCGCGCTCGATTTCTTCTTCTTCTTCATCTTCTGGGAATTCAGTCTCGTGCCGGCCTTCTTCCTGATTCAAAATTGGGGCCGCGAACAGCGCCGCTACGCCGCATTTAAGTTCTTTGTCTACACAATGGCCGGCTCACTTGGCATGCTGCTACTCTTCCAACTAATCTACCTATCGGTGCGGCAGGCCGGCTATCCGACCTTCGATCTGATCGCGCTGGGCCGATTGGGGCAAGGCTTGCCGGTGGCTGGCGTCGAAGGCAATCTGCGCGATATTCTCTTTGCTTATCTTGAGCAGCTCGGCGTGACCAATGCGCTAGGCCGCTATCCGCTGCTCTACAGCAGCATCGCGATGTGGGCGATTTTCATTGCCTTTGCGATTAAGCTGGCGGTCTGGCCGTTCCACACGTGGTTGCCCGACGCCTACGCCGAGGGGCCGACTGCGGCCAGCATCTTGCTCTCGGCCGTGATGAGCAAGATGGGGGCGTATGGCATGTTGCGGTTGCTGTTGCCTTTCACTCCCGACGCGGCGCAGTATTTTGCGCCAGCGTTGGCGGCGCTGGCGGTGATTGGCGTGGTGGCCGGGGCCTTCGGCGCATTGAACCAAGTCAATGGCGACATCAAGCGCCTAATCGGCTACACCTCGATTAACCACATGGGCTATGTGATGCTGGCGATTGCTGGGGCAGCGGCGGCAGGCGAGGCGGGTGTTGCGGCGCGGGCCAGCGCGATCAACGGCGCTTTGGTGCAGATGGTGGCGCACGGCCTCAGCACCGGCGCGCTGTTCTATCTGGCGGGGGCATTGTACGAGCGGACCGGACGTTGGGAGCTGAGCGGTTTGGGTGGCTTGCGCGCCAGCGCGCCGGCCTTTGCCGGGGTGATGGGGATCGCCCTCTTTGCCAACCTCGGCTTGCCGGGATTGGCCGGCTTCGTCGGCGAATTCTTCATCTTCCGCGGCGCATGGGCGACGCTGCCCTTCTTTACTGCGCTGGCGGTGATCGGGTTGGTGGTGACGGCGCTGGCACTACTGCTGATGTTCCAGCGCATCTTCCTCGGCCCGGCCACCGGCAACCCGCGCGCAATCGCCGATCTACGTCCGCAAGAGTTCTGGACAACGGCGCCGATCTTGCTCTTGTCGTTGTTGATTGGTGTCTATCCGGCGCCATTGATGGCCTTGGGCAACGCTGCCGCTGGGCAATTGGTCGCTATCTTTACGCGCGTGTTGGGGTAGGTCTGAAACCAGCGCGGTGGTTGGGATAAACGCTCTGACCACTGCCGGATTGCGCAAAGGTGATTGCATGGGGTTGATAACACTTCCCGCCGATGTGCCGTGGCTGAGCCTGATCTGGCTAAGCATGCTGGTACCGGCGATCATCATCGCCGTCATTCCCGATCGCTACCCCGACCTTATGCGGTGGGTAGGAGCGGGATTCGCGCTACTGTCGCTCATCTTGTCGTTGTCGGTCTTTTTGGCCTACGATCCGGTGAAGGGTGGCTTCCAGTTTATCGAACAGCTCGATTGGATTCCGCAGCTCGGCATTAGCTACTTGCTCGGTGTTGACGGGATTAATTTGCCGATGCTGCTGCTCAACGGAATCGTGATTTTCACCGGCTCGCTGATGAGCTGGAATATTGACGTGCGCACCAAAGAGTATTGGGTGTGGCTGCTCTTGCTTACTACCGGCGTCTACGGTGTTTTCAGCGCGCTTGACCTCTTCCTCTTTTTTGTCTTCTATGAGCTGGCGGTACTGCCGATGTATTTGCTGATCGGCATTTGGGGCAGCACGCGCAAAGAGTACGGCGCAATGAAGCTGACCCTGTTTTTGATGGCCGGCAGCGCGTTGGTGATCATCGGCATGATTGGTCTCTATTTTGGTAGTGGCCTGCGCACCTTCAACATGCTGGTGCTGGCCGAGCAAGGCTTTATCTCCGGCAACCTGCAATGGCTGCTCTTCCCGGCACTGTTTGTCGGGTTTGGCGTGTTAGCCGGCATGTTCCCCTTCCATACGTGGAGTCCGACCGGCCACGTGGCTGCGCCGACGGCGGTGAGTATGTTGCACGCCGGCGTGCTGATGAAGTTGGGCGCGTATGGCTGTCTGCGGGCGGCGATGTGGCTGATGCCAGTGGGGGCGCGTGATTGGCTGCCGATTATTGCCGTGCTCACCATCTTTAACGTTGTCTATGGCGCGAGCATCGCGATGGTGCAACGCGATGCCAAGTTCATTATCGGCTACTCGTCGGTAAGCCACATGGGCTTGGTGGTCATGGCACTCGCTGCCGGCACACAGATTGCGCTGATGGGGGCAGTGTTACAAATGTTTGCCCACGGTATTATGACGGCCCTCTTCTTCGCGGTCGTGGGGCGGATGATCTACGACCGCACCCACACCCGCCAATTGCCCGAATTGGGCGGGTTGGGCCGGGTGATGCCGTTTGCGGCAGCGATGTTCATTCTCGGCGGTCTCTCCTCGATGGGTATGCCGGGGTTAGCCGGCTTCTGGGCCGAATTTAACATCTTCATCGGCGTCTGGGAGCGGTATCCGCTGATAGCGGTGATTGCGGCACTGAGTATTCCGATCACTGGTGCGTATATCCTGCGCGCGGTGTGGTCGGTGTTTTACGATGAGGTGAAGAATCCCGAATTTCTGCACCTACCCAAACTGACGTGGCAAGAGTATACCGGCGCGTTGATACTGGCGGTGGTGCTGGTTGGGCTGGGGTTGTATCCGGCATGGATGACCGAGCTGATCGATACCGCGGTGCGCCCGCTGGCGGCGCGGTTGAGTGAGGTGGCTGTGGCGTTGCGGTAGTCAACAACCGTAGCGACGGCCGGCTGTCGCCGACCCCACCAAGAAACATTTTGGATTGAATTGTTTCAGTATCAACACGGCTGGGTTTGTGAGCATCACAACGAGGGACGTATGTTTCAACTAACCGACATCCCGCGCCTCTTGCCAGAGATTTTGCTGCTGGTGCTGGCGCTGTTGGTGCTAGGGTCGGATATTCTCGAAAAATGGGGACGCACGCCGGAAGCACAGCTTGAACGGGTCAAGTCATCGGCGTCGCTCACCTCAATTGGGTTGGTGATGGTGCTGGCCGTGGCGCTGTTGCAGAGTGGCTACCTCTATCAATTGCCAGAGACAGCGCCGGTCAATTTCTTTACCAACATCATCCGCAACTTGCAGAGCGGCGGGCCGGGAGGCGATCCGGTGGCCGGTGTGTTTGTGGTCGATCATCTGACCATGATCGCGCGGCTACTGATAATTGGCTCGGCTCTGCTCATCAGTCTGCTCTGTCTCGATGTGCGGCCCACTGCGCACCCCGGCGAATTCTATGCACTCATTGTTTTTGCCACGCTCGGCATGTGCCTGATGGTGGGGGCCAAAGAACTGTTGCTAGCCTATTTGGCGATCGAGCTTACCTCGATCCCGCTTTACTTGCTAGCCGGTTATTTCCGCAATGAAGCTCGCTCGGCGGAAGCGGGGTTGAAATATTTCCTGTTTGGGGCTATCTCGTCGGCGATTTTGCTCTATGGGATGAGCATAGCCTTTGGCGCGGCGCTGAATGGGGTGAGCGGAGCCGCCAACATGAACGATCTCACCCGTTTTGACCGTATCGGTGCATTTACGCCGTCAGGCGGCGGACTGATCACGTTGGCGATGTTGTTTATCGTTGCCGGGATGGGGTACAAATTGGCGGTCGTGCCGTTCCACGCTTGGTCGCCGGATGTCTACGAAGGCGCGCCGACACCGATCACGGCCTTTATCTCGACTGCCTCGAAGGCGGCGGGTTTCATTCTACTCTTCCGTCTGCTAACTGAGACCTTCCCGGCGATGGCCGGTGCGCCAGTGTTGGGTGAGGCAGCGGGCGGTTGGACAGGGGTGCTAGCGGTGCTGGCCTTGCTGACGGTGGTGTTCGGCAATCTGGCGGCGTTGCCGCAGAATAATGCCAAACGTCTGCTGGCCTATTCGAGTATTGCCCACGCTGGGTTTGTCGTGCTGGGCTTGCTGGCTTGGGCGGCGGCGCAGCAATTCGACCGCGAGCAAGGCTTGGTCGCGCTGCTCTATTACCTGATCATCTACAGCCTAACCAACATCGGCGCGTTCGGTGCGTTGGCGCTGATCGGCCAGCAGGTGGGGGGCGATGATTTCGAGCATCTGCGTGGTCTGGCGCGGCGTAACTTACCCTTGGCGCTGCTCTTCACCGTCTGCATCCTCTCGCTGGCTGGTATTCCGCCGCTCGGCGGCTTCTTCGCCAAGTTCTATATCTTCATGGCCGGTTGGCAAAGCGGTGCAACGTGGCTGGTCGTTATCGCGGTGGTAATGACGATTGTCAGCCTCTACTACTATCTGCGCTTGCTGAAGGTCATGTTCATCGAACCGGCAGTTGACATGACGCCGGTGCCGATGTCGCGCGGAGTGGCGGCAGCGTTGACGATTACGGCGGTAGGAGTGCTGGCATTGGGTATTTTCCCGAACGTGATTTTGAGTGTGTTGGAACGGGCGTAGTAAGAATGGGAAACCCGCTGCTTTCATAGGTGAGAAGAGTAGACTGTAAATATCGGTATCCGATAAGACAGTGGGTGTATCGCTATAGAGATGGAGTGCGGCGGTTACACGGTCGCACTCCATCACTGTTTTCGGAATGTCTGTTGTAAAGCGTGTCAAAACGTCATTGGGCAATCAAGCCGCCATCTACCACCATAACGTGACCGGTGACATACGAAGCCGCGTCTGAGCAGAGCCACACCGCCGCTGCTGCAACTTCTGCGGGTTGGCTAATCCGTCCAAGCGGGATCGTAGCCAGCATACCGGTCTCGGCTCCCGGCTGCGCTAATAGGCGGTTCAGCATTGGCGTATAGGTAGCGCCGGGGCAAATCGCATTCACGCGAATACCGGCCTTTGCATATTCGAGGGCCGCAGCTTTCGTTAATTGGATGACCCCGCCTTTCGATGCACAATACGCAGGCAGCCCCATCGTACCAACCAACCCGACCACTGATGCCGTATTCACAATCGCACCGCCGCCTTGGTGCAGCATTTGTAAGATTTCGTACTTCATGCAAAGCCATGTGCCTTTAAGATTGACATTGATGGTGCGATCCCAGTCTTCCTCGGTGTACGAGGCCGTAGGCGCGAGCGCACCTTCAATAGCGGCGTTGTTGTGGGCAATATCGAGCCGGCCATAGTGAGCGACCGTGTGACGAATGAGTGCTTCTACCTCAGTTGACCGAGAAACATCGGTGGCAATAAAGAGTGCATCACCGCCGATCTCCTTGATCATACGAACGGTTTCTTCTCCACCTTCGACGGATACATCGGCAACAACGACCTTTGCTCCTTGCTGTGCGAAGGCTAACGCGCTCGCTCGCCCGATACCAGAAGCAGCACCGGTCACAAGAGCTACCTTGCCTGCAAATGATGGGTGCATTGTGGATACTCCTCTGCTCAACGGTTCCAAGGTTGGACTATGAAACCACGTACTATAACTGGAGAAAATAACTGCTGACAGTCTCGGCGTGTCTCTCGTTGGGCGCTAACCTACCCTCAGCCAGCGTCATCGTTCTAACGGTTTTTCAGGATCGTTCCCCCATTCATTCCACGAGCCATCGTAGATCGCGACGCGGCGACCGCTAACGATCTCGAAAGCGATGGCAACAGGAGTAGCCGAAACGCCGCCGTTACAGTAGGCGACCACCTCTCGATCAGCGACAGCAGCGGGATCAATTCCGGCGGTGAGAAAGCGTTCGCGGAGCTGATCGGGTGAGAGGTAGGTTTGGTGTGGCCCACTAACCAGACTCTGGTAGAAGACGTTGTGCGCGCCGGGGATATGGCCGCCGCGGGTAGCGCGTGATTCCAAGCCGCGATACTCCTGTTCGTTACGGGCGTCGATCAAGAGCAGATCGCTGCCCAGCGCCTGCAATACTTGATCGGCGGTCTTGCGCAGATGCGGTTGCGGACGCGGAGTGAAGGTTGCCGGCGGGTAGTTGGGTACGTCAGTAGTGAGCGGGCGGCCTTCGGCAAGCCACTTAACCAAGCCGCCGTTCAAAATCCGCACCTGCTCGAAACCGTAGTAGCGCAGCACCCACATCAGGCGACCGGCGAACATCGAATACCAGTCATCGTAGGCGACCACCACCGTATCATCGCCAATCCCCCGTTGACCAAGCTCGTGGGCGATTTTGGCGGGCGGCGCAACCTGCACCAACACCGGATCGTCGAGATCAACAATGTCGCGCGTCCAGTCAATATAGACTGCACCGGGAATGTGACCAGCGGTGTAGTCTTCGTGACGGGGGAAGTAATGGGGTTTGGGAGCAGTCGGCGGCAAGACGACGCCGCGCATATCGACAATGCGCAGGCTGGGATGGCCGAGGTGAGCGGCCAGCCAATCGGTTTCAACTAGCGGGCCGGATGGCAGGTCGAGCGTCATAGCAATCCTCCTATGGGGATGAAGGTGCAAAGCGGGCGAAGGTGCGGAGGGATTTTAACGCAAAGATGTAGAGTATGTAAAGCTCGCAAAGGGTTGTTGGATGAGTACCCTCCACCAAAGACGGTCATCCAAAACCCTTTGCGCACTCTGCGTCTTTGCGTTTTCCTTTTCAGACGATGATCGTCATCGGCGCTTCCAGCAACTTGCGCAGCTCTTGCAGATATTGCGCAGCCACGGCGCCATCGACGATGCGATGATCGGCGCTGAGGGTCAGATTCATCACCTGCCCGATCACGATCTGATCATCGCGCACCACCGGCACTTTACGCACTGCGCCGACGGCCAGCGAAGCGGCCTGCGGCACTGAGATGATCGAGCCAAACTCGACAATGCCGAACATGCCGAGATTGGTGACTTGGAAGGTCGCGCCTTCAAGTTCGTTCTGCTTGATTTTGCCTTCGCGAGCGCGCAAAGCCATATCGCGGATTTCGGCGCTGATCACGCTAATGCTCTTCTTGTCGGCGTCGCGCACGACCGGCGCCATCAATCCATCATCGAGGGCGACGGCCACGCCGATATTGATCTGGCTATGGCGCACAATCCCCGGCTGGCCGTCAGCAGTCTGGCTAAAGCTGGTATTAACGGCGGGCACTTTGGCGAGCGCCTTGGCCGCCGCTTTCACCACCAGATCGTTGACCGAGACACGGGTGCCGCTGGCGGCGATCTGGTCGCGTAGCGCCATTAGCGCATCGACATGAACCTCGATCGTGAGGTAGATATGAGGCACGCCGGGTTTGCTCTCGTTCATCGCGCGCGCGATCGCCTTGCGCATCCGGCTTAGTGGCTCAGCGCCAGCCAGCGTAGGAGCGGGGGCGAGGGCCGGCGTGCGAGTTGGGGCGGGGGCGGGCGCAGGGGCTGGTGCAGCAACTGGGGCAGGGGTTGGCGTAGCGACTGGCGTGGGGGCCGGTGCAGCCGTACCACGGCGAGCGGCGAATTCCTCGACGTTCTCCTTGATAATCCGGCCACCGGGGCCAGTACCGACCACTTGCCGCAGATCGATCCCTAGTTCTTCTGCCAAACGACGGGCAACCGGTGATGCTTTGATGCGACCGTTCTCATCAGCGGTAGCAACGGTGACGGGCGTAGGCGGCACAGCCACTGCGGCGGGCGCTGCCGGGGCTGGGGCGGGCGTTGCCGTCGTGGGCGCTGCCGCTGCGGGTGCCGGCGCAGCCGGGGCAGCCACTACCGGCGCTGAGCTATCGCCAATAATCGCGATCGGTTGCCCGATCGGCACAGTCTGCCCTTCAGGCACCAAAATCTGCTGGAGCACACCGGCCTCGAATGCCTCCAATTCCATCGTGGCCTTATCGGTCTCGATCTCAGCGATAATATCGCCCACGGCGATCGGATCGCCGATCTTCTTCAACCAACGGCCCACCGTACCTTCCGACATAGTGTCGGAGAGACGAGGCATGGTTACTTCACCCATGGAGCCTCCCATGATTGATACTATGCATATGCATCTTTATAGATGGGGGGGTGTAATCCCTCACCCTAGCCCCTCTCCCTGCAGGCGGGGAGAAGGTGTTTCGTTTCGCCTCACATCGCTGCGTTCAGCGCATACGCTTCGTGCCGCGCATAACCTGCCGGATGGCATAGATTAGGCTATTGGCATTCGGCTTCGAGGCCGCCGACAGGTCTTTGGCGTAGGGAAGTGGCACCTCGAGGCCGGCGACCCGATAGACCGGCGCATCGAGATAATCAAATGCCTCTTCCTGAATGGTCGCTGCAATCTCGGCGGTCACGCCATACGAATACCAATCCTCGGCGATCACTACGGCGCGATTGGTCTTCTTGACCGACTCGATAATCGTTGGGCGGTCGAGCGGGCGCAGCGAGCGCAAATCCACCACCTCAACGCTTATCCCCTCTTGCTCCATACGCTGGGCGACTTGCAAAGCGATAGCGGTCATGCGCGAATACGACACAACCGTCACATCGGTACCCTGCCGCTTCACCTCGGCGACGCCGATTGGCACCACGAAATCATCGTCTTCCGGCACCTCGCCTTTAGTGTCGTAGAGGGCCAGCGACTCGATAAAGATCACCGGATCGTCATCACGGATCGCGGTGCGGAGTAAGCCCTTGGCATCGTAGGGGGTTGCTGGGGCGACGACCTTGAGACCGGGGCAGTAGGCGAACCAATTCTCGAACGACTGCGAGTGGGTGGCTGCCAGTTGGCCAGTGCCGCCCGAGGGCGTGCGGATCACCAGCGGCACGCTCACCTGCCCGCCGAACATATAGTGGATTTTCGAGGCATGGTTGACGATCTGGTCAATCGCAACCAGAATAAAATTGATGGTCATAATCTCGACCACCGGGCGCAGACCCAGCATCGCTGCGCCGATGGCGACGCCAACGAATCCCTCCTCGGCGATTGGGGTGTCAACCACTCGCTTAGGGCCAAATTCGGCCAACAGGCCCTCGGTCACACGGTACGAACCTTGAAAAACCCCGATCTCCTCGCCCATCAAGAGCACATTCGGATCGCGGGCTAACTCCTCGCCAAGCGTATCGTTTAACGCCTGACGGTACGTAATCACAGGCATAGAGCAACCTCTTACTTGTTTAGACACGCCGGATCATCGTTATAGCTGTGCTCCACCCAACCGCTAAAACTCGCCGCGATTAATCTTCACAGCGCGGATTGCGTCTTCGGCGGTCGGTGTATTTGGCACCGGCGTCGCATACATATACTTATAGAGATCTTCAAACTTCGGATCGGGGCTATTGTTGGCGAAATCGATCGCCTCTTGCACCTCGCGCTCAACCCGATCGGCCACGCTCTTCAGCCATGTATCGTCAACAACGCCATGATCGAGCAGGAGCGCGGCAAACTTACGGATCGGATCGTACAGTTCGCGTCCGCGGCGTACCATTTCAGGGTCGCGGTAACGATCAGCGTCAATCACCGAGTGGCCGCGAAAGCGGAAGCTAACCGCATCAATAATTGCTGGCTCGCCTTCGGCTTCGGCGCGGGCGCGCAAGCGACGCACCACATCGCGCACCGCCAGCACATCGGTGCCATCGACCCGTTCGCCGTAGACGCGGAACGAAGCGCCCTTCTTCCATAGATCCGGCTCGGATGAACCGGACTCCACCGAGGTGCCCATACCGTAACCATTATTGACGATAAAGAAGAGCACTGGGCACTTCCAGATCTTAGCTAGATTCAACGACTCGTAGAACGCGCCAATGTTCGTGGTACCATCACCCATTTGGGCGATGACCACACCCGGCTTGCCCTGATAGCGCAGCGCATACGCGGCGCCAACGGCGAGCGGCACTTGCCCGCCGACGATCGCATAGCCACCCATAAAGTTGGTTTTACGGTCGAACAGGTGCATCGAACCGCCGCGCCCGCCGGAAACGCCGGTCTCTTTGCCGAACAGTTCGGCCATCACCGGGCCGGGTGGCACGCCACGGGCAATAATGTAACCGTGCTCGCGATAATTGGTGAAGATGTAGTCGTCGGGAGTAAGGGCGGCCATGAGGCCGACGATAGTGGCCTCTTCGCCGAGATTGAGGTGGCAGTATCCGCCAATTTTCGCTTTCACGTACATTTCGCTGGCGCGCTCTTCAAATCGCCGCAACAGGAGCATCTGATAGTAGTAATGCTTCAATTCATCGGCGGTAGCGCGCTCAAGGAGGGGCTGAGCCGATTCGGCTACTTCGGCCATAGTAAAGACTCCTCTCGTATGCTGGGCGCTTCGCTTCGGCACAGGTTAGTATTGCCATATGCCGCGGCGACGCGCCATCTGGTATGTTCGCCACGCCCCCGTGGGCGTGTAACGCGCTTGAAATGAACCAGACGCGCACCTAGTCTGGCGGGACGCAATTGTTTGATGAACGTCAGGTCAACAGTCTACTGCGTGATGGCACAGCAGCAGCTTGGTGACCGATCAATCGGTTGCGAGTATGACGTGAGCGCAAACGGCAACCGCTGCCCCACGCCACATCACGGTTACATACCCGGCGGCACCACTTCGTGGGTGAAAGCGCTGGCGTCAGCGCCGCAGCGCGGGCAATGTTTGGGCGATTCGAGCGAGCGCACGATCTCACCGCAGACGCCGCACACCCAACGCATTGCGATCTGGCGCACAAGATCTGACCGGCTGACAATGCCAACCACTTTGCCGTTTTCGACCACCGGCACCCGCCGGATGCGCTGGTTGGTGAGGAGGTGCTGGATCTGTTCGACTTCGGTGTCGGCGCTAACGCTGATCACGCTGCGGGTCATAATCTCTTTGACCGTGCGCCCCTCTTTGGCGATCAGATCGTGCTCGGTGACAAGGCCGACCAAGATGCCATGACCGTTAATCACCGGCAAGCCACTGATTCGGTTGCGCGCCATTAGGCGGGCGGCATCTTCGACCGAGGCGTCATCAGTGATGCAAATCACATCACGGGTCATGATCTCGCGCGCTTTCATTCCGCTACACCTTTCGTTTCGTTATGTTCTATTCGTGATGTTCTTCACGAGAGTAGTTGCACAAACAACTCTTCCTTAGTATAGCAGAGATTGCCAAGCTGGCGGTGTGGTGGGAATGTTAGGCACAGCGGTGCGTTTAGCGACCGGTGCCGCGTACAAAGATGTCGGGCCATGGTTGGAAGGTGGTGGGGATCGTATCGCGCCGGTTGATTTCGCCGTTGGTATAGACGGTGCGATAGACTTCGACCCGCAACCCACCGCGCGCGGTATCGGTTTGCCGGATCACGCCAGCCGGCAGGGTGGGATCGTCAATGTAGATTGGCTGGGTCGGGGCCGGGGTGCGTTCGAGAATGCGGTAAGCATATTCTACCCGGCGGTTGCTCGGCGGGCCGTAGAGGATCATCGTTAATTGTTGGCGTTGCAGATCAACCTTGCTGGTCAAGAGCAGCCAGCCACCGGTATCGTTGACAAACCGTAGATCGTGGACGCCGGTAAAGATGGCGGCATCGAGGCCGGGCGGTTCGCCAAGCTCTTCGTACCAGCCGATGCGGAACGAGTGCTCGTGGCGTTCGGTGATCGGCAAGCCAGCGAAAAAAGCGGCGCGGAAGACAGTGGTGCTGACTTGGCAAAGGCCGCCGCCCCACTCTTTTTGGGTGCGGTTGGCGATGATAGCCAGCCCCTCGACGAATCCGCGTTCTGGGGTGACGGGGCCGAGAGTTGTATTAAACGAGAACGTTGCGCCGGGAGAGATGAGTACGCCGTCCATCTGGCGTGCGCCAGCTTGAATATTAGTAATGCGGTACTCGGCTGAGTTGCGGAACGAGCTCACCCCAACGCCAACCGGCGCGGTAATCCCCAGCGCGGCGAGGTTATCAGCAGTAACCGGTGGGGGTAATTCGCGCATGGGCAAGTTTACGGTGCGCTCGTGGCTATAGAGCGCGCCATTAATACGGGCCAGCGCCTCTTCGACTGCGAGACCGCGTCCGGGTGTGCCGGGGGTGCGGATACGCAAGTTGCCGTTATTCCAATCAACGCGGGGCAAGCCGCCCTCTTCGCGCAGTACGGCGGCGATGGGGGTGAGTGCGGCGCGGATAGCGGCCTGATCGATCATCACTGCCATAGCCGGGCGGCCATCGATCGCGGTGAGACTGCGAAGCTTGATCCACGCGGCGATGTGCGAGACCGGCCATTCCCAGCGGCAACCGGCGGGGCACTGGCCGCCCCGGCCTTCGAGCTGGATCGGGCCATGCAGCAGTAATTGCAATTCGGCGACGGTGGGGGCGAGGTCAGCATCGCGCACTCGCGGTTCGAGTAGGCGGGTGCGGATCACCACCTCTTGCGGTTGCAGACTCTGCACGGCGGCGGTCATATCGGCGATCGTGTCATCGATCAGCGTTTGCCGACCCCACTGCTCTTCACCAACGAAGATGATCCCATCGCGCAGTTCTACGCTGGCCTCAACCGGTGTGCGGTCGATCTCGGCAGCGATGGCGCGTAACGTTTGCTGGGCAATGCGCTGATCGAAGCGCAGGCGCAGCGGCAGATCAACGCCGTATTGCCATGTGGCGGCGGCGATGCGGGTATTGGCTTGCCAATGAAGATCGTGACCGAGGGCAAAGGCAGCGTCGAGCGCCTCGTCAATCGCCAAACTGAGGCCAAGGTCTTCAGCCGCCGGTCGCCAGAGCTGACCATCGAAGCTCAGGGTGACCGGCGCGGCAAGGAAATCGGCATAGCGGCGCTGGAGAACAGCGCGGGCTTCGGCGCGGGTCAGACCGCCGATTGGCAAGCCACGCACGCTAATGTTAGGATAGATCCGTTCGGCCAGCAGCCGTTCGCCCAACAAGATCGCGCCATAGCTAAGCAGTGCAGCCAAGCCGGCTAGTGCGGTGAGCACGAGCACCCATTCCATAATGCGCCACGGCCATGAACGGCGCGCGCGGGGCACCCGGGCTGGCAGCGGACGATCCATGATAGTCTCGCAACAGCATTCCAATGCACAAAACAGCAATGACACCTTCAGTCTAACGCGCCGTAGTAGCCGTGTCAAGTCGCCGCGCCCGGCGGCGGCCCGGCGCTGCCGGGCCCGGGCAGGGAGCGTCCGTAACGGGATGGGCCGCGCCGTGCGCGACCTTGGCGGCCCGGCGCTGAGCTGCGGCCACAGGCGCAACAACGTTGTACCCATACCGGGGAGGCGATGCGTTGGCGCTATCCATTGCGTTTGTTCGCGGCGCTGGCGCGTTGGCGCGCTTGCCATTCGCTAATCAAGGTTGCCGCCTGCTCGTTAGTAAGCTGATCAACCGCAGCGTTGAACCGGCGTTGGGCTTCGGCGTCGGCGTCGAGCGTGAGTTCGCGCGCCAATGATAAGATAGCGTTGCGCTGTTTGTCAGAAACCGGTTGGTTCGCGTAGCGAGCGCGTTCTTCGGCGACCGCCAATCGCTGCTGTTCTTCTTGCACGCGCCGCAATTCGTCAATAAATGCCGAGGCTTGGCCTTTGTTGAGGGCAACCAGATCGTAGCCGTGCTCTTGGGCGAAGGCAGCTAACTTTTCACCCGACCAACCCAGCGCTTGTTGGAGCGAGGCGATAAAGTTGCGCTGACGTTCGCTGGCCGGCGCGTCGGGGTCGCGCACGGTAATAGCGGTGGCTGCGGTATGTTGCTCACGAATCTGCGCAATTTGTTGCTCAACCGCCTCGCGCTGGCTGCGGAAGATGCGCCAGCCGAGATCAACCGCTTGCTGCACCATCTGCTCGTCGGCATCAATTGGTAGGGTGATAGTCTCTTCAATGGTGATAAAATCGTCGCCAAGTTTGATCGCGGTGCGATACGTGCGGGTGACGCTCCGCTCGCTTTGGGGTTTGGCCGGCATAGTGTTCCTCCTCCGACTCTCCGTACTGAGTTCTTCCCGCCGCGCCCGATTTCTGTCGTTTATACAGTGCCGGCGCTAGAATAAGGATAGCACAAATGTTCGTTTTTGACAAGCAGTTGTCAGAAGTTGGTATTCCACTTACAATGGATATACGATCCGCTATGCAATAGTTTAATTGTGAAGCGCAATGTACGATCTGCTCATTCAGCGCGTTGATGTCCTTCAGATCGCCAATGGCACGCCTGCGATCTTGCCGCAGCATGATATTGCTATCGCCGGGCAACGCATTGTCGCGATAGCCCCGGCCATCAGCCCCGGTCTTGCCCGTGAGACGCTGAATGGTGCGGGCCAGTTAGCCATTCCCGGCCTGATCAATAGCCATGCCCACATTGCGATGAGCTTGTTTCGCGGCGTGGCCGAAGATGTGCCGATCGCAGAGTGGTTTAATAGCTTTATCTGGCCGCTGGAGACGAATCTAACGCGAGAAGATGTCTATTGGGGGGCCTTGCTGGGGATAGCCGAGATGATTGAATCCGGCGTAACTTGCGTGGCCGATCATTATTTTGTCGCCGACGCGATCGCGCAAGCGGTGCAAGAGTCGGGCATGCGCGCGCTGCTGGCGTGGACGCTCTTCTCTGGCGCTGATGAGCACGAGCAATTGGCTCGCGCCCGCCAGTTTACCGAACAGTGGCACGGCGCCGCTGGTGATCGGATCCGGGTCTGGATGGGGCCGCATGCGCCGTATACTTGCACGCCGTCGTTCTTGCGCCGGGTGGGGCAGACGGCGCGTGAGCTGGGTGTTGGCATCCACATTCACCTCGCCGAAACGGCGGCGCAAGTCGCCCAGAGTATAGCTGCGCACGGCCAATCGCCGGTGCAGCTCGCGCGCGACACCGGCCTGTTTGATGTACCAGCGATTGCGGCCCACGTCGCCCATGTCTCGCCGGAAGATATTGCGACCCTGGCTGCCTATGGGGTGGCAGTGGCGGTCACTCCAAAGACCGAGATGAAGCTGGGGATTGGAGTGGCGCCGGTGACGGCCATGCGGGCCGCTGGGGTTACGGTGGCAATTGGCAGCGATGGCGCGGCCAGCAACAATACCTATGATGTGCTTGAGTCGGCGCGTCTGTTGGCCCTGCTGGAAAAGCTGCGCAACAGCGATGCGCGCGTCTTACCGATCGGCGTGACGCTTGAGTTGGCGACCGCCGCCGGCGCGCGCGCATTGCGATGGGATGATATTGGCGTGTTACAGGTGGGTGCGCGCGCCGATCTGGCGCTGGTGCAATGTGCGACCGCGCATATCCAACCGCTCCATAATCCGGCGGCGGCCTTGCTCTATAGCGCCCAACCTGCCGATGTCAGCACGGTGATCATTGATGGCCGGATCGTAATGCGCGATCGAGTGTTGCTAACGATTGATAAGCCACGAGTGTTGCGCGAGGTGGCGGCACGGATCGAACGCCTTACTCAACGCCAAACCGAGCAACGGATGGCCGTTTATCCTGAGCTGGCGGCTGGCGAATAGGGCATCGTCAATCTTTGGTCCTGACGGTGCTCTATTTGAACAGCGTTGCTAATCCACACAAGAGGCTGCCTGCCACCCCAATGGCAAGCGCATGCATCCACAGCGGCTCACCGGCGAGCGCAACGCCAATGATAGTGGCCGTTACCCCGACCGCACTGCCGATGATAACTGCTTCTCGTTCGCGCTGACTGAGCATAGGTCTCCTCTTAACGCTCGCGCTCGCTGATATCACGCCCTTGATCAAGCGAATAGCTGCCGTAGTCTTGGGTCGGCGGTTCAGCCGCTTTTTGCACGATCACGCCGATCTGCACCAAAAACCAGAAAATGCCCGATCCGATGAGGGCTACCACAATGAGACCCACGATGATCATTGCGATCATAAATATGCTACTCATCATAAGCGTTCCTTTCATTCTATAGCTATGACTGCGCCTACGCGCATTGGGCAAGGCGGCAGCCGGATCGCGTGGTCGTTTGCTACGTTCCATGATACGAACGATAGCGGCATAGCGTTTCGCCTACGCCGCTATGATTGCTTTGTCAAACGGTTGTCACTAAATGGTTGCGGGTATGGTATACTGCCCGCAGGACAAAAGGCATCTAATAGGCGATACCATAGGGAGGGTGGTAGCACGTCACTGGTGCGGTGGAAGGGTGGTATTATGAGTGAGCTGGGCGCGCGTCTCCGGCGAGCGCGAGAGGCAAATGGTATTTCATTAGCGCAGGCGGCGGCGGACACCCGTATTTTGTTGCAATCGTTGCAGGCATTGGAAGAAGGCGCGTTCGAGCGATTGCCGAGTGATGTGGTTGCTCGCGGTTTTGTGCGGAATTATGCGCAATACCTCGGCTTGCCCGTTGATGAGATGATCGAGCTCTACCGGCGCGAGCGCGGTGCAACCGATAAGATCCGCATTGTTCCGGCAACCAATCCGCCCCGCACCCGAATGTATGTCCTCCCCGGTTTTTTTGCCATCTTCTTCATCACCTTAACGTTGATCGGGCTTGCGTATGTAGGTCTCAGCGCCCTTGGCCGCATTGGCGAACGTGCGACGCCGTCGGCCGGCGTCGCAGCCTCTCCCACCATTGAGCCGCTTTCGCCATTGCCGACGCCAAGCCCGCTCCCGACCGAGATCAGCCTCATCGCAACGCCTACCCCGTCGCCGGTGGCGGTCACGCCTTTCGTACTAGTGCTGCCTGAGCCAAGCCCAACCCCGGCAGCGCCGATCGTGATCGAGGTACGGGTGCCTAATGTGCGTGGCAATGAGAATTCATGGGTGCGGGTGCAGGTTGACGGCACAACCGTCTTTGAGGCGATCATGCGTGCCGGCGAGCAACAGGTCTTCGCCGCGCAGCGCCGGGTCTTTATCCGTGCCGGTAATCCGACCGATGTCGAGGTCACGGTGAACGGGTTACAGCAAGGGCCGCTCGGCACCGTGCCCGGCCAGCCGGTGAATTGGTCGTGGCCGCCGAATTGATCGGTCAAACCTGCGTTTCTCTGGTTGTGGGAGGTAACAATGCCTAGCGAAAACAGCTTTGATATTGTTTCAGATTTTGATCAGCAAGAGTTGGTGAATGCGGTTGATCAGACGTTGCGCGAAGTGCAGACGCGCTACGATCTGAAAGATGCAGGCGTGACCATCACCTTGAGCAAGACCGAATTGGTGATCGAAGCTGATAGCGAGCTGTCATTGCGCAGTGTGCGCGATGTGCTGGAAACGAAAGCTGTGCGTCGGAAACTGTCGTTGAAGATTTTTGATTACGGCAAACCGGCTGATGCGAGTGGCGGACGAGTGCGGCAGGTGGTGACGTTGCGCCGCGGGATCGATAGCGAACTGGCGAAGAAGCTGAGCAAAATGATCCGCGATCGCTTTCCTAAAGTGCAGCCGCGGATTCAAGGCGATACACTGCGCGTAGTGGGCAAGAGCCGCGATGAGTTACAGGCGGTGATTGCGTTTCTGCGTGAACGCGAGGGTGAGATTCCGGTGCCGCTGCAAATGACCAATTATCGCTGAGTAATCCTATTTGGTGGCAGGAGAGGACGGTGCTCGCGATGAGCGCTGTCCTTTCTTTTTGGTATAGCTGCAACCCGACACAAATATCAACCAACGCGCTTCACCGTGGTACTGCCCAACTCGATCTATAATGCAGAGAGATTGCTGATTAGCTAGATAAACAAAACAAAGGAATCACGAGTACATCACCAATGAAATACCATATCGTAACGCTGGGCTGTCCGAAAAATGCGGTTGATAGCGAAGGAATGGACGGCCTGCTCAGCGCGCAGGGGCATCAAGCCGTGGCTACCGCTGAGGATGCTGATGTGATTATCGTCAATACATGCAGTTTTATTGCCGCAGCGCGGGCCGAGACCCTCGGCGTGCTGAAGGAATTGGGTGAGCGCAAACGGCCCGACCAGCGCCTGATCGCCGCCGGCTGCATGGCCCAGAGCCATCCGGGTGAGGTGGCGAAGGTGCAAGGTGTTGATGCGACGCTCGGTACCCAACAGTGGACGCAGATCGGCGCGGTGGTTGGTCAACTAGCGCAGCCGGTGATCCCGTTGGCGTCTGCGCCGGCAGCGGCCACGATTCCCCTGATCCTGACCTCTGCTGCTGAGCAGCCGGTCTCGTATGCCGATTGGCGCACGACGCAAATCCGGCGCACGCGCCACACTCCTTCCGCCTATCTCAAGATTTCGGATGGCTGTAACCTGCGCTGCGCCTTCTGCACCATTCCCAGCTTCAAGGGTGATATGCGCTCGAAGCCGGTTGGGGCCGTGTTGGCCGAGGCGCAAGAATTGGTGGCGCAAGGTGCGCGCGAAATTGTGCTGGTCGCGCAGCATCTGACTGACTACGGCCGTGATCTCGGCTTGCAAGACGGGTTGGCGATTCTGCTTGAAGAGCTGTGCCAAGTGACGCCGCCGGATATCTGGATCCGGCTGATGTACGCTTACCCGCACGGCATCAGCGAGCGCCTAATCGCAACGATGGCCGCGCATCCCCAGATCTGTCATTATCTCGATATGCCTTTGCAACACGCCCATCCGGCTACGCTCCGTCGCATGCGGCGCCCGCCGGATACCGATCGCACGTTGCGTCTCATCGCCGAATTGCGCGCTGCGATGCCCGATATTGCCATCCGCTCGACGTTCATTGTCGGCTATCCCGGTGAAACGACTGCCGAGTTTAACGCGCTGCTCGAATTTTTGCAGACTGCGCAACTCGATCGAGTGGGAGTCTTCCGCTATTCACGCGAACCGGGTACGCCGGCCGCTGAGTTGCCCGATCAAGTGCGGCCACAGGTGATCGAGCGGCGCTGGCATGAAGTGATGCGCTTGCAGCAAGCGATTTCGTATGCGCGCAACCAGCGCTGGATCGGCCGCACCTTAACGGTCTTGATCGAGGGCAATGGGGCAACCGATGATGGCAGTCCGCTCAGCGTGGGCCGTTCGTTCCGCGACGCGCCTGAAATTGATGGTCAGGTCTTTGTGTGGGGATCGCATCCAGCAGGAAGCGTGGTACCGGTGCGGGTAACGCAGGCGACCGCCTACGATCTGTGGGGAGAGGCAGCCGGGTAAACGAGCGCCAACCTGCGGGTTGCTTGGGTGGCTGCCCGCAGGTTGGCCAAGCGAGGTGGTTTAGGCATTCAAGCGCTGGGCAATTTCACGCTGCAGACGGCGGAGTTCCGAGGGATTGTTGTGCGCGAGATAATCGACCATGTACGAGATGGCGGTGTCACTATAATCATCGAGTAACCCGTCGAGCACTTGCCGTACCACTAGATTGACAAACTCGTCTTCACTGATGACCGGGGTGTAGACATAGGCTAGCCCATCACGCTCGCGGTTGAGCACACCTTTATCGGCCAGCCGGCTCATCGTCGTCATGACGGTGGTGTAGGCAATATCGCGCTGTTGAGCCAATTTGCGATGCACTTTCTTGACGGTGCTTGAACCTTCTTGCCAGAGGATCTGCATAATCTCTGTCTCGAGCGGGCCTAATACCTTGACGAGACCATCTTTAGTGGGGCTAAAGCGAAAGCGCAGGTTAAATGCCATAACAACACCTCGTTCGTTTGCGTCAATGAAACGTGGTAATCGGTCAGTTCTTACATGGCGAGTGTACGCTGCGTAGCACAATTAGAGAAGATATGAACATTACACGATGATGACATGTAGTACTATTGTCTAAACATCTATACGATGTTCTGTCGTAAAAAGGGAGTAAATTCTCAGAAAACCTTACTTTTGTTGTTTTTGGGTCACTGATTGGCAAGTTTATCGCGAATTGTAATGGAATTGTAATGCTTATGACGCTAGAACATGACGTTAGATTGCAGATTCAAGCGGAAATGCGGGCAGTGTTTCCGGTGGTCGAAGGGCGGTTGCATCGGTTTTACGCCATGCAGGAGTACCATCTCGGCTGGCGGAACGAGGATTTGACTCCGGCGGAGGCCGATCCGGGCAAGCTGATCCGGCCGCAGTTGGTGTTATTGGCGTGCGCGGCTGCTGGCGGCGATCCGCAGCAAGCCTTGCCCTTGGCCGCCGGCATCCAGCTCTTGCATGACTTCTC
This sequence comes from uncultured Chloroflexus sp., assembly GCF_937951745.1. Taxonomy (GTDB): domain Bacteria; phylum Chloroflexota; class Chloroflexia; order Chloroflexales; family Chloroflexaceae; genus Chloroflexus. The sequence continues at coordinate 104,044 of NZ_CALFBQ010000007.1, forward strand.
GCTGATCCACGACGACATCGAAGATGACAGCGCGCTGCGACGGGGCCGACGTACACTCTGGAATATCTGGGGTCTAGCCCATGGCATCAATGCCGGCGATGCGATGTTTGTGCTAGCTCACCTCGCCATTCACCGGCTAGCCGAGGCTGGCTTGCCGGCTGAGCGCGTGTTGGCCATTCTGCGCCGGTTTGATGAGGTCATTCTGCGCATCTGCGAAGGGCAGTACCTCGATCTGAGCTTCGAGGGCGATTTGAGCATCACGCCAGAGGATTATCTCGCTATGATCGGCGGGAAGACGGCGGCGCTGATTGCCGGTGCCGCCGAACTGGGGGCGCGGGCTGCGGGTGCGCCTGACACCACGGTGGCGGCGCTGGCTGATTTTGGCCGCGCGTTGGGGCTAGGGTTCCAAATCGAAGATGATATTCTGGGTATTTGGGGTGCGCCGGAACAGACGGGCAAACCGTTTGCTGCCGATCTCTACCGGCGCAAGGTGAGCTTGCCGGTGGTGCATGCCCTGACCCATAGCCCAGATCGGGCACGGCTGGTCGAACTTTATCGCCAACCGGCGCTCGATGATGCGGCCGTTGCCGAGGTGTTGGCGATCCTTGACGCTGTCGGTTCACGCGCCTATTGCGCGGCGATCGCGAACGACCACCATCAAGCTGCCTTTGCCGCGCTGGAGGTAGTGCAACCGCCGACAGCAACCGCGGCTGCCGCGCGCGACCGCTTGCGCGCGCTTACCCAAAGCTTGATCGGGCGGCAGTATTAAAGGGCTGGCGCGAGCGTGGCTCGTCGGAGACGTGGCATCTCCCTCAGGCATAGCGCCGCGATGCCCTACCGCCCCTCGCAATAACAGGAGCGAGTAGGAACCGTCCGTTCAGGGATTATGAACGTACCAGCGGGAGACGGCGTCGAGCGCGTTGCGCCTACACAATGCCAACAAGGGGATGGCAAGAATTTCCGTAACTATCTATTAACTGAAACTTCAAAGGTCTTTTCATCTCGCGGCGAATGTGCTACACTATAGCCGTTACACAGCGTCACGTCGCCGCGAGAGTCTGTTCGTCCGTCTGGGCCCGATCGACTCCCTTGTCCGCACGACCTCCACGCCCGAGGATCAGCACGCGGCGCTGTGGACCGCTACCCGCTGTGAGGCGAAGTGAGTAGCGTGCAGTTTTGGAGGCGTGGTTTGTGGGCGCAAGCCCCGTGAGTGACTGCGTTGGGCAAGCAACGCGGAGGGAGTGGGACCGGATGTACGTGAAGCTCTTTGTTGGCAATTTGGCGTGGAGCGTTGATGATGCAACGCTCGAGACCTTCTTTCAGGCTTATGGCGATGTGCGCAGCGCGCGGGTGATCAATGATCGTGAGACGGGCCGGTCGCGCGGTTTTGGCTTTGTCGAGATGGAAGTTGCCGATGTGGCGAAGGTGATTAGCCAAACGAACGGCCAGCCAATTAACGGTCGTGAGATTCGGGTCAATGAAGCCGAGGATAAGGGTTCGCGCGGCCCTCGTTCCGGCGGTGATCGCGGTGATCGCGGCGGCTTCGGCGGTCGGCGTTATTAACGCTTCCCTTCGAGCCGGTCGCGCCTCAACTGGCTCGTGCGCGGGACTCCTCCGCCCCCTGTCATTGACAGGGGGCGCGTTGTGTTAGGAAGGACGTATGGTCATCGCTCTCTTTGGGGCCGGGATTGTGTTGTTGGTGTTCGGCGCTGATCTGCTCGTGCGCGGCGCCGCCAGCTTTGCCGCCAGCCTTGGCGTTTCGCCCTTGATTATTGGCTTGACGGTAGTGGCGGTAGGGACGAGTTCGCCTGAAATTGCTGTGAGTCTGCAAGCAGCATTCAATGGGCAAGGTGCTATTACACTTGGCAATATTGTGGGCAGCAACATCGCTAATGTTATGCTGATTTTGGGTGTAGCGGCGATGTTTGGCCCGCTGCCGGTCGATCGTCAGATCTTTCGCCGTGATCTGCCGGCCATGATTGGTGCGTCGGTCTTGACCTTGCTGTTGGCGCTTGATCAATCGCTGTCGCGGGTTGACGGCGTGATTATGCTGCTCGGATTGATCGTGTATCTTTGGGTGATATGGCCGCGTGGCGTGCATCTTAGTCAGCCCCATCCACAACGCGCTCATCACCATCACTGGAGGGTGCGAGTGTGGCAGGTGGCGATGATGGTGGGCGGTCTTGCCCTGTTAGTATTAGGGGCGAATTGGCTGGTAGATAGTGCGGTGACTTTTGCGACGTGGTTTGGCGTCAGCGAGCTGATCATTGGCTTGACGATCGTGGCTATCGGCACCTCGTTGCCCGAAATTGCTACCTCGGTGATTGCCGGTATGCGTGGTGAGCGCGATATTGCGGTGGGGAATGTGATTGGCAGCAATGTGCTCAACCTGCTCTTTGTGCTGGCGCTAACTATGGTGTTCTCGCCCCAGCCAATTGCAGTGCCTGCCGAAACAATCCGGCTCGATCTGCCGGTGATGGTTGGGGCGGCCCTCATCTGTGTGCCCATTTTTATCACGCGCCGGATCGTTTCGCAGCGCGAGGGGAGCTTGTTGCTGGTCTATTACCTTAGCTATACGCTCTACCTGATCCTGAGCGCGAATGGCAGTGACAAATTGCCAGTCTACAGCGCGGTGGTCGGCCTCTTATTAGTGCCACTCACGGTCGTATTGCTGGTCGTGCGAGCACTGCGTTGGCTGGGTGAAGAGCGTCGGCGAAAAGCTACTGTGAGTATGGTTGAATAAATGCGGGTCTTCTATTCTGACACTTTTGTCTTACCATTGCCGCCGGGCCACCGCTTTCCAATGGAGAAATACGCGCTGTTGCGTGAGCGGGTATTGGCAGAGGGAATCGTATCGCCTGAACGATTGCACGTACCTGAACCGGCGCGTGTGGTAGAACTAGCCCATGCCCATCTTCCGGCCTACATCGATCGAGTGCTAAACGGGCAACTCAGTAGTGCCGAATTACGCCGCATTGGCTTTCCGTGGTCGCCGCAGATGGTCGAGCGGTCACGTCGGTCGGTAGGGGCAACAATAGCTGCCTGCCGCGTCGCCTTACGTGAGGGGGTTGGTGTCAATCTGGCCGGCGGCACGCACCATGCCTTTGCCGATGCCGGCGCCGGCTATTGCGTCTTTAATGACGCAGCAGTTGCCGCGCGCGTCATGCAAGCCGAAGGTCGCGCGCGCCGTATCGCCATTATCGATTGCGATGTCCATCAGGGTGATGGCACGGCCGCTATTCTGGCCGGCGACCCGACAATCTTTACCTTCTCGATCCACGGTGCGCACAATTTTCCTTTCCGCAAACAGCAGAGCGATCTCGATATAGCGTTGCCTGACGCGACCGGTGATTCGGCTTACCTTGATGCCTTAGAATGGGGGTTGCGCCAAACCTTCGCTACTATTACACCCGATCTTGTCATTTACCTCGCCGGGGCCGATCCGTACTATGATGACCGGTTAGGGCGGCTCAGCTTGACAAAAGCCGGTCTGGCCGAGCGTGATCGGTTAGTCTTTGCCTATTGTCGATCGGTGGGGGTGCCGGTTGCAGTGACGATGGCCGGCGGCTATGCTCGTCAGGTGAGCGATACGGTTGATATTCACGCGCAAACAGTCGCGCTAGCTGTGGAAATAGGCTAGAACGGATCTCGTTTCGGGTAACGGTAGTCTGCTAAGAGAGCTGACGCTATACTCGCACCCACTGTGGATAGTCTGGTCTCATTTTGGCAGTTCGATACATCCAAAAGCACGTATCCTTCGCATAGATATGGTGAAGGGGCATACAAGGGTATGCGCCAATCACACATCTCAGTGGAGGAACCATCGTGACAGCAGAACACACGCAGCAGAGTGTCTTCTCTCGCCGAAGTCTGATCAAGGGGGTGGCCGGTCTTGGTGGCGGACTCGTGGTAGCAAGCTTTGCAAATCTGTTTGGCGTTCGTCCTGCCTCTGCCAGTGGTCATGATCGCAAAGACGAACCGCAACTCATTTTGAATCTCGCGGCGACAGCCGAAACACTCGCTACGACATTCTACTATGCCGCACTGACAGCCGCTAAGTTTCGCCTAGATGACGAAGACGTGCTTTATCTCAAGTTAGCACTCGATGCCGAGAAGTATCACCTCGACTTTTTGGTGTCTAATGGTGGGCGAGCACTCACCAATCAGTTTTACGTACCTGCCAATCTGTTGAGCGATCCGGCGCTGTTTGTGCAGGTAGGCGCTGATGCCGAGACAGCATTTGTGGGTGCGTATCTGGCTGCAACGCGCCGGTTTGCCGAGCTGGGCTTAGATCGTATTGCCGGCACGACTGCCCAACATGCGTGTAGCGAGGCGCAGCATTTGGCGTTAATCCGCGAGATTGGCGGTTTTGCACCGAATAATCTGGCGCTGCCACTGCCAATCTACTACAACGTCTCGGATGCGGTGCCAACGCTAGCGCCATTCTTGCAGGGTGGTCAAGGTTTCATTGGGCCGGTGAGTGCTCCGTCAGCGGCTCAGATTACTGCCGTACTTGGCAACGTAAAATCTGATCCGACACAACCGTACACAAAGGTGTTCTAACGTAGACAAGCCGAACCGGATTGACACAGGCCTGTCAGAGCGTTTAAGCTTATGACAGGCCTGTGTGTCTGTCATGACAGGGTTTATCTGGAATAACAACCTTGTGCGGTGATGGAAGAGACAGGCAGAGACAGATTTTGAGCAATCGCGCTTCCGCTACAATACACCAACGTAATCGTGCGACTGAAAAAAGAGGTCTCGCATCCGATGCCGCTTGAACAGTCTGAAGAATCCGGTTTGCGTACTCTGACCGATGAACTGCTGATCGATTTAATAGTGCAGCGTGAAGAGGCCGCCTTGGGCGTATTGTATGATCGATACGCATCACTTGTCTACGCGATTGCGTTGCGGGTGACCGGCGATCGCCAGACTGCTGAAGAGGTGATGCAAGATGTCTTTCAGAGCATCTGGCAGACGGCAGGAGGTTTTCAGCGCCAGACCGGTGTGGTAGCGGCATGGATTATCGGGATTACGCGACACCGAGCTATCGACGTCTTACGGAGTAAGCGTGAACGAGCGCGTCATCGCGAAGTTACCGGTATTGACGTAAGGACGTTGCCACCATCAGCAGGCGGCGTAGAAGGCGATGTTGAGCAGCGTATCCTGTATGAGGCGGTGCGGGCGGCGCTGGCCGATTTACCGTCAGCACAACGTCAAGCGATAGAAATGGCCTACTATGGTGGTCTCACCCAAACTGAAATTGCCGAACGGCTTGGGGAACCACTCGGTACGGTGAAAACCAGATTGCGACTTGGGTTAATCAAACTACGCGATATACTGCGGTCGCGATGGGAGTGATTCGTATGGAGCAATTATCAGGGGAACCTGACGAAATAGTTGATCTGCTGGCTGCGTATGCACTCGATGCGTTAGCGCCGTCTGAACGGGCACGGGTGCAGCACTTGTTAGCGGAGCGCCCCGAATTATACCAGACGTTAACAGAATTGCGTGCTGCAGCCGATCTCTTGCCATACGGTCTTGATCGGCCCGCGCTACCGCCGGAGTGGCGGCAACGGACAATAGATTATGCGCTGGGGCGTCGTTCACCCACAGAGCAATCGACTTCCCGACAACGATCAAGTCGTTGGCGAGCTTGGACGATTGGTCTCGGCAGTCTATCAACGTTCCTACTCATCGTTCTGCTGGTTTTAATTGGATCACTCAATAGTTTGCGTAATGAACTAACTATTGTGACCCAGCAGCGCGATCAATCACAATCGTTAGCGGCAACGGCACAGGCCTCAGCGCAGCAAATGATGGTGGTACTTACCAATCCTACGCCGTTGGCTACGCTTGTTGGTGATGCCGGAAAGGGTGCCATCTTCCGCGATACAGCCGGGAATGTATTCTTAATCGTTTCATTGCCGCCGTTAGCCGATCATATAGTGTACCAACTTTGGTTGATCGAGAACAATGCTGCACCGGTAAGCGGTGGTATCTTTACGGTTGATGCCAGTGGTTATGGTGTAATACCTTTGCCGAACGAAAGCGCTCGACAAGGTATAACGTTGGCGATAACAGCCGAGCCAGCGCCCGGTAGTCCCGGTCCGACTGGAACAATCGTGATAGCCGGACAAATTACGTGATGCTGTTTTCATTGTTACTCTTGAGAATACAGTTCCTAGGCATGCTATACTTAAGCAAAGATACAGGCGTGTCTGGGAGTGACTATGCCCGAGCCGGCTCATATTCTGGTGGTTGAAGACGATCCTGATATCCGTCGCATCTTTCAGGCAGTGCTTGCCCGTGACGGTTTCCGCGTCTCGGTGGCGGTTTCGGGTGAAGAGGCGTTAAGCTTCTTGCAATTAATCACTCCCGATCTCATCCTACTCGATCTGGCGCTGCCGGGTGTTGATGGCGCCGAAGTAACCCGGCGGATCAAAGCGGATCGTTCCAAACCCTTCATCCCGATCATTATTGTTTCGGCCCATGCCGATCTTGATACGAGCGTCAGCAACCTCGATGCTGGTGCTGATGATGTGCTGGTCAAGCCGGTTGATTTCAACCTCTTGCTCGCACGGGTGCGGGCATTGTTACGGTTACAACGGGCGCAACGCAGCTTGCAGCAAGAGCAGCGCAAAACCGAGCTATTACTTCACTTATCGCGTGACCTCAGTTCCAGTATTGATCTCGATGTGTTGTTGACCGGCTTTCTCAACCACCTCGCCGATGCAGTCGGTGCGATTCGAGCCAGCATTATTCTGACCGGTTTTGTCGAAGAGAAGGTGCTCCTCTATTCGAGCAGCCGCCATCCGGCGACAGCCGAATTACAAGATATCTTACGGTATGGCGTGGCCGGGTTTGCGTTACGCGATCGCGGCCCCATTTTGATCAACGACACGCGGCTTGATTCGCGCTGGCTGGTGACTTCTGATCTGCACAATGATGTGCGTTCAGTGGCAGTGATGCCGATCGTCCGCGATAACCGCGCGTGGGGCGTGATTACGCTCGTGCATCATACGCCGGGATATTTTACGGTTGAACATCTCGAATTACTGGCCTCAGTTGCAGCCCAAAGCGCGTTGGCACTGGAAAGCGCCCGCCTCTACCGGCTCAGCGAACAACAGAAAGAGTTGCTGGCGTGGCGCGCGGAGGAATTACGCCGGATCAACGATATTAACCGGCTGTTGTCAGAATTGATGCAGATGGATCAACTAGGCCGGCTATTGGTGCAGATGATCCATTACCAGTTTGGCTACCCGCTAGTCGCGCTTGTTATTCGACAGCATGATCGCCTTGTGGTACAGGCGGTTGCCGGCGCATACCGGTTAGATGCTAACCATATTTCGTTTAGGATCGATCAAGGGGTTAGCGGATGGGTGTGCCGTCATCGTGAGCCGTTGCGCATTGATGATTTGGCCCAAGATGTGCGGTTTGCACCGGTGCTGCCCGAGGAAGATCGCATGCGCTCGGCGCTCAGCGTGCCGGTGTTGTTGCCGCGTGAGGTGTTAGGTACGATTGAGGTACGCAGTCTGCATCCATCTGCCTTTAGCGCCAACGATGAAGCGATCTTGCTGGCGATTGCCAACCAACTTGCGATTGCGATCGGCAATGCTCGTCTGTTTGAGAGTGAGCAGCGCCGGATTGATCAATTGAGTGAGATTAATCGCCTGTCATTAGCATTGACAGCTCAATTTGCTGCCCCAGAGAATCTGCACCATACGATCGAGACGGTGGCGCACATCTTTCGGGTCGAGCAGGCCGCGATCTTGCTCTTTGGCCTGCAACCTAGCGATACGGTGGTCGCGTTGAGTGGGATGGTAGCGCTGCATGATGCTGATCTAGCCAAGTTTGTTCAACAACATCCGTTTCTAGCTGCGCAAGTGGCCGCTTTACAGCAGCCGCAGCACATTGAGAATTTGCCCGAACGAGCCGATTTGGCGCCATTACAGGCATTTCTAGCGGGGCGAGGCGTGCGCGACGTGTTGTTGGTGCCGCTCGTGGTCAATGGCCAAACGCAGGGAGTGCTTTGTCTTGACACGACGAAGCGCGGGCCGTTTGAAAAGACCGAATTAGAGATGGCGTCTACCGTCGCGAGTCTGATCGTGCAAATTCTTGAGAATGCCCGTCTGTATCGGGTGGTGAATGATGAGCGATCAACCCTCGATGCGGTGTTGCGCAGCGCGACCGATCCGATCGTGCTGATCGACCCTAATGCGCGCTTGCTGCTGGCGAATCCGGCGGCGCGTGAGCGCTTGCAGATTGATCCGGCGTTGCATCACGGGCAAGGAGTGGAAGTGTGTCCGGCGCTGCGCTCGATTATGCCGCTCCTTGAACGCAATGCGCCGACCACAGTGGAAATTGAGCCGCAACCAAACTTGCACTATAGCGTTAGCATTGCGCCGGTGTGCAGCAGTGAAGCGAAGGAGCTAGGGCGAGTAGTCGTATTCCGTGACATCAGCGCGATCAAACAGCTCGAACGACAAGAGCGCGAGCGGGTGCGCAGCGTCTTTCGCCGCTATGTTTCGCCGCAAGTGGCCGAACGGCTGCTTAGCGCCGGCAGTGATTTCGGCGCGCCGACTGAACGCACCGTGGCGGTACTCTTTGCCGATATGCGCGGCTTTACCACCTTGACCGAGCAGATCGATGCGCGGGTGCTAGTCGAGCGTATTCTTAACCGCTATTTTACCTCGATGACCGATGCGCTTTATGCCTACGACGGCACGATTGATAAGTTCCTTGGCGATGGTTTAATCGGGGTGTTTGGCTCGCCAATCGCGCATCCTGACGATCCGCAACGAGTGGTATTGGCAGCCGTGGCGATGCAGCAAGCCTTTGCGCGGTTGACCAAGAGGTGGCAAGAAGAGCTGAATCTACAGATCGGGATGGGGATTGGGATTAGCTATGGGCCGGCAGTGGTTGGCAATATTGGTTCCGAACAACGCCAAGACTATACGTTGATCGGTGATGTGGTCAACACTGCCTCGCGCTTGTGCGGGATTGCGCAAGCCGGCCAGATTATCGTCTCGTCGCATCTGGTCAACGCGCTCGGCGGCCAGTCGCCGTACCCGCTGCGAGAATTGGGGGCAACCCGTCTCAAAGGCAAACAGGAAGAACACCTCATTTATGAGGTAGTGATCGAGCAGCCGGCGCCGTTCGTGCAACGCGTGTAGCGTGGCAATGCGCTTCATGAATCAACTGTTCCAATGTTTGACATTCGCTCATCAACCTTTTAAGATACCCCCAACCGGTGAGACCTGACACCCGGCTCATTCCACCTAGAGGAGTCTGGCAACCATGACGTTGTTTACCCAGCGCATTGTGCGCTTCTGGATTCTCTGCGCACTGATTGTCGCAGTGTTGGCTGGATGTGCTGCCCAGCCTGTTGTCTTGACCGGTGTTGTGACCGATGCGTATACCGGCGCTCCCCTGTCTGGCGTAACGGTGGCAATTGGCGATCAGACGCTGACCACCGATGAGCAAGGCCGCTTTCAGACTGAACGCTGGCGGCCCGAAGATACCTTGGCGCTGCAAGCTCCCGCTTACGAGCCGCTCAACCTGCCCCTCGCCGATCAACCCGGTGTCGGCCAGAGCGGGGTTTTGACCGTGACCATCACGACGGCATTGCGCCCGAATGTGCTCAGCGGCGTAGTGACCGATCTCTATACCGGCCAGCCGATCAGTGGTGCGCAAGTGCGGTTGGAGGGCAACGAGGCTACGCAAGCGGTGACTAACAGTTTTGGCGCGTATACCCTTACCGGTGTGCCGGAATCGTTTACGGTCACGGTGAGCGCACCTGATTACGCGCCGGTTACGGAGACCATAGCGCGGGCGACGGCGCTCGATGTCAGTTTACGTCCAAATACGCTGAGCGGGGTGGTGACGAATGTCTACACTGGCCAGCCGGTGGCCGGGGCGAAGGTGACACTGGGTGAACTGAGCGCAACGACTGGTGTTGATGGCAGCTATCTGTTGCGCGAGATACCTGAACGCGGTGAAATCACCGTTGAGGCTGAGGGCTTTGCCGCGGTTACGCAGCCGTTTGCCCGGACGACCGCGCTTGATGTGACGCTCCGGCCTGACACCCTCTTTGGCCGGTTGGTTGACGCCACAACCGGCCAGCCGGTGCTGAACGCAGCAATCATCGCGACTGAAACACTGACGTCAACCGCCGTCGCTTTTGTACGGATCAACGACAGCCGGGAAGGTCGATTCCGCTTACCCAACCTGCCTGAACGTGGTTTCGTGCAAGTACTGGCGCCGGGGTACGCCAAGAAGGTCATCCCGATTGAGCCGGGCAATATGCCGGAGCAGATCGAGCTGGACCCCTTCTACGTGCGTGGTATCTATATCACGGCGGCGGTAGCGTCGGTACCGCGCTTGGTCGATCGTTTCCTCGACCTGATCGATCGCACCGAGCTGAATACCATAGTGATCGATATTAAGAGTGATCTCCGCGATGATCTTGGCATGGTCTACTACGACTCGCAAGTGCCGCTAGCCCGTGAATTGGGTCTGAGCACGCCAAGGATTGATTTCGCTTCAATACTAGCCAAAGCAAAAGAACGCGGCATCTATACTATTGCGCGAGTTCAGCTCTTCTCGCATGACAATGCCTTGTCAGATGCCCGGCCCGAATGGTCGATCCGGCTGCGTTCCACCGGCGAAGTCTATGCCGATTATCCGGGGCCGGGAATTCGGTACGCCTACCTCGATCCAACCAACCAAAATGTATGGGATTACAACATTGCGTTAGCCGTAGAAGCGGCCCAAATGGGCTTTGACGAGATCAATTTTGACTACATCCGCTTCCCCGATTGGTTTGGGCCATACACCGAGTTTAGCGAAAAGCTGCTCTTTAGCGAGCCAATCGATCCAGTGACGGATCCGGGCCGGATGTATGAAGTGATTCTGGAGTTTATGCAGCGTGCGCATTATGCGGTCAACGCTGCCGGCGCGTTTATGTCGGTTGATGTCTTCGGACGGGTAGTTAATGGCCCGTCGCTGACAATTGCGCAAGATATGGCCCGGATGGGTGAGTTTGCCGATTACGTCTGCCCGATGCCGTATCCGTCGTTATGGTGGGGTGGGCTAGAGAACATCGCGGTCCCAGTGAAGTTTCCTTATGAAACGATCCAAATTGCGGTGCGTAACGGTGGTCGGCAGATGATGGCGAGCTACGGCAAACAGCGGCCATGGTTGCAAGACCATACCGACCCGTGGGCGCCGGTGGTGGTTGAGTATGGCCCGGCTGAGGTACGGGCGCAGATTGATGCAACCGAAGAGCAGCCGGAAGCAGCAGCAGGATGGTTATTGTACGACTCGGCCAATATTTACAAAGGTGCGTTTAATGGTGCGGCGCGGCCTGCGCCGTAAACCAGCCGTTCCCACGGTGTAGAACTTACACGTTGCAGAGACGGCCTCACAGGCCGTCTCTTCGATGTGATTGTCATTCATTTTTGCGAAAAAAAGTGGACGAAATCGCGTTGCTGCCAGTATAATTATTTGCACAAATCACACGCATGGTTGACAACAGCCTATCTGGGCCGAGTGGCATTGGTCGCTCTGGCAGCGGGGCACAAGGTTATGATCCGACAAGTAGCGCTGAGGATTGGTCTGCTGATCGCGCTTGCAGCGATGGTAGCGGCGACGTATTCGGTGGCGGCGCGACCAAGCAGTCTGGCGGCGCAAGTATCGAGTTGGCGGTTGAGCAGTGTGCGCGATTGGCAAGCCGGCGCTATCACTGGCTTGCTGGTGACGAATAATGCCGGCGGTGAATTGCGGCTCGATGCCGAAGCGCGTGAAGGCAGCTTCATCTCGGCGCCGTTTGAAACGGCGTTTGCTACGAATGCTGCCGGCGCTGTCTGGCGTGCCGAACTGGTTGAGGGCACCGATCTCCGGTTGGAGCTACGGGCGCGGGCGACACCGCCAGCCGATGGTGACGAGGGGTGGGGGCCGTGGCAGCCGCTGGTGGTGGCCGATGAACCGCCCGCTGCCGATCCTGATGCACTGACCACAGCCGTGCCGCTGGCCTTACCGGAGGATAGCCGCTATTTGCAACTGCGGGCGACGTTTACCAGCCAAATCCCGCGCGCTTCGGCAGTGCTGAATGATGTGACCGTCTCGTATTTGGCGACGCAGATCACGCCGCCAATCTTTGCTGCCGGCCTGCCGCAACGCCCGATTATGTTCGGTCTGCCGGTACTGACGCCGCGCCCGTTGCAAATTGCGCGCACCGATTGGGCGGAACCGGCGGCGGCCCGACCTGACCGGCGCGATCCGCAGGGGATTGTGATTCACCAAGTGCCGGTTGATGCCTCGCCGGCGACGACACTTGCCTACCTGCGCGCCTTGCTGGTCTATCAGACCAAGGTGCTCGATTGGGACGATCTGATTTACCATTACATTATTGATAGCGAAGGCAATCTATTTGAGGGGCGCTTGGGCGGGCCGACCTCGCTGGTGCGGCGGGTAGCCGGCAGCGCGGCTGATGTACAGATTGCCTTGCTCACCCCGGCTGATCAACCGCCGGCGCCGGCGGCCCAAGCGCGGTTGGTGGCGCTGCTGGCGTGGCTCACTCAGACCTACAACATTGCGCCAAACGGGCAGCAACTGGCGGCGGGCGGCGGGTTACGCCCAACGATTGCCGGCCACTATGAGGTGTACGCCGCTGCGCCTGACCCTTATCCCGCCTTCCGCGCGCTCTTGCCGGCGCTGCGCGCGCAAGCCGATAGCGCGACGGTGCGCGCGCGCTGGTATTTCGCCGAGGGTAATACTGCCGGCTATAGCCAACGTCTCAGCTTGTACAATCCGGCGTCACGGCCTGCTACCGCTCGTATCACCTTCTTCCCGCCTACCGGCCAGCCAGTGGTGCGCGACGTGCAAGTGCCGGGCGGCGGTAGAGCTGATTTGAATGCGAACGAGGTTGTGCCCGGCGCAAATGCGTTGCCAGCTATCGTTGAAGCGAACGAGCCAATCTTAGCCGAGCGCTCGATGGCGTTGACCAGTGATATTGACAGTGGGCCGGGTATCGACCGGCTCTCGCGGGTGTGGTATTTTGCCGAGGGCAGCACCACCGAGCAGACGCAGACCTACTTGATCATCTTTAACCCGCAGCCGAGCGACACCCGCGCTCAAATCACTTACATGCAGCGAGACGGGAAGGTCTTTGCGCAAGAGGTGCAGATCGGGGCGCGCAACCGCTTGGTGGTCGCGGTACATGATATTACCTTGTCCGACGGCACTCGCCCGTTGGCCGATGCCAGCTTTGGCATTCGGGTGATCGCCGGCCAGCCGGTCGCCGTTGAGCGCACGATGCGGTTTGGCCCCGGTGGGAGCGGGTTACATAACGGGCGAGGCATTGATACGCTCTCGCGGCGCTGGCTATTTGCCGAGGGCACTACCGAAGGCGGGTTTCGCACCCAGTTGTTGGTGTTGAATCCCAATAACCAACCGGCCAATGTCGAGGCCATCTTCCGCGACCCGCAAGGAGTGGCAGCGACGCGGCGCTACGCCATCCCGCCGCGGGCGCAATTGGTCATTGACGCCAACGAAGTCGTGCCCGATCTTGGCTTTGCTACAGAAGTGGTTGCCGACCGGCCCGTCGCGGTTGAGCGTGCGATGCGCTTTGCTGGCGGCACGGTGGGGACGATTGGCGTCGGAGCGTATGCTCCGGCCTATCGGTGGGCCTTCATTGATGGCCGCACCAGCGATGCAGCGTATTACCTTTGCCTCAGCAATGTGAGTCCGCTGGCGGCAATTGTGACGGTTGAAGCGATCTTCGGTGACGGTACCAAGACCGAGCTGAGCGTGCGGATTCCGGCAGGCGCGCGGTATACGCTAGCGATGCACGAAGCCTTCCCGAACGAAACTGCGGTGGCCGCGATCGTGCGCAGCAACCAGCCCATTGTGGCCGAGCGGTCGATCTTTCCCGGTGGCGGGGCGCGTGGCGGCAGCACAACGCTTGGTATACCGTTGCCGTGATCGAAAGGCGCAAAGGGTAGCGACGCAAATGATTTAAACGCAAAGACGCAAAGAGCGTGGAGTTTTTGGATCATTTCGTAACTGTGCATGCGGTATGTCTCTTCAGCGTCTTTGCGGTAATGTTTTCATCGTACAATATGAAATAGTCTCCCAGTACACTTGGGAGACCATCTAAACAACCTTTGCGTTCTCTGCGCTCTTCGTCCCTTTGCGTTTCAATACTTGGCGTCCTTTGCGCTCTCTGCGCCTTGATGTTACCGCGAGTCGCGGCGGCGGAGGGCGAGGATGCCGGCGACGGCGGCGACCACCGCAGCAACTATCGTCGCACCGGGCACAATTAACGGCGGCAACATTGCGGTCAGCTCGGCTGGCGGCTCGGTAATCACGCGCACATCGTCTGGCGGCGGGGCATTGACCATGCGGGCCAGATTATCGAGCGTCGGGAGCATCGAATTGGCATAGCCTTTGGCCATCTTCCTGCGCAGCAACGAGAATGGGAAGAAGGTCGGCAGCGCGTAAATCAGGGCGACGCCATTTGTGACGCGGGTGCCATTGGCTTCCGGTTGGAGCGTAAACATCCAGATTTGGGCAATGCCGGGCGCGCTCGGCAGGCCAACGCGCCACGCAAAACGGTACGGCGGATCCCATATCACGATCCGGTTAGCGGTGACATAATGAATGCCACGCATAAATTGTTGTGACTCAAACACTGCGCCAACCTCGAGCGGTCGCCCGTTGCGGATGGTCACGGCCTGCACTTCGCCGCTGCCGGCGATCTGCGGATGGCGCTCGACATCGCTGACCAGTTCCCAAATGGCCTCGACCGGAGCGTAAATCCGCCCACTTACCGAAGCGCCTGTGTAACGAATCATACCTCGTCTTCTCCTTATGCCCTCTCCACTATACTTGTAGTGTAACGCATATCGTGCTGTTGAGCGTAATCGGCGCATCTTATGAGCGACGCAAACGGGCAACTAATTGAGTGTAAAACTGATTGCTCGGGCGCAGGCGTACAAAAGTGCAGACTTGTGGGCTGCGGCGCACTACCACTTCGTCTCCTTCGATCAGATCAATGTTCTCGCGGCCATCAACTGCCAATAACGCATGATGACGCGAACGGAGCTGCATCGTCACCACGGCGTCCTCGTGCAATACCATTGAAGGAATGTTTGTAAGGTGAGCCGCGATTGGCACCAACACCAGCGCCTGCGAACGAGGATCAACAATCGGGCCGCCGGCGGCGAGCGCATACGCCGTCGAGCCAGTGGCCGTTGCGACAATCACTCCATCGGCGTGGTAGGTGGTCAGCGGGCTATCATCGATCGTTACATGCACATTGACGATCCGGCTTAGATCGCTGCGCGAGATGACCACCTCGTTCAGTGCGGTATGCTGGCCGAGTTTTTGTCCGTTTCGCCAATGTTGCGCGCGCACCAGTGCCCGCTCATCGAACCATCCGCCGCCATTGATAATCTGTTCGCAGCCGCTATATATCTCGTCGGGGCCGATTTCGGCCATAAAACTGAGATGCCCGAGCGCGACGGGCAAGACAGGAATGTTATGGGGAAAGCAGAGCCGGGCGGCGCGCAAGACAGTGCCGTCACCACCGAGGGCGATCATCAAGTCGCAATCGGCGACTAGTTGCGGCTGATCGCGAAACTCTTGCGAGATACCTCGCGTTGCGTTGATACCACGAGCGCTAAACCAGTCAACCACTTCGCGTGATAACTGGATCGAGATATCACTTAATGGGTTGTAGAGAACCGCCACGCGCTCAAGCATTGCTAGACCTCCGTATCATACTGTTTGCATCAGAATACCATAGGAATAGTGAGAAGGGAGTAGGGATCGGGCTGGTGGTTGAACAGGTTTATCGAGTGAGCGCCCGGCTTGCGCGCAGTGATCGTGGTATACTGCTGTTGCATCAAGATGACAATAATCCGAATTGAGGTGCATGTGGAACATGTTCAGCAAGTAGCTACGCGCATTGTGGCGAATGTCGAACAAGTGATTATCGGCAAGCGCCGGATTGTCGAGCTCGTGCTGGTAGCTCTCTTGTGCCGCGGCCATGTCTTGATCGAAGATGTGCCCGGCACTGGTAAGACGATGTTGGCCAAGAGTATTGCTCGCTCAATCGGTTCGAGTTTCAAACGGATTCAGTGTACGCCCGATTTGTTACCCGGTGATGTCACCGGGGTCTCGATTTTTAACCAGCAAACCCGCGAATTTGAGTTTCGGCCCGGCCCGATCATGGCCCAGATTGTGCTGGCCGATGAGATCAACCGCGCTACCCCCAAAACGCAGTCGGCGTTGTTGGAAGCGATGGAGGAGCGTCAAATCACGGTTGATGGCATTACCCATCCGCTGCCGCAACCGTTTGTGGTACTGGCAACGCAAAACCCGATCGAGTACGAAGGCACCTTTCCATTGCCGGAAGCGCAACTCGATCGCTTTTTGCTGCGGGTGCATCTTGGCTACGCCGATCGGATCGACGAGATTGCAATTCTCAAACGGCAGCGCGAAGGCCACCCGCTGGAAACGTTGCCAAAGGTGGTTGAAATCGACGAGTTGCTGGCCCTCCAAGACGAGATTAAGCAGGTTCACGTTGATGATCTGATCGTCGAGTATATTGTGGCGTTGACGACGGCGACCCGCACCCATGCCGACATCTACCTTGGCGCAAGTACCCGTGGCGCGTTGGCGTTGTACCGCTCGGCGCAAGCGTGGGCGGCGTTGAACGGGCGTGATTATGTGATGCCTGATGATGTGAAGGCGCTGGCGCAGCCGGTGCTTGGCCATCGCCTGATCGTCAGCCCGGCAGCGCGGGTGCGCAATGTGACTGCGAATGCGGTGATCGATGAAGTGCTGGCATCGGTGCCAGTTCCGGGAGCGCGGCCCGGGCGGCGGTTTGAGCGGATGGTTGCCAATTGATGTGGTGGTATCGCTATGACGACCGAGAATATTGACGAAATGATAGCGCAACGGCGCGCTCTCTTGCGTACCGCCTTGCAACGGATCGTCCTGTTGCGTGAGACTGGCCCCAAGAGCGCGGCGTGGCATCGAGCGCGGATTAAGACAATGTGGCGGTTGCAGCAACAACTGGCAGATGATGCCGCTGCGTCGAGGCACTCTGAGCAAACCCATGATCGAAGCTAATCTGGCACGTTGGTTGGCGCAAACGGGCGATACGCTGTATAGCATTGCCTTGGCACTTGCGCCGGACGAACAGGCAGCGCAGCGGTTATTGCGGCAATGGGTGGCCGATCTCGGCAAGCATCAGCCTGAGCGCTGGCAATCTAATGAACTGATTGCCCGTCTTTACCGGCTTGCAGTTGCCAACTATACCGATCGCCCGCTGGAACGGCGACCGGCGCCGGCAGCCGCGCCGGTGCTGGGGCCGTTGCGGGCGATGCCGTTGCCGCAGCGGATGGCCGTGTTGGCGTATGGCGGGTTGGGAGTGGATGGCGTCTGGTTGGCTAAGATGCTCGGCCAAGAACCGGAGGATGCGATCCACACTCTTGAGCAAGCCGTGCATACGTTGGCTCCCATGTTGCGCCATTCGCTGCCGGCGGAGGTAAGCAGTGATGAGTGCGTGCCGGTGCGGCAAGCGTTGATCGATCCGGCCCAGCATCTCCGCGCATTTGAACAGGTACGGCGGCATCTGGCTGGATGCGCACATTGCCGGATCTTCGAGCGCGAATGGCAGGCGGCGACGCGCGAGCTGACGCTTATTCTGCGTCACTATGTGCAGACGTTCCCAATGCCGGTGAAGCTGACCGATCGGTTGCTACGCGCAGCGGCGACACCGAGCCAGCGCATCGCTCCAGTTGCGCTGGTGGCGCCGGTGGTGGCGCTGGTGGCGCTTGTTGCAATACTCATAGTGCCCGGTAGAAATCCGGTGACGGTCGTGACCACCAGCGCAAACGAACCGGTAGTACGGGCAGACGATTTAGTGGCGTGGGCCTTGGCTCATGGCGGCATCCCCGAACCGGAAGGCCCACCGGTGTGGTATGCGCGTTATCAAACCCTGTGGTACTTCAACAATCGCACCGTCGCCCCATTATATGCCGAAATCTGGCACGACCGCGACAATCTGGCCCGCCACCGCTTGCAATTGCGCCACGTTGACGGCGGCGCGCCGTATGAGTTTCAGTTAGGCGATGGCGCGAGTCGTTTGTATTACGCGATTGACGGAGCATATGCGCCGGCGCTGTATGGTGACCTGCCGGTACCGGCACTGCCAAACGAACCGGCTTTAGCGGTGCATTCAGCCAGTCTGGAACAGCAACAGGCTGCATTTTTAGCCCGCCGTGCCAGCGGGCCGTGGAATATCCCGCCTAACTACTTGCAACAAGCCGCAGCGGCGCCTGATCTGCGCTTGCTGGGCCGGCAACGGATCGGTGAGCGGTTAGCGTATATCGTCAGTTTTCGCGGGATGAGTCCGGTTGATTTTCCTGCTGATGTAGCTGATCCGGTGACCGTGCTGATGGCAATAGGTGTGGATGACGGTCATGTGTTGCGCATTACCGAACTGTTTGAGCCGTCCGGCGGCACACAGACTAGCCGGGTGGTCTGGCAGTTGGTTGAATTCAATTGGTTGGTTACCAATGAGCAGATCCGCGACGCCTTCACCTTCGAGCGGGCATGGAATGGCAGAGCCGAAGCAACCGGGCTAGAGGTGCAATCCCTGATCGATCCTGAATGGACACTTATTCGTTTCCAAGATTTGGCCAGTTTACCACCAACGGACTCATTAGTATTACCGGCGAAATCACCCCCCGGGATCGAACGATGGCTATTCCTCCGCTTGCATGGTAACAATGGCTCGGGCGCAATCTATGTTGGTCGTGGGAAGCGGCTTATCATTACCTTTGACCGGCTGCCGGGAATCGATAGCTCCATCCCAAATGAGATTATCGGTTCGTGGCGAGTACGGATCGAGCCGACACGTGGGCAACGCTATCGGATAGCTGTTGAATCAAATACGGATCGCCGTTATACCAGTGTGCGTCTCGCACTTGACGCAACTGGTTATACGCTTGACGAGGTGCGTGCTATCGTAGCCTCCTTACAGCCTATCTATCGTCCTGATGTCCGCACGCCGACGCCAAAGGCGTATCCGTAGGCGGTGTATTCATAAGTTGCGAGATTAGAACAAATGTATTATCATTATACATCATTTTGTTATCAGCGAGTTTGGAAATAAGAGTTACATTGTGCTTCACAATGCCAAGAAATAAACCAACCATCAGAAGCCTTTTCTACATCACCCATCTTCATAACCTCCCTTCTATTGTCGAACATGGCATCTTGTCCCATGCGCAAGTAGAGACGAAAAATCTCTCGCCAACCCCAATATATGATATGCACATCGTTTCACGTCGCCGTGAACGGCGCGCTCCCGATGGACGAAGCTTGTAGGAATTCGCTAATCTCTACTTTCAACCGCGCAATCCGATGCTTTATCGCGTCGTTCGTGAAATGGGTAAGCGGAATGTAGTTGTGATTGGAGTAGATCCGAGCGTGATGGAGGTACCGGGTTGTTTTGTTTCTGATGGGAATGCCGCCCATTCGTTATCAAGCATCCTGCCGATAGCTGAAGGATTACAGCGTATCGCTTCGTTAAGGAACATCTTAGATAATGAGTGGTGGAATGTTGCTGATGGTTCAAAACGTCAGATAATGGCTGAATGTTTAGTTCCAGATCGCATCCCGCCGTCGTATCTGCAAACTATTTACACCTCAGACCAAGAAGTTGCTGAAAGCGTTCGTAAGCTTCTGGGCGTTTTTTCAGGTAACGTTGTACCTGAACCAAAAATGTTTTTCCAACCAAACTATGCAAAACGCCTTACCGATACAATCAGTTTGGTTGATGGTGACATGTTCTTCTCGCACCAACAAACGCTGACGATCAGCGTCAATACCGTTTGTGTGATGGGAAAAGGGTTGGCATCGCGGGCCAAATATCAATTTCCTGACGTCTACGTGGTCTATCAAGCTGCTTGTAGGAAGAAGCAGTTACAGATAGGAAAGCCATATCTTTATCGGCGTGAAGCGTTGATTGAAGAAGAACTAGCTGATGATCCAGTTTTACTAACTAATCCCAATGTAAATAAATGGTTTTTGCTCTTTGCCACCAAGCGCCATTGGCGGGAAAAATCAGACCTCAAAGGCATTGAGCGTGGTTTGCAATGGTTGCAAGAAAACTATGCGGCCGAAGGCATACAGTCATTGGCAATACCAGCACTCGGCTGTGGTTTAGGTGGTCTCTCGTGGCGGGAGGTTGGACCGCTTATGTGTCAATATCTTGCTCCTTTGTCGATCCCAGTCGCTATTTATTTGCCTCGTGAACAAGTGATTGCACCCGAGCTACTGACACCAGAATTTCTGCTCGGTCAAGCATCTTAATAGGTACGATACTTTCTTCTGAACAATGGTTAACCGCTTGCCTCTTCCTCATTTTGTTCACTAGCACTTACCAGCGGAGACGGGTGTTACCAACACTACTCTGATCGTGCTTACAATCGCCCCTCCAACTCGTGGTATACTCGATAAAGAAGAGAAATATCGAAACAAAACAATGCAGCTTCGGACCGATCTGACAACTCGTGCTGAGCAGGTGGCGTATCTCGCCGGCGCGCTCGATGGCTTGTACGCTGGCCCGGCGACGCCTGCGCCAATCCGGGGTGGGCGGCGGGCGGCGTTACGCCGGCTGCGCGCGTTCGATGCGCGCGGCTATGCCCGGACCCGGAATGATGTTGCGAAACGCGGCGTTTCCGCCCTCTCGCCATACATCCGTCACGGGGTGCTGACGCTAGCCGAAGTGCGCGATTCGATTCTGAGTCGGTTTGGACACACTCCTGATACAGAAAAGTTCGTGAATGAACTGGCATGGCGTGCATTTTGGCAGCTCGTCTACGCTCAGCTTGGTGATCGGATCCATCAGGACATTGAGCCGGCCAAACAGCGTGCGCGGGTTGCACGCCGACGGTTGCCACCAGAAGTGATCGAGGCAGCTACCGGTCTCGTGTGTATCGACGAGTCGTTGCATGAGTTGTACACCACCGGTTATATGCACAACCATGCCCGCATGTGGGTGGCTGCCTACCTGCAACACTGGCTCGGCGTGGATTGGCGCGAAGGGGCTGACCTCTTCTACCGCCACCTGCTCGACGGCGATCCGGCCTCGAACAGCTTGTCGTGGCAGTGGGTCGGGAGCACCTTTAGCCATAAACCGTATATCTTCAATCGCCAAAATGTCGAACGGTTTAGCGGCGGCGAGTTTTGTGCGCGTTGCCCGTTAGCATCCGGCGGTTGCCCGTTCGACGATAGCTACGAGAATCTGGCTCTGCGCCTGTTTGGCGTGTCACTAGCGGAACTTGAGGGGCGGCGATGAACGGCGCGGTCGTGTGGCTCCACGGTGATAGCCTCAGCCCAACCGATCCGGCGCTGCTGGCCAACCCGGTTGCACCGGCGATCTTTGTGTTTGACGAGCCGTTCTTGGCAGCAGCCCAACTGAGCTTCAAGCGGCTTTTCTTTCTGTACGAATGCGCGCTGGAGGCGATCGCCGGGAGGACGGGTAGCATCCGGCGCGGAGTGGTGGTGGAGGAAGTACGGGCGTTTGCCGCCGAGCAGCAGGCGACGGCGGTACATGTGACAGCGAGCGTTGCGCCGCGCTTTCGCCAGTATGTGGCAGAGTTGCGTGCCAGCGGGTTGCAGGTAGTGGTGCATGAACTGCCGGCGTTTGTGACGTGGCGCGGCGAGCCACCGCGCCGGTTTAGCTCCTTCTGGCGGCGGGTCGCCGCTGAGGCGCTGCGCCCAACCGGAACTGGACCGGTCTTGCCTGCTGAGCACGATGTGGAGTAGGTCGTATGGAATTTCAAGGCAAAGTCGCCATTGTCACCGGCGGCGCGCAGGGGATCGGGCGGGCAACGGCGTTGGCGTTAGCCCGCGAAGGCGCAGCAGTCGTCATCGCCGACCGCGATGAAGCGGCGACTACGGCGCTGGTCGCAGGGATCAATGCGTGGGGTGGCCGCGCGCTCGCCGTGATCGCCGACGTGAGCGATGAAGCCGATGCAGCGCGCATTGCCAACGAGACGGTGTTGGCGTTTGGCGGAATTGACCTGCTTGTCAATAATGCTGGTATTCAGCAGCCGGGCACGATCGAAAGCACAACCCTCCAACTCTGGCAGGAGATCATTAATGTGAACCTGACCGGCGTTTTTCTGGTATCGCGCTTTGTGATGCCGGAACTACGCCGGCGCGGCGGCGGTGCGATTGTCAATGTAGCCTCGGTGTACGGCTTGCGCGCCGAAGCGGGCTGGGCTGCGTATGCGGCTTCCAAAGGCGGCGTGATTGCCTTGACACGAGCTATGGCGCTTGATGGCGCACCCGACGGGATTCGGGTTAATTGTGTCTGCCCCGGCTTGATCGATACCTCCCTCTTGCGGGCCAACGCCGCTCTAGTTAATGCCCAACGTCCTGACGAGGCCTTGCGGGCCTTTGCCCGCCGCGCGCCGCTAGGCCGGCTCGGTACTCCCGAAGAGGTAGCCGGGGTCATTTTGTGCCTGCTCAGCCCGACCGCTGGCTATCTGACCGGGGCGGTGATTACTGTCGATGGCGGTATGGAAGCGCGGTTGTAACGAGGAGGTGGAGGATGATCACCGTCACCGTGCGGTTTTTTGCCGGGCATCGCGATATTGTTGGGAAGGCGACCGCGCAGTACACGTTGGCTGAGGGCGCTACCGTCGGCCAGTTGTGGGAACAGTTGGTGGTCGAGTACCCGCGACTAGCTGGCTATACCGGAAGGCTGCTGTTTGCCGTTAATCAGCAGTTTGGCCAGCCAACCACAGTGCTGGTCGATGGCGATGAGGTCGCCTTCATCCCGCCGGTCAGCGGCGGGTGAGGTTACCACAGAGGGCGCTGGGGACGAGCGCGGAAGGAACGATGTGCGCATCGATCTGTACCCCTGCGCCTCGGTGGTAAAACGAGGAGGTCAAGTATGGTCGAACCATTTGTCATCACCACCGAACCGCTCGATCCGGCCCCGTTGGTCGCGGTAGTGCAAACGCCGGATGACGGTGCGGTGGTGACGTTTAGCGGTGTCGTGCGCAATCACTTCGGCGGACGCCCAACGGCATTTTTGGTCTACGAAGCCTATACCGAGATGGCGGTGCCGGTGTTGCGCCAGATCGCCGATGAAGCGCGGGAGCGCTGGCCGATCGGGAAGGTGTGCGTCCATCATCGGGTAGGCCGGCTAGAGATCGGCGAGACAGCGGTGCTGGTGGTGGTAGCTGCGCCGCATCGCGATGCAGCCTTTGCTGCTGCTGCCTACATTATGGATCGGATCAAAGAGATTGCGCCGATTTGGAAGCAGGAACATTGGGCCGACGGCGCGGCTGAGTGGCGTGAATAGGCAAGACGGCGATGCCCGAGTTACCTGAAGTCGAGACGGTAGCCCGTTCGCTGGAAGCGCAATTAGTGGGCCGCACCATTATCGGCTTGGCGAAGCTAGATTGGCCGCGGATGCTAACGCCGCCGGCGTCGGATTTTGCTGCCTTAGTGGCCGGGCGCAGGATCGAAGTGATCGGGAGGCGGGCGAAGTGGCTGTTGCTGCACCTCGATGGTGGGTGGACGCTAGCAATCCATCTGCGTATGTCGGGTCATCTGCTGGTAGCCGAACCGGCAGCCGCCGATGCGCCGCACGTCCATTTTGCCCTCGACCTTGACAATGGCCGGCGCTTGATCTTTGACGACCAGCGCAAGTTTGGCCGGGTACATCTGCTCGACCCGCAGGGGTTGGCGATGCTTGACGCAGCTCATGGCCCCGAACCGCTGGCAGAGCGATTTACGCCAGAGGTGCTGGCCGAGCGGCTTCGCGACCGGCGCGCACCGATTAAGGCGCTCTTGCTCGATCAACGCCTAATCGCCGGGATTGGCAATATCTACGCTAACGAAGCGCTTTGGCTGGCCCGCATCCATCCACTCACGCCGGGAGGGGCGTTGGCGGCTGAACACATCGCAGCCTTACACCATGCGATTCAAGAGGTGTTGGCTGAAGCAATTGCTAATCAAGGCAGCTCACTGCGCAACTATCGGGATGGTTACGGTCGCCGCGGCAGCCAACAAGAGCATTTTAATGTTTACGATCGCGAGGGCGAACCGTGCCCGCGTTGTCAGACGCCGGTTGAGCGGATGGTCGTGGCGCAGCGCAGCACCTATGTTTGCCCGCAGTGCCAAGTATTATAGCGGGTAGAAAAGAATTGGGTCGGTTGTGTTACGATTTCATGCACTGTTAGAGAGGACAATCCGGTGCAAGAACCAATTTTGCTCGTCGAAGACGACCACATTCTGCAACTATCGCTCACCACGATGTTGCGGCGTGACGGGTATGCGGTTGATACAGCGCGCAATGTGACCGAGGCGCGACTAGCGATTTTGGCCCGCCGCCCGCGGATTATTTTGCTCGATCTCGGTTTGCCTGACGGCAGCGGCTTCGATATTTTGAATTGGCTGGCGATGGAGCCAGATCGACCGTTGATTATTGTCACCACCGCCAATGATTCGCCCAAGGCTGCCCTTGAGGCGTTATCGCTGGGAGCATTTGATTATCTCACGAAACCAATCAATCACGATACCTTGCGCCACACCTTACGGCGGGCGGTGAGTTACGACCAGCTCCGGTTACAGGTGCGTGAATATGAACGGCTCAAAACCGAGGTAGACGAGGCGCGGATAGCGGTGCGCGCAGTGGCTCATCACATCAGTCAGGCGTTGACCGTCATGATGGGGGAGGCGCAACTGGTGCGCGAAGAGGTGAATGATATGTCGTTGCGCGCCAGCCTTGATCGGATTGTACGGATGACGGAGGAGGCGGCACAGATGATTGCTACCTTGCGCGCTGTGCGTCTCTTTGCGCCGCGTGAGAGTAGCGTCGATCCGTCGTCTGAGCCAGCGCATGATTAAGGCGCAGTTGCGGTTGTGGCGCTGTGCTAGCGGTTTGTGGTCTGATATCCGAAGGGAGAAGCATGGATCAGCCCGATCTGAGCGCCTTGATCCCGCGTCTGCTATCGTTAAAGCTCTTGCCGCGTACCGGTTGGCTGCAACGGGGTGTGCGCGATGTCGAAAGCATTGCTGAGCATTCGTATGGCGTGGCAGTGCTCTGCTTGCTGATCGGCGATCAGATTGAGGGTATCGATCGGGGCCGGCTGTTAGCCATTGCGCTATTGCATGATCTGGCCGAATCGCTTCTCGGTGATCTACCGGCTTCGGCGACCCGATTGTTGGGGAAAGAAGCAAAGCGCCAAGCCGAGCGGGATGGTCTAGAGAGCTTGATCGGGCATCTGCCCCGCGCTGCCGAATATATCGCCCTGTGGGATGAATACGCTGATGGCGCCTCGCGAGAGGCGCGGCTCGTCAAAGCGATTGATCGCCTTGAACTGATGGCGCAGGCGCTCGCCTACGAACGAGCCGGCGCGCGGGGCCTCGATTCGTTCTGGCCGGCTAACGATGATTGGGCAGCCGAGTTTCCGCCGGTCGAAGCACTAGCTGCCCATCTG
This sequence comes from uncultured Chloroflexus sp., assembly GCF_937951745.1. Taxonomy (GTDB): domain Bacteria; phylum Chloroflexota; class Chloroflexia; order Chloroflexales; family Chloroflexaceae; genus Chloroflexus. The sequence continues at coordinate 129,588 of NZ_CALFBQ010000007.1, forward strand.
CGGGCCGAACGAAAGCGGTTGGGTTAATTCGCCGCTCGAATGGCGTTGTCGAGATCCTCCCACAAATCATCGCCATCCTCAATCCCCACGCTCAGTCGCAATAAGGGAGGCGGTAGGTGTTCTTGGCCTGCAATGGCGGCCCTCCGTTCAATGGTTGATTCGACCGCACCGAGGCTGGTGGCGTGCCGGATGAGGCGGACGTTGCGGCAGACCGCATCAGCCACAGTGGCGTCACCACGCACATCGAACGAGATAATCGTGCCGAAGCCTTTGAGCACGCGCTTGGCAACCGCATAGGTGGGGTGCGAGGGTAGGCCGGGGTAGCGCACGCGGGTCACGAGCGGGTGCTGTTCTAGCCGTTGGGCCAACGTTAGCGCATTGCGCTGCGCTCGTTCGAGTCGGATAGCCAGCGTGCGCGCGCCGCGCACCGCCAAAAAAGCCTCTAGCGTACCGGGAGTAGCGCCGGTCAAAGCGCGGGTGCGTTGCAGTTGCCGCCAGAGCGTCTCGTCGCGGGTAGTGACGATCCCCGCTAGCAGATCGGAGTGGCCGCCGATAAACTTGGTGGCCGACTGCACCGACACCGTGGCCCCAAAGGCGAGTGGTTGCTGATTGAGCGGGGTCGCAAACGTATTATCAACCGCCACGATCGCGCCGGGTTTGCGCGGCGCAGCGCAGATCGCTGCCAGATCAGCGACGGTCAGCAGCGGATTTGAAGGCGACTCTAGCCAGATCAGATCAGCTTCGGCGCAGGCCTGCTGCCAACCGGCGGTGTCGGTCAGCGCGATCCGCTGCACCGACCAGCGCCCGCGAGCAGCGCCGGCCATCGCTAAACCGGCCACGCCTTGGTAACAATCGTCAGGGATGGCAACCAACGCACCGGCGGCAAGCTGGTCAAACACTGCGGCCACGGCTGCCATCCCGGAAGCGAAGGCAACGGCGTGCCCGCCTTCAAGCCCGCCCACGATCTCTTCGAGCGCTTCCCACGTTGGCGTCGAATCGGTGCGTGCATACGAACGTCCTTGCCCAAGGATGAAATTTGAGGCCGGGATCGGCGGCACATTGAGCGGAGCGCCGGGTTCAGCGGAACGTCCGGCGGTGACGAGCCATGATTCGAGTTTGAGTCCGGAAGAATGGTTCTGCATATTCGAGCTGCCTTTCTACCAGCAAGTGCTTTGGCGTAGCGGCGATTATCACACCGGTGATCGGCTGTGTCAAACGTTGCGTGCGGAGCGGTTGCTACAACTCCGGCAAAATCGGCTATTATTACAGTAAGACACCGCTATCACCATCTCCCCGTCCTCGCATATGGTTGAGGAGTCCGGCGTGCAGATCGTCATTAATGGCAGCTTTTGGCCCCAGCCATTAGTAGGCATTGGCCAATATCTGCATAATTTGTTGCCATGGTTGCACCGCCTTGCCCCGCAGCATCGCTATGTCCTGCTGCTACCGGCTGATGCGGCGCTGCCGGCGGTTCCGGTTGGGATCGAGGCTATCACGGTTAAGATTGGCGGCCCGCGCCAAATTGCGAAAGTGATCTTCGAGCAGATTGCCGTGCCGGCCATTGCTGGGCGACTGGCGCGTAACGGCCAGCCAACTGTGATATTTGTGCCGTACTTTGCACCGCCGTTGCGATCGCGGTTGCCGGTGGTGACAACAATTGGCGACCTGATCCCGCTTCTGTTACCGGCCTATCGCGGCAATTGGCTAGTGCGCGCCTATATGGCGCTGGCCTGCCGTGCGGCTCTGCGCAGCACGCATGTCCTGACCTTCTCGAACTTTAGTCGCAGCGCCATTCTCAACTATCTTGGCTTGCCACCGGAACGAGTCACCGTTGCATATCTTGCTGCCGGCGAGCAGTACCGTCCGGCGGTTGATCGGGCAGTGGCGCAGGCGTTCGTTACTGCCCGCTATGGTATCCAACCGCCGTTTATCTATTACGTCGGCGGGCTTGACGAACGCAAAAATCTGCAAACCTTGTTGCGGGCATTCGCGCTGGTACGAAGTCGACATAAGCAAGTAACGTTAGCCATCGCTGGGCGGGCGCTAGGGCGCGATCCGCGCCTCTTCCCCGACATTGACGCCCTGATTGCCGATCTCGATCTTGGCGCGGCGGTTTGCCGGATTGACGTACCGGTGGATGATGGGCCACTGCTGTATCAGGCATGCACCATCTTTGTCTATCCATCACGTTATGAAGGGTTTGGGCTACCGCCGCTGGAAGCCATGGCTTGCGGCGCGCCGGTGATTGTCAGCGATGCGAGTTCGTTGCCAGAAGTAACCGGGGCGGCAGCGATCCGGATCCCGCCGGACGACGTCGCCGGTTGGGCGACGGCGATCAACCGGTTGCTGGAAGATGAAGCGTTACGGGAAGATCTCAGCGCACGCGGGTTGGCGCGGGCGGCTAGCTTTTCGTACCAGCGTACGGCAGCAACGACATTGACAGTGCTTGAGCAGGTGGCAGGCGAATATGCGCATATACGGAAGGCGGTGCGATAATCATCACGCCAGCCGCTGGCGTTGATCGGGTAGAGACGGCCCGCCAGTCTGTCTCTATGAACGAAACATGGTATTTTCTATGCTCACATCACTACTGCCAATTGATCAGATTCTCTGTGGAAATTGTCTCAATATATTGCCGCAACTTCCCGCACAATCGGTCGATCTGATCTTTGCCGATCCACCCTACAACTTGCAATTGCGCAACGAGTTACGCCGACCTAATCAGACGATTGTTGATGGGGTGGATGACGAATGGGATAAGTTTAGCGATCTCCAAGCATACGATGCCTTTACGCGGGCATGGCTCAGCGAATGCCGGCGGGTCTTGAAAGCGAGCGGCACAATCTGGGTCATCGGCTCGTACCACAATATCTTTCGGGTTGGGGCAATTATGATGGATCTCGGCTTTTGGATCTTGAATGACGTGATCTGGCACAAGACCAACCCGATGCCCAACTTTCGCGGCACTCGCTTTCAGAACGCCACCGAGACGCTCATCTGGGCCAAAACGTCAGCCAATCAAAAGACATACACCTTCAACTATCATGCCATGAAGCATCTGAACGACGACAAACAGATGCAAAACGTTTGGCGCATTCCGATTTGCACCGGAGCGGAACGCATCAAGCTGAACGGTCAGAAAGCGCATTCAACCCAAAAACCGGAAGCGTTGCTCTACCGGGTGATCATAGCTTCATCGCAGCCGGGTGACGTGGTGCTCGATCCATTCTTCGGTTCCGGAACGACCGGGGCTGTGGCGAAAAAGCTGGGCCGGCGTTTTATTGGGATTGAACAAGACCCGGCGTATGTTGCGATTGCGCGCGAGCGGATTGATGCCATTCCTGCACCAGAGAGCGTGGCGTTGCTGATGACACCCTCGCGCCGGGAGGCGCCGCGGGTAGCGTTCGGCGAGTTGGTAGCCGCCGGTTATGTGCAGGTTGGAGAGCGGCTCTATTCGCGTGATCGGACAGTGGTAGCGGTAGTCAAAGCCGATGGCCATGTGGTATGGAACGGAGTCAGCGGGTCGATCCATGCCATTGCGGCCAGAGCGCAGGGTAAACCGGCGTATAACGGGTGGGAATATTGGTATATGGAAGACGATGCTGGCCGGTTGACCAGCATCGACGAATTACGGGAACGGTACCGGGCAGAACGGTTGGGGTAAAATGGAAAGACGCACGGATGTGCGTCTCTCCAATAACAACAACACTGAATGACGTCATCACCGCGCGGTAGCCGGCGCGATCGGCGTATTCGGTTCGATCCCGCGCAATGCCGCCCCGATCAAATCGCGGTTGAGCTGGGCAATCGTTTCGAGGCTGATCTCCTTGGGGCAAACGGCGGCGCATTCGCCGATATTGGTGCAGTTGCCGAAACCCTCGAAATCGGCCTGCGCCACCATATTCACCACGCGCTGGTAGCGTTCGGGCTGGCCCTGCGGCAAGAGGGCAAGGTGCGTCACCTTAGCAGCGGTGAAGAGCATCGCCGAGCCATTGGGACAGGCTGCCACGCATGCGCCGCACCCAATGCAGGCCGCTGCGTCCATTGCCCGATCGGCAGCGGTCTTGGGAACCGGAATAGTATTGGCATCAGGAGCCGAGCCGGTGCTGACACTGATATAACCGCCGGCTTGAATGATGCGATCGAAGGCGCTGCGGTCAACCACCAAATCCTTGAGGATCGGGAACGCCGCTGCGCGCCACGGCTCAACCGTAATCGTATCGCCGTCGTTGAAGCTGCGCATGTGCAATTGGCAGGTGGTAATGGCATTCTTGGGGCCATGGGCGATGCCATTAATCATCAGCGAGCACATACCGCAGATACCCTCGCGGCAATCGTGATCAAACGCCACCGGCTCTTCACCCCGCGACATCAGCTCCTCGTTGAGCACATCGAGCATCTCGAGGAACGACATATCAGGGTTGACATTATCCATCACATACGTCTTGAACTCGCCGGGTGTCGAGCGGTTCTTCTGCCGCCAGATCTTGAGCGTAATCTTCATCGTCTTCATAGGTGTCTCCGGCCACCGGCTGGTTTCCCAACCGGCGGCAGTTATGCTTACTTATAGCTACGCTGGGTCGGCTTGACGTACTCAAAGACCAACGGCTCTTTGTGCAAGCGCGGCTTAGCCAAATCACCGGTAAACTCCCACGCCGCCACATACGAGAACTGCTCGTCGTTGCGCAGCGCCTCACCATCGGGTGTCTGGTACTCCTCGCGGAAGTGGCCGCCACACGATTCCTCGCGGTGGAGGGCATCGAGGCACATCAGCTCGGCCAACTCGAGGAAATCGGCCACACGGCCAGCCTTCTCGAGCGCCTGATTGAGATCGCCGGCCTCACCGGGCACGTTAACATTCTCCCAAAACTCGGCACGGATCTCAGGGATGCGGGCCAAGGCCTCGCGCAGACCGACAGCGTTGCGCGCCATGCCGCACTTATCCCACATCAGCTTGCCCAATTCGCGGTGGAACGAATCGACCGTGCGCTTGCCGCGAATGCTGAGCAAGCGATTAATGCGCTGGTTAATCTCAGCTTCAGCTTCGGCAAACTCAGGCCGGTCAATGCTCAGGCCGCCGGGTTTGACTTGGGCGAGGAAGTTGGCGATGGTGTAGGGCAAGATGAAATAGCCATCGGCCAGCCCCTGCATCAAGGCCGATGCGCCGAGGCGGTTCGCGCCGTGATCCGAGAAGTTGGCCTCGCCGATCACAAACAAGCCGGGGATGGTGCTCTGCAAGTTATAGTCAACCCACAACCCGCCCATCGTATAATGGACGGCGGGATAGATACGCATCGGCGTTTCATACGGATCTTCACCGGTGATCTGCTTGTACATGTCAAACAGATTCCCGTAGCGTTCGGCGATCTTCTGACGGCCAAGGCGCTTGATCGCGTCAGAGAAGTCGAGGTACACCCCTAGACCGCCGGGGCCGACGCCGCGGCCCTCGTCACAGACCTGCTTGGCTGCGCGCGAGGCGATGTCACGCGGCACCAGATTGCCGAAGCTGGGGTAACGCTCTTCGAGGTAATAATCGCGCTCAGATTCGGGAATATCTTGCGGACGGCGCGGATCACCCTTCTTCTTTGGCACCCAAATCCGGCCATCATTGCGCAGCGACTCAGACATCAGGGTCAGCTTACTCTGATAATCGCCGCTGACCGGGATGCAGGTCGGGTGGATCTGGGTAAAGCAGGGGTTGCCGAAGAACGCGCCGCGGCGATGGGCGCGCCAGATCGCGGTGGCATTGCAGCCTTTGGCGTTGGTGCTGAGGTAGAAGACATTGCCGTAACCGCCGGTGGCCAGCACCACAGCATCAGCGACATAGCGCGAAATCTTGCCGGTCACCATATCGCGGGTGATAATCCCGCGCGCGCGGCCATCAACCACCACCAGATCAAGCATCTCGGTGCGCGGGAACATCTTGACTGTGCCGGCGGCAATCTGGCGGCTAAGGGCCTGATAAGCGCCGAGCAACAATTGCTGCCCGGTCTGGCCGCGAGCGTAGAAGGTGCGGGCCACTTGCGCGCCGCCGAACGAACGATTATCGAGCAGACCGCCGTACTCGCGGGCGAACGGCACGCCTTGAGCAACGCACTGGTCGATAATATTGACCGAGACCTGTGCAAGGCGATAGACATTGCTCTCGCGGGCGCGGAAGTCGCCACCCTTCACCGTATCGTAAAAGAGGCGATAGATGCTATCGCCATCATTGCGATAGTTCTTAGCGGCGTTGATTCCGCCCTGCGCAGCGATGCTATGGGCGCGGCGCGGGCTGTCTTGATAGCAAAAGCAGAGCACGTTATAGCCTGCTTCGCCGAGGGTCGCAGCGGCTGAGGCGCCGGCCAAGCCGGAACCAACGACAATAATTGTGTACTTCCGGCGATTGGCTGGGTTGACCAGCTTCATCTCGAAGCGATGCTTATCCCAGCGCTGCTCGATTGGCCCGCTTGGCACTTTAGAGTCGAGCACGCTCACGAACTCAACCTGTCGCGTCCCGGTGCGAACTGTCGTCTCATGCTTGATCTCGCTCATGCGGAATTCCTCGTTCTTCTAGCGTTGGGGCGGCCCGTTAGGCGACGAAGCCGAAATAGACCGCCAACGGGAAGGAGACGTTACCGATAAAGACGGCTGCCGCCACTAAGATGGCCAAGCCGCGCAACAGCCGATCGTAGGTGTGGTTGTTCCAACCCAGCGTTTGGAACATGCTCCAGACGCCGTGGTAGAGGTGTAAGCCAAGGAAGACCATTGTCAACAGGTAGAAGCCAACGATGAGAGGATTCTGGAAACCGAAGACGACATTCTGATAGGTCTCGTAGGTGTCGCCGTGGGGATGGATAAATTGACCCGGCTCGTAGCCGACCACACCGAAGGTCAAATGCAAGATGTGATACACGATAAAGAGAAAGATTAAAACGCCGCCAAACCGCATCGTATAGTCGGCATAGCCGGATTGGCGCTTATGCTGGCCATAGCGGCGCACCGTGGAAATGCTGCTGGCGCGCAGACTACGCTGGCTTTGTAAGGTCAAGCTGGTGGCTGCCCAGATGTGCAGAAAGACCGAAGCGATCAAGACAAAGCGCGCGACCCAGAGCAAGTGTTCATGACCGAAAACGGGGTAGCCGAGTTCGCGCAGGCCGGCGGCATACGCATTGTAGACTTCAGGCCCTTGATACATCTTGAGATTGCCGTACATGTGAAACACGACGAAGCCGACCAAAACAAAGCCGGTCAGCGCCATAATCACCTTCTTGCCGACCGACGTGCGGGTGAGGGTGAGCACTCCTGTCATCGTTCCATCCTTCCCCAAACCAACATCTGCGCAACAAACAGACAATAACCGGCTGCCAGCCCGTGCTGGCAGCAGTAATATAGCTGTGACTTGCCCCACAAAGTATTGTACCGCTTTAGAATTATAACGGAATTACGATCAATTGTCTACCGATTGCAACTGTGGTTTGATTCTTTGTGAAGAAAGACGCGAGGCATTAGAAAGCTATCCAGCTCAATCAGAACGAGGGCATTTGCTGATGAAAAGAACCTGTTGATCTTGAATCAATAGCGAAATGGTCTGTGTATTATGGCGCAATGTATGGTGGGTGGCTAGAGGTGTTAGGCATAGCTCGGGGGTGATGCGCGGTGTGGCGAAACCAATAGCGGCGCACAGCCGTGCGCCGCTGCCATACCATTGGTTTGGCACAATACGATTATAAATCCAGCCGCACTTTGGCGCCAAAGTTCTTCTTCTCCTTGCTGGGGAAATACGACAGGCACGCCGCATCGAGCAGATCAGGGCTCAAAGTCGGCGTTTCCATATTATAGCGGGCGATCGCAATTAACTGATCGAGAATATCGCGCGGCTGGCACATACGGAATGGCCGTTGATCAGGCTTAAACCACTTCGCGATCAGATAATCGATGCTGCGATCATCGTATGGAACCTTGCGCACTTTGCACATAATCTTCCAAATCTCGCGCCACTGCTCTTCGGTGGGGTCAATCACCTCAATCTTAAACTTAATCCGGCGCAAGAGTGCATCGTCACCCAAATCCTTGGGGTCAAGGTTGGTGCTAAACATAATCAATTGGTCAAACGGAATCTGAATCTTTTGCCCAGAGACGGTATTGAGAAAGTCATACCGCTTTTCGAGCGGCACGATCCAGCGGTTAAGCAGATCAAACACCCGCACCTGCTGGCGGCCAAAGTCGTCGATCAGGAAGATGCCACACTTGGCCTTCATCTGGAACGGCGCTTCATAGACCTTTGATGTCGGGTTATAGACCAGATTGAGTTGTTCGAGCGTCAGCTCGCCACCAACGATTACTACCGGACGACTAATCCGGATCCAACGTCGGTCGTACTCGGTCTCTTCGGGGAGCGGGCGGCGGGGTGGTTCGTGAATGACCGAGTCGTACATTTTGATCACCGCGCCATCGGCGTAAACGGCATACGGAATGAAGATATCATCACCCATCAGATAAGTAATCCGCTCGGCGATGGTCGTCTTGCCGTTGCCGGGATAGCCAAAAAGCATCACCGATGAACCGGAGTTGACGGCAGGGCCAACCATATTCAAGATTGACTCATCCATTACTAGCCCTTCAAAGGCATCACGGATATTGCGGCGAGTAACTTTGACATTCTTCACCGTCTGTGCTTTGACCGACTCAATCCACTTGTCGAGCGGCACTGGGCAGATGCCAACATATTGCACTTTTTCCATTGCTGCTTGAGCTGCGGTGTGGCCGCGCGGCGTCAAGACATATTCGTAGTTAATATCGCCAAACCCGCGCTGGCCGACGATATCGATCTGTTCGACATTGCGCAGATCAATAATGATCTGTTCGATCACGCGGTAAAACAGCCCCATCGACTCGGCCAATTCCATGCCGGTAGCGCGGCCTTTATTGTAAAGAATGCGCAAAAATTGCTCGGTAAGGAAGGTGCGGTTCAGGCCGGTCTCATCAATCGTGGCCGGCTGTAGCGGCAGAAACGAATTGCTCATTTGGGGGCGAGCTTCATCATCAGAGGGCGGTGGGTCGCCGAGCATACGCAGCGCAGCCACATTCTCGCCGCGAGCGCGCGCTTCGCCAATCAAGCGTTCGAGGTCGGTCACATGCATCTGCAAGTGAAGCAGCGCGTCAATGTCATTTTTGGCTTGTGCTTCTTTCAAGCAGGCATATACGCGCGGGCGACCGTGTGTTTGACGCCATCGATATAGAGGTGGTGGCAATACTCTTGATTGCGCACGTAACAATCACGGGGATGGCTCTTGCGGGCCAACATTTCCTCGTATGAGCGTTGATCAAGCAGATACCGCATAGCACTCCTTATCGATGAAAAAACTTACGGGAAACTGCCGTTGCGCGGGTGGAGACAAGCGCCGGCGCTGGCGCGAGCACGCATTACTAATTGTTCATATTGTACCTGCCCGGCGAACCATCGTACTACCAGCGTTCAGTTTCTATAGCGGATTTGCCCGATTACAACGCAAAACAACCGCTTGACGAACCGCGTGTTTCTTGCTACAATTAGAACAATTGTTCGACCTGTTCGAGAAAAAAAAGTGTTCATTAAACCGGTCATCACTGATCGGCGCCACGGGAAGAGTAGTGCGGCAGGGCAGGTCGCAACGTGATGATCGCGAAAGGAGGGCTGGCATGGCGACCACCAGTCGAGAATTGCAACCGACGCGGCGCGTAGATGCGGCTGGTCGTATCATCAAAGGGATGGTGACGGTGTTGGCAGTGGCGGCCTTGATTGTCGTTGTGGGAACTGTCGCCGATTTTGGTCGTATCATAATCGACGATTGGCGGTATGGGCGTCCGCGCACCACGCATCTCACCGGCTACGCGGGCTTGCCTGCGGAGCGGGTTGGCCAGCCGTCGCGCTTCATTGCGATGAATCTCGACCGGCAGGTGGTGATCGTTGCCTTCCCCGGCGGCGATCCGGCCCAAGCGCAGACGTGGCAAGGCCCCTACCTGTTTGGGTTACACGAAGATCTGACGCCTGTGGTATTATCATTAGAGGATATCGATGGTGACGGTCTTGCCGATCTGTTGGTCACCATCCACCACGAACAACTGGTCTATCTCAACCGTGATGGCATGTTTCGTTTGCCCACCCCGGAAGAGTGGCACCGGCTGGCGCAGGAGCGGAGCAAGTGAGCGCGCACCCTCACCGTAAGCGGCCTCGAAAATTGGGTCAACCGCTTTTCCCAATCGAAGACCCAGCTACCGAGCGCGTTCCGTCGCAACCACTGGCCGATCTGACCGCCGATCTCGACGTGGCGTTCGCCGAGCGGCCCCACTGCGTGCGCGCGCTAGAAGCGCTGCCCGGTCTGCGCGTGCCAGACGATGTACGGGCAGCATACGAGCGAGCTCAGCGGCCAGTGCGTTCGGCAAGCGCATCCCAACCGCGCCGTACTGTGCCAGATCGCGCGTCGGTGCGTGGTGGTACCGAGCAAGCAGGTAGGTCAAGCGCACCAACTGGCAGTACACGACCAATATCCACGCTCGGGGTACGTACATCCCAAGCGGATATAGCCGCTACCCCTTGCTCGCCGGTGAAGAGTGGTGCCGGCGGATACGGGGCAGCGCAGGCTCCGATGGCGCGTGAGCCATTAACGCCAGTCCAATACGAACCAGCCCGCACCCGCACAACAGCAGAGGTAGCCGTTGCCGAACGGCCTGCGCAACCTGTTCGCTCTGTCTCTACCACGTTCGCCGAACGGTTGCCAAATGAGGTGTTTGCTGAAGAAATAGCATTGCCGCTACCGGCGCGGCGATTCACACCGTCACCGGTTGCTGGCTGGTTCAGCCACCCGCTGGTCATGGCCGTGGTTGGGGTGATAAGTGTGGTGGTGATCGCCCTTGCGTGGATGGTGTCGCCTTCATCGCCAATTCTGAGTTTCCAGTACAATCGTACTGGCATCGGCAGCCAGGAAGTGACCGCGAATATGGCTTTGGCTGCTATGCCGTCACCGGGTGATCACCGGTTGCGCGTTGCTCCTAGCCTCTCGCCGGCGCAGATCGACCAGATTTTGCGCAGCTACGACTCGCCAGCGGCTGGCACTGGCGAGATCTGGTACCGGCTGGGTGTTGAATATAACATCGATCCGGCTTACGCCGTCGCGTTCTTCATCCACGAGAGCAGCGCGGGCACCAACCTCAATTGGGCCGGGCGCAAGCCAGATGGCAGCACGACCCACAATGTCGGCAACATTATCTGCGCCGGCTATCCTACCTGCTATGGCCGCTTCCGCGATTATCCCGATTGGGAGACCGGGATTGCTGATTGGTATCGCCTCATCGACGTGGAATATATCCGCGGGCGTGGCTTGCAGACGGTAGCCGACGTGATTCCGATCTACGCGCCGTCCTTTGAGAATGATGTGCAGGGCTATATTACCGTGGTGACGAGCCTTGTTGACCGGTGGCGAGCCGGGCAGGTGCCGTGAGGTCACGACGTGGCGGTATTGCGTTGTACCGGTTTGGTCTCAGACGCTTGTCGCTACGATGTGAAACCTGAAGACGCTGGTCTACAGCTTTTGCTGCGCTGGTCTAATCCGTGATGAAGTGTCTAGGGCATCGTGGGGTAATACTAGTTCTTGATGCGGCAGTGCAACTGCCGCACTCCATCATAGTATTGGCAACCATACACTCAGAAGTTCTATGCGGAACATCGCAATCATCCTTATCATCGCGCTCGCTGCCTTTGTCTTACTCGGCATGGCCAACAGTAACCGGCGCGTGTTGAGCGGCTGGCGCGGCCCGGTGGGCGCTGGCGAGGCGAGTGTTGCCAATGCGGCAGCAGCGCCGGCTCAGGCGTTAGTCGGTGTGGCCCAGCCCCAAGGACGCGGCTTCGATGCGGCGCTCGTGCCAAGCGGCAACCCGTTGCGGGCAGCTCATACGGTGATAACGCAAGGATATGGGGTGGGGACGCATGCGCCGGCTAGCGTCTGGGGTGCGATCGATCTCGCCCTTGATAGCGATGGCGACGGCAAAGCTGATCCCGAAGGGACGTGGAACCAACCGGTGTATGCGACCCATGCCGGGCGCGTGACGTTGACGCGCGAGAGCTGGCCAGCCGGCAATCACATTTGGGTGACGAATGAGCAGTACCGCACCGGCTACGCTCACCTTGCCGGCTTTGCGGTCAGCGATGGGCAGTGGGTCAATCCCGGTGATCTGATCGGCTACATCGGTTCGACCGGTATGTCGAGCGGGCCGCACCTCGACTATCAGGTATGGGTCTGGCGCGATGGCCGGTGGGTGAACCAAAACCCGCTCGATTATATCCAACGAATGGGGGAATGAGTAAACGAATAAACGAATCGGGCCAACAAGGAGGTGATCATTCTTTTCCTCGTTGGCCTTTCGATTCTGTTGACGAGCGCGTGATGATAGTAATATGCGCTATTTCCTTCCGGTTGTTAGGTGACTGAGCCGATTGCTCGTGCTACGCCGAGTTTGAAACTTTTTCCTGTTCCGGTGCAAACTCAATGACCTCGCCGCGTGCCTGTGGCTGCCCGCAATCCGGCGTCGCTGCCTGATCGGCAAGGCCAAGCGTCGCTGCACGCCATGCTTTGGCGGCATACAGGCCGTGCGGGTCAACCTTCAGGCTGGCGCGGAATTGCTCGTTGGCCATTTCAGTTTCGCCGCACTGCCAAAGCAGCGTACCAAGCTGGTAGTGCAATGAGCTGCGAGTGGCAGGCGGACAAGCCGGGGCCAGCCGGATCGCTTGTGCAAGGTAGGAGACCGCTTCGGTGCGTCGCCCAGTCTTGAGTAAGTGGTCGACGAGCGCGCAATAGATGACGGCGCGATCAGATGGGCGGCGGGCATAGGGGAGCGCAGCGCGCAAATAGTTCTCGATCTGCCGATCCTCTTTAGCGCAATTACTCAGAGTCATAGTTGCCTCAGACATGCTTTGTTGCAAATAGCGCGCATACCGCGCACAGCGGAGTGCTGCGTCCGTTTCTTCGGCTAAGACATGCGCAGCAGCTAGCGCAGCGTAGAACTTAGGGTTATCCTGATCAAGCCGGCAAGCCTGCTGGAGATACTCAACAGCTAATTTGATGCGATTGCGTTGTAACGCGTTAATACCCAACAGCCAGTACACCTCCGCGGAGTAGGGGTACATGCGGTGCGCGGTGCTGGCCAAAGCAGTGACTTTGTGGTAGTGTCCGTTCTGAAAGTGCTGCCAGGCGCGCCATAACAGCAGATAACGAGCAAGAAACCAAAGACCGCTCAATGCGCCAAACGTTAACGCTACCGGTGACCAGCCGGTAACTTTAATCCACACCATACACGGTAGTAAGACAACAAGTTCTGGCGTTTGCAAGAGCGCACGTCCGAGCCAGCGCGTCGCGAAATGGTGGGGTGGGATAGGAGAAGGATCGGGTGGTTGGGTGGCCATACAAGCTCCTTTACGAGATGCTGATGGTCACAGGCACCGCAACGCTGTTGTAATTAGCATACCTGACCGCAGGGTTGCAGCCTAGTTCTAAAATTACGATATGTCGTCGTGCGATTCGGCTATGTACAGGATAGCAGGGCGTTGTGACATGTACGGTCACATGGATAGGGGAATTTGAGTTTTCGTCTCTCACCTTCTTAGTCCCCACACCTACCTGACGGCGGGAGCGAGCAAGCTGCTGAGAGGCATAGCCACAAAAAGACACAAAAGGCCCGAACATAGGGGAGGGGTAAGGGATGGGGTAAGACATTTACCGCCGAGGGCGTCAAGGATGCTCCTCATTCAAAACTCCTTTTCGCCCTTTGCGTCCTTCGCGCCGTGGCGTTTCATCCCTCTGCGTCTTGGCTTGCTTCGCGCCGTGGCGTTTCATCCCGCACCTGCGGGAGAGGGGATCGTCTCAGGCCACGTCTCTAGCCGCCCGTCCGTTACGCCCCGCGCCTGCGGGAGAGGGATTGGCAACGAGTACCAACTCAACCCGGCCTGCCGTTACGCCCCGCGTTTGCGGGAGAGGGGGTGGGGTGAGCGCAGTAAAACCAACACGCAGGACGATCATCTGATCGCCCTGCGTGCTGTGAAGCCTCACAACCCTTGATTGGTGGAGATGGGGGGAGTCGAACCCCCGTCCAGAAAGCTAGATCGTAGACATCTACAGGTTTAGCCCCTCGCTTTATCTCGCCCGTGGTCGCGCGAGTGGCAGAGCGACCGGTGGGCCAGCCTATTGTCTTAGCCGGTCGCGCTTAGGCGAGCGCTACCGGAGCACCCGACTCATGACGCTCAAGCCGCAGCCATCGGGGGAGCTGCGGGGAGCGCGCTGCCAAATCTCTTAGGCAGCGAGGGCCAGCCGAGGCTGAACCCGAGTGTTATTGTTGGCAGTTATTGCCTTGCCCCTTTTACGTGACTGGGCGGCACGACCTGCAGTCTACGACGTTCACTCCCTGTCGAAACCAGAGCATCCCCGTAACCCGTATGTGAAGTATACACCGTTTGATCACGTTGTCAATCGGTCTTGCGATAGAGATTCGTTAATGTGAGCGGGAAGTGGGGGCAGAGCAGCACTCTGCCCTTACGGCCTAGTTGGGGCAGAGCGGCAGACGGATCGTACTAACTGTGAGCAGCGTACTGCGCCGTCTCTACTGGCTGGCTGGGGGCATTGCACCGCTATGCTCTTACTTGCGTGGGGGCGGGTTATAGGAGATACTATACATATCATTTGGATCTAAAAGTAAAACCGCGAAGGTGTGATTCGCTGTTGGCTGTTGCATGGGTGGTGCAGCGCATGCCACAGCGCGAGCGCAGGAGGAGGTCATGGGTAACATCTACGACATCGGATTGGAGAAAAACGCTGCGAATTATGTGCCGCTGACGCCATTGTCGTTTCTGAAACGGGCAGCGCTGGTGCATCCGCAGTTGCCGGCAGTAATCCACGGCGAGCGTCGCTATACGTGGGTACAGGTCTATGAGCGTGTACGGCGATTGGCGTCGGCTCTACGCGCCGCCGGGGTTGGTCACGGCGATACGGTGGCGGCTGTGCTGAGCAATACGCCAGAGATGTACGAGTGCCATTTCGGCGTGCCCGGCGCCGGTGCGGTACTCAATACGATTAATGTCCGGCTCGATGCAGCGACCATCGCGTTTATTCTTGATCACGGCGAAGCCAAGGTGTTGATCACCGACCGCGAGTTTGCCCCGGTGGTGAAAGACGCGCTTGACCGGTTGGGCCGTTCGTTGTTGGTGATCGATGTGGATGATCCAGAGTACACTGGCCCCGGTGACCGGCTTGGTGCGCTCGATTATGAGCAATTTCTGGCGAGTGGCGATCCGCAGTTCGAGCTGATCTATCCCGCTGATGAGTGGGAGGCGATTTCGCTCAATTATACGTCGGGCACGACCGCTAATCCTAAAGGCGTGGTCTATCACCATCGCGGGGCGTATCTCAATGCACTCTCGAATATCGTTTCGTGGGGAATGCCGCACCATGCCGTTTATCTGTGGACGCTGCCGATGTTCCATTGCAATGGCTGGTGCTTCCCGTGGACGATGGCGGCGAACGCGGGGACGAACATCTGTTTGCGGAAGGTGGATGCCAAGTTGATTTGGCACGCGATTGAACAGTATCGCGTGACGCACTACTGTGGCGCGCCGATTGTCCATTCGCTGATTGCTAATCATGCGCCGGCCCACTGGCGCGCCGGTCAAGGTACGCATAAGGTGAGCGGATTAATTGCGGCTGCACCGCCGCCGGTGGCGGTGCTGCAGGCGATGACTGAGCTTGGCTTTGACATTACCCACGTGTACGGTCTGACCGAGACCTATGGCCCGGCGGCGGTGTGCGCCAAGCAACCAGCGTGGGTATCACTGCCGATTGAAGAGCAGGCGCGTTTGAATGGGCGGCAGGGGGTGAATTATCATGCTGAAGAGGCGATTAGTGTGCTCGATCCGGTGACGATGAAGCCGGTGCCGTGGGATGGCGAGACGATGGGTGAGGTCATGTTCCGCGGTAATATTGTGATGAAAGGTTATCTCAAGAACCCATCGGCGACTGAAATGGCGTTTCGGGGTGGTTGGTTCCATTCTGGCGATCTGGCAGTGGTGCATCCCGATGGCTACATCAAGATTACCGATCGGGCAAAGGATATTATCATTTCGGGCGGTGAAAACATTTCGTCGATCGAGGTTGAGGATGCGCTGTATAAGCATCCGGCGGTGATGCTAGCGGCGGTAGTGGCAGCCCCTGATCCGAAGTGGGGTGAAGTGCCGCATGCGTTTATCGAATTGCGCGAGGGGGCTTCTGTGACGGAAGAGGAGTTGCAACAGCATTGTCGGCAGTTGTTGGCGAGTTATAAGATTCCAAAGAAGTTTACCTTTGGGCCGTTACCGAAGACTTCGACCGGCAAAATTCAGAAGTTTATTTTGCGCGAACAGGCTAAATCGCGGCAGGCCATCGCTGAGGTTTAGGTGCGGGGGGGCTAAGGCGTAAAGGAAGCAACGCAAAGGCACATAGAGCGCGAAGGGTGCGAAGGATGGGAAATGCAAAGATGCACAGAGCGCGAAGGGTGTTGGGGGTGAGGAAGATATACGCAAGTTGGGCGTCCTCAAGTCTTTGGTGGAACGCTGGGCCTATACATGTAGCACACTTTACCCCCGCGTGCGAGCCAAAGCAAGTAGTGCCGAAAAGCGCGCAGAGTGCAATGTCGGCCTAACGCAAAGGGCCCAGAGCGCGAAGGGAGCGAAGGGTGTGAGGTGGGGGGGACATACTAGGTGCACTCTCTGGGCCTTAGCGTAGCTTTGCATCCTTGCGCCTTTGCGTTTAGCATCAACGTGAAGACCGGAGCAGGAGTATGGAGATTGATCCACGCGCTCGCCTGTTGGAATGGCCGAGCGCAGCGTTAGGTGTGACCGGGCGGATGTATGTTTATGCGCCGCCAGATTATCAGCCAGACGGGCCGCCGCTGCCAGTGGTCTATTTGCTGCGCGGCCACGAGCGCGAGTGGGTCAACCGGCGTGAAGATGAGAGCCGGATCGGCAGCGCGATTGATGTCTACGAGCGGGTACGGGCGCGCGGTGAGGTGGGGCCGTTGTTGTTGGCAATGCCCGGTTTGGCGAGCGCCGATAATCGCATTCCCGGTTTGTTGGCCGATTTTGTCGCGCCGGCGCTAGCCGATGCCCCCGGTGTTGGCAGTGGCCGCTTCGCCACCTTCTTTTTCGATGAGGTGTTGCCGTTATTAGAGCGCGAATTCGGTGCGCATCCAGCAGCGCGGGCACTGACCGGGTTCTCGCTCGGTGGCTATATGGCAGTCAAGGCAGTGGCGCTCCGCCCTGAGCTGTTTGTCAGCGTCAGCGCCTACGATGGCTCGTTTCCGTATGCCAGCGACGGCGGGCGAATGGCGCGGCGCTACGATACCCTGCTCAACGCGACGATGTTCGATCCGGCGCTTGGGCGTCCGCGTGACCCGGAACGTATGCGTATGCATAATCCGGTTTGCCTGTTACTACAAGCTGATCGGGCGGCACTGCGACGAATTACGTGGATGATACAATACGGCCCTGAACATATCGAGCCGTGGGGTTCTAATTTCTACCGCGGCGAGTATCTCTTGCGCGCATTGGCGACGTTGGGTATCGCAAACGCTGTGCCGGTAGCTGCCTTGCCCGATGGCGCACATACATGGGCAGTGGCTGACCGACATCTTGAGCAGGCGTTGCCATTACACTATCGAGCGTTTGAACGAGTGCTAGTGAGCTACCCATGAAATCGCCGCCGCGGAACACTATCGAATTACTCGTTCGGCTGCGCTGGCCGTTTGCAGCGGTGGTCGGGTTGCTGTTTGCACTCACCCGGCTGGTTGAAGGATTATTGTTTGATACAGCAATGGAGACACCGGCTGGGCGGGCGGTTGATCCGATTGTATGGGGGGTGCTCGCGTTTGCCGCGATTTGGATCGTGTTCAGTTGGGCGATCCGGCAAGAGCGTGAGCGGATCTCGAACGAAGCGCGGATGCTCGAAGCGTTGCGCGAGAGTAACGAGCGGCTAGAACTGTTGTACGAGATTAACCAGCGCGTAGCATCAAGTGCTACGCTTGATGAGGTACTTGATTACGCGATCACGCTGCCGGCGCGGTTGGTCGATGCTGCCGCAGCGACGATTGTGCTAACCGATGAGCAGGGCCAGCCGTATACGGCACGGGTGACCGGCATCGATGCTGGCGCCCTCGAACGAGCACGAGCGGCATTTGGCTTACGGATAATGCCAACCTTGCCGGCACAGCCAACGATATTGCGTCCGCAATACCTGTGCGGTTGGGCATCTTGTCTTATTCTCCCCCTTGCCGAACGGCAAGTGCAGCCCATCGGTTGGATCGAAGCGTTTCTCAAGGAGGGTGAAACTGCACTGTACGAAGCGCGTCAACCCTTACTCGCGACGGTTGCCAGCGAGCTGGCTGAAGCGATCGTAAATAGTCGGCGGCGTGATCGAGCTATCGCGAGTGTGGCAGCAGTTGAACGGGCAATCAGTGCCGAACGAACCCGTATCGCTCGTGATCTGCATGATGGTGTGGCCCAGTCGCTGGCTTTCATGCGCATGCGGATCAATTTGTGGGAAGATTGGCTTGAACAAGACCCGGCCCGACTCCGTGAAGAATTTGCCACGTTCAAAGCCAATCTGCGGGCGCAGATAGAAGAATTGCGGCGCGCGATCTTTGCCCTTCGCCCAATTGAAATTGGTCAACTCGGCTTTACCGGTGCCCTACGCCGGTTTGTGGCTGAGTTCGCCGAGCAAAACGACTGGGATATTAGCATTGATTTGAACGAACTACCGCCCGATCTGCCGCCAGTATTGGAATTGGCGGCGTTTCGGTTTGTGCAGGAGGCGTTAAACAATACGGCGAAACACGCCCAAGCGCGCCGGGTATGGGTGAAACTCGGCGTGCGCGATCATGGTCTGATTATTCACGTGCGTGATGATGGGGTTGGTTTTAATCCCGGCGAAGAGCCACCGGCTGGCCATTTGGGGTTACGCCAGATGCGCGAGCGGGCGGCGGCGCTCGATGGGCAGGTGACGATTATTTCACGTCCCGGCCACGGTACCGAGGTGCGAGTTTGGCTGCCGTTGATCTATTCGGTGGTGGCGGTGTCGTAAGAGGCAGAGCGCTGCTCTGCCCATATGTGATGGCTTGGCCCCGTCGAGTGCAACTTTTGACCGATACCGCATAGCTCCGGTGGTAAGGTAAGATACCACTATGAATATGCCACCACGCCGGTGTGGTGGTGATTATTGTAGGCGAGGAGCTATGACGACGACAACCACTGACCGCATCTACATCTTCGAGCAGGTATTAGCTGGACTGATGCGCCGTTACCGTGAGCGGGTGCCGGATGTGACTGCTATCGCGCAGGCGATGGTCGCCGAAGGGATTATTGCTTCCCCTGAAGAGATCGAGAATGACCATATCGCGTTCCGCACGATGGGAGTACCGCAGCTTGGCATTCGCTCGCTCGAGAAGATTTTTCTGCACTACGGTTACGAGCGGCGCGACCGCTATCACTTCCCGGCCAAGAAGCTCGATGCCTTCTGGTACTCTCCGCCACGCCCTGATCTGCCGCGCATCTTCATCTCTGAGTTGCGTGTTAGCGATCTTTCGCCGGAAGCGGCAGCTATTATTCGCAGCTATACCGATGAAGTGACCGCTGATCCGGTTGATTCGCTCGATTTGGATGATGCGGCGCGGGTAGATGACTTCCTGCACCGTCCGCTCTGGCGCTTGCCCACGTGGGCCGATTATCAACGCTTGGCCGTCGAGAGTGAGTATGCCGCGTGGGTGATCTACAACCGCTACTACCTCAATCACTTTACGATTACGGTGCATAATTTACCTAACGGCTACAACACCATTGCCGATTTCAACGCCTTCCTTGAACGGCACGGCTTCAAGCTCAACGACGCCGGCGGCAAGATAAAGGTCAGCCCCGATGGCAAACTGTTACAGTCGAGCACCGTCGCCGAGATGATCTGGGCCGAATTCGCCGGCGGCGAGCGCCACCAAATTGCGGGGTCGTATGTCGAATTTGCCGAGCGGCGCCCGCTTGATGCCTTTGCCAATCTGCCATCGCACGAACTGCGTCGCGAACATCGCCGCGAAGGATTTGAGGCCGGCAACGCTGATAAGATTTTCGAGAGCACCTACAGCGCACAAACAGCCAAACGTTCTGAGGAACACTAAACAGGAAACAGTACGGGCACAGCGCCGCTGTACCCTGCTACTGTGCCCGCTTCAGCAACGAGCGCTGCTCTGCCTGATGCGGATAGAGCAGCGCTCTGCCCCTACCAATTACGCCAACTGGCTCAATTTCTCTTGCAAAGCCCGGTTCGATGGCTCCACCAAAATCGAACCATCGGGGAAGACGATCGTCGGCACACTCTGATTGCCGTTGTTGACCTTCACGACAAACTCGGCTGCGTCCGGATCGTGTTCGATGTTGATGTACGTATACGGCGCGCCATGCTGGTCAAGCACACGCTGAGCGCGGCGACAATCAGGACACCAGTTGGTGCCGTAGACGACGATAGGTTGCAGCGACATAGCCTCCTCACCAGATATGTTCCACGAACGAAGCCGCGTCACGCGGCTTCATGATCAAGTATACCAGTTTTTTGTGTTCCCACTGTAGCGACGGGATAATGGACCAGTGGCTTACGCTGCGACCGACTCCTCTTGCGGCACCTGCTTGACGATCTCGATCTCGATGGTCACCTCGTCGCCAACCAGTACGCCACCCGTCTCCAACGCGACATTCCACGTCAGGCCCCAGTCTTTGCGGTTGATCTTGGTGCTGGCGCTAAAGCCGGCGCTGATCGTGCCCCACGGCGACTTCGATTGGCCGTTGTATTCAACCTCAAGGGTCACTTCGCGAGTGACGCCGCGGATGGTCAGATCGCCGATAATGCGGCCATGCGTCTCATCAATGATCTCAACTCGCTTGCTGGCAAACGTGATCGTTGGATAGTTGGCGACATCGAGGAAGTCGGGCGACATCAGGTGACCGTCGCGCCGCTCGTCGCGGGTGTCGATGCTGGTCGCGTCGATGGTGACATTGACCGACGAATTGGCCGGGTTCTGCTCATCAAAATGGACCGTGCCGTCAAACCGGCTAAAGCGGCCACGCACCTTCGAGATCATCATGTGGCGAACCGAAAAGGTCACAGTCGAGTGGGAAGCGTCAATAATCCACGTCATACAGTTAGTGCTCCTGTTCAGCATAGCTTGTTCACGTCAAGCAGCATAACAGGCGTGCATCAACAAGAGCGTAGACAGGAGCGTGAACAGCGGGCGAAGGGTGGTGGGGTAAAAAAGACGGCCCGCTGGGCCGTCTCGGTGCTGCCGACTGGAACGCGCTAGTTTGCCTCATCCAACGACGGCACGATCTCGTAGCGATAGCGAATATCCACCGTGGCGCCAAGCATACGCCAGACTGGGCAATAGCGGTCGCGTGACAACTCGATCGCGCGTTCGAGCGCCGCCGGATCAACCTCACCGGCGCAGCGGTAGACCAGCTCGATTTCGGTGTACGGTTTAGGGTACTCGTCGCCGCGCACCCCTTGGGCGCGCACTTCCAGCCCGGCCACCGGTTGGCGCTTTTTTCGCAAAATGCTGATCACGTCCATTGCTGAACAACCGGCCAACGCCATAAGCACCGTCTCCATTGGCGAAGGACCGACCAGATCTGTATTGCCCTCATGGGGGCTATCGAGTTCAATCGGGCGGCCTGAATTGGCGACGGCGGTAAAGTGAAGGCCCTCTCGTAGGCGAACGCTGGCGTTGATGACTGCTCCCATACAAAACCTCTTAAAGATAGGCGACGAATGGGCCAATCGACCAGCATTGGGTCGATCTTGCCGCTTTTAGTATAGCACTCCGGGTTATAATGCAAAGAGGGCAGGCCAAATGGCCGCAGGGAGAACAGGGCGTATGGACTACGATTACATCATTGCCGGCGCCGGTGCCGCCGGTCTCAGTTTGGCCTATCACCTTGGGCAGAGCGCACTGGCCGAACACACGATCCTCTTGATAGACCCCAACCAAATGCGGCGCAACGATCGCACATGGTGCTTTTGGGAAATAGGAACCGGCCCATTTGAAGCAGTGGTGTCACGACGCTGGGATCATCTTTGGCTGTACGACAAACACTGGTCAGCGCGATTGGCGATCGCTCCGTATCAGTACAAGTTGATACAGGGGATCGATTTTTATCGTTTTGTTGAAGAATGGATGGCGCAGCGTCCGCAGATTACCCGCCTGCAAGGCACGGTCGAGCGGTTTATTGACGTGCCTAACGGGGTGGCGGTCACTGTTGGCGGGAAGACCTATACGGCACGATTTGGCTTCAACAGTGTGTATCGACCGATGCCAGCGCCTCCCGGCTATCATTCGTGGTTGCAGCATTTTAAAGGGTGGGTGATCACGACCCCGCAACCGGTGTTCGACGCCGAAGCAGCTACCTTTATGGACTTTCGCATCCCGCAGTCAAACGATGTGCGGTTTGGCTACGTATTGCCGTTCGATACCCATACTGCACTTGTCGAGTACACTATCTTTTCGCCACAATTGGTCAGCCAAGCCGAGTATGAAGCCGGCTTGCAGCGGTACATTGCTGAACAGTTAGGGATCGACCGGTACGAGATTACCCACATCGAATATGGCGTCATCCCGATGAGTGATGTACCGCTGCCGTTGCGTCCTAGCCCTCACGTGCTCAATATCGGCACCGCCGGCGGGATGAGCAAGCCGTCTACTGGCTATACCTTCCAACGCATTCAATGGCAGACGCGGCAGATTGTTGAGAGTTTGCTTAAGCACGGCCACCCGTTCTACCCACAACCGCGCTTCAACCGCCATGCGTGGATGGATAGCGTGCTGCTCAATGTGCTCGATGCGGGCCGCACACCGGGGCATCGCTTTTTTGCCAATCTGTTCCGTCATAACCCGATCCAGCGTGTGCTGCGCTTCCTCGACGAAGAGACGACGCTTGCCGAGGATGTGGCGTTGATGGCAACTGTTGAGCTGATGCCGTTTGCCGTGGCAGCGTTGGCAGTGATGTGGGGTCGTATGAGCACATTAGGCCGGCGCGAGCTGGAAATGGGATGAGAGCGTCAGGCACCGTCGTAACATATCTGCTAACGGTTGACAACGTTCCCCTTTTCAGCGGTCTCTCGTTCATGTATCGTGCAGGCCATAAACCGGTCTGCACGGGAAGAGAGGCTGCTGTGAATCATGCCAAACTACTCCTCGAATGGAACGTTAATGCGTCGCCATTTCGGAATCGATTGATATGGCAACAGCTTGGGATTGCGTTTGGTGTCCCGATCGTGTTGCTAGGGCTATTTCTGGCTGCCATTACCGAGCAGAATCGGTGGCAAGTCGC